>CAJFTM010000005.1 GCA_904419945.1 uncultured Clostridia bacterium
ACTGGACTATCTGGACGGGCAGCCGATACGCATACGCGGGCGGCACTATAACCGCGTGGCTTGCTATGATACCGTGTATATCGTTTCTAACCTCTCATTAAAAGAACAATATACGAATATACAGCAAACAGAGCCGAAAACGTGGGCGGCGTTCTGCCGACGGATAACGGCGGTATATGACTTTGACAAAAGCAAAGATATTCCCGTAAACAAATTCACGGGAGAATTAAAAAAGCCGCCTACGCTCATAGAGATTGCAGACGACGGGGATATGCCTTTTTGATAAAGTAATAACATAGATATTGCTTTTATTTTATAGAAGTGATATAATAAAGATATATTTAAACAAATGAGGGGTTATATGTATTTTTCAGAATGTTTTAACATTGAAAAGCAAAAAGTCGAGGATTATGGAGCTATTGACATAAACTTAGTATGCGATTTACCGTTATTCATTGACCCCATGTTAATATTTAATAGCCAAAAAGCAGAATACATAGACTTACATAAACAGATTGTACAATATTTTCACTTTTTAGCTAAAAAATCGGATTACGGTTTTACCGACGGTGATTTAACTACTTTCTTTGATTTTAGCGAGATAAAAAACAATTGGTTGGGTTATTCCAAAGCAGGAAATGAAGGAAATGGGAATGGCAAGGAGTTTTCACGCTTTTTTGCTAAGCATATTAAATTCTCTCTTCAAACCCATGGAATCAGTGCGGGAATCCATTTTGAAAAAACTCTTCTATTATTTAAAGGAAATGGAAGAGATAAAATTAGTGATTTAACTACTCATTTAATTTTAGATTATATTGCTACGTATACGCAACAGTTTGCATTAGATAATATTGATAAGAGATATTTAGATACTTTCTTTTTGGATTCAAGATTCAATTATACCACTGAAACATTTGAGAGCATTGAATATATACTGCCATATATAGAAAATAGAAAAGGCAATCGAGAATTTGTACTTTTAACCCCAAGGGATATTCTTAGAAAAGATGAACCTTCAATAAATAGACAGGATTTAATAAGGAATTATGATAAAGTAAGAAATATTATAGATAATGCAGCTATACGTAGCCAGTTGGAAAACTATATAATGAAAGCTGTTTCAGCATATGAAAAGGAGTGTCAAACAAAGAAGAAAAAAGCTAACGAAGCTACAATAGCTCGAATTGAAAAACAAGCATTTATAGGAGCATTGCAATATATACCAGAACTTTATGATTACTATGTAAAACTAAAAGAGTGTGAAAGAGAAAAAATTACAACAGATGCGTTTAGTGAAACAACCGAACAATTAGAGAAGTTTTATGTAAATTCAGCCGCTCTCATAGAATCGTATAAAAAAGAATTTCCCTCAATTATCACTGGTCTATCAGCAAGAGAAGAAATCCGACAAAGATTAATATGGTTTAAGCATATAATTGAGGATTGTGATGGATATAAAAATCTATATTATGACGGAAAACCGATTGCTAAAGAAGATGATTTACAAAGATTATTCCGCTTTGTTTGGTACGGAAGCATATATGACGTTAACTATGAAACAAATAATGGGCGCGGAGAATCTGATGTCAAAGTATCATATGGAGCAGCGACTAAAAATATTGCAGAGTTCAAATTAGCTAGCAATTCAAGATTGTCCCATATTTTTGAACAAGTTGCAATTTACGAAAAAGCTAATCAATGCACCGATAGTATATATGCTATATTCTATTTTTCTCAAAATGAACTATTAAAAGTAAAAGCTATGTTGATTGAAACAAAAACCGAGAAATTTATAGATGACAGCATTTTTTTAATTGATTGTCGAAATGATAATAAAAAATCTGCATCTATTGCTTAGTCATTACAAAAGAAGGGAAGATCAAAAATTTACTCTTCCCTTCTTTTGCATTATTTTATAAGCTCAGAAACTTTCTCATAAATTTCTTTAATTTCCCCTTTATATTCAAGAGAAACTTCAGCATTATTTTTAAATGCTTCCGCTATATTTTCTCGGATCTTCTCCATTGATACATCAAACTGTTCTTTAAAGTGAATTAAATTTTGTTTAAATATATTTAATGCTGATGTTTCATCTTTTGCTCGTTCCATTTCATCTATAAAACTATTGAATAATTTATAAAAATTTGTTATTGTGGTTGGATGCATTACAACTACGTTTACTTTAAATTTAAGTTCATTCTTGGGTAGTATTTCAATGTAATCTACCCCAAATATCTTGCCTATTTCTTCGTTAAAATTTATATCAGCGCTTTCGTTTTGCATTTGCACTAAATCTCCTGAATACAAAAATTTTTTTCATACTTGGACTAATCAGATATTAAGAAAAGAACGGTGCTTTTTATACACCGCTCTTTTCTCTTTCCATGACAAAGCCCGCAACACCGTTGACGAAAATGTATTCCGTCTTTGCGGTGTTCAAACTCTGTCGACACTGGTGGAGATGATCAGACTCGAACTGACTACCTATACGTTGCGAACGTATCGCTCTACCGGGTGAGCTACATCCCCATATAAAATACTTTATTATTATATCGTATTTGAGTAAATTTTTCAATCGTTTTTGCCTTCTTTTCTGCGAATTTTAGAAAAATTTTTTGTTTGCTTCGGGCGGTGCGTTGGCCGAGCACGCTGCCGCGGGGTATCTCGGTTGCAAGGATTGACATTCTCCCGCATTCGTGTTATAATCATATCTGTAATTTGTCGCACCGGCGCGCTGTGCGGTAGAGGGGATTTCGCAATAGCAGGGGAATTTATGGATTTTCGTGAAAGAATCATACGGTACCGCGACGAAAAGGGACTATCCCAGCAGGAACTGGCCGACCTGCTGCAGGTCACGCGGCAGACGGTTTCCCGCTGGGAATCGGGAAAGAGCCGCCCGCAGCCGGGACAGGCAGCGCACATTTTTGAGCTTCTCCAGATCCGGGAGGAGGATGTAGAGGCCGAGGAGGCTTTCGGCGCTGCGGACGGAGAGCGTTCGGAAGAAATACGCCGTGCGCGGAATGAAGAGCCGGTTCGATCTGCAGGGCTTGGCTATATTCGGTCCAAAAAAGTGCGCATCGCCCTGCTCGTCGTCATCGGCGTACTGATCCTTGCCGCCATCGTCGGGCTGATCGTGACAGTCGTCTATGCCATCAAAGACAGTATGTATGACGCGAGCGCCACCGTTTGGATCATTACGATCCCGCAAAATACGCCCATGCTCGTCCTTTCTGCCTTTCTTGCCGTCTTCATCGCGCTGCTCGTATTGCTGTTTATTTATCTGCTGCGGGGGAAAAGGGGATGAAGAGGATCTCTGTTCTGCTGAGCCTCCTGCTTTTGCTGGCTGTCTGCTTTTCGTTTGCGTCGTGTGCCGGGGAAGGGAATGTGTTTGCGCTCCTTTCCGTTCGGCTGAAGGGCAACGGGGACGGCACCGTCACGGCCGTTGCCCGCAATGAATTTGCCGTCGGCTCTTCCGTTTTGCCGGTCGAATTGACGCTGTACGCTTGTTCGGAAAATATGTCCGATACCTCTCGGATGCAGGCCGTGAGCCGTACGCAGACGGACGATCTCAATCTCTTTTCCGCAATCGAAGTGACCGTTCCCGTCACCGAGCCGGCTTATTTCTGCGCGGAGATCGTCTATACCGTGCACGGGGAGACGCAGGTCTTACAGAGCGGCGTCGTCCGCTATGATGCGTCGGGTGACCGCGTGGTGGCTTGACGGCATAAAAACGCTTAAAAATCAAAGTATTTTTCACCATTCATCTTGATTATACATGACGTAGTACTATGGCAAGCCCGTATAAAGCGAGCTTGCTTTTTCATTGATCCGGAGGGGCTGTCCAAGTCTTTTTTTCGGGCGCACGGCATACAGATAGAGGGAGAAAAGGACAGGCGCGCTTGCGGAGGTCATAGGATGGAATTGTGGAAGGCTGCAGTGCTCGGCATCGTGCAGGGACTGACCGAATTTTTGCCCGTATCGTCGAGCGGGCATCTGCTGTTGTTTGAGCGCATCCTCGGCGTCGATACGGGCGGGGCGGATCTTTTCCTCGGCGTCATGCTGCATGCCGGTACGCTGGCAGCCGTGCTCTGCGTGTATGCGCGCCGGCTGCTGGACATGGTCAGGCATGCGCGCCGGCAATTATTGTGGTTGATTTTTGCAACCATTCCCGCAGCATTGGTCGGGGGCTTGCTTGGCGACGCGATCGATCGCCTCTTTTTCGGCGGGGAATGGCTCTGGGCGGCGTTTGCTCTGACGGCGCTGCTCCTCTTTCTTACAGACCGCAGGATGCGCCGGAACCTTCCGCCCCGGCCGCTCACGGCAGGGCGGGCGTTCGCAGTGGGGGCTGCACAGGCCTTGGCCGTATTGCCGGGGCTCTCGCGCAGCGGTGTCACGCTGGCGGCCGGTACCTTTTGCGGACTTTCGCGCGAGGAGGCGGCAGATTTTTCCTTTTTACTCAGTGTTCCCGTCATCGCGGGGGCCCTCGCCGTCGAACTTTTATCGGCATTATTGGCGGATGGCTTTGTGGCCGCCGTGTCTTGGCAGAGCCTTGCCGTCGGCACCTTCTGCGCGGCAGTCAGCGGGCTGCTCTCGGTGCGCGGCATGCTGCGGTGTATGCGCGGCGCGCGGCTGTGGCCGTTTGCCGTCTATCTTGCCTTGCTCGCCCTTTTACTGATCGTGTGGCAGATTTTTTTCTGAAAGGCTGTATAGCATTGGCGAGGTTGCACATACTGGCGGTATCTCAGAACAGGAGGTAATCGTTATGAGACTCAATTCGGGTGACACCGCGCCGAAGACGGCGAACTACAAGGTCATCGATTCCAACGGCAAAGTGATCGGCAAGGTCCATATGCAGGAAGGGGAAACGCTTCCCCCGACGCAGATGTCCGGCTGCCATTACGAGGTCGAGCAGGGCTAAAGAAGAAAAAGAGCGGGGCGTGCAGCATTTCAGGCTGCACGCCCCGCATAATTTTATCGCTTATTTAGTACTCTGTTTGACATAAATTAAGGTTTCAACGGTCCTCCTGCAGCGGAGCGCCGCAGTTATCGCAGAACTTTGCCTCTGCATCGTTGACTCTGCCGCAGGCAGGGCAGATGCGCGCGAGCGGCTTGCCGCAGCCGTCGCAGAATTTCGCGTCGGTATCGTTAGCCCTCCCGCAGTGCGGGCAGATGACGGCATCTCCTCTGTCCTCTTCGCGCAGGGCGCGGGCAACGGAGCGTAGGGCGGGCTGTGCTTCTTCCGCAGCTTCGTTTAAAACGGGAACGGTCTCGTCCTTGACGTATTTCGTCACTTCGCGTCGGTACCCGTAGCGCAGGCAGGTCGAGCCCACGCCGATCATTGGGAGCCCAATAAAGCACAAAAAGAAGAGGACGGGAGGCCCGCCGCCTCCTGCGAGTGCGGCAAAAAAGCCGATGAACCCGGTCGCCGTCAGTGCGGCGCCGACGGCAGTCAGGATGATCCCGAGCCGTTTCAGCCGCTTCTTTTTTTGTTCGTGGTTTTGTTTGTCGCTCATTGTCTTATCCGCGCAGAATGGCGCGCTTTTTCTTTTCCAGCTCGGCGATGGCGCTGCTGTCGCCGCCGTTCGCCTTCCGTGCATTGATCTCGTCCTGCACGTACGAAGCTTCTATGCAATTTTCGATCATGTGCACGGCGACATCCGATTCCCCGGCAGCGATCATGTCCTGTTTCAACGCGGTATACATTTGGCGGGCTTTTTCCGTTTCGCCCGCGTCCATTTGCCAGCTGGCCTCCATAAATGGCTGGATCCAGCGCTTGTCGATACTCATCTGATTTCCTCCTAAGGGATTTTTATAGGCGCCGCCGACGGCGGATCGCTTTCGGGTTCGCTTTTACCGCGGGCCCGCTTTCGCGCGGGTGGCGGCTGTCTGTTCAGCGGATGCAGATCCGCGTGCACTTGACCTCTCCGGAGAGGATGGCGCGGATGGAATATTTGGCGTTGGCGATGAGCACGCGGGTGCCCTGCGCGGCGGCCTCCTTTACATATTCCAGCTTTGCCTTGGCGCCGTTCGCACCCTTGCGCGAGGCGCCCTCGCAGCAGCTCTTATAATATTCAATGTTCTCGACGAGCTCGTGCGCGTCCTTGCCGGCGATCTCCTCGATCAGTGTGGACGGATCGTGCGGGTCGGCATAAATGCCGTCCACGCTCGTGAGGATGAGCAGCGTCTCTGCCTTGACGAGGCAGGCGACCAGCGAGGCGGTCTCATCGTTGTCGATACATTCGTGCACGACGGCCTGGCTCTTGGACAGGGCCGAGATCTCCATGCGCCGGTTCTCCGACTGCGAGACGGCGTCGTTGTAGTTGATGATGGGGATGGCGTTTTGCCGGCGGCAGCGCAGCAGCAGGTCGCGGATGACGCCGCTCTTGACGGGGTCGTTGAAGTGGTGATGTTCGACGAGGATCTGCCGGACCGAGTATTTGCTGTCCACGTACTGGCGGTACGTCTGCATGAGGATGGCCTGGCCCTGCGCGGCATAGTCCGCCTTCGCTTCCTCTGTGTCGGGCAGTTCTTTTCCCGCGCGCATGATATAATCCAGCCGCCCGATCTCCGTGGCGCCGCTCGACACCCAAATGTATCCCGGCCGCAGCTCGCGCGAAAGGCGCGCCACGCGCGTATAGTCGATCATGTTGTCCTGTTTGTCGATGAGCGCCATCGAGCCGATCTTGCCGACCAGTTCTACGTCGAATTTCATAGCTCTCCCGTTCCCGCCGCATAAAAGTGATGCGTTGGCGCATACTTTGGGCGGAGTCATTATCCGTTTTTTATCATTATATCCTTTTTCGGGGGAAAAATCAAACGAAATCGACCGGTCTTCCGCGCCTGCGCCGCGCGGCCCGCCTGTCGGCGGTCATTTTGGCGCTCGCCCTCGCCCTTGCGGCGGGCGGTTGTTCGATCACAGAGCTCAGTTCGCTGCGCGAATTTGCCCGCCCGTACGAGGGGGAATACCGCTGCGAATACGCCGAATACGGCGGGCGGGATCTGCTCGCCGATTACCGCGAGGTCGTGCTCGCGCTGGAAGGGGAGAGCTTTACGCTGCGCGCCGTGCCCAGGCGCGGCAAGGTCATCTGTGCGTCGGGCGAGTGCCGCTACGATGCGGCCAAGGGCGTCCTTTCCCTGCGCGCCGAACTGTTCGGGAAGGAGTATCGCAAGGATGTCGTGCTGCGCAGCGGCAAGATCTTTTTTTCGCAGATGTTTGCGGGCAAGGCGCTCGTGCTGCGCTTTGTTTCGTCGGCGCGGCAGGGATAGTTGCCGCGCGGCGATCGGCGAGGGCAAAGAGAGGGCGCGCCCCGTTTACAGACGGGGCGCGCCCTTATCTCGGATCGTTTTTCGCAAGATCAGACTTTATTGAGAGAGCGGAACGCCTTTTCGACGACGTTATCCGCCGTAAAGCCGAACATTTCGAACAGCTTGTTGGCCGGCGCAGAGGCGCCGAAGGTGCTCATGGCGATGATCTCGCCCGCTTCTCCCGCATAGCGGTACCAGGAGTAGGGGGATCCGGCTTCCACGCATACGCGCGCCTTCACTTCGGGCGGCAGCACTTCGTCCTTATAGCTCTGCGGCTGCTTTTCGAATTCCTCCATGCACGGCATGGATACGACGCGCGCATCGACGCCCTTGCCTTTGAGGATCTCCTTTGCCTTCATGCACGGCTCGACTTCCGAACCGCTCGCGATGAGCAGCACGTCGGGTACAGCCTTTGCGCTGTCGGCCAGCACATAGCCGCCCTTCAGCGCTTCGAGGCCGGAGTGCTCGTATTGGGGCAGATTCTGGCGGGTGAGCACGAGTGCGGTGGGGCCGTTGCCCGTCAGCGCGCTGATCCATGCGGCCGCCGTCTCTTTGCCGTCGGCCGGGCGGTACACCTTCATGTTCGGGATGGAGCGCAGCGCGATCAGCTGTTCCACGGGTTCGTGCGTCGGGCCGTCCTCGCCCACGCCGATGGAGTCGTGCGTGAGGATATAGGTGACGGGCAGGTGCATGAGCGCAGAAAGGCGCATGGCGTGCTTCATGTAATCGGAAAAGATGAAGAAGGTCGCGCAGTAAGCGCGCAGGCCGCCGTGCAGCTGGATGCCGTTGGCGATGGCTGCCATCGCATGTTCGCGGATGCCGAAGTGGATGTTGGATCCGGCGGGGTTTTCCGCCGTAAAGTCGGCCCTCTTCTTCATGTTGGATTTATTGGAAGGGGCAAGGTCTGCCGAGCCGCCGATCAGGTTGGGCAAAAGGTCGGCGAGCTTGTTCAGCACCGTCGCGCTCGTCCCGCGCGTCGCGTCCGGCTTCGCAAATTCGAAGAGATCCGCGTCCTTTTTCAGGTCGGGCAGTTCATTGCTCATGTACTGCTTATACAGGGCCGCAAGCTCGGGGTAGGCCTGCTCGTATTCTTTGAGCAGTTTTTTCCACTTGCCCTGTTTTGCCGCGCCCTTGCGCGCGATCGCGCCGCAGTGTTCGGCAACTTCGTCGGGCACTTCGAAGGGCGGGCAGGTCCAGCCGAGATTTTCTTTTAATTTCTGCACGTTCTCCGCGCCGAGCGGCGCGCCGTGGCAGTCCTGCGATCCGGCGAGCGGCGAGCCGTAGCCGATGATGCTCTTGCAGATGATGAGGGAGGGCTTTTCCGTATCCGCCTTGGCTTTGCGCACGGCGCGGCGCAGCTGGTCGAGATCGTTGGCGTCGTCCACGTGCAGGACCTGCCAGCCCTGCGCCTTGAAGCGCATCGCCACGTCCTCGCGGAAGGTGATGTCGGTATTCCCTTCGATGGTGATGTCGTTGTCGTCATAGAAGAGGATGAGCTTTCCCAATTTGTGGGCGCCGGCAAAGGAACAGGCCTCGTAAGAAATACCCTCTTCCAGGCATCCGTCGCCGCAGAGCGCATAGGTATAGTGGTCGACGACGGGGTATCCCTCGCGGTTGAAGGTCGCGGCGAGGTGCGCCTCGGCGAGCGCCATGCCGACGGCGTTGGCGATTCCCTGGCCGAGCGGGCCGGTCGTAGTCTCTACGCCGGGCGTGTGCCCGTATTCGGGGTGGCCGGGCGTCTTGTAGCCCAGCTGGCGGAAGTTCATCAGGTCCTCCTTCGAGAGGTCATACCCGAACAGATAGAGGAGGGAATACAGCAGCATGGAGCCGTGCCCCGCCGAGAGCACAAAGCGGTCGCGGTCGTCCCACTTCGGATCCTTGGGATTGAATTTCAAAAAATCCGCGAAAATGGTGTAGCCGATGGGTGCGCTGCCGAGCGGCAGGCCGGGGTGACCGGAGTTTGCCTTCTGGATCGCATCCGCAGAAAGGACGCGGATGGAGTTGACCGTCAATTGCCGAACATTCATACGTAAAGTCTCCTTTTCAATATTCAGTGTATATTCGGAAAGCGCGGCTCATCGCTGCGCGTATTGTCTGAGTTTGGTCAGGTCGATCTCGCCGCCGTAGGGGGCGAGCAATGCGCAGAGCGCGCGGGCGATTTGCAGGCATCCGCCCTCCGCGTTGCTTTCAAAGTTGACGGGGAGGATGGGCTCGTGCAGGCTCTGGCGGATCAAGGCCCAGCCGTCGCCGTGTTCGCGGTCAAAGTTGATGCGCACGCCCTCATAGTTGTCCGGGGCGAGCGAGGCGCCCGCCTGTGCGGGGATGCGCGCCCGGATATCTTCGATGGCCGCCGCGCCGCACCGTTTAAAGTCCGCTCTGCCCGCGTCGGTAAAGCCCAGCCGCACTTCGGCCGCTTCCTTGGGTTCGGGGAGGTCGGCGATCAGGTCGGAGATGTCCTTTCCCTCTTTGGAGAGCTGCGCCAGGCATACGAGCAGCCGCGTCACGAGGTAGGCCCCGTCGTCGAGGAAATAATTTTCGAGCAGCGCCGCGTGCCCGCTCGTCTCGATGGCGAGTGGGGCGTATTCGCCAGCGGCGTTGAGTTCCTTTGCCTTGTCGATGACGTTGCGGTAGCCGCGCTTATAGCGGCAGTGCCTGCCGCCGCGCCCGCGGATGAATGCCGCCAATCCGTCGCTCGTCACCGAATCGGTCACGATGGTACCCGGCCGCTCGGCGAGCAGGATGGCGGAAATGAGCGCGATCAGCCGGTTGCGGTTGATCTCTTCGCCCTCCGCGTCGACGGCGCCCGCGCGGTCGACGTCCGTGTCAAAAATGATGCCGAAGTCCGCTCCCACCGCCTTGACCTGCGAGGAGATGGCGCGCATCGCGCCCTTGTCTTCGGGGTTGGGGATGTGGTTGGGGAATCGGCCGTCCGGTTCGAGGAAGCGGCTTCCTTCCGTATCGGCGCCGAGGGGGCGGAGCACCTTGTCCACATAAAATCCGCCCGCGCCGTTGCCCGCGTCCACGATGACTTTTTTCCCCTCCAGCGGCTTCTCGCAGCCCGTCTTTTCGCGTACAAAGCGCACGAGCCCTGCCGCATAGCGGTCGATGTAACGCAGCTCGCGCACGCTGCCGCGCTCGGCAGCGGAGAGGGCCCTGCCCTCGCTCGCCGCGGCGAGCAATGCCGCAATATCCTTTCCCTCCGGACCCCCTTCTTTCGTGAAGAATTTCAGCCCGTTCTTCTGGTAGGGGAGGTGGCTTGCCGTGATCATGACGGACGCATCCGCGCCGATGTCGCTTTCCTGCAGCAGCATGAACATGGATGGGGTGGAAGAGAGGCCCGTCAGCAGCACGTCGCAGCCGCTGTCCGCGATCGCATCCGCCGCGCAGGCGACGATGCGCCCCGCCGAAAGGCGGGAATCGTGTCCGACCGCGATGGTCACCTTTTGTTTGCCGAGCTTTTGCGCGAGGCCGTGGCAATAGGCGCGCAGAATGCCGCGCACCGCTTCGTCGGTGAGCGTAACGGGGTCTCCCGCAACGCCATCGATAGCCGTGCCGCGCACGTCTGTGCCGCTCTGTAAGTTCATCCAATCCTGTTTTTCCATACGCAAGCCTCCCGATGAGTCCTTTCTATTATAATCCAAACGTGCCCGTTTTTCAAGTCATTTTTGCGGAATTCGTACACTCTTTTGTAAATTTGGAAGGCCGCGGCCGTAAAAAACAGGCCGATCGGAAAGAAAGGGCAAAAGATTGCGTAAGATGGTTTACAAAGTTTAACGATTATGGTATACTGTATGAAAATATTCATTTCCGCACAGGGAAGGAAGAAAAAAGGGGGCTCTATGTCGAAGTTTATCGTATCGACCGATTCGACGGCCGATCTGTATGCCGATTACGTCCGCGCGCACGACGTGCGCCTTGCCCCGCTCTCATTCACGATGGAAAAGGATGGCGTCGTCCGGGAATACCTCGACGCTTTTACCGATTATGCCCAATATGTCGACTTCTTTGTGCAGCTGCGCAACAAGGTTTCCGCACGTACGTCGATGCTGAACTACGAGTCGCATTATTCGCATTTTGAAAAGATCGCGAAGGATGGCGGGGCGGACGTCCTGCATTTTACGATCTCCAGCGGCTTGGCTTCGACCATATATGTGGCGAGGCAGGCGGCGGAAGATGTCAAAAAGCAATATCCGGCGTTTCGTCTGAAAGTGGTGGATTCACTGGCGGCTACGATCGGGCAGGGCGAGCTGGTGTACGAGGCGGTGCGCCTGCGCGACGCGGGCAAAACGCTCGACGAGGCGTATGCGATCGTCACGGATCTGCCGCTGCATTTCCAATATGTGATCGCCGCGAACGATCTCTTCTATCTCCAGCGGGGCGGGAGAGTTTCTGCGGCTTCGGCGATCGTCGGCAGTGCGCTCGGCGTCAAGCCGGTGCTCTCCTTCACGCAGGACGGCAAGCTGTCCGTCATCGACAAGGTGCGCGGCATGAAGCGCGTGTTCGCGTATGCGCTGGAAAAGATGGAAAAGTTCCCTCCCGTCGAGGAGGGGCGCGTGATCCACGTCGTCCATACGGATGCGGAGAAGGATGCGGATGAGCTCGCCGCCATGATCGAGGCGCGCTGGGGCACAAGACCGGAAGTCAGCATCATGGGCCCGGTCATCGGTACGCACGTCGGCCCGGGCGCCGTCGCCGTCCTTTGGAAGAGCAAAGAGATCCGCTGTGACTGAGATCATTTTCCCGGCAGGGCATCCGCTCTGCCGCAATTTTTGAATCGGACCTTACATAAGAACCACGGAGAGATACCTATGGAAGAAAGTTTTGTCATTTCATCAGATTCGACCTGCGACCTCTATCGCGATTATGCGCGCGAGCACGATATCCGCATCGTCCCGCTTTCCTTTACGATGGAGGAGAACGGCGCGCTGAGCGAGGGGGTCGACAATTTTGCCGAATACGAGCAGTACGTCAATTTTTACCGCCGCTTGCGTGCGGGCGGCTTTTCTCGCACGTCCATGCTCACGTACGACGCGCATTGCGCGCACTTTGAACGGCTGATCGCGGACGGCGCGCGCGAGATCATCCACGTCTCCCTTTCGGGCGGGCTTTCGCCCACGGCGAATGTCGCCGCGCAGGCCGCGCGGGATGTTGCCGCCAAGCATCCCGGCTGCCATATTTACGCCGTCGATTCCTTTGCCGCGACCATCGGTCAGGGCGCGCTCGTGCGCGAGGCGGTACGCCTGCGTGCGGAAGGGAAGGGCGCCGCAGAAACCAGCGAAGCGATCAAGGAGATCCCTTTTCATCTGCAGTACGCGATCATCGCGAACGATTTGTATTATTTGAAGCGGGGCGGCCGCGTCTCCGCCATCGCCGCGGCGGCGGGCACCGTACTCAAGATCAAGCCGGTACTCTCCTTTACGCGGGAGGGCAAGCTGATCGTCCTCGAAAAGTGCAAGGGGATGAAAAAGGCCTTTTCCCGCACCCTCGAGCGGATGGAAAAGATGCCTCCCGTCG
The DNA here is from genome assembly GCA_904419945.1 of uncultured Clostridia bacterium. Classification (GTDB taxonomy): domain Bacteria; phylum Bacillota; class Clostridia; order Christensenellales; family Borkfalkiaceae; genus Borkfalkia. The sequence continues at coordinate 12,820 of CAJFTM010000005.1, forward strand.
GGGAGGGGCGCATCATCCGCATCGTCCATACGGATGCGGAGGAGCAGGCGGAGGAACTTGCCGATCTCGTCGAGGCGCGCTGGGGCACACGCCCGGAGATCAGCATCATGGGACCCGTCATCGGTTCGCACGTCGGGCCGGGGTCTGTTTCCATGATCTGGCGCACAAAGGAGGGGCGCAACGACGGCTGACGCGCGTCTGCCGTGCGCGGTGTTTCCGTGCGGCCCTGTCCGGAAACAGCGCGAGCCGTATTCCCGCCGCAGTCCGTGCGGGAAAGGGAACGGCCGAGCGGGGCCCGGGCGGGCGTTTTCAGCGGAAAAAGGTGCGCCGGCGGCAAAAAAAGTGAAAAATGAATTGTATTGTTTGAAAAAATATGGTATACTTGATGGCAGTATCACCATATTTTTGTTTTTTCGCGCCGCGGTGCAGCGGCGCTCGGAGGAGGCATCATGGCAAAAGACAATCAGTTCGTCAATCAGATCGCAGACATCGAAACGGATTTTCCCCGTTGGTATACGGACGTCGTGATCCGCACCAAACTGGTCGATTACGGCCCCGTCAAGGGTACAATGGTCATCCGTCCGTACGGCTATGCCATTTGGGAGAATATTCAGAAGGAGCTGGACGCCCGCTTTAAGGCGACCGGCCATCAGAATGCATACTTCCCGCTGCTCATCCCGTACAGCTTTATGACGCGCGAGGCGGAGCACGTCGAGGGCTTTGCGCCCGAAGTTGCGGTAGTCACCGTCGGCGGCGGCGAGGAGCTCGCAGAGCCGCTGGTCATCCGCCCGACAAGCGAGACGGTCATCGGCGAGATGTACTCCAAGTGGCTGCAATCGTACCGCGATCTGCCCATCCTCATCAACCAGTGGGCAAACGTCGTCCGCTGGGAAAAGACGACCCGCCCCTTCCTGCGGACGAGTGAATTTCTTTGGCAGGAAGGTCACACTGCCCATGCCACCGAAGAGGAGGCGATGGAGGAGACGATGAAGATGCTCGGCGTCTATAAAGAATTTGCCGAGAACTGCCTCGCCATCCCCGTATTCACCGGCCGCAAGACGGAAAAGGAGAAGTTTGCGGGTGCCGTCGCTACCTTCGGCATGGAGGCGATGATGCACGACGGAAAGAGCCTGCAGGCGGGCACGTCCCATTACTTCGGGCAGAATTTTTCCAAGGCATTCGATATACAGTACTTGGACAAGGACGGCGTGCATAAGTATGCGTATACTTCGTCGTGGGGCGTTTCCACCCGTCTGATCGGTGCGATCATCATGGTGCACGGCGACCAGCGCGGCTTGGCGCTCCCGCCCGCTGTCGCGCCCGTACAGGCGATCATCGTTCCCATCGCGGCGAAAAAGGAGGGAGTCCTCGAGGCGGTCGCCGCGCTCAAGGCGGAGCTGCTCGCCGCAGGGATCCGTGCCGAATCTGACCTCACCGACAACAGCCCCGGCTGGAAGTTCAACGAGTGGGAAATGAAGGGCGTTCCGCTGCGCATCGAGCTCGGGCCGCGCGACATCGAGGCGGGCAAGATGACGGTCGTCCGCCGCGACAACTTTGAAAAGTCTGAAGTTTCGCGCGAGAACGCAGCCGATACGGTAAAGAAGCTGCTCGCCGACATCCAGACAGGTATGTACGAAAAGGCGAAAAGGCGCAAAGAGGAGCGCGTCGTCGGGGCGGATTCCGTCGAAGAACTGCTGCGCGGCGTCGAAGGGGGCAACTTTGTCAAGGCGGGCTGGTGCGGCTGCCGCGAGTGCGAGGAAAAGATCAAGGAACAGACCGCCGCGTCTGCGCGCGTCATCGTCGAGGACGAAACGGCCGAAACCTGCGTCTGCTGCGGTAAAAAAGCAAAGCACGTCGTACTCTTCGCGCGCGCTTATTGAGGATGAAATTGTAGGGACCACGCCTTTCGGCGCGGCCTGTAAATAAAATTTGCGACTTTGCACAGTACTGTGCGAGGCATAAACGGTTGGGCCGATGTGACGGAAGGGGATACATGATCGACTGGAAGAGCATCCGTGCGGCCGTCTTCGATCTGGACGGCACGCTCATCGACAGCGCGCGCATCTGGCAGGAAGTGGACGAAACATTTTTTGCGCGGCGCGGAATGGCCGTCCCTGACGGGTACGCGGAGGAGATCGCTCACCTCGGTTTTGCGGAGAGCGCGGCCCTCACGGTACAGCGCTACTTCCCGCGGGAAAATGCGGCCGATATCATTGAAGAATGGCGGGAGCTTTCCCTCTCCCGCTACAAGGCGGAGGAGGGAGCCCGCTATTTTAAGCCGGGAGCGGTGCAGCTGGTCAGCCGCATGCGCGCGGCGGGGCTGCGCCTGTGTGTGGCGACGGCATCTTCCCCCGAGTTTTTTCTCCCCATTCTGCGGGCGGGCGGCGTCGAATCGCTGTTTGACGCCTTCGTCACCGTCGCGGATGCGGGCAAAAACAAGAGCTTCCCGGACATCTTTTTGCAGAGCGCGCAGCGCTTGGGAGTTTCGCCCGCGGCCTGTGCCGTATTTGAAGACAACGGCAGGGCTCTGGTCGCTGCAAAGCAGGCCGGCATGCATACCTGCGCCGTGTACGACGGGCAGCCGGAAGCGGCATGGTCGGCCATCTGTGCGGACGCCGACCTCGTCCTGTACGATCTTCGCCGCTGCGGGCCGTTTGCGGCGGAGTCGGACGAGACGATGCGGCCGTAACAGAGCCGCAAAACACGTATTCTATCACGCGAGGTACTCTATGTATACGCCGAAATTGACTTTGATCGAGACGGAACGCGCCCTCAAGGAGGTCAAGACCGTCTTTGAAGCAGAACTTTCACAGGCACTCAACCTGACGCGCATCAGCGCGCCGCTCTTCGTTTCCCGCGCGAGCGGTCTCAACGATAACCTCAACGGCGTCGAGCGCCCCGTTTCATTTGACCTGAAGGCGACGGGCGAAACGGCAGAAGTGGTGCAGTCGCTCGCAAAATGGAAGCGTTATGCCCTCGGGAAATATCGTTTCGGCGTTCGGTTCGGGCTGTATACCGACATGAACGCGATCCGCCGCGACGAAGATCTCGACAATCTGCATTCCGTTTATGTCGATCAGTGGGACTGGGAGGCTGTCATCCGTCGGGAGGATCGCAACATCGATTTTTTACAGGCGACCGTCCGCAAGATCTATGCGGCCCTGAAGGCGACGGCGGAGCGCATCTGCGCCGAGTTTCCCGCCCTCGATAACTATTTGCCGGATGAGATCTGCTTTGTCAGCACCCAGCAGCTGGAAGATCTCTATCCCGATCTCACACCCAAACAGCGCGAAACGGCGTATGTGCGCGAACGGGGCGCCGCCTTTATCATGCAGATCGGCGGCCGGCTGCGTTCGGGGCAAAAGCACGACGGCCGCGCGCCCGACTACGATGACTGGGCTCTGAACGGAGACATCGTGCTCTATTATCCCGTGCTTGACTGTGCCTTTGAGATCTCCTCGATGGGCATCCGCGTGGATGAGGACAGCCTCGTTTCCCAGTTAAAGGCGGAAAACTGTCTCGAGCGGCTGGAGTATCCCTTCCATAAAGCGCTCGTCGCGGGGGAATTGCCTCTGACGATGGGCGGCGGGATCGGCCAGTCCCGCCTGTGCATGTTTTTGCTCAACAAGATGCACATCGGCGAGGTGCAGGTCTCCCTTTGGGACGAAAAGACGGAGCAGTATTGCCGCGAGAACAATATCCCGCTCATGTAAAGCGGGATCGGCGGGCTGATAGGCATTTTTATGAAAACTGTCGCGTCGCGGCCGAGCCGATCACGGGCGAGGGGCGGTTCACGAATAGTCCGCTGGGCGGGCATTCCTTGCGTTGCCTCGCCGAAGATTTTCGTATATCTCGTCAATTTTGAAACGAGGGAGATTCCTGTCGGCCACTTCGGCATCTCGCTGATCGATTGTTGTGAATAGAAAAAGCGGGCCCGCAGCCATTCGGCTGCGGGCCTATTTTTACGTTCAATGATGATCTTTCGGCTGTGCCGTCAGTCATTATGCGGTTCTTCGTCCGTTTCGGTTTCATTCGCTGCGGATTCAGCCTGTTCGGATTCAGCCTGTTCGGGTTCAGCCTGCGCCGCCTGAGAGGCGTTCATTGCTTCGCGCGCCGCATATTCCTGCGCGAGCAGGTCCTGATAGAATTCAGCGCGTGCCGTCTGCATATAGGGCATGATCCAAAAGAGCAGGATGCCGAAAGTCAGGATGCTCAGGAGGATCCAGCCGATGAAGCTGAAATCCAGGCAGAACAATCTCCACTTATTGCCGCGCATCATCTCGATGGAGCGCTTGCGCGCCTCGTTGGCGGGAATGTTCGGGTCATCCGCGAGGATGAACCAGCTCATGGAATAGGCGTACGACATGATGATGCCGGGGATAAAGAACAGCAGCGTCCATAAAAAGGTAAAGATCCAAATCAGGAGACTGAGTGCCAGTGCGGACGCATAGTTGCGGAATCCGTCAAACAGCTGCTCGATGCGGGGCGCAACGCCGCGCGCCGTCGTCAGTACCAAGACCGCGAGCCCCAATAAAAAGGCGCCGCCCAGCAAGATCGCTGCCAGCCCGCCGACAAAGAAGATCGCAAGCGCGGCGCATGCACCTATGATCAGCGAATAGATCAGCGTGCACAGTGCCATCGTGCCCCAGTTGCCGTGCAGGTGGGTCCATGCCAAACGGCGAAAATCTCTTGCTCTCATGCTTTCATATCTCTCCTACGTTATAAAATTTTCGGTTACAGGAAGGATCGCCCTGACCGTATCTATATTATAATTCGTCCATATTATAATTCGTCCATGGAGGATATGTCAAGTATGCGTGCAATTTTGTCAGATATTTTTCATCGAAAGGGTTCTGCATCCGCGCATGCCGGAACAGGGAGGAGGCAGTCATATAAATACAAAACAGGGATGGCGGCAGTCATATAAATACAAAAGGGGCGCCCGTGCGGGCGCCCCTCTCATCTTTTGTATCGCAAGGGAGATTACTGATTACTCCTTGTTTGCGAGCTCTTTGTAGCCTTCGTAGCGGGCCTTGCTCTCGGCTTCGTTTTCCTTGAAGAGCTTTTCCGCGGCTTCCGGCTGCGTCTTCTTGAGGGAAGAGTAGCGGGTTTCGCCGAGGATGAACTGCTGATAATCGCCGGTCGGTTCCTTGCTGTCCAAGGTGAAGGGGTTCTTGCCCTCCTCTTTCAGCGTCGGGTTGTAGCGATACAGCTGCCAATAACCGCAATCGACGGCGCGCTTCTCTTCTTCCTGGCTCTTGCTCATGTTGATGCCGTGGTTGATGCAGGGCGCATAAGCGATGATCAGCGAAGGTCCGTGGTACTTTTCCGCCTCGATGAGCGCGTTGAGGAACTGCTGCTTGTTGCTGCCCATCGCCACCTGCGCAACGTACACATAGCCGTAGCTCATCGCCATCATGCCGAGGTCCTTCTTCTTGACGCGCTTACCGGAGGAAGCGAACTTCGCGACCGAGCCGGTAGGGGTGGACTTGGAAGCCTGGCCGCCCGTATTGGAATACACCTCGGTGTCGAGGACGAGCACGTTGACGTCTTCACCGGAAGCGAGGACGTGATCGAGCCCGCCGTAGCCGATGTCGTAAGCCCAGCCGTCGCCGCCGAAGATCCAAATGGACTTCTTCACGAGGCAATCCTTTGCTTTCAGCACTTCTTCGACGAGTGCGTCGCAGTCATTGCCGCAGTGGGTGCACGCTTCGCAGGCCTTGATCAGCTTCGCGGCCGCAGCCTTGCTGCCCTCCGCGTCGTTCATGTTTGCGAGCCACTCTTCGCATGCGGCCTTGTCCTCGCCCGTCCACATTTCAGCGAGCTGACGGACTTCGTCCGCGAGCTTGCTGCGGCGCGCGCTGTATGCAAGGTTCATGCCGTAGCCGAACTCTGCGTTATCTTCGAACAAGCTGTTTGCCCAAGCGGGGCCGTGGCCTTCTTTATTGACAGTGTAAGGGCAGGTCGGGGAGGAGCCGCCGTAAATGGAGGAGCAGCCCGTCGCGTTCGCGATGACCATGCGGTCGCCGAACATCTGGGTCACGACCTTGACATACGGAGTTTCGCCGCAGCCCGCGCAGGCGCCGGAGAACTCGAACAGGGGCTGGTTGAACTGGCTGCCCTTGACGGTCGTGCGCTTGATCGAGGAGGTATCCGCCTGCTGTACGGTCTGGGAGAACTCCCAGTTCTTCGCATCGGCGTCGACAACTTCTTCCAGCGGGACCATGACGAGCGCCTTGTTGCCCTTCATGCCGGGGCAGACATTCGCGCAGACGCCGCAGCCCATGCAGTCCAAAGGAGAAACCTGCATGCGGAACTGCGTGCCCTTGAGGCCGGTCGTCGGCTTGGTGACGAAGGTCTCGGGCTTCTCGGTCGCGTCGTCGATGACGGCCGGACGGATGCATGCGTGCGGGCAGACGAAGGAGCACTGGTTGCACTGGATGCAGTTTTCAGCGATCCACTTCGGTACCTTGACGGCAACGCCGCGCTTCTCAAACTTGGTGGTTCCGACGGGGACGTGGCCGTCTGCATTGAACGCAGAGGTGGGCAGCTTGTCGCCTTCGAGAACGAGGATGGGATGAACGACGTTCTTGAAGTATTCGTCATCCGCCACGGCAGCCATGGGAGCGCCCTCGGTCGCCGTTGCCCAGCTTTCGGGGTACTGCACCTCGACCAGGCCGCTCTTTGCCGCATCGATCGCGGCGTAGTTCATGTTGACGACCGCGTCGCCCTTGCGGGAGAACTTCTTGTAAACGGCCTTCTTCATGTAGTCGGCAGCCTGCTCGTAGGGCATGATGTTGTCGTTGATATAGAAGAATGCAGACTGCATGATCGTGCTCGTCTTGCCGTTCAGGCCGATATCGGACGCGATCTGGATGCCGTCGATGTTGTAGAATTTGAGGTGCTTCTTCGCGATCTGCTGCTTGACCTTTGCGGGAAGGTTCTTTTCCAGCTCCTCGAGGGTGTTCCAAGGGGAGTTGAGGAGGAACTTGCCGCCGTCCTTCGCGTCGGTGAGCATGTCGTAGCGGGTGATGTACGAAGGGTTATGGCAGGCAACGAAGTCGGCGCTGTCGATCAGGTAAGAAGACTGGATGGGCGTCTTGCCGAAGCGCAGGTGGGAGACGGTGATGCCGCCCGACTTCTTCGAATCGTAGAAGAAGTAAGCCTGTGCGTACATGTCGGTATGGTCGCCGATGATCTTGATGGAATCCTTGTTCGCGCCGACGGTGCCGTCCGAGCCGAGCCCGTAGAATTTGCAGGAGATCGCGCCTTCGGGAGCGGCGTCGTACTTCTCGGAGAAGTCGAGCGAGGTATTGGTCAGGTCATCGTAGATGCCGACGGTGAAGTGGTTCTTCGGCTCCGCCTGCTCGAGGTTCTTATAGACCGCGTAGCACATGGAGGGATTGAACTCCTTCGAGCCGAGGCCGTAGCGTCCGCCGACGACCTGGATGTTCTGCACGCCCTTTTCGAAGAGCGCGGAGCAGACGTCGAGGTAGAGGGGTTCGCCCAGGGAGCCGGGTTCCTTGGTGCGGTCGAGCACGGCGATCTTCTTGCAGCTTGCGGGGATGGCCGCCACAAACTTGTCCGCAACGAAGGGGCGGTACAGGCGGACCTTGATGAGGCCGACCTTGTGGCCCTCTTTGTTCATGCGGTTGATGGTCTCTTCCATCGCGTCGGCGCCGCTGCCCATGATGACGGCGACGTATTCCGCATCGGGAGCGCCGCAGTAATCGAACAGATGGTAGCTGCGGCCGGTCAGCTTGTTCACCTTTTCCATCATCTCTTCGACGATGGCAGGGGTGGCGTTGTAGTACTTGTTGGCCGTCTCGCGGTTCTGGAAGTAGGTATCGCCGTTCTGCGCGGTGCCCTTCTGGATGGGGTGTTCGGGGTTGAGGGCGCGGCTCTTGAAGTCCTCGATGTCCTTCATGTCGACGAGCGCCTTCATTTCGTCATAGTCGATGACGTCGATCTTAGAGACCTCGTGCGAGGTGCGGAAGCCGTCAAAGAAGTGCAGGAAAGGCACCTTTGCCTTCAGCGTGGACAGGTGCGCGACGAGCGCGAGGTCCATGACCTCCTGAACCGAGCCGGAAGCGAGCATCGCAAAGCCGGTCTGGCGGCAGGCCATTACGTCCTGATGGTCGCCGAAGATGTTCAGCGAATGAGCGGCGATCGCGCGCGCGCTGACGTGGAAAACGGTCGGGAGCAGCTCGCCGGAGATCTTGTACATGTTGGGGATCATGAGCAAGAGGCCCTGGCTCGCCGTGTATGTCGTGGTGAGCGCACCGGCAGACAGAGAGCCGTGCACGGCACCGGCGGCGCCGCCCTCACTCTGCATCTCCGCGAGGCGCAGCTTCTGGCCGAACATGTTGACGCGCCCGGCCGTCGCCCATTCGTCCGCAACCTCTGCCATCGGCGAGGAGGGGGTGATGGGATAGATGGCCGCGACTTCCGAGAAGGCATACGCGACGTGGCTGGCGGCGGTATTGCCGTCGATCGTCATCTTCTTCATAGAAAAATATAACCTCCGAATCTGATTTTTTCAGTCTGTAGTTTCGGAATGCGCAGCGGCGTTTGCCCGCCGCGCGCTTCCATTCCATATTATAAAGGTTTTGCGGCAAATAGTCAATTGTAATCGGTGAAAAATGTCAAAGAATTATCATAGAGGGGTGAAATTCGTCTCCGTCTGCCCCGAAATCGTTGTTAAATCTTGCGCGATTTGCTATAATATTGGATACTATGGAAGCGGTTCGTTTTGACAACGTCAAATATTCTTACCGGGAGGAGGACGAGTCCTTTGCCGTCAACGGGGTGACCCTTTCGATCGAAGAGGGCGAGTTCGTCGCCGTTCTCGGCAGAAACGGCAGCGGCAAGTCTACGCTTGCCAAGCTGATCAACGTCCTTCTCACCCCGACGGAGGGGAGCGTGCAGGTGTTCGGCATGGATACCCGCGAAGAAAAACTCACCTTCGATATCCGCAAAAATACCGGCATGGTCTTCCAGAACCCGGACAACCAGACGGTCGCCTCCGTCGTCGAGGACGACGTCGCCTTCGGGCCGGAAAATCTCGGCGTTCCGCGCGAGGAGATCGGCCGGCGCATCGATTTTGCGCTGGATGCCGTCGGCATGCAGTCCTTCCGTGCGGCTACGCCTTCCCGCCTCTCGGGCGGGCAGAAGCAGCGCATCGCCATCGCTGGCGTGCTCGCCATCCTGCCCAAGATCATGATTCTCGACGAGTCCACGGCCATGCTCGATCCGCAGGGCCGGCGCGAGGTGATGGAGGTCATCCGCCGCCTCAACAAAGAGCAGGGCATGACGGTCATCCTCATCACGCATTTTATGGATGAGGCGCTGCAGGCGGACCGCGCCGTCGTCATGCACCGCGGCGAAGTGGTCATGGACGGCAAGCCGGAGGAGATCTTCGCCCGCAGCGAAGAATTGGAAACATATAACCTCACGCTGCCCCGTGCGGCGTACATCTGTAAAAAACTGCGTGCGGCGGGCATGCCCGTCGGCGAGGCGTTTACGGCGGAAGAACTTGCGGAGGAGATATGCAGATCGTTGCAAAGGGCCTGACCTATACGTACGACGCCAAGTCCCCCTTCGCCTCGCAGGCGCTGCGGGGGGTCGACCTCACCATCGAGGAGGGAGAATTTTTCGGCATCATCGGGCATACGGGCAGCGGCAAGTCCACCTTTGTCCAGCACCTCAACGCCCTCATCCGCCTCACGGGCGGGTCGCTCACGGTGGGGGAGTTTGACCTCGCGAGCAAAAAATGCGACCTGCGCGCCCTGCGCAGCAAGGTGGGCATGGTCTTTCAGTACCCGGAGTATCAGCTGTTTGCCGAAACGGTGGAAAAGGACGTCGCCTTCGGGCTGAAAAATTTTCACAGGGAACTTACGGAAGAGGAGCGCGCCGCCGCCGTGCGCGAGGCGCTCGAAACGGTGGGGCTGGACTTTGAAGCGGTCCGCGAACAGTCCCCCTTCGAGCTTTCCGGCGGGCAGAAGCGGCGCGTCGCCATCGCGGGCGTCATCGTGACCAAGCCGGAGGTGCTCATCCTCGACGAGCCCGCCGCGGGGCTGGATCCGCTGGGCAAAAAGGAGCTGATGGACCTGCTGCACGCCATCCACGGCAGCTGGTGCAGGACGGTGGTCATCGTCTCGCACGACATGGACGAGGTCGCCGAAAACTGTACCCGCGCCGCCGTATTCGAAGGGGGCCGGGTTGTGATGTGCGGCGCCCCGGCCGAGCTGTTCCGCCGCGCGGACCAACTGATCGAAATGGGGCTGGACGTGCCGACCACGGCGCACTGTGCCCGCATCCTGCGCAGCCGCGGCATCGATGTGGAGAGCGACTTTACCTGCGACGATTTTGCCGAAAAAGTGCTCGAGCTCTGGCGCGCAAAAGGGGGTGCCGGCCGTGCTCAATGACGTCACCTTCGGGCAGTATTATCCCGTCCGCTCCTTTGTCCACAATATGGACCCGCGCGCCAAGATCGTCTTTGTCATCGCCTATATCGTGGCGATCTTCCTCGCGGACAACTTTTTCGGGCTCGCCGCGGTGACCCTCTTTTTGCTCGTCGCCGTCTTTCTCTCCCGCGTTCCCCTCGGCAGAGTGCTGCGCTCGGTGAAAATGATCCTCTTTTTGGTCATCTTTACCGCCGTTCTCAACCTGTTCTTTTATACGGGCGAGAGCGCGTACGAGCCGCTCCTGCAGTGGTGGATCGTTTCGGTCACGTGGGAATCCATCGTCAATACGATCTTCCTCGCCGTGCGCCTGTTCCTGCTCGTGCTGGGCACATCCCTCTTGACCCTGACGACGACGCCCGTCTCGCTGACGGACGGCATCGAAAGCCTCCTGAAGCCGCTCACCTTCATCAAGGTGCCGGTGCACGAACTCGCGCTCATCATGAGCATCGCGCTGCGCTTTATCCCCATCCTCATCGACGAGACCAACCGCATCATCTCCGCGCAGAAGGCGCGCGGCGCCGATTTCGATACGGGCGGGCTGATCAAGCGCGCCAAGGCGATGATCCCCGTCCTCATCCCGCTGCTCGTCTCCGCCTTCCGCCGCGCGGAAGAGCTGGGCGACGCGATGGATGCGCGCTGCTACCGCGGCGCCAAAGGGCGCACGAAATATAAAAAACTCACTTTTTCCTGGCGGGATCTGCTCGGCCTGCTCTACTTTGGCGTGCTGATCGCGGGCGTCGTGCTGCTCAATGTCTATCTGGGCAGTCGCTTCGCCTTTCTCGCATGGATCTTCGGATGAGGAGGCCTTCCATGAACGCAGCTCTCCTCGTCTCCTATGACGGCACAGCCCTCAGCGGCTGGCAGATCCAAAAGAAGGGCCGCACCGTGCAGGGCGAGCTGGAAAGCGCCATCGGGCGCGCGTTCGGTGCCGCATCCCGCGTGACGGGCAGCGGACGCACGGATGCCGGCGTGCATGCGGCGGGGCAGGTATGCAACTTTGCCCTCGCGGACGAGATCCAAATTGCGCCCGAGCGCATTGCCGACGCGCTCAACACCTTTCTGCCGCCCGACATCCGCGTGCTTGCCAGCGCGCGCGCGCCCGAAGACTTTGATGCCTGCCGCTCCGCGAAAAAGAAGACGTATCGGTATACCGTCTACTTTTCGCGGCGGGAGCATCCGCTGCTCGCGCGGTACGCGGCGCGTTTCGGCGGACAGCCGGACCTCGCGCGCATGCGCGAATGTGCCGATCGGCTGGAAGGGGAGCACGACTTTGCGGCGTTCTCTGCGGCGGGCTCTTCCGCCAAGACGACGGTGCGCACGGTTCATTCGATCGATCTCGTTCCGTGGGCGGATGAGATCGGCGAAATGGTCTGCGGAATGCACTTCGATGTGTGCGGCAACGGCTTTTTATATAACATGGTGCGCATCATGGCGGGCGCGCTGCTCGACGTGGGTACGGGGAAGCTCCCTCTCTCCGCCGTCGAAGAGGCGCTCTCTGCGGGCAGGCGCGATCTCCTCGGCAAGACGATGCCCGCTTGCGGGCTGACCCTGCGCTCCGTCGGCTACCGGTTCGACCTGTTCGGCGGAGGCAAAATTACGGAGTAAGTTTATGGAATTTTTTGAGGTTTTTTCGGCAATCGTCAATTCGTTCTGCTTTCCGAGCGTCGAGTTCTATTTCGGTGTTCAGCCGCTCAGCCCCTATATCGCCCTCGCGATCGCGGGCGGCATCTATGTCCTGCTGTATATTTTCCGCGCGATCGGCCTGTTTACGATGGCAAAAAAGCAGGGCAAGAACGGGCTGCTCTGGTGCGCATTCGTTCCGTTTGCGAGCACCTTTCTGATGGGGGAACTGGCGGGAGATTTGAAACTCGGCAAGTCGCGGGTCAAACACATCGGGCTGTATGTGATGCTGGGCGAGATCGTCTACAGCGCGCTGACGGCGGTGGTATGCGCCATCTTGATCCGTGCGCTGCTCGGCATCGAAGGTTCCATCGTGTTCGAGCCGAATGCGGATACAGGCATCCCCGTCAATACCTTTAACGGCTCGGATGGCTTGATCACGCTGTACAATACGTTCAGCATCCTTTCGACGGTTTTTCAATACCTTCTGATCGTACTGCTCGTATTCCTGTACATCGCGTTCTTCCGCCGCTATTCGCCCCTCTCTTATGTGTGGATGGTCATTGTCTGCGCGTTGCTGCCCGTCGTCACTCCTTTCCTGATCTTTGCTTACCGCAACCGCGTTCCCGTCGATTACGATCGGTTCGTGCAGGAGCGGATCGAGAGGATGCGCCGCGCCCGTCAGGCACAATACGGCCCGTATGGGCCTTACGGCCAACAAGGGCCCTATGGACAGCAAGGCCCTTATGGACAGCAGGGGCCTTACGGTCAGCAGGGGCCGAATGATCAGGGAGGGCCGAATGGTCAAAGCGGACAGGGGAATGCACGCCCGCCGGAAGATCCGTTCGGCGAGTTCTCCTCCGGCAAAGGCGGAAATTCCGGCGACGATCCCTTCGGCGAATTTTCCGATCCGAATCAAAAGGACGGCGGCGCGCACTGAGCGCGCCGCTTTTTGTATCCTGAAATCCGCGGCGCGTCCGCGGGGTCAAAAGAGGCTTTGCCTCTGAGTCTAAAAAGAACTCCATCGTGTAAAATAAGAACGGACCTGCCGGGCAGAAAAGGGACACGCCTTGGCGGATATAAAAGGAAAGGCTCATCGAAATTTTTCCGAAGTTGTTCGGTTCGCAGAGCCGGTATATAATCAGGAAAGAGAACGCTGATTATGCCGGGTGCCCGTTTGCCGGGGCGCTCCCTTTTTCGCTCCGAGAGTTCGCCCGATTTGACAAATTTTTCGCCGTATGGTATAATCGGCGCGAGAGGTAGTATCCGAAATGAAGAGCGAAACGATTGCCGCCGTCGCCACGCCGCCCGGCAAGGGAGGCATTGCGGTCGTGCGGCTGAGCGGGGACAGCCCGCTTTCCGTCGCAGAAAAAATGTTCCGCCCCGCCGGCAAGGTGGCCGTCAAAGACTTTGAGCCGTACCGCATGGTCCCCGGCGAGATCGACGGCGGCACCTTCCGCGACTACGGCCTGTGCGTCTATTTCAAGGCGCCGCACAGCTTTACGGGCGAGGACATCGTCGAATTTCACTGTCACGGCGGCACGAGCATCGCGCGCGGCATTCTGCGCCGCGCCATCGATCTGGGCTGTCGCCTCGCCGAGCGGGGCGAGTTCACCAAGCGCGCCTTTCTCAACGGCAAGCTCTCCCTCGCCTCCGCCGAAGGTATGGCGGACATGATCAACGGCGAGTCGGAGGCGGAAGTGCGCGCGGGGTACCTGCTCTATACCGAACATCTCACCGCGGCCGTCCGTGCGCGGCAGGAGGAACTGACCGAGCTTCTCGCCGGTATCGATGCGGATATCGACTTCCCCGAAGAGGATATCGAGCATACAGACCTCGCCGACGCGGGCGAACGCATCGGCGCCATCGAGTCGGCGCTCTCTTCCCTCACGGCGCAGTACCGCACCGGCAAAAAGATCAAGCAGGGAGTGAACGTCGTGCTGGCGGGCAGGCCGAACACGGGCAAGAGCTCTCTCCTGAACGCCCTGCTCGGCCAGGAAAAGGCGATCGTCTCCGCCGTCGCGGGCACCACGCGCGACGCAGTGGAGGGGACGCTCGAGATCGACGGCGTCCGATTTAATCTTTATGATACTGCCGGCATCCGCAGCTGTGCGGATGAAGTGGAAAACTTCGGTATCGCCCGCGCCCGCACCCTCGCGGAAGGGGCGGACCTCGTCCTGTTCGTGCTCGATTCATCCGAGCCGCTCTCGGAAGAGGACGCCGCCGTTTGGAACTCTCTGGAGGGGAAAAAGCGGCTGGTCGTATACAACAAGACGGATCTCGGCGCGGACGCCGCGCTCGATCCTCCCGCAGATATCCGCGTCTCCGCCAAGACGGGCGAAAATATCCCCGCCCTGCGAGAGAAAATGCTGGAGCTGAGCCTGGGCGGCTATTCCGCCGACGCGCAGTTCGTCATCGAGGAGCGCCACTATGCCGCTCTTCTGCGCGCCCTCGAAGAGGTGCGCCGCGCGCGCGAGCTGTGCGGCAGCGTCCCGCTCGACTTGCTGGGCGTCCATCTCAAAGCGGCATGGGAGGCGTTGGGTGAGATCACGGGCGAGACGGCGAACGAGCGCATTTTGGACGAGATCTTTGCCAAATTCTGCGTGGGCAAATAATTTGGCTCCGCATTGGTTGCGCCGGGAGCCGGAACAAACGAAAAAGGAGAGACAACGATGGTCAATTTAGAGCTGTACAGGGTCTTTTATACAGTCGCCAAGTGCGGCAGCCTCACGCGCGCCGCAGACGAGCTCTTTATCAGTCAGCCCGCCGTCTCGCAGGCGATCAAACAGCTGGAAGGGCAGTTGGGCTGTTCCCTCTTCAACCGCACCCACCGCGGCATGGAGCTTTCCGAACAGGGCGGCAAGCAGATCTTTGACATCGTCGAAAAGGCGCTGGGCGAGCTGGATACGGCAGAAAATAAACTCAAAGAGATCAATACCACCGCCACGGGCACCATCCGCATCAGCGCATCGGATACCATCTTTTCTTACGTGCTCATCGATAAGATCGCAAAATATCACGAAAAGTATCCGGACGTGCGCCTCAACCTCATCAACTGTATCACGACGGAGACGCTCGAACTTTTGAAAAACAACAAGTGCGACATCGCTTTCCTCAATCTTCCCGTGGATGATAAGGATTTTGTCCTTTCCAGCGTCGTGATGCCCCTGCACGATACCTTTGTCGCCAATGAAAGTTATAAGACGCTCGCCGAAAGTGTTCAGCCCCTAAAATCCATGCACGATTACCCTTTGCTTATGCTGGATGCGAACACAGTCACCCGCAAGGCGATCATCAGCTTTTCGCACTCGATCGGCGTGCATCTGCATCCGGAGATCGAATGCGGCAGCCTCGAACTGATGGTGCAGCTCGCCAAAAACGGGGTCGGCATCGCCTGTGTCCCCCGCGAATATGTCCGCCGCGAGTTAAAGGAGGGGACTCTCTTCGAGATCCGTACGGAACCCTCTCTCCCCGCGCGTTCGGTCGGCATTGCATTCCCCAAAAATCAGACGCCGTCCTTCGCCGTCCGCGAATTTTTCAAGATGTTTGACGAGGAAAACTGACCGTTCCGCGCGGCGCAATGGCGTCTGCGGCTGAGGATCATCTGCTTACGTCTGTTTTCATGTCGGGCGCACCTTCGGGTGCGCCCTTTTCTTTGCGAGAAAGTGGAGCGCCCCGCGGATAAAAGGGGATGCTTGCGGCACACTATTTTGTGAAAGCGCGGGAGGGCAATGTATGCAGCAGGGCCAGACGGTATTTTTTGAAAATCGGCCGAAAATCGTCGCGTCGGCGGCAATCGCGGGGCCGAAGGAGTGTGCGGGCATCCTCGGGCAGTACGTCGATCTCGCTCTGACCGACGACATGTTCGGCGAGAGCACGTTCGAGCATGCAGAACGCAAGATGCTCCTGTGGGCGGTGGAAAAGAGCATCGAAAAGGCGGGCCTTCCGCCGAGCGGCGTGGACGCAGTGCTCTCCGGCGATCTGCTCAATCAGATCGTCTCGGCAGGGTTCGCCGCGCGCGAGACGGGGCTGCCCTTTCTCGGAATATACAGCGCCTGCTCGACGATGAGCGAGGCGCTGCTTTTGGGGGCGGTGCTCACGGACGGCGGCTATGCCAAGCGCATCGCCGCGGCGACGGGCAGCCACTTTGCCTCCGCAGAGCGGCAGTATCGCTATCCGCTCGAGCTGGGGAGTACCCGTCCGCCGCAGTCACAGTGGACGGTGACCGGCGCCGGGAGCGCGATCGTCGCGCGCGGGGGAGAGGGGCCTTCTCTCACCTGCGGCACGGTCGGCAAAGTGATCGACTTCGGCGTTTCCGACGCCAATAATATGGGCGCGGCGATGGCTCCCGCCGCGGCGGATACCATCCTCGCGCACTTGCGCGATACATCCCGCCCGCCCGAATATTACGATCTGATTCTGACGGGCGATCTCGGGGCGCTCGGCAGCCGCTTGGTCGAAGACCTGCTCGCCGAGCGGGGCGTCGATATCGCTGCCAATCACGTCGACTGCGGCGAGGTGGTCTATGCTCCCGCAGAAGATGAATTTCAGGGGGGCAGCGGCGCCGGGTGCAGCGCTACGGTGCTCAACGCCTATATCCTCGCAAAAATGCGCCGCGGCGGCGGGATCCGCCGGGTGCTGTTCGTGGCGACGGGCGCGCTGCTGTCCACCGTCACTTCGGGGCAGGGCGATACCATTCCCTGCATTGCGCACGCGGTGGCGATCGAGGCGGACGGAGTGCCGCTGCAAGGGGGAGACGCATGATCGGCAATTATCTTTCCATCCTGTTCATGTTTGCAAAGGCGTTTGCCGTGGGCGGCGCCATCTGCACCGTGGCACAGGTCATCATCAACTTTACCAAGCTCACTTCGGGGAAGATCCTCGTCATCTTTCTGCTCGCGGGCGTGATTTTGGAGGGGCTCGGGCTGTACCGCTATCTGGTCGACTTTGCCGGGGCGGGGGCGACCGTCCCCATCTGCGGATTCGGCTATCTGCTCGCGCGCGGCGCCATGCGCGGGGCAGAGAGCGGGTTGTTCGGTGCCTTTACGGGGGCGCTCGGCGCAGCGAGCGCGGGCATCACCGCGGCGGTCGTCTTTGCCTTTTTGGCGGCGCTCTTCTTCCGCCCGAAGAGCAAAAAGAATTGATCGCGCCGCCGGTTTTGGTTCGCATTTCTCCCTTGACAAATCGACGCGGCCGGTATATACTGGAAAGAAAAAAGGCGCCCTTCCGTCGCCCTTGTTCAGGCGGGGACGGGGGATTTTTCTGTCGATTTTGTCAGCATGGCATGTAAATCTGCCCGATGCAGAGTACTATGCGTGACAGAATTTTCGGATGGCGCCGAAGGGGAATTGCTATGAAGGTTGTCATCATCGGCGGCGTCGCGGGCGGCGCGACGGCTGCGGCGCGCCTGCGCCGCCTGGACGAGAGCGCCCGGATCGTCATGTTCGAGCGGGGCGGCTATGTCTCGTATGCAAACTGCGGCCTGCCCTATTATATCGGCGGCGTCATTGCCGACCGCGGCAAGCTCACGCTGCAGACTCCGGAAAGTTTCCGCCGCCGTTTCAACGTCGACGTGCGCGTGCACAGCGAGGTGACCGAGATCGTGCGGGCAGAAAAGAAGGTGCGCGTGCGCGATACGCAGAGCGGCGCCGAATATTGGGAGAGTTACGATAAACTTATTTATGCGCCCGGCGCGGCGGCCGTCCGCCCGCCTTTCGTGGGGGAGGGCGACCGCATTTTTACGCTCCGCACGGTAGAAGATACCTTTCGTTTGGATGACTTTCTGCGTTCCGCTGCGCCGTCGCGCGCCATCGTCATCGGCGGCGGATTCATCGGCATCGAGGCGGCGGAAAACCTCGCCGAGCGCGGCGTGCGCGTCACCCTCGTGCAGATGGAAGAGCAGGTCATGCTCCCGTTCGATTACGACATGGCCTGCATCCTGCGCGCGCAACTCGTCGGCAAGGGGATCGATCTGCGCCTCAGCAGCAAGGTGATCGGTCTGCAGCAGGAAGGGGATGCCGTCGTCGCGCAGGTCGAAAACGCTCCGTCCGTCTCGGCGGATTTTGCCATGCTCGCCATCGGCGTCGTGCCGGAAACAGGGCTCGCAAAAGAGGCGGGGCTCCGCCTCGGTAAAAAGGGCGCGGTCGTCGTGGATGCGCACATGTGCACCTCCGATCCGGATATTTATGCCGCCGGCGACGCGGTGCAGATCGCCGATGCGGTGACCGGGGCGGATGTACTCGTCCCCCTCGCGGGGCCGGCCAACAAGCAGGGGCGCATCGCCGCCGACAATGTTGCGGGCATTCCGTCCGTCTATCGCGGCGCACAGGGATCCTCCGTCCTGAAAATCTTTGACATGACAGCTGCATCCACGGGCCTATCCGAGCGCGCGGCCGAGGCGGCGGGTTTGGATGCGGGCAGTGCGCTGCTCTTTTCGCCCGAACATGCGAGCTATTACCCGGGCGGCAAAAATATGACGCTGAAGGTCGTCTATGAAAAGTCGAGCGGCCGTATCCTCGGCGCGCAGTGCATCGGCTACGGGGGAGTGGAAAAGCGCATCGACGTGCTCGCGACGGCGATCCGCGCGAAGATGACGGCAGAGGATCTGACCGACCTCGACCTGTGCTATGCGCCGCCCTATTCTTCGGCAAAGGATCCCGTCAATATGGCGGGCTATGTCATCGGCAATATTCGCGCCGGCATCGTCCGTCAGCATACATGGCGGGATGTCCCCGTCCTCGCTGCCGACCCGAACGCTCTCTTCCTCGATGTGCAGACTCCGCCCGAGTATGCCGCCGCGCACATCGACGGGGCGGTCAATATCCCCGTCGACGAACTGCGCGCACGCTTGGGGGAATTGGATAAAAGCAAGACGATCTATGTCAACTGTTACAGCGGTCTGCGCAGTTATATTGCCTGCCGCATCCTGTCGGCAAACGGGTTTGCCTGTTCCAACCTTGCGGGCGGCATCCGCTTTTATACGGTGGTCGCACAGGGCGGTGCGTATGACGATGTGGCCCGCCATCTGTGCGGCATCCCCGCAGAGCGTTGAAGTATATAAATATTATTATAGTAATTAATTATATTATACATGACATACAGCGCATGACGAGCGCGGCTCCGGCTTTTGCCGGAGCCGCGCTTTCAATTAAAAAATAAGGCGGAAGGCGCGTTTGGATGGAAATTTTTGCCAATAATTTTCAAAAAATGATTACTTTTCACGGGGGGGGGGGTATAGTATAATAACAATAAATCGCATTGGCGAGAAAATCGACAAGGAGGAGCAAACGATGAGCGATGCGCAGAAAACCGAGCGTTTTTTCTCGGACGAGCAATACGTCCGCAACCCGGAAGAGAGGCCCCTGCCGCCGGAGCGGCTGGCGGCGCTCAATGTCGGAGCCATCAATTCCGAGCAGACAGGTTATTTTTGCGACAGCCTGACGACAGGCTGCGAGGTAGACGTGCTGAAAGAAAATTTGGCGGATTATTACGGCATTACCGATCGCGACAGTGCGGCGGAAACGCTGGATTGGCTGCGCGACCGAGGGCACCGCTTTTTATTTGATGCGTTCAAAGCGATTTATCGGGGCGAGGGGATCGATTATGCTGCCATGACGCAGGACGAAATGGAAAGCTCGCAGGAATACTTCATGAATCTGCAATACGCCCTCGCGATGCTGGCAGAGTACGGCTATTTTTCGGATGTGACCGAGCTGCCGCAAATTTCCGTCCTCGCACGGGACCTGGGCCGAATGGTGATGGTCACCCGCTGTTGTTTCGACTGCGGCTACCTTTCCGAAGAGGAGGCGTGGGCGTACATCGACGGAGCGCTGGCGGCCTGCCGCGAGGCGTATGACGATTGGGAGGCGCTTGCCCGCGGTTATGTATTCGGCAGGGCAATGTGGTCCGGTCCGAATATCACGCTCGAAGGGATCATGCAGATCGCTTATGGACTGCTGCACGACGGGGAGAGTCCGTGGCAGCTGGTTTCTCTCCAAAAAGAGGAAAAGTCCGCAGGCAGTAAACATTGAGCGGCGGATACGATGGTTTTGAACTCGGCGAGAGGCCGGAGCGCATTTGCGCTCCGGCCTCTCGCCGTTTGGCTGGGTTTTAATCCGTTTGATACGAGCGATCGTCCTTGGCGGCGACCGAGGAGGTTTCTCCGCCTTTTGCGGCGGAATAAAGCCCGCACACGGCGGCGGCGCGTTCCCGCAGCCCTGCGGCGACGGATGCCGGTTCGAGTACGCGGATGCCGCTGCCCAGGCCGAGCAGTTTGGAGAGCAGCACTTCGCCGCCCGGGACTTCCGCTTCGGCAATAAACGAGTCGCCTCCTCTCCGCACGCTGTTCATGCCCAGCCATTCTTCTACGTCGGGCAGGGCGCTCTTTTGCACGGCGAGGCGAAGGCGGACCAATTCCCTGTCTTCAAAGCGGAATTTCAGCGGCAGATCCGCCCGTTCGAAATGCCGCCGTTCGAACGTTTCGCCCGTGTCCCGCGCACCGCGGATGCGTCCCACGCGGAACAGGCGGAAATTTTCCCGCTTGCGGCACCATGCGTATAAATACCAGATATTCTGCTTATAAATGAGAAGATGCGGTTCGACGGTGCGGCGGCTGACCGTTCCCTCGCGGTCGACGTAGGTCATATCCACGCAGGCGCGCGCTTCCGTGGCGCTTTCCAAAAATTTCAGCGTGTCCGAAAATCCGTACGCATCGCCCCACGTCCCGCTGTCTACGAGGATGTTGCCGGAGAGGGAGAGATCGTGCGCGTCCGCCTTTTCCTGCCGGGTCAGCTTTTCCAGGGCGCCGCGCACCGCTTCGTCGGGCAGCTGTTCATACAGGGCGGATAGGGCATTCACCGCCGCGGCGTATTCCTCTTTGCTGAAAAAGTTCGAGGGCAGCCGATAGGTGTCGGGCAGGCATATCCCGCCCTTGCGCCCGCGTATAATATCGATCGGGACGCCTGCAATGCTCAGCTCCTCCACGTAACGGTAGATGCTCCGTTCAGATACGTCCGTCTCTCGCGCGAGCTCCGCCGCATTTGCCTTGCGCGTCCGCAACAGACGGAATAAGATCCGGAGCATGATCTGTACTTTCATGGTTTCCCTCCCGAAAATTTTTTAGAAATTTTTGAAACTATTTTAATATATATGACAATATCTGTCAAGTTATTTGTGCTATAATGGCGGCAGAAAAGGGGAAAGGAGGAAAGAAATATGTCTATCGTCACCATGTTGTTTGGGAAGAGGTCGCGCCGGGAGGTCTTTGCCGAGCCGACACGAGCCGACGGACGCTCCGGGGCCGCCCGCTTGGTGCTGCGCGACCGACGCTCCGCGGAAGATGCGGCGCTGTTCGAGGCATTCGTCTCCGGAGCCTGTGACGACGCTCTCTTTGCGCCGCTCGCCTCGCTGCGCGGCCTGAATGTGGCGGAGCGCGAGCGCTGTGCGGCGGCGCCTCGGTATACCGTGCCGGAAGGGGAGCTTCTGTCTCTGTGATCGGGCAGTCGTCTCTTTTACTCTTTACGCGCCTGCTGCGGCGGAAGAAGAGGATTCCGAAATGGATCGAATAATATAAATAAAAATTTATATCATCTATAAAAATAACTAATACTTGAAAGTGCCGCGAATGTTTTGCAATATTTTCGCCGCTATGATACAATAAACAGTGAAAAATAAAAAACCAAAGGAGAGTTTTTACGATGTCTTATGTAGAAAGCGTTCTGGAACGCCTGAAGGCCCAGAACCCGAACGAGCCGGAATTCCATCAGGCGGCAACGGAGGTCCTCAACAGCCTCGCTCCCGCCATCGAGGCCAACCCTCAGTATGAAAAGGCAGGGCTTCTGGAGCGCCTCGTCGAGCCCGAGCGCGTCGTCATGTTCCGCGTCCCTTGGGTGGACGACAACGGCAACGTGCAGGTCAACAAGGGGTATCGCGTGCAGTTCAACAGCGCGATCGGCCCGTACAAGGGCGGCCTGCGCTTCCATCCTTCCGTCAATCTCTCCATCATCAAATTTTTGGGCTTTGAGCAGATCTTCAAAAACAGCCTGACCGGCCTTCCCATCGGCGGCGGCAAGGGCGGCTCCAACTTTGACCCGAAGGGCAAGAGCGATAACGAGATCATGCGCTTCTGCCAGAGCTTTATGACCGAGCTGTATCGCCACATCGGCGCGGATACCGACGTTCCCGCAGGCGATATCGGCGTCGGCGGCCGCGAGATCGGCTACCTGTTCGGCCAGTACAAGCGCATCCGCGACGAGCATGTCGGCGTCCTCACCGGGCGCGGCCTCAGCTACGGCGGCTCCCTCGTCCGCACCGAGGCGACCGGTTACGGCCTCGTCTACATCACCGAAGAGGCGCTCAAGAACAAGGGCGACGATCTGAAGGGAAAGACGGTCGTCATCAGCGGCTCGGGCAACGTCGCGATCTATGCCTGCCAGAAGGCGCAGCAGCTGGGCGCAAAGGTCGTCACCATGAGCGATTCCAACGGCTATGTCTATGATCCGAAGGGCATCGACCTCGCCGTCGTCAAGCAGATCAAGGAGGTCGAGCGCGGCCGCATCAAGGAGTATGCAGCGCGCGTTGCCGGCGCCGAGTATCACGAGGGCTGCAAGGGCGTCTGGACGGTCAAGTGCGACGTCGCGCTCCCTTGCGCAACGCAGAACGAACTGGACGAAGAGTCCGCCAAGATCCTCGTTGCGAACGGCGTGCAGCTGGTCGGCGAGGGCGCGAACATGCCTACTACGCTCGCCGGCACCGAAGTGTTCCAGGAGAACGGCGTCGTGTTCCTGCCGGGCAAGGCGGCGAACGCGGGCGGCGTGGCAACTTCCGCACTCGAAATGGCGCAGTCCAGCGGCCGTCTGTTCTGGTCGTTCGAGGAAGTGGATGCCAAGCTCAAAAACATCATGGTCAATATCTTCCACAACATCGACCAGGCTGCCAAAAAGTACGGCTTTGAGGGCAACTACGTCGTCGGTGCGAACATCGCGGGCTTCGAAAAGGTCGCCGAGGCGATGATGGCGCAGGGCGTGGTGTAATGATCAGGAAGTATGTCTGACATAATACGGGCAGAGCGGGGCGCGCACCGGGATCGGTGCGCGCCCCTTTTCGCTGCCGCATCGTGTCAAAACGGCAGGAGGAGAGAGGCGTCGGTGTGCGGTCAAAATGCTGATTATGTCATAAATAAGACGGATTCTGCAATGTTCCTTGCCTTTCGCGGCACACTGTGCTATAATACAAAAGATCACGGAGCCGGGCATTTTTGCCGAAGGGCGCCGTGCGGGGAGGGGCGCTATGCCGAACAATTTGCAAAATAACGTCATCGACCAGATGGAAACGCGGATCTTTGAAGCGCAGACCGCACGCCTTTCGCGGGTGACCGGCCGCACGCCCAACGCCGATTTTCTCCGCGAGATGTACGTCCGCGTCAAGGAGCAGTATGTAAAGGAATTGCAAAAGCGCAAGATCCGCCTGCGCGCGTTGGACGGCGTGCGCATGGACGAGCTGGTCAGCTATATCTTTTATTACCACCTGTTTCAGACTTCGCACCTCCCGCCCGAGATCGTCGTAAAGTTGGAGGGGGATGAAAAGTACCGCGAGATGCTCGTGCGGGATGTGGCGGTCTATATCGTCATCAACGAGCACCTCAACGTTGAAAAGATCTCCAATACCTCTCCCTGTTCTCCCGAGATCGCCGCTTATAATATGGCGTGCAGCTATTCGCTCTTCGTGCTCGGCAGCTTCAAGGGGAAGGACGGCCGCATGAACGGCATCGGCAACCTCTTTAAAAAATCCATGCTCACGACCAAGGGCGTCATCAGTCTTCTCGCGGCGGGCAACAGCTGCGATGCAGTCATTCTTTGGCGGCACCTGCACGAGCTCGAATGCGTGCTCATCGTACTGTGTACCAAGGGGGAGGACCTCTTTTTCCGGTACATCAAGCACATGGAATACTTCGACATGGAGAACAATCCGCGCGCCGAGGAACTGCAGCAGCGGCTCTCCGAGGAGTGCAAGGCCTTCGGCGTCAAGGAGCGCAACGCCTTTATCAATTATGGCTGGCTGGAATATGTCGAAGGCTTCCGCGAGGGCTTCGGCAAGGAGTACCGGCTCAACTTTAAGGACGGCCTGCAGAAGATC
This sequence comes from uncultured Clostridia bacterium, assembly GCA_904419945.1. Taxonomy (GTDB): domain Bacteria; phylum Bacillota; class Clostridia; order Christensenellales; family Borkfalkiaceae; genus Borkfalkia. The sequence goes on from CAJFTM010000005.1 coordinate 37,038, forward strand.
GCCGGGCAGAGCGCCCGCCACGCCGCCTATGCGAGCGCGAGCAAGATCCTGCATCCTTCCGCCTGGGTGGTCGCCATCCGCGACGACAAGTTTTATAAATTTACCATGTTCGAACTGTACCGCTCGCTGCGCAACATCGTCGGGCAGATCAAAGAATATGTCCTGCGCTATCAGAGCCTTTCCGATAAGCCAAACGAATGCGATGCGTATGCGCGCACCATCGACGGGTATCTGAAGATGATCGAGCGCAACAATAAAGTCATCGCCGTCAAATACGCCAATCGCTGAGCGTGAGGCGGCAACGGGTCCCGTTTTTATTGCCGAAACTCGGAAAAAAGAAGGAGTAAAAAAGCGCCCGCTCCCCCGGTATGGGGGAGCGGGCGCTTCCGTTCGGGCGGCGCGCCTCACGCGCGGCCCGTATCTCTGTCTTTGTAAGCGGCGATGGCCTGCGAGAGCTGGTCGGGGCAGGAGGTGTTGTTCCTGCATTTGATGCCCTTGAGCGTGTCGCCGATCTCATCGATGTCCTTCCCTTCGACCAGCCGCGCGATCCCTTGCAGGTTCCCGCCGCAGCCGCCGATGAATTTGACGTTGTGGATCTTGTTCTGCTCGTCCACATCGAAGATGATCTGGCGCGAACAAGTCCCTTTCGTGTTGTACGTAAACATGACCGATACCTCAAAAAATTAGTCTACAAGATTTTCATATATGACGGCATAGACGTCCGCAGCCTTCAGTTCCCATTTTTTATAGATATTCTGTGCCGTCTTGCGGTCGGGCACGACAAATTTCAGCTCCAGCATGGGCTGAGCAGGGGCGAGGATGCGCAGGAATACGGTGTAGGTGCCGTCTTTGTTTTGATAATAGTCCGATTTGCACTCCTGGCGGTTGCGGTACCGCGCGCTGTTGTTTTTGACGAAGACGGAAATTTCTTCGCGCGTGCTCTTCGGAATATTGATATAAAAATTTGCCAGACAGCTGCGCCCGTCCGGCGTGATGGTGTACAGTGTGTCGTCGTTGGTCTCGACGGTGCAGATAAAGCCGTCCTCCAGCAGCTGGGCGATGATCATCATGCAGTCCATGTAATTGATCCAGTCGTTGCTGGTCGAACACATGTCGACGACCGTGCGCTCAGAGAGGGAGCTCTCCATCTTATCGAAGACGAACAGAACTATTAATTTGTTGATGAACGTTTCGCCCTGTATCTGCATGCCGATTTCCTTCGTGGAACAACGCGCGTGACTCCACCGACAAAAATCCGCTTTTTTTCAAAAGCGGATCCTCTGTCCGGCGGTATCAGTTCTCCCGCAAACTTCAGGCGAACTTTTTGAGCGCGGCGATCAGGTCGTCGCAATTGTCCGAATGGATCTCGACGGTCACAGGTTTGGAAAGATCGAGGCTGAAAATACCGAGGATGGATTTTGCGTCGACGACGTACTTTTCGCTCTTCAGATCGATCTCGTAGGGGTACTCCTGCACGATGCTGACGAAGTCCTTGACGTTCTGCGCCATCTGCAGGGAGATTTTAACGGATTTCATAAAAGTGACCTCCTGTTTTGGTTTTCTATATTATAACGAAAATTTTTTTGAAATGCAAGATATTTCTGAAAAATAACTTAATAATTTATAAAATTTGTGCTATAATGAAAGGGAAAAAGGAAAAGTTGTCCGTTTCGAACAAAATTGCACAAAAGGAGACATCTCTATGGATTCGGGTAAAGGGCAGATCGATATCTTTTTGCGCCGGTGCGACGAGCTGATGCGCACCAGCTTCATCATTGCAGACGCCAAGATCAGCGACTTGCTCAAAGCCGTCGCCACCAGCGATCTTCTCTATGCCTTTTTCCGCGACATCACGCAGAATTTCGATTACGTCGCGGCGCAGCTGCGGTATATGAATTATGTACCGTATCCCGGTTCGCGCAAGCATCTGCTCCTCCTTCCCGAGGATGCGACCGAAAAGCTCGCCTTCATCTTCTGCCTGCTCGTCGATATCGACAGCAAGACGATCGACCTGGGCGAATTTCTCTCCGAATATTTTTATGAGGACGGCGATCTGAACCGCGGCTTCCGCCAGTTCGGGGCGCAGGTCATCCTGCCGCTGCGCAACCTCATCCGCCAGATGTTTCAGTCGGGCGCGACCGATCCGAAGGTCGCCCGCGCGCGCGGCAAGGCGGCGGCGGAGCATCTCTTCCGCATCATCCGCAGCGAGCGCGACCGCGTCTTTGAGTCGGGCTTGGCCGACGATAAAAAGGTGGACGGACTGCTCATCCTCAACGCCCTGTCTGCGGCGGCAGCCAAGGCGGATGCCCAGCTGCTCGGCGGTTTGCTCTGCGGCTACGGCTATTATGCCCGCGCGGTGGGCTGGAAGAGCGACAACATCGCCGATATGTTTGCGGGGTTTGAAAAATTTAAGGAGCAGTTATGAACCTGACTGAAAAGACCGTCCGTAAAAATACCGTATATGCGGGCAAGATCATCCGCGTCCGCTGCGACGACGCCCTCCTGCCGGACGGCAAGCCCTGCCGCCGCGAGGTGGTCGAGCATCCGGGCGGCGCGAGCGTGCTGTATGTGCGGGAGGGAAAAGTGCTGCTCGTGCGCCAATTCCGCTACCCGTACGGCGAGGAGACGCTCGAGATCCCCGCAGGCAAATTGGATCCGGGCGAAGATCCGGCGCATACCGCCGCGCGCGAGCTCGCCGAAGAGACGGGCTGGGAGCCGGCCTCCGTGCAGCACCTGTATACCATTTATCCGACGCCCGGCTATTCCGCGGAAAAGATCTATATTTACCGCGCACACGGCGTGCGCGCGGGAGCCGTCCACCCCGATGCGGATGAGTTCCTCACGTCCGCCTTTTATCCGGTGGAGGACGTGCTCGCCATGATCGAGCGGGGCGAGATCCGCGACGCCAAGACGATCATCGCCGTACAGAGCCTGCGCTTTTCGGGCGAGGCATAAAAATTTTTGGCAAAGATCAAAAGCGCACCGCATGCGGTGCGCTTTGCCTTGTAGAGGATGCCCCTGCTCCGCCGGAGGCGTTCTGCATGGCCGCGATAGGATCTGACAGGAAGAAGCCCGCGGCTTTTGCCGCGGGCAGGGTCACGTTGGGGAGACAGGATGAGATCACTTGCAGCAGTCGCCGAACAGGTTGCACAGTCCGCCGTTCTTGCAGATGCAGTAAAGCACGGCGAGAATGACGGGCAGGTAGCTGCTGTTCAGGATGCCCTGCAGCATATCGCCGTTCTGTGAACAAAAGAGTATGAGCAGAAGGATCAGGATCCACAGGCAGCTGTTGCCTCCGGAATTTGCGAAGCCGTTCATTGAATATTTCCTCCCGGCCGCCGCACGCTATGTATTTTTGTTGTTAAGTACGGCGGTTTCGGCAGCCGCCATCGCCCGCGCAGGAGCAATATTTTGCGGCTGTCTCTATTCATCTATACGCGCCCGCAGCAAAAAGTGTGCCGCACGGCGGATAAAAGTAGGCCCGCGCTCATTTTTTGCGGCACCGCCGCGTATACTCATAGGGAGAAGGCAGGGCGCGCTTCGGGCGGATCGGGGGACAGGTCGCGCCCTTCGGAGAGGGCCCTGGCGCCGCCGCCAAAAGTTAGTCCGCGCAATCAGTTGCATTTATGCGTCTTTTTTGGTATAATAATATCCCGCGGCAGGTTTTATGAAGCCGCGCCCCGTCAAAAGGGGTCTCATCGATATGCGCGGGAACGGCACCGCAAGGGCCGTATCCCTTTGTAACGCATAAATACATTTTTTTCACGGATACTCCGCAGGAGATCCGATGGAGGTCATCATTATGAAAAGCAAGCGCTTTTTCACTTCGCGCAACATCGCCTTTTTGGCTGTGTTGGTAGCGCTGATCATCGTCCTGCAATTGTGGGGCGGCAACATCCGCATCGGCGGCACATCTCTTTCCTTTGTGCTCGTCCCGATCGTGATCGGCGCGGTCATGCTCGGCCCGGTCGCGGGCGCTTTTCTCGGCTTACTCTTCGGCGTCATCACCATCGTGATGGGGGTGATGTCCGATCCGTTCACGCAATATCTGTTTGCGGCGAATCCGGCGGCGACCATCGCGCTCTGTCTGCTCAAAGGCACGGCGGCCGGCCTCGTGCCGGGGCTTTTGTACAGGCTGATCGCCCGCAAAAACGAATATGCCGGCGTCATCGTCGCCTCGCTCGCGGCGCCCGTCTGCAATACGGGCATCTTCGTAGTGGGTTGCCTGCTCATGAGCGGTACCATCGGCGGCTTTATGGGTACGGTCGGCAGCGACGCTTCCGTCGTCTATTTCGTCATCATCGTCTTGGCGGGCTGGAACTTCGTCGCGGAATTTATCATCAACGCGGTGCTCTCGCCCGCAATTTATACCGTCGCCCGCGTCGTCGGCCGTTCGGTCCAGAAAAAGTCGGCCAATGCCGCGCCCGCAAAGGAGCAGGCGGCGGAAGAGGGGCGGAAAGAGGAGCCCCGCAAAGCACGGCAAGAATAAATCACCGGGGTACGGAATTATGATCCTCTGCATCGACGTCGGCAACACCAATATCAAGTACGGCATCTTTGACGGCGACGAGCTCGCCGTCAGCTTCCGAGTCGCCACCGAACTCAAGCGCACGAGCGACCAGTACGGCACGGCGTTCATCGATATGCTTGCGGTCAAAGGGATCCACCCCGATTCGATCGACGGCGCGATCATTTCTTCCGTCGTCCCTTCTCTCAATTACACCATCACGCACATGTGCGCGGGTTATCTCGGCGTGGAACCGCTCATGGTCGGCGCCGGGCTGAAGACGGAGCACAACCTGCGCATCGACAATGCGCGGGAGATGGGGGCGGACCGCATCGTCAACGATGTCGCCGCCATCAAAAAGTACGGCGCTCCCGTCATCGTCATCGATTTCGGCACGGCGACGACTTTTAACGCCGTCAACGAACAGCGCGAATTTATCGGCGGTGCGATTGCCCCGGGCATTCGCAGCTCGATGGATTCGCTCGTCTCGGGCACGGCGCGGCTGCCGCGCGTCGAGATCGAGATCCCGAAATCGGTCATCGGCAAAAATACGACCACCAATATGCAGGCAGGGCTCGTGTTCGGCTTTGCGGGGCTGGTCGATTACATCGTCAAAAAGATGAAGCGCGAGATGAAGTCTCCCGACATCAAAGTGGTCGCCACGGGCGGATTCAGCGAGATCATCGCCAGCGAAATATCCTGCATCGATCATGTGGACAAACTCCTCACGCTGCAGGGTCTCAAATATCTATACGATCTGAACAGTACGGAGGGCAAAAAATGAAAAGTGTCGGCGTTGCAATACTCGGCCTCGGCGTGGTCGGCGGAGGAACCTATAAGATCCTCTCCGAGCACAGAGAATTTTACCGTCGCACGCAGAACATCGACATCACGGTGGAGAGCGTCCTGGAGCTCAACCGCCAGCGCGCGCTCGATCTCGGCATCGAGGAGAGCAAAATTTCCGATAACATCGCCGAGGTGGTCAGCAATCCCAACGTGGATATCGTCGTCGAGGTCATCGGCGGCGTCGAGCCCGCCAAGAGCTTTGTCCTCGCGGCGCTGCACAGCGGCAAGACGGTCGTCACCTCCAATAAGGAACTCTTCTGCAAATATTGGTACGAGCTGGAAAAGGCTGCCCGCCGCACCAACGCGGGCCTCTACTTCGAGGCGAGCTGCGTGGGCGGTGTCCCCATTATCCGCACCCTGATCGACGGCATGCAGGCGAACGTCGTGCATACGCTGACGGGCATCATCAACGGTACGACCAACTATATCCTCACCCGCATGACGCGCGAGGGGCTGGACTATGCTTCCGTGCTCAAGGATGCACAGGCGCTCGGCTATGCCGAAAAGGATCCAACGGCAGACGTCGAGGGATTCGATGCGGCCTATAAGCTCTCCATCCTCTCCAGCCTCGCATTTCACACCAAAGTACCTCTGGATAAGGTGTACCGCGAGGGGATCACGGGCATCAGCTCCAAGGATATTGCCTACGGCGAAGAGCTGGGCTACGTCTTAAAACTCCTCGCGATCGGCAAAAACGACGGAGCAGGGCGCATCGAGGTGCGCGTGCATCCCGCATTCATCCGCAGAGATCACCCGCTCGCCTCCGTCAACGACAGCTTCAATGCCGTCTTTCTGCAGGGGGACAGCGTGGGCGACATCATGCTCTACGGCCGCGGTGCCGGTTCGCTCCCGACGGGCAGCGCGATCGTCTCGGACATTATTTATGCGGCGACCCATGCCGATCACAAGTACGCGACCTTTAAAAATACGCAGTTGGCGGAAAAGGGCGTGCGCTATGTGACCGATTTCCAGAGCCGCTATTATATCCGCTTTACCGCGCATGACCGCGCCGGCGTCCTCGCCAAAGTTGCGGGCGTGTTTGCCAAGTACAACATCAGTATCGTCGACTTTATCCAAAAGGGTGAAGATCCCGACCGCGTGGCGGAGGGAGAGTCGGACGGCATCCCCGTGATCCTCATCACCCACACGACGAGCGAATTTTCCGTCCGCCGTGCGGTGGAAAAGATCGCCGCTCTCGACGGGATCGTGCAGGTGAACAGCGTCATCCGCGTCGAAAACTGAACGGCCGAACCTTTCCGGCGCCGATCACAGATCGGCGCCGTCGTATTTTCCGCATCCAAGGAGGAAAGATCATGCCGGATGCCGTGATCCTGGTCAATGCCTATATCCGTGCGCCCGCCATGCTCCGTCAGGCCGAGCGCATTGCCGAAGAGCTGCGCGCGCGCGGCGCCGGCGCCGAGATCGTCAAAAACGGCGGCTTTCCGTGCGCCGTCCGGGGAGGGGAACTTTTCCTCGCGCGTCGCCCGGATTTTGTCGTCTATCTCGATAAGGACAAATATCTCTCCCGCATGCTGGAGGGGAGCGGCGTCCGCCTCTTCAACCGTGCGGCGGCGGTGGAGGCGTGCGACGACAAGATGCTCACCTGCATCGTTCTCGCGGGGAGCGGGGTGCGCCTGCCGGACACGCTGCCCGCCCCCCTCTGTTATTATGCGGATGCCGAAGTGAGCGAGGAATATGTGCGCGCCGTCGGCGAAAAGCTCGGTTATCCGCTCGTCGCCAAGCAGAGTTTTGGCAGCTGGGGGGACGGCGTCCGCCTCTGTCGCAACGCAGCGGAGACACGCGCCGCGGCGGAGGCGTTCAAGCTGACGCCCCATCTCTATCAAAAGTTTGTCGGTAAGCCGGGGGAGGACTACCGCGTCCTCGTCGTCGGCGGGCGGGCGATCGCCTGCATGCGCCGCAAAAACGAAGGAGATTTCCGCTCCAATGTCGAGCGGGGCGGCCACGGCGAGGCGGTCAGCCTGCCGCCTGCCTTTTCGGAAGCGGCAGAGCGCTGTGCGGCGGTGCTCGGCCTCGATTACTGCGGGGTGGATCTGCTGGACGAGGGCGGCGTGCCGTATGTCTGCGAGGTCAATTCCAACGCCATGTTCAATGAGGCGGAGCGGGTGACGGGCGTCAACGTGGCGGGCGCCTTTGCCGAGCATATGCTGCGCAGGATGTCTGAAAAGGGCGGTGCGTAAGCTGTTTTTTGCGCGCATTCGCGTATATTATGTATAAAAATAAAATTTTAGCGAAAAAACGGTTGCCTTTTCGGGCATGAAATGCTATGATAAATTCGCTGCAGCGGGAGCGGGACGAGTCTGTTCGTTTTTTTCGGAAAGCGGGCGGCGGCCCGGTTCGGACTATGGTCGGAGGGGCGCCCGGTCGCTGCAAGTACTATTTTCAGAGGTACAGTATGAAAAAGTTTCTGGTTGCCGTACTCTCCGCGCTGATGGTCGCGGTCATGGCGGTATCGGCGGTCGCTTGCAGCGGCAGCGCTTCAGTCAAGATCATCGAGATCGACCTGACGGAAGAAGAATACGCTTTTATTCTTCCGAAGGGCAGCGAACTGACTGAGACGATCAACGGCTATATCGCCGATCTTAAGAGTGAAGAGGGGCTGGGTGGCGTCACGATCGATGAATTGTTTGATGCTGAAGCAGACGGCACCGCAGAAAACTTGGGCGAAGTCCTTACGGAAGTCCCTGCGGGGGCCGATCGCGCCGATTATTTCGTGGTGGCGACCAATGCGGAGTTTGCCCCGTTCGAGTATTTTCAGGGCGCGTATTTTGCGGGCATCGATATGCACATCGCTAAATTGTTTGCCGATGCGCTCGGCAAGACGCTCGTCATTCGCCACATGAAGTTCGAATCGGTCATCCCGACCGTTTCAGGCTCCGATTATTCCGGCGACAGTGAAGACGGCACCGCCGTGCAGCCGGACGGTATCCAGGCCGACATCGGCATGGCCGGCTTGACGGTCACGCCCAACCGTGCGGAGGCCGTTTCCTTTACGGACAGCTACTACAACGCCGCGCAGCGCGTCGCCGTGCTTTCCGACGACACCGCGTTTGACGAATGCAAGACCAAAGAAGACGTTGTCGCCGTGCTGAACACGCTCACGGGCGAGATCGCCGGCGCGGCTACCGGCCAGACGGGTTACACCTATCTTGCCGGCGATAACAGCGGCACGATGGGCGAAGATTTCAAAGGCTTTGCTGACGTGTTTGCGGAGATCAAACAGTATAATTCGATCGGCCTTGCCGTGCAAGACCTCGCTGGTGCAAGGCTGCGCGTCGTTGTCGGCGATAAATTTACCCTTGCCGAGGCCGTAAACGGCATCAACGGTTGACGCAGATGTGGGAGAGCTTTTACCAACAATTTATAACGTATGACGGCTATAAGCTCGTCTTACAGGGGCTGCAAAACACCCTGATCATTGCCCTCGTAGGCTTGGTCATCGGTATCGTTTTGGGCACGCTTGTCGCCGTGATCCATGTCGCGGGTACGCGCAGCAAGGTCGCGCGCGTATTTGCGGTCGTGGGCGACGTCTATACGACGCTCTTTCGCGGCACGCCGATCGTCGTGCAGCTGCTTGTTTTTCATTTTGTTATCTTCCTGCCGCTGCAGCTGAATATCCCCGGCGTTTGGGAATCTGTCATCGTGTTCGGCCTCAACAGCGGCGCGTATGTCTCGGAGATCATGCGCGGCGGCATCCTCTCCGTCGACATCGGTCAGACGGAGGCGGGCCGCACGCTCGGCCTCTCGTTTGCGACGACGATGCTTAAGATCGTCTTTCCGCAGGCGATCAAAAATGTTATTCCGACTCTCGGCAACGAGTTGATCGCCATTACGAAGGATACGTCCGTCGCCGGCTACGTCGGAACGACCGATTTGACGGTTGCGTTCAGTTCGCTGGCCTCCAACGACTACAAGATCATTCTCCCTTATATTTTTCTGGCGTTGGTCTATCTTGTGATCGTGATTATTTTTACCGTCATCATCCGCTTAGTCGAAAGGAGGTTGCGCAAGAGTGAAAGGCGCTGAAACGCTGTCCGCCGCCGAACAGGCGCGGACGAAGGTTCAAAAACCCAAATTCGCCAAGACGGAGAAGACGCCCGTCGAGCCGGTCGACCCGGACGCCCTCATCGAGGTGCAGCACCTGACCAAGCGCTACGGCGATCTCGTCGTCCTCGACGATATTTCCGAAAAGGTGTACCCCGGCGAAAAGGTCGCCATCATTGGCCCTTCGGGCGGCGGCAAGAGCACTTTTTTGCGCTGCCTGAACGTGCTCGAGGACCCGACGGACGGTTACGTCTTCTTCGAGGGCAATAACCTGTGCGACCTGAAGGTGGACATCAACCTCCAGCGCCGCCGCATGGGCATGGTGTTCCAGCAGTTCAACCTGTTCAATAACATGAACGTGCTCGACAATATCACGCTCGCGCCCATCCACGTCGCTATGCAGGACATCCGCCGCGCCCGCTTCCGGCAAGTTTTTCATAAAAAAGGCGATTCTGAAAAGCAGAACACTGCTCCAGAGGTGGAGATCCGGAGCAAAAAGCAGGTCAAAGAGGAGGCGGAGGCGCGCGCCATGCAGCTGCTGTCGCGCATCGGCCTCGCCGATAAGGCAAAGGTGTATCCGTCCACCCTGTCCGGCGGCCAGCGCCAGCGCATCGCCATCGTGCGCGCGCTTGCAATGAATCCGAAGGTTATGCTATTCGACGAGCCGACATCCGCCCTCGACCCCGAAATGGTCGGTGAGGTGCTTGCGCTCATCAAAGAGCTTGCGGATGAAGGGATGACAATGGTCATCGTCACGCATGAAATGGGATTTGCGCGCGAGGTCGCGACCCGCGTGCTGTTCATGGCCGGCGGAAAGATCGCCGAACAGGGCCCGCCCGCGCAGATCTTCGGCGCACCGCAAAACGAGCGCCTGCGCGAATTTTTATCGAAAGTGTTATAACGTTTTGCCCATAAAAAAGATCCGCCGATTTCGGCGGATCTTTGTTTTGTACGCTTGTGCCTGCAAAGGGGATGAGTTTTTGCCCCGTGCTTTACAGTTGGTTTAATTGCCGCTCAGCGCCTTGGCGATGGAACCTTTAAAGAAGCAGACGACTGCGCCGAGGATGGAAAGGACGGCGCCGATGATGGGGCCGATCCCCAACGATGCAGTCAGCTCAGCTACAATGTTTTGCTGGAATTCTTCCATCCCGATGGTCGCCAAGCCGACGGTGCTGAACAAAAAGACAGCGCCGACGACGAAGCAGGCGGTCGTCACGATCTTGGTGAGCAGCCCGTTTTGGAAGAGCACGGCGAGGATGCCGCCGATGAGCGGCAGCAGGAAGGCGATAAAGACCATAAAGTTAAAGGTCAGGATGGTCGTCGTCGTCTCGAGCACGCTCCCTTCGCCGATCGTCTCCGAATACCCGAAGGCGAGCTGCATACCCGTATACGAGTAACTTGTGTTTGCGATGCCCAGATCTGCCGAGTAGGTGACGGCGGTCAGAAACATCATGCAGAACGCGGCGATGCCCAGTACCAGGGCAATGGCTCCCGGAATATAGTACTTGATACCCTTCTTTGCCATAGTTGGCCTCCTTCAAGAAATTTATGGCTTTATTGTAGCACAGCTTTTTTATAAAAGCAATGGTGCGCTCGATTTTTTGAAAAGTTCGACTGATCGGCAGAGACCGTCGATTATTTATCCCGCCGCAGCGGGAAAGGAGAGAAACGTTATGGAGCGAGAGGAAATTTTCCGCATCATCGAAAGTTTTGGAGGCGCCGTATACGACCGTCCCTTTGCGGAAGATCCGGAGAGCGTCGTTTTGCGCCATTCGGATACCCGCCGTTGGTTCGGGCTGTATTTCCGCGTCCCGAAGCGATACTTCGGAGAAGGAGAGGGCAGCGAGTTCTGCCTCAACGTCAAGTGTCCGCCCGATCTTTCCGCCGCCCTGCGCCAGAATTATACCGCCGTTTGGCCGGCATGGCACATGAATAAGGCGCACTGGATCACCCTGCGCCTGCACGGAGATCTTCCTTCGGCCGAGGCAGAACAGCTCCTCCGCCTCAGTTACGACATGACGGATCGTCCCGTGCCGCGCGGCAAATCGTGAGCTTCCCGTGAAGGGGCGGAGAATGCCGCGTGAAAAAAATAGGAACGTTGCGGGTACTTTTTTCGGAGATCGGTTGATTTTGCTCCTTTTTTCCAGTATAATGGATGAAACGGAAGAAAAGGAGGCATCATGACGAACAGCAAAAGACTGCCGTTGATGGCAAAAAAGGCGGCGCTCGGTTTCCAGCATATGTTTGCAATGCTGGGCGCGACCATCACCGTCCCCATCCTCGCGAACATGAGCATCGCAATGGCGATGATCGCTGCGGGCGTGGGTACGATCATTTTCTACTTTATCACCAAGCGCAAGGTCCCCGTATTTTTGGGATCCAGTTTCGCGTTTCTGCCCGCGCTCATCGCAGTGGTCGGATACGGCACGCAGGAAGATCCCAAAGAGATGTACGGTGCCGCCTGGCAGGAGGCCGTCGCCGCAACGGCGATCGCGCTCGTGCTCGCGGGCCTCGTGTACGTCGTCTTTGCGCTCGTCATCAAATTTGTCGGCGTGCAGAAGGTGCGCAAGCTCTTTCCCGCCATCGTCGTCGGCCCGGTCGTGCTGGTCATCGGCATGATCCTCGCCCCCAAAGCGTTCCAGAGCAACATCATCGGCGCCGGGTTTGAGCCGTGGAAGTCGTGGACGACGGCCATCGTCACGGCGCTGACCATGGTCCTCGTCAACGCCTACGCCAAGCCGAAGTCTTTCCTCAAAGTCATCCCCGTGCTGATGGGTTTCGCGGTCGGGTATGTGTACGCCATCTTGATCAGTTTCCTGCCCGGCGGCAGCATCATGTCCTACATGGTTTCCGATGCGGCGGGCAATTTCAGCCACTTTGATTTCAGCCTCGCGTTCAGCGCCGACCGCATCATCATCTTCCAGCACATTGCGGAAGAGTTTTCCTTCTATCTCGGGTTTAGTTCGCCCACCTTCGGCACGACGCTTATCTCTGCCATTCTCATGATCGTTCCGCTCGCCATCGTCACCTTTATGGAACACCTCGGGGACATCAGCGCCAATTCGACCATCTGCGGCAAGGACTTCATGGTCGATCCCGGCCTGCACCGCACCGTCATGGGCGACGGCATCGCGACGGCTGTCTCCGGCCTGCTCGGCGGCCCCGCCAATACGACGTACGGCGAAAATACCGCCGTCCTCGCGATCACCAAAAATTACGATCCGAAGAACATTTTCCTCGCGGCGGTGCTCGCCATCATCTTCGGCATGCTCACAGTATTTGCCGATTTCCTCGCGTCCATTCCCGCGCCCGTCATCGGCGGCGCGTCCATCGTGCTCTACGGCATGATCTCCGCCTCCGGTCTGCGCACCCTGGTCGATTCCAAGGTCGACTTCAATAACACCAAAAACCTCATCGTCGTTTCCGTCACCCTCGCCATCGGTTTGGGCATGGGCGCGATGAGCCTGATCGGCGACGTGACCGGCGAAACTATGTACAAAGTCATGATCGGCGACGTCGAGATCTCTCCTCTCGCCATCGCGACGGTCGTCGCGATCCTGCTCAACCTCGTCATTCCCGATTCCAAGGAGCAGACGCCCGAACAGGAAGAGGCGGAGGACAACGCCTTCGTCAACCTCGCGCCTTCGGCGGCAGACATCGAGCTGGACAAGCTCGCGGAAGAGAATATAAAGCAGGAAGAAGCGCGCATCGCGGCTGAGAACGCTTCGGAGCACGTCGAAGAGGATGCCCCGCCCGAAGGGGAACATAAAAATTGATCCTTTCTTGCAAGGGGAGCCCGGCAGAATCGCCGGGCTCTCTTTTATTACAGCCGCCGGTCCGCAGGCAGCCGCGTGCCCGGCAGCCGCAGTTTGGGATCGATGACCCGCCGGGTATCATTGACCTGCAAAGTTTCATTGACCCGCTTTTGCTTTTATGGTACAATAGAAGAAAATACCATAAAAAGGAGATCGATATGATCCGCAAACTCGAGCCGCAGGACCGCGCAGAATTTATCCGCCTGTCCGAGCTCTTTTATGCATCCCCGGCGGTGTTGCATCCGCTGCCGCATGCCTACCATGAGGATACGTTTGACGAACTCATGCGCTCGCGCGACTATGCAGACGGCTATATGCTGTTTTCCGACGGCAAGGCGGTCGGCTTCGGATTGGTCGCCAAGACCTATTCGCGCGAGGCGGGCGGCATGGTGCTTTGGCTGGAAGAGCTGTTTATCTTGGAAAAATATCGCAGCCGCGGCCTCGGCCGTGAATTTTTTTCGGCTGTGGAAGCATACGCGCGCGAAAACGGCTATGCCCGCATCCGCCTGGAAGTGGAGGCAGACAACGTCCGTGCCCGCTCCCTGTACGAGCGGCTTGGTTATCTTCCGCTCGCGTACGAGCAGATGGTCAAGCAGCTTCGGCCGGATGCCGCGCCGGAATCGGAAGGGGAGGGCGCATGAAAGCGCTCAGCTCGCGCCATACCGTAACGGCCTGTTATGTCGGCTATATCACGCAGGCGATCGTCAACAACTTTGCTCCGCTCCTGTTCGTGACCTTTCAGACGGCGTTCGATGTGTCGCTGACGCTGCTCGGCATGTTGATCACCGTCAATTTCGGCGTCCAGCTGTGTGTCGACCTGCTCTCCGCCAAAATTGTCGATAAACTGGGCTACCGTCCCTGCATGGTAGCCGCACATCTCTTCGTGGCGGCGGGCCTGTTGTTGTTCGCCCTTTTGCCCGGCATCCTGCCGCAGCCCGTCGTCGGCCTGTTCATCGGTTCGGGCGTGTACGCGGTGGGCGGCGGACTGATCGAGGTGCTCGTCAGTCCCGTCGTCGAGTCTTGCCCCACCAAAAACAAGAAGGCGGCCATGAGCATGCTGCACTCCTTCTATTGCTGGGGCCACGTCGCCGTCGTCGCGCTGTCTACCCTGTTCTTTTCTTTGGCCGGTACCGAGCACTGGCAGGTCATGGCGTGTATCTGGGCGGCGATCCCGCTGTGCAACGCCGTCTACTTCCTCTTTGTGCCCCTCTTTCCCGTCGTGGAGGAGGGGAAGGGAATGACGATCCGCAAACTCTTTGCGACGCCCGTGTTCTGGCTGCTGTTTGTGCTCATGTTCTGCGCCGGCAGCAGTGAGCAGGCGGTCAGCCAATGGGCGTCGGCCTTTGCCGAATCCGGCCTGCACGTTTCAAAGGTGCTGGGCGATCTGCTCGGTCCCTGCCTGTTCGCGGTCTGCATGGGGCTCTCGCGGCTGCTGTATTCTCTGTTCGGCGGGAAACTGCGCATGCGCCCTTCTCTCAGCGTTGCGGCGCTCGGCTGTATCGGCGGCTACGCCTTATGTGCGTTTGCGCCCGCTTCACTGCCTGTGCTCGGCCTGATCGGCTGCGGCATCGTCGGATTTTCCGTCGGCATTCTTTGGCCGGGGACCTTTTCCCTGTCCACCGCTCGCCTGCCGCAGGGCGGTACGGCAATGTTCGCGTTGCTCGCGCTCGCGGGCGATGTCGGCTGCGCTGCGGGGCCGAGCGCGGTCGGCGCTTTATCCGATGCCCTCGGCGGGGATCTGCGCATGGGGATTGCTTTCGGCATCTTTTTCCCGCTGCTCATGCTCGTCGCCCTCTTCTTCTTTCGGGAAAAGGGAATGCCGCCCGCGCTTTTGCCGCACGATTAAAGCAAACGATTTTTGCTGTCCTTTGTCGACAGGGCTTTCTTATGCATAGAATGAAAGGGGAGGGAACTCCGAAATTCTGTGTACGAGGGAAAAACTATGTGTTGGCTCTGTTCGATTCTGTTCGGTGAAAGCTGTGCATCCCGCCGTTCCCGCGGCGGTTCGCGCTGCGGCTGCTCGTCTGCGTCTGATTACGGTGCGCGCTCCGGCAACTCATCCTGCGGCTGCTCATCTGCATCCGATTACGGCGTGCGTTCCGGCAATTCGTCCTGCGGCTGTTCGTCTGCGTCCGGTTACGGTGCGCGCTCCGGCAATTCTTCTTGCTGGGGCGGAACATATGTGGAAGTGCGCTCGGGCGGGTATGGCTGTTCCGATCCGTGCGCCTGCCGCGATTGCAGCGGGTTCGGGCGTCACGGGGACGGCAGTGTCTGCTGCGACGAGGCCTACTATTGCCGCCAGTATGCGCTGTGCTGCTGCGAGAATCAGTGCTGCTGTTGCCAAAATCGGTGCAGCTGCTGCGGAAATCGCTGCTGCAACAATTAAAAGGAAGAGGGAGCGGCTCAGCCGCTCCCTTATTTGTGATATTTGACTTTTTTTGCTCGCATGATGCGGAAACCTTGCTTTTTTGTAAAATATGTAGTACAATATCACACGTAGTACGGCCGTAAACGATGGCCTGGCCGTGCGGGCGTGGCGGAATTGGCAGACGCGCCGGACTTAGGATCCGGTGGGCAACCTTGCAGGTTCAAGTCCTGTCGCCCGCACCAACTCTTAATAGCTTGAACTTCTTTGTCATAAAAAGAATGTTCGGGCTATTTTGTTTTATTGAGGAATTTGAGAAGTTCCGAAAGTAAAAAG
>CAJFTM010000006.1 GCA_904419945.1 uncultured Clostridia bacterium
TGGCAGGCCAATAAAAAGCGCACTTGTGCGCAGCCAGTAAAGTTTAGGGTTATACCCGAAAATGAAATACCCCGCGTTTCTACGCGGGGATATTTATTGGTAGCCCCATGGGGAATCGAACCCCAGTTTTCGCCGTGAGAGGGCGACGTCTTAACCGCTTGACCATGAGGCCATAACCAAAATCGCTTAGCTATTATAACACAAAAAAGTAACTTTGGCAAGCCGTTTTTCGTGTTTTTTCAAAAAAATTTATGATTGGCCGGGCAGAGCCTCTGTTCCGATCTCCTGCCAAGCCTCTGTGCGTTGCAGACTGTCAAAATAAAAAAGATCCGCCTGTGCCGCAGAACGAAAAAGTGTTAACCCGCTCTCGCAGGTGGGTGCGCCGCTGTACCGCTTCAGACTTTCCGTTACAAACAGACCTTGCCTATCGGTACAGACCATTTACCGGGCGCTCCCGTATTTCAACTGTGGATTAAGATAATTCGAACTCCGAACACCGCAGACCTAATGTTATGCAATTGTTAGGGGGCTTCTATAAGTACCCTCCTTCTATTATTATACTCAAATTGCGCGATAAGGCAAGTATACGCGGCAATATTTTCTGTGAAATATTTTCCAGCCGCGTAAAAATATAGAGAGACGGCGTGCCGAATGCGCGCAGTAACGCCGGCGCCCGGCCGCTTCGCGCTTCAGCCCTCGCGCACGGCCTTGTCCAGCGCCAGCAAATACCCGAGCATCTGGCTCTCCGAGTTGAGCCCGTAGCGCGCCTCCGTTCCGTCGAGCGCCGTTTGTTTGATGGAATTTTTAGTAAATTCCGCCGCGATGGCGACGGCCCGGTCGGTATGTACTCCGCGCGCGAGGCAGCCGACCAGGGCGCTCGCGTAAACGTCGCCCGATCCGTGGAAGGAGCCTTCGATCTTTTCCGTTTCATAGCTGCGGATCTTTCCGTCGTCGCCGGTGTAAAAGACGGCGGTATGAAGAACTTTTTCTCCGCCTTCGGTGCGCGTCACGTCGCACCCGGTGATCGAGGGGCGCGGGCAGAGCGCGGCGAGTTTTTCGAGGATGCGCGCATACCGGTCTTCCGTCGCCGCGGCGTAATCCGTGCCTGTCAGGAAGCAGGCTTCCGTCAGGTTGGGCACGATGATATCCGCTTCGCGGCAGAGCCCCTTCATTTCATCGACAAAATGTTGGTCAAAGTGCGTATAGAGGATGCCGTTATCGCCCATGACGGGGTCTACGACCATCAGTCCGCCCTCTTTCAGGAGGCTGCGCTTGGCCGATTTGACCATTTCGATCTGATCGATGCTGCCGAGGTAACCGCTGATGATGATGTCGTACTGCAAACCGAGGCTCTTCCAGTGTGCGATGATGGCGGGGATGTCCTCGCTCAGGTCGCGGAAGGTATACCCCCGGAATCCGCCCGTATGGGTGGAGAGGATGGCGGTCGGCAAAATATCGCACGTCACGCCCGAAGCGGAAATGATGGGCAGGGCGACGGTGAGGGAACATTTTCCCACGCAGGAAATATCGTTGATGGCAAGAACGCGCATGTTGATTGCTCCTTTCAAAATTTATTGTTTCATTATAGGTCGTGCCGTTGCGGCTGTCAAGCGTTCGCGCGCCGATTCGCATTTTTTAACGGGAGTTTTTTCTATGGCTATCGGGATCATCGAAAACTCGCCCGTCCAAAATTGGCTGCACACTTTACTTTGTCCGCCGTTTATGGTACAATACAAATACGTATGGAAAAATCGGCGGCGGTAAAGGAAAATTGCACGATGATCACGGGTGCGACGGGCGGCATCGGCCGAGCGTTTGCCTTTGCGTGTGCGGGCGAGGGCCCCCTCTTTTTGACCGGCCGCAGTGCAGAAAAGCTGGCGGCTCTGCGGGACGAGCTTGCGCGGCGCTTCCCTCGCTGCGCGGTAGACAGTTATGCCTGTGATCTGACAGACGAGGGCAGCCGCGAGCGGATGTTTGCCTATATCGAGGCGCAGGGGCATCGGTTTGCCCGCCTTTGCAATGTCGCCGGGGCGGATATTCAAAAGGCGTTCGCGCGCTATACGCGCGAAAAGGTCGCCTTTCAGTGCCGCATCGATTTCGAGGCGGCGCTGTGCGTCACGCACTTCGTCCTTGCGCATCGCGCCGAGGCGCTGGAGATCGTCACGATCGGTTCCATTTCCGGCGTCTATCCCATGCCGTATTTCGCCCTGTACAGCGCGGCCAAAGGCGCGCTCGAGAGTTTTTTCTCCTCTCTGCGCGAGGAGCTGCGGGGGAGCGGCGTAAAGGTGACGACGGTCGAGCCGGGCGGCGTCTATACCAGGCCGGACATCTGCCGCATGATCGAGGGGCAGGGGCTTTGGGGCAGGCTTTCCGCCAAGTCGCCCGCCTTTATTGCGGAAAGGAGCTTGCGCGCCGTGCGCAAAAATAAGCGGGTGTACCGCCCCGGCTTTTGGAATAAATGCATCGCCGTGGTGCCGCGTATCCTGCCGCTGTCTGTGCGGATGCGCTTTATCGCGCGCCGCTGGAGCAAGCTCGAAAAAGACGCCTTTTGATCGGCTTCCGGTTTTGTTATTGGGGAGGGGAAAGGGTATGAGCGGTGATCGGCCTGCTTTGCATTCCGGCGGGTATGACAGGATGATCCGGCAAACGATCCCGTTCTATGATGAATTTTTTGATCAAATCATAGAATTGGTGAACGTTTTAAAAACCTCTGCCGTAAAGTGGCTCGATATCGGCTGCGGAACGGGAAGGATGGGGAGCGCCGCGTTGGAAGGGGTAGAGCTGGAAAAATTTGTTTTTTGTGACGTTTCCGGCGAAATGATCCAAGCTGCGCGGGAGCGCTTTTTGGATCGCCCCGCTGCGGAGTTTCTCGTTTGCGATGCGCGGGATCTGGAGTTTGTAAACGAATTTGATGTGATCACGGCCATCCAGGTAAATCACTATTTGCGTGGCGACGGGCGGAAAAACTGCCTCGAAAGATGCTACCGGGCATTAAAAAAGGGCGGCGTGTTGATCAGTTTTGAAAACTTTGCTCCCTTTACCGATGCGGGAAGGGCCGCTTATTTGGAAAAATGGAAAAGGTATCAGAGAAAACAGGGGAAGAGCCTTGAAGAAAGCGCAAAGCATATCGAACGGTACGGGAGAGAATACTTTCCGATCACGGTCGAGGAACATCTCTCGCTGCTGCGTGGCTGCGGATTTGCATCCGTTGAGATATTGTGGCTTTCGAATATGCAGGCCGGATTTTGGGGGATAAAGGAGTAAACATTCCGTTTTGCAGAGTACTCTGTATGACAGAATGGATGTTTTTTGTAAGAAACGCCGAAGGAGGGGGAGGGAAAATGCGAGTGATCGCAGCTTTTGATCAGGGGACGACCAGTTCCCGGACGATATTGTTTGACGGGCGGGGGAAAGTCGTTGCCAAGGCGATGCGCGAATTCCGCCAGATCTATCCCCGTCCCGGCTGGGTCGAGCACGATCCGCGCGACATCTTGGCTTCGCAGCTCGATTCTTTTCGTGCGGCCCTGCGAGAGGGAGGCGTTTCACCGTCAGACGTCGCCGCGATCGGCATCGCCAACCAGCGCGAGACTGTGCTCGTATGGGATCGGTTTACGGGTAAGCCGGTCTATAATGCGATCGTCTGGCAGTGCCGCCGCACTTCCGCTTTTTGTGAAGGGATCAAGGAGAAATACGGTGACTTTGTCTATGCGCGGACGGGCCTGAACGTCGATGCCTATTTTTCCGCCTCCAAGATCCGCTGGATCCTCGACAATGTGCCCTTTGCGCGCAGCCGCGCGGAGGCGGGGGATCTGCTGTTCGGCACCGTCGACACCTATCTCCTCTGGCATCTGACGGGCGGCAGGGTCCATGCGACCGATTATACTAATGCTTCCCGTACCATGCTCTTCAATATCCATACCCTCGCTTGGGATGATGAACTGTGCGAGATCTTCGGGATTCCGCAGTGCATGCTTCCGCAGGTCTTTCCTTCGGGGGCGGAATACGGTATGGTCGCCTCCGATCTGTTGGGGGCGGAGATCCCCGTTCGTGCATTGGTCGGCGATCAGCAGGCGGCGCTGTTCGGTCAACTCTGCGTGCGCGAGGGCGACGTTAAGAATACATACGGGACGGGCTGTTTTCTCCTGATGAATACGGGGGATCGGGCGGTCATCTCCCGCAACGGCCTGCTCACCACGCTGACGGCTTCGCTCGGCAAGCCCAGCTATGCGCTCGAAGGGAGCGTGTTTGTCGCAGGGGCGGTGGTGCAATGGCTACGCGACGGGCTGGGGGTTATCGATACGGCGGCAGAATCGGAGCGAGTCGCCCTCTCCGTACCGGACACGGGAGGGGTCACCGTCGTTCCCGCCTTTGTCGGGCTGGGTGCGCCGCACTGGGATTCGGAGTGCCGAGGCACCATCGGCGGCATCACCCGCGGAACGACGGCTGCGCACATCGTTCGCGCTGCGCTCGAGTCCGTCGCTCTGCAGACCTTTGACGTCGTGCATGCGATGGAGCAGGATCGCCGCGCCGTGCTGTCCCGCCTGTGTGTGGACGGCGGCATGAGTGCGAACAATTTTCTCATGCAGTTTCAGGCGGACATCCTCGGTGCAGAAGTCGTGCGCCCCGCCGTACAGGAGACGACGGCGCTCGGCGCCGCCTATCTCGCGGGGCTTGCGAGCGGGTATTATCGGGATATCGAAAGTTTGCAGGACGGTGTGGACGCGGCGACCGTCTTTGTCCCGCGCATGGAGGATGCCGCGCGCGCGGAAAAACTGCGCGTTTGGGAAGAGGCGCTCGGCCGCGCGATGTATCGGGCGCCGCTGCGTTGATCGCAAAGAGAAAGGCGCGCCGCGCCTTAAAACAATACAGCCAAGGAGGGCGCTATGAGCAGAGCGGACGAAATATTTATTCAAAACTGCAGGGATATTTTAGAGAACGGCACTTGGGATACCGACAGGGAGGTCCGCCCGCGCTGGGCGGACGGCACGCCCGCGCATACCATCAAAAAATTTGGGCAAATCTCCCGTTACGATTTGCGCGAGGAGTTTCCCATCCTCACCATCCGCCGTACCTATCTGAAGTCGGCGATCGACGAGATCCTCTGGATCTGGCAAAAAAAGAGCAACAACATCCGCGATCTGTCCTCGCATATATGGGACAGCTGGGCGGATGAGAGCGGTTCGATCGGCAAAGCATACGGCTACCAGTTGGGCATCAAATATCAGTTCCCGGAAGGGGAATTCGATCAGGTGGATAAAGTGCTGTATGATTTGAAAAACAATCCCGCCAGCCGGCGCATCATCGCGCATATGTATAACGTCGCAGATCTCAAAGACATGCACTTATACCCCTGTGCCTATTCAATGACCTTCAACGTCACGGGCAACACTCTCAATGCGGTGCTCAATCAGCGCAGCCAGGATATGCTCGCGGCGAGCAACTGGAACGTCGTGCAGTACAGCATCCTGCTCCTGATGTTTGCCCGTGCGGCTGGGCTGGAGGCAGGTGAGCTCGTCCATGTCGTTGCGGACGCGCATATCTATGACCGCCATGTTCCCATCATCGAAAAGATCCTGCAAAATCCGCGCCATGCGGCGCCGAAGCTGGAGGTGGACGATGTGACCGATTTTTACGCCTTCACGAAGGACAGCTTCCGCCTGATCGGTTATCAGTGCACGGAGCTGGACGAAAAGATCCCCGTAGCCGTCTGAAATTTAATTTTGCAAAGTATTTTGTGTGGCATAATATCATAAAAAGGAGAAAACAAAATGCGAGCGATCGTCGTAGTCGATCGAAAATGGGGTATCGGGAAGGGGAACGATCTTCTTTTCCGCCTGCCCGCAGACATGAAGCACTTTAAGGAGACGACGGTCGGCAAAGTCGTCCTGATGGGCAGCAATACGCTGCTCTCCTTTCCCGGCGGTCGGCCGCTCAAGGACCGCACCAACATCGTGCTTTGGCCGGACGGCCCGCAGAGGGAGGATTGTACCGTCGTCCGTTCGCTGGGCGAGCTGTTCGGGGCGGTCGCGCCGTATCCGGCAGATGCGGTGTTCGTCGTGGGCGGGGCGATGCTGTACCGCACCCTCCTCCCGTATTGCAGTGAGGTGATCGTGACCAAAGTGGATGCCGACGGCGGCGCCGAGGTCTTTTTTGAAGATCTGGATTCTCTGCCGAACTGGTCATGCGTCGTGGAGGGGGAACCGCTCGAAACAAACGGGTTTTCCATTCGTTTCTGCACGTATCGCAACAGTGCGGTCCGCTGTTATGGCAGCTGAGTGCGGCGAAGCGGATGCCGCGTGAAAGGGTGTGATTGCTGAACGGATGCCGCCGGGGCGGGCAAGCGATCCGGCGGGAAAAGGCCTTGCCGCATCCGCAGCATTTTCGATCGAGCAGGGCTTTTTTCTCCCGTCTTAATAAAAAATTTACATTTTTGAATTATACTGTCGTCTGAAAGGGGGGGGGTAGCCATGAAGACGATTGCGATCGTAGAAGACGACATCTACATTGCCGGTATGCTGGCGGAACTTTTGGGCGCAAACGGCTATCGCACGGTGCGCGCAGCTACCGGCACGGAGGCTCTGCTGCGCATCGAGGAAGAACATCCGGACCTCGTCATTCTCGACCTGATGCTTCCCGGGCTGAACGGGGAGGAGGTCCTTCGCCGTATCGGCGGGCGCTGCCCCGTCATCATCCTTTCTGCCAAGACGGATGTCCGCGGCAAGGTGGCAAATCTCAATGCGGGGGCTGTCGACTATATCACGAAACCATTCGATAACGACGAGTTGCTGGCCCGCATCGGCGTGCAGCTGCGCGGCCGGGTACAGACCTCGCGCATCTCGCTGGGTGGGATCACGATGGATCTGGATACCTTTGCTGTGGAGGCGGCGGGGCATTCCGTCCGCCTGACCCGCACAGAGTTTGCCATTCTGCGCGCTTTCCTCGAGAATCCGAAAAAGGTCTTTTCCCGCTCTTCTCTTCTCGAATCCATCGAAAATACCGTGCCGGACGGGGAGGAGTCTTCCGTCAGCGTGCATATCAGCAACCTTCGCAAAAAGCTGGAAGAGGCTTCCGGGAACAATTACATCGAAACAGTATGGGGCATTGGGTTTCGTTTCGATCCAAAGCGCCTCGTTCCCTGACCTATGCCGGGCACGGTTGCCCGGTTTTTCTTTTTTGTAGAGTATTCTGCCTGGCATAATTTAAGAAAATAGGATAAACAGGGTATCGTTCCGGATTTTCCGATTTCTTTGAACAAAATTTATAAATTTTTAAAACTTTTGCGCTAAACTCAGGCCGTAAACGAAAAGCGGGAGGAAAAGGATTGGAATACGTTCTTCGCACCAATGTGCTGTCAAAAATGTATAAAAAGTCGTATGCGGTCGACGAAGTTTCGATGTGCGTTCCGCGCGGCGAGATCTACGGTTTTGTCGGCCGCAACGGAGCCGGCAAGACGACGCTGATGCGCCTCGTCTGCGGGCTGATCAACAAGACTTCCGGCGAATACGAGCTGTTCGGCCGCAAGGACAGCGACCGCGGTATAGCGGCTGCCCGCCGCCGCGTGGGTGCGGTCATCGAGGCGCCCTCGCTCTATCCGGAAATGACGGCATGGCAGAATTTAACGGAGCAGTGCCTCGTGCTCGGCATCGATCCGAAAAAGGCGGTCCCCGCCGCGCTCGAATATGTCGGGCTGACGGATACCGGCAAAAAGAAGGTCCGCCATTTTTCACTCGGCATGCGCCAGCGCCTCGGCATCGCCGTAGCGATGGTGGGCAGTCCCGACTTTCTCATTTTAGACGAGCCGACCAACGGCCTCGACCCGCAGGGCATCGTCGGCATTCGCGAGCTGTTGCTGCGGCTCAACCGCGAGCGCGGCGTCACGGTGCTCATTTCCAGCCATATTTTGGGGGAGCTTTCCAAGCTCGCTACCTGTTACGGCTTTATCGAAAGGGGCCGGATGGTCAAAGAGATCACGGCGGCACAGCTGGAGGCGGCCTGCCGCAAGAGCATCGCGCTCTCCGTCAGCTCGACGGAAAAGCTGCCGTATATTCTCGAGCGCGGGCTGAACATCTCCGATTTTCGCATCCTCTCCGATACCGAGGCGGAGATCTACGGAGAAGTGAACATCGGGGATCTGTCCATGGCGCTCCACGCGGGCGGCGTCCGCCTGCTGCGCCTGCATGAAAAGGACGAGGACCTCGAGAGCTATTTTCTCAACCTGGTCGGGGGAGAGGACTGAGATGCTCCGCCTGCTCCGCGCCGACCTGTACAGGGCGGTGCGCTTCAAACCCTTTTATATCCTCCTCGCCTGCAATGCCGCTCTGGCGGTCGCCGTTGTCTGCTACAATTATGACTTTTATCGGAAGGGATTGGCGGACGCCTTCGATGTGCTGTGGGCGGGCCTCGGCGGCGGGGCAAGTTTTCTCGGCATTCTTTCCGCCATTCTCATCGGTCTCTTTGTCGGGTCAGATTTTTCGGGCGGCGCGCGCGGCAAACTCGTTGTCGCCTGCGGCAGGGCGGCCTTCTATTTGTCGAAGTTGGCGGTGGGATCTCTGCTGTGCGTTCTCGTCTATCTCTCCTTTCATCTGTTCACCTTTGCGCTCGCGGGGCCGTGGTACGGCTGGGGCGGACATACCCTGCGGGAGGCGCTGCTTTCCTTTGCGATGGGTATCGGTATCGTTCTCGCATACGCCGCGATCCACACTTCGATCGCGATGTTTACGCGCAGCACCGTCGCGACGGTCCTCGCCGGGATCCTCTTGGCGCTCCTCGTGTTGGCGGCGTCTTCGATGCTATACAGCCCCCTTCAAAACGGCTGTATCGAGTTTGATCCCGCGACGGGCGGAATGGCGGAGGTCGAATGCGGCTGGCCGGAGTGGGTGCGGGCGCTTGCGCGCTTTTTCCTGTATTGGGCGCCCTCTGCGCAGTCGTCGCTGTTTGGGCACGGCGATCCCATCCCGTACGCTCTTTGCATGGCGCTCTCCGCGTCGTGGGTCCTCCTCTCGGCGGTCGTCGGGCCGCTGTTCTTCCGAAAAGTTTCCTTGAAGTAGGAGGTATGGAATATGCACTGCTTCCCTTCGGGCATGCCGCGTGCTCCGCTCTGCGGTGCGTTGGGGCAGGGGCATGTCGCTTCGGTCAATGCGTTGCTCGCGGCTTACGGCATCTTGGATGCGCGGGCGAACGGGGAACGGCCCGGCCTGCCGGAGAGGTTGCGCCCCGTCTGAGCCGCCCGATGGCTGCATCGGCCGATGAATCTGGCTCGCCGTATCGTTGGGGGCGCTGCGCTTTGGCGCCGCCTCGATCGGGGGTAAACCGTTTTCCGCCCAAATCCCGTCCGAGCGGTCCGCCGCGGACGGCCGCGTGGTTTCTGTAAAAATGCCGCTGCCCGTTATACGGCGGCGCGCCGTAATAGATACGAAAAGGAGGTGAACGCCGTGCTGCGCGTTCTTCGTGCCGATCTGTACCGCCTCGTGCGGTCAAAACTGCTTTGGGCATTCTGTGCTGTCAACGCGCTGATCGCGCTCATTCTCGTCGTGGGGAACATGTTGTTTTTCCGCACCGAAAACGACGCCTTTTTTTATATCTGTTTCGGTGTCGGGTATATGGGGCAGGATTTCGGCGCGATGGGCA
Organism: uncultured Clostridia bacterium; assembly: GCA_904419945.1. Classification (GTDB taxonomy): domain Bacteria; phylum Bacillota; class Clostridia; order Christensenellales; family Borkfalkiaceae; genus Borkfalkia. The sequence continues at coordinate 9,628 of CAJFTM010000006.1, forward strand.
TTGCCTGTGCCATCCTCGCCTCTCTCTTTGTGGGGCAGGAGTTTTCCTCCCGCCGCATGGGCGCCAAGGTCGCCGTCGGCGGCGGCAGGGCAGGCCGGTATTTGGCCTGTCAGATCGCCGTCTGTACGATATGTGCCGCGGTCTATTTCTCGTACCAGGTCGTCTGCTTCGTGTTTGGCGCCTTTTGGATGGATTGGGGCAGTGCGGCGGCGGCCGATCTGATCGGCTGTTTTTTTGCGGGCCTGTTTGCCGTGCTCGCCTATGCCTCCATTTTTACGGCGGTCTCCGTGTGCGGCAAGAGCACCGTGGTCGGCCTTGCGGTCGGCGTCGTGAGCACTTTTTTCGTGTGGACGTTTCTGACCGGGCAATTGAGTGCCGCTTGGGGGAATTTTTATGTCGACCCCGCCACGGGGGAAACCTTTTTGGGCGACCTCTCCGGCATGCCCGTTTGGATGCGCCGCTTAGAAAAATGCCTCGTGGCGCTGTTCCCGACGGGGCAGAGGCTGCTCATCGGCCGGGCCGATGCGGGGGCTTTCCTCTTTTTCCCTTGGTGGGCCTACTGTCTGTTTTCCCTGGTTTGGGTAGCTGTGTCCGCGGCTGTGGGGACCTTGCGCTTGTGGCGCATGGATCTGAAATAGTGCTGTCCTGCGGCGCGGCTGCGGCAAAAGGTACAGCTGCCTTTGCCCATCGGCCGGGCGCGGTAAAATTACTTTTTGAAAGGGTCAAAAATCATGTTGCATCTTTTGCGTGCCGATTTTTATCGGTTGTTTCGCAGCAAAACGGCAAAAATATTTTTTGCACTGGGATGGATCGTCCCCGTTTTCATCGTCGTCATGGCGCTGATGGGCGGCAGTTGGCCCGGTCCGGAAGAGTTTTATAACTTCGGCCTCCTGCTCGTCTATCCGTTGGCGGCTGCCGGCTTTTGCCCCCTGTTTGTGGGCGGCATGGAGCATGGCGGCGCGCGCGCCCGCGTCGCGGCGGGGTATCCGCACGGCAAGGTACTGCTCAGTGCGGCTGTTGTTGGCTGGCTCTTTCTGCTCGCCCTCTATACGCTCGCCTATATTGCCTTGGCTCCCTTTTTCGATCCGCCGCAGGGCGGAAAGTTTGTTCTCATTCTCTGGCGCTGGCTGCTCGGGGCGGCGCTCATCGCATCGCAGTGCGTGCTCTGTACCGCCGCGGCTCTGTGCGCGCGCAAGCCTGCGGCGGCGCTCGTCACTTGCTTTGCGCTCGTGGCCCTCGAGGCTTTTGCGGCGTGGGCCTTTGGACTGCTGCTGGGCGGATGTATCGGCTTCGGCATCGGGGTGCCGGTACTTCCGCTCCTCTTTCAGGCTCTCCTGCTGTTCGTCCCCTGGGGCACGTACCAGGCGGTCGTAAGCGGCAGTATCACATTTCCGCTGTTTCTGTTCGCCCTGATTCTGTTTTCGTTCGCCGCATACTTAATAGGGCGCGCTGTCTGGCGGTGCAGGGGCGTGCGCTGAGTCCGCTGTCGGCTCTGCCGCGCGCCTTCTTCCGATGGGACTATTTTATTTCAGATCGCCGCGCTTGCCGCGGCTTTTCGGATTTTTCGCTCGAGGTTTTTGTCCATGGTTGTGGTACTCTGCGTTTTGCTCGCTTTATTCGTTTTGGCGGCCGCCGTGCTTGCCTGCGAGGTGTATGTTCTGAAAAAGTCCGTCCGCGAGATCGCCGAACAGACGGAAGTCAAGTTCCGCGAATGTTCCAATTCGCCCGTCGCGCCGCTCTCGGGTGACGCTTCGGTGCGCCGCCTCGCGTCCTTCCTGACCGAAGAGATCGACGCCGTGCTCGCCGCGCGCCGCCAGTATGAGGCGGGCAACGCCGAACTCAAGCGCGCCGTCACCAACATCTCTCACGACCTGCGCACCCCTCTCACGTCGGCGGCGGGGTATTTGGGCTTGCTCGAGAGGGGCGGACTGTCCGAAAAACAGGCGGAATACGTCCGCATCGTTTCCGGCCGTATCGACGCCATGCGCGTTTTGACGGAAGAACTGCTCGACTACGCCGTTGCGGCCTCCGGCGATCCGCCCGCAGGTGCGGATATCTGCGTAAACGACGTTCTGGAAGATTCGCTGACGCAATTTTTTGTCGCCTTTGCCGAGCGCGGCATCGAGCCTTCCATCGATCTCTGCGATGCGCGCGTGGTGCGGCGGGCGGATAAGGAGTCGCTTGCGCGTATCTTCGGCAACATCATCCACAATGCTGTCCGCTATTCCGACGGGGATTTCAGCGTCCGCATGAGCGAGTCCGGGCGGATCGAGTTTGAAAATGCCGCCGCCGGGATGGATGAGGTGAGTGCGGGCAAACTGTTTGACCGCTTCTTTACGGTGGAAAACGGCAGAGGCTCCACGGGACTGGGGCTCTCCATCGCCAAAGCGCTGGCAGAAAAGCTGGGCTTCTCGTTGGACGCGCATTGGCGGGCGGGGCGCCTACTCATTTGTTTGCAAATGTAGGGCCGCCGCAGAGGGTCTGGCCGCGTTGATTCTGCGTTTGCCCGCACGGCGCAAGCGGTCGCCCGCAAATATCGCACAAAAATGTACTGTTTGCAGAGTATTCTGCCGCGCATAATGATCAAAAAGGGGAGCTTCGTGAGATCGCTTCCCTTTTTACTGCGATTTTGCTTGCATTTTTGCGCGCAAACGATTACAATAAAAGGTGAAATTTTAGATTTTTGAGAGGTTTATACTATGGACACGATCAGCGGAAACGTTGCCTCGACCTGCGTCGAATACAAAGATTTCCCCGCGCACGTCGATGAGATCGTCTGCATGAAGGGTATGATCCACCGCATCCGCGAGATGACCGGCTTCGCATTCGTCATCATCCGTACCGCGCGCGACGTGGTGCAGTGCGTCTATTCGCCCGATTTTTCCGACTACCGCATGGACGATTCTGTCGTCGAGGGCTGCGCCGTCAAGCTGACGGGCAAGATCGTCAAGGACGCGACGCGCGAAGGGCGCTACGAGATGCAGATCCACGGCATCGAGGTCCTTTCCACGCCCGCCGAACAGATGCCCATCGTCATCAACAAAAAGCAGCTGGACAATATTCCCATCGACCTGAATTTGAACATGCGCCCGGTCACGCTGCGCAATCCGAAGGAGCGCGCCGTATTCAAGATCCAGGAAGGCATCGCCCGCGGCTTCCGCGATTATCTCTTCTCGCAGAATTTTACCGAGATCCGCACCCCCAAGATCAACGCACAGGGGGCAGAGGGCGGCGCAAACATTTTCAAGCTCGATTATTTCGGCAAACAGGTCTTCCTTGCGCAGAGCCCGCAGTTCTATAAGCAGATGCTCGTGCCCGTGTATGAGCGCGTCTTCGAGGTCGGCCCCGTTTTCCGCGCCGAGCATCACGATACCTCCCGCCACCTCAACGAATATATCAGCATGGACTTCGAGATGGGCTTCATCGACAGTTTTTATGATATCATGAACATGGAGACGGGCGCTCTCAAATACATCATGCAGCTGCTCAAGGACCAGTACGCGCCCGAGCTCGCGCTGCTCAATGTCGACCTCCCCGAAATTGCCGATATCCCCGTCGTCAAATTTATGGATGCAAAGGAGATCATCACCAAAAAATTCAAAAAGAAGATCACCGACTACCGCGACTTCGAGCCGGAAGAGGAGCAGATCCTCGGCAAGTGGGCCAAGAAGGAATTCGGCAGCGATTTCCTCTTTGTCACGCATTATCCTTCCGAAAAGCGACCCTTCTATGCGATGGACGACCCCGCCGATCCCGACTATACTCTCAGTTTCGACCTGCTGTTCCGCGGGATCGAGATCACGACGGGCGGCCAGCGCATCCACGATTATCACGAACAGGTCGCCAAGATGCGCGCCCGCGGCATGAATCCGGACGACTTCGAAAGCTACCTCATGGCGCATAAATACGGCATGCCCCCGCACGGCGGCCTCGGCCTCGGTTTAGAGCGCATCACGATGCATCTGCTCGGGTTCAAGAACGTCCGCTATGCATCCATGTTCCCGCGCGACATCAACCGCGTCACTCCGTGATCGCGCGTCAGAATTTTCATTTGGAAAAATACAGCGCCCTCTCTTTGCTGAGGGCGCTGTTTTTTTTGATAGAGACGAAAGCCGCGCATTTCTGCGCGGCTTTCGCCTTCTTATATATGGCAATGTGTATGCGCCTTTACACGGTGTAGGGGTTGGATCTTCCCAAAATATTGAAGAGGTCGATCAGCCAGCCGATCAAAAAGAGGCCGCCCGTAAACAGATAGAGGATGCCCGTTCCGATCTTACCCTCGTAAAATTTGTGTCCGCCCAAAAAGCCGAGGAATAAGCAGAGGCAAAAGGCGACCCATTTGTTGAGCAGCCTCGGAGCGCGGCCGCTGTTCGCCGGCGTATTGGCGACGTTGTTGATCACGATTTGGCCCTGATTGCCGACCGATTCGACCTGTCTGCCGCATTTCGTGCAGATCACGGCGTCTTTTGCGATCTTTTCGCCGCAAAATTTGCAAAACTTTGTACTTTCTTCCATTGGTCATTTCTCCCGCTTGGTTTTTTTCTATTATAACCGTAATTTTTACGGTTGTCAAGCATATTCCGTATTTTTTACGGTAAAATAACGGCATGGAATTTCGGGAACGTCTGCGCGAACTGCGTACAGAAAAGAATTGGACGCAGAAGATGCTTGCGGCCAAAATGAATGTGACGGATGACTGCGTACATTTTTGGGAAAAGGGGAGAAGCGAGCCTTCTGTACGGCAGATCATCGAGCTCTCCGTCCTGTTTGAGGTGACGACCGACTATTTGCTGGGCAAGACGGATTACTGAGTTTTTTGTAAAATCACTTTTTAGGGAAGGAGGTTTCAAAATGGAAACGCTGGAGGACATTTTGAAAAAATTTGCCGCGTCCGGCTGGGACCTGATCGCGGTGCCGGCCCGCCGGTGGCTGGACGGAAAGGGGGACAGAGCCGCCTTGATTGCGGCCATCGAGCAGGCAGACCGCGAATGCGGGAGCTGCGGCTGCGAGCTGGACCCTCTCTATCAGAGGGCGCTCGCGTTTCTTGCCGCGAGCAGCGAATGATCAAAAAGCCCGAGGAGGAATGCGATTTCCGTAGGGATCGATTCGATAAATGAAAAGGCTAACGAGTTTTTCGTTAGCCTTTTCATTTTTTGCTTTGCAAAACACGATACCTTTGACTGCGATTTCTGCGCAACGATCAACCCATAATATTTTATCCGTAAGATGATTACAGTCCGATGGTAGCGGTATGTTCTTTTAATATGCGATGAATTTCCTCTTCATTTTCATAAAACGTATGATCGCCTGCCGAAAGTCTCTCCCGCTTTTTTGTGGGGAAGAAGGGGACGAAGCCGCCGCTGGCGCCCAGCAACCCTTTTCGGGGACGGGAGGCGTTAAGCGGTTGAGCATGAAAAGAACGAAAATAAAAAAGGACAATTGCTCTTGACAGTAAATTTAGAGCCCTGAGCGGACTGTGACGCGGGCTTCCTTTCAACTCCATTGCCCGGAGGCCCTGCGTCCGTGCAGGCGTAGCCGTTCACCAACAAGAAACGGCCTGCCGGATGCGCCGGCAGGCCGTAATAATGATCCTATGGATACTGTTGCAGCGGGGATCAATACATGCCGCCGCCCATACCGCCGCCGGCAGGGGCCGCAGGTTCGGGCGCGGGGATGTCGGTCACCACGCTCTCCGTCGTGAGCAGGGTCGCCGCGACGGACGCAGCGTTCTGCAGCGCGCTTCTCGTCACCTTGGTCGGGTCGATAATACCGCTCTCGACCATATCGGTGTATTCATTCTTGAGCGCGTCAAAGCCATACGTCGCCTTCTTTGCGCTGACGATCTTGTCGACGATGACGGAGCCGTCCAGCCCGGCATTCTTGGCGATTTGGCGGATCGGCTCTTCGATCGCCTTGAGGATGATCTGCGCGCCCGTCTTTTCGTCGCCTTCCAGCGTTGCGACCAGCGCTTTGAGCGCCTCGATGGTGGAGAGGAGAGCGACGCCGCCGCCGGGGACGATGCCCTCTTCGACTGCCGCACGGGTCGCCGCAAGGGCATCCTCGATGCGCAGCTTCTTTTCCTTCATTTCCACTTCGGTCGCCGCGCCGACGTTGATGACGGCTACGCCGCCGGCCAGTTTTGCGAGGCGCTCCTGCAGCTTCTCTCTGTCGTAATCGGAAGTGGTCTCCGCGATCTGCGCCTTGATGGCGTTGACGCGCGCCTTGATGTTTGCAGGGTCGCCCGCACCGCTGACGATGGTGGTGTTGTCCTTGTCGACTTTGACCTGTGCGGCGTGGCCGAGCATGTCGGGGGTCACGTCCTTGAACTCATAGCCGAGGTCAGAGGTGATGACGGTGCCGCCCGTGAGGATGGCGATATCTTCGAGCATCGCCTTTCTGCGATCGCCGAAGCCGGGTGCCTTGACGGCAACGCAGTTGAACACGCCCTTGAGCTTGTTGACGATGAGAGCGGCCAGCGCGTCGCCCTCGACGTCTTCCGCGATGATGAGCAGGCGCGCGCCCTGCTGCGCGAGCGGCTCGATGATGGGCAGGATCTCCTGCAGATTCGAGATCTTCTTATCCGTGATGAGGATGTAGGGGTTGTCGAGCACCGCCTCCATCTTGTCGGTGTTGGTCACCATGTAGGCGGAAGCATAGCCGCGGTCGAACTGCATGCCTTCTACGGTCGCGAGTTCGGTATTCATGGTCTTGCCCTCTTCAACGGTGATGACGCCGTCCTTGCCGACCTTCTCCATCGCATCGGAGATGAGCTGGCCGACCGTATCGTCGCCCGCGGAGATGGAAGCGACCTGCGCGATCGCCTTCTTGCTGTCCACCGTCTTAGAGATCTTCTTCAGCTCGCCGACGGCCACCTCGACGGCCTTGTCGATACCTTTGCGCAGGATGATGGGGTTTGCGCCCGCCGCCAGGTTCTTCAGGCCCTCGCGGATGATCGCCTGCGCGAGTACGACCGCGGTGGTCGTACCGTCGCCCGCCACGTCGTTGGTCTTGGTCGAAACTTCTTTGACCAACTGCGCGCCCATATTTTCAAACGGGTCTTCCAATTCGATCTCTTTGGCGATGGTCACGCCGTCGTTGGTGATCAGCGGTGCGCCGAACTTTTTATCCAGCACCACGTTGCGGCCCTTCGGCCCCAAGGTGATCTTGACGGTATCCGCCAGTGTATTGACGCCCTTTTCCAGCGCCTTTCTTGCCTCGTCTCCGTATTTGATCTGTTTAGCCATAATTGTTTGCTCCTCCTTGTTTCGGATGCTTATTCTACGATCGCGAGAATGTCGCTCTGCTTGATGATAGTGAATTCTTTGCCGTCCACCTTAAATTCGCTGCCCGAATATTTCGAGAAGAGAATGGTGTCGCCCACTTTCACGACCATCTTCACGTCTTTGCCGTCCACCGTACCGCCGGGGCCGACTGCGACCACGCGCGCGGTCTGCGGTTTTTCCTGTGCCGAAGAGGGGAGAATGAATCCGCTCTTGGTCTTTTCCTCTGTCTGAACGCTTTCGACGACGACTTTGTCGAATAAAGGTTTAATGTTCATAGGATCGCCTCCAAATGTTTTTTCGGTTCTGTGTTAGCACTTTCATGTTCTGAGTGCTAAATCATTATCTATTATATCCATTTGGAAGCAAATGTCAAACGTTTTACACCCATAAAAAGAAATTTTTAGCACTTTCTTGCAAGAGTGCTAAAATTGGCGGGAGAGGACGGGTTGCAGAGGAGAGGGCCCGGCCTTGCCGCCGTGCGCCGAAGGGGCAGAAAATGTGCGCGACGCTTGCTTTTTGCCGGAGGGTATGCTACAATAAAAGAAAAGAGATCGGAGGGAACGGGATGGACAAGTGGGATCGCCGCTTTATGGAGCTTACAGAGACAGTTGCCGGTTGGTCCAGCTGTTTTCAGGACAATCGGCATGTGGGCGCAGTCATCGTGCGGGGCAAGCGCGTGATGACGACCGGCTATAACGGCGCTCCCGCAGGCATTGTCAGCTGTGTCGACCGCAAGGAATGTCTGCGCCGCAAGCTCGGTATCCCCAGCGGTACGCGGCAGGAGATCTGCTATGCCGTCCATGCCGAACAAAACGCCATCATCCAGGCGGCGCGCCTGGGCATTGAGATCGAAGGGGCGACGCTCTATTGTACCCATCAGCCCTGCGTCATCTGTGCAAAAATGATCATCAACGCCGGCATTGCGCGCGTCGTCTATAAACACGGCTATCCCGATGATTTTTCCATGCAGCTCTTCCGCGAGGCAAACGTCCTCGTTCAGAAGTACGAAGATCTTGAAAAGGAGTAAGCTATGAATCCCGTCGTCACCTTTACCATGCAGAACGGAAAAACCATCCGTGCCGAACTCTACCCGGATAAAGCGCCCAACACAGTCAACAATTTTCTCTCCCTCGTGCGCAGCGGGTTTTATGACGGGCTGACCTTTCACCGCGTCATCGAAGGGTTTATGATCCAGGGCGGCGACCCTGCCGGCAACGGCACGGGCGGCCCGGGTTATTCCATCCGCGGCGAATTTCGCATGAACGGATTTGCGCAGAACGACATCAAACACGCGCGCGGCGTGCTCTCCATGGCCCGCTCCATGCTCCCGGACAGCGCCGGTTCGCAATTCTTCATCATGCATGAAAATGCTTCCCATCTCGACGGCCAGTATGCCGCATTCGGCAAGGTCATCGAGGGGATGGATGTCGTCGACGAGATCGCCGCCGTTCCCACGGATATGCGCGATCGTCCGCTGGAGCCGCAGGTCATCGATCGCGTGACGGCGGAGACGTACGGCGTCGAATATCCCGAACCTGTCCGCGCGCGCCGCTGAATTTGCTTCGGCGATCGCCGCGGATTTCCTAAAAATTTTTGCGAAGTATACGGAGAAGGGCCTCGAGGCCCTTCTTTTCTGTGCGAAATTTGCAGCTTTGCCGTCTGATTTTTTGTGCGGAACGTGCTGATTTGCCGTCTGACGGTTTTCCGTCAAAAATCGGCGTCGCTTCCAAAGGAAGTATTTGTTTCGCAGTCAAAAGGGCAGGGCAATCCATTTTTTTACAAAATGCGACAAATTTATTAAAAATTATTCAATATTTGTAAAAATATAATTGATATTTGTACAAAAAGCGCTTCACAAACGCCATCGAATCGATTATAATAACTTGTAGTAAGATTGCAACAATCGGAATCAAGGAGGACGTTTTGCCATGCAGCAGAAGAAGATCGTGATTCTGGAAAACAATCACGACACGGCAGAAGCCGTCGCGGAGTGCCTCCGCGGGGAAGGATTCGAAGTCTGCGGAGAGACAGACGACGGTGATGAGGGTGTAGCGCTCATTGAACGCACAAAGCCGGATGTGGTTTTGATCGGGCTTGTGCTGAAGGGGTTAGACGGATTCGGCGTGATGGACGCCCTGCGCGAGAAAAAGATCTCGGCGCGGGCGATCGTGACCGGGACCTTTGCCGACGACGAGATCGTCTCGCGGGTGATGGCGAAAGGGGCGCGCTATTATCTGATGAAGCCCGTTTCTCCGGCGGTCGTCGCAGTGCGTGCCAAGGAGCTCGCGTCCGATACGGTCAAACCGGCGGCCGTGCCGGCCGTGCGCGAAAAGCGCAATCCCGTATCGCTGGATGAAAAGATCAGCGGCATCTTTATCTCCATCGGGATCCCGCCGCACATCAAGGGGTATGGATATCTGCGCGAGGGAATCAAGATGGCGGTGGAAGAGCCGTCCATCATCAACAATGTCACGAAACAGCTCTATCCGAAGATCGCCGAAAAGTTCAATACGACGGCGAGCAAGGTCGAGCGCGCCATCCGCCACAGCATCGAGGTCGCATGGAACCGCCAGCGCGTCGATGCGATCAACGCGGTGTTCGGCGTGCGCGTCTATATCGGCACGGACAAGCCGACAAACAGTGAATTTATCGCTCTCGTTGCGGATAAACTCATCCTCGAAGGGTTGGTCAGTTATTGAGGGTGCCCTTTTCGGCTTGCGCCAAAAATTGCGCGGAGAGCCTTTTTTCGGAATATCTCTTGACTTCACTGCCCGTTCTCTATATAATAGAAGAATAGTGAGGAGCGCTTTGTCGGCGCCGCCCGCAAAGGAGTGAAGAGATGGACAGCGCACGGAACGACCGCGTCAAGATTTATATTTCCTGCCATAAAGACTGTGCCGCAGTCCATAACGATGTCTTCACGCCCGTTCGTCAGAAAGACATCGTGCGCTTTCTCCTGAACGGGACGGAAGAGGATCGCTTTATGGCGGCCCACGCCAACGAATACTGCGAACTGCTCACACAGTACTGGGCGTGGAAGTACGGCGACGCGGATTATTACGGTTTTTGCCATTACCGCCGCTATTTCGAGTTCAACGATCAGGTCAAGACCAACGCCCACCGCTCGGTCAAGAGAGAGTATCTCAACGCGCGCACGGCGGAGGAGCTCGGCCTGAACGATGCGGACAGGCTGCGCCGCGAGATCGCCCGGTACGATGTGATCGCGCCCCGGCCGTTCAATTACTATATCTGTACCGTCTATTGGCAGTATAAAAATGCGGATCACTTGCACATCGAGGATCTCGATGCGGTCATGGATATCATCCGCACGGAATACCCCGAATACGACCGCGCCGCAAGGGAATACCTGTACGGCCACTATTTGTACAGCTGCAATATGTTCATCATGCGGCGCTCTCTGTTCGAGGAGTACAGCGCGTGGCTGTTCGCGATCCTGCGGCGCTTTTATGAACGGCGCGACATGGAGGCGCTCCGCTATTCGAGCGAGGCAATGCGCACGCCCGGCCATCTCGGCGAGCGGCTGTTCGGCATCTATCTCACCCATCTCATGCGGCAGAAACGGTATGAGATCGGTAAGCGCCGCATCGTGCTCTTTGAAGATACCGAGCCTCCCTTCCGCGCCGCCCCCGCATTCGGAGGGGACGCCGTCGCGCTCTTTGTGCCCGTTTCGGCGGAAAAGCTCGCCTTTGCCGCCGTTTGCCTCCGATCGGTCGCGGATGCCGCCTCCTTTGACCGCCATTATGACGTCGTCCTCCTATGCAGCGGGGTGGGGGATGCCGACAAGGAAAAATTGCGCGAAGTCCTGCGCGGGAGGGCCAATTTCTCCCTTCGGTTCTTCGACGTCGACCGGTTGCTCGACGAACGGACGCTGGCCGACCTTTCGGCGGAGAGCCGCACGGCTTATATGCAGCTGGCATTGCCGTACCTCTTTGCACAGTATCGGCGGGCCGTGTGGCTGGATGCGGAGATCGTCGCCCTGCAAGACATCGCGGCCCTGTATGACTGTGCTCTGGACGAGGAGGATTGCTGTGCAGCCGTCGCAGACGTCTGCTTTGCGGGCGGCTTAAACGGTTACAGCCCGATCCTGCGCGAATCGTATGCGGATGCCGTCGGCAAGGGGGCGTTTGCTTTTGCCGAACCGGGCGTATTGGTCATGAATTTTGCGGCAATGCGCTCCGCTTATGGGGAGGAGACACTGCTGCACTATGTGCGGAACGGCTTTTCCGGCAGTGCGGAGCGGCGCGACCTGCTCAATTTGCTCTGTTCGGGCAGGATCCGCTTTCTCGAATACGGCTGGAATTTTATCCCCGAAGCCGAGGGATCGGAGCGCGCTTCCGCCTGTACCTTCGCGCCGAAGGACATGTATGCCGCCTATCGGGCGGCGGCTTCTGCGCCCATGCTGGTGCATTTTGCCGGCAGCGAAAAGCCGTGGGAGCAGGCAGATTCCCGCAACGCGCATCTCTTTTGGCGCATCTGCCGTGAGACGCCGTACGCCGAGGTGCTGCTGTTGGCGGCGGGGATGGGCGATCCCTCCGCATCGGACGGGTTTTGGATGCGCCTCCTGTTTCCGCGCGGATCCCGCCGCCGCGCGCTGCTGAAAAAATTCAGCCGACGTTTCCGCAAAATTTGAATCGATCGGATGATCGTATCGGATGCGGCCGCCGTAAGGCGGCCGTTTTAACGGAGCGCCGTCTGCGGCGCAGAGGGACCGCCATGCATATATTGGATTTTTACAGGGGAAGGCGCGTGCTCGTGACGGGGCATACGGGATTTAAGGGCGGCTGGCTTGTGCGCATGCTCGCCCTTGCCGGGGCAAAGGTCTACGGCTATGCGCTGCCCGCCCGCTCCGGTTCCGTCTTTGCCCTCTGCGGCGGCTGCGGCGGAGAGACGGGGGACATACGGGATTTCTCCCGCCTGCGCGCCGTCTTTTCCGATTTCCGCCCCGAAGTGGTCTTCCACCTCGCCGCCCAGCCCTTCGTGTTGGAAGGGTACCGTTCCCCGCGCGAAACGTACGAGGTCAACGGGATGGGCACGGTCAATCTCCTCGAATGCATTCGCCTCGGCGGTTGGGTCCGCAGCGCGCTGCTCGTCACGACGGATAAAGTGTATGCCGAATCGCAGGATGCGCTCGCGGAGGATGCGCCTTTGGGCGGTTATGATCCCTACGCGAACAGCAAGAGCTGGTGCGAGCTGGCGGCCGCCTGTTACGGGCGCTGTTATCTGCAGGGGAAAACGGCTCTGTCCGTGATGCGCGCGGGAAATGCGCTGGGGGCCGGCGATAACGGCCCCGACCGTATCCTGCCGGACTGCATTCGCGCGGCGGAACGGGGAGAGCCGATCGAGGTGCGCAACCCCGCCTCCGTCCGGCCTTATCAGCATGTGTTGGATGTCCTCGCCGCCTATCTGACCGTCGCCTGGCGGCAGGCGGAGGATCCCTCCCTCGCGGGGGCTTACAATGTCGGGCCGGGCGCATCCGGCTGTCTCGCGACCGGGCGGCTGGTCGATCTCTTCTGCGCAGAGTGGGGCGGCGCTTCGTGGGTGAGCCGCGCGCCGGCGGAGCCGCTGCACGAATCTCCGGCCCTTCGCTTAAACAGCGATAAGCTGCGCCGCACGTTCGGCTTTCGTCCCCGCCGAACGGCAGAGGATGCCGTTCGGGATGCCGTCGCATGGGAAAAAGCAAGGCTGGCCGGGGCGGATATGGTTCGCTTGGCCGATTCTCTGCTCACGCAGTACCGGGAGCAAGAGGGGTGAAGTGCCTTCGGCTTCTTCCGGAATATGGTCCGGCAAACGGCTGTGTGCCGGGCGCGTCGGCAAAGCGCAGGGCACACAGCGGATATTTCCGTTATTTTCCCGCAATATTTTTTTGTTGCGGGCGCATACTGTGAGCGGAGGTATCATCAATGTTTATAGCAAATCTTGTCTCGTATATCCTTGTGCTGCTCGGTGCGGTAAATTGGGGATTGTACGGCATATTTAACTTTAATCTCGTCTCCGCGATCTTCCAGGGAGACAGAAGCGTCGGCTCGATCATCGTATATGTACTGATCGCGATCGCCGCGCTGTGGCTGCTGATCTATACCGTGTTTGCGGGGGGCGTACTGCGCCTTGTCGGCCACAGAGATCGCGCATAACGGGTGCCGATAGGCTGTGATGCAAGTATCCCGCCGGCAATTTGCCGGCGGGATACTTCTTGTCGAAACAGTCATTCAAATTTTTCCGCGTTGCAGTTCGGCGATCGATACTTTCAGGAAGTATTCGGCCGTCGAATCCTGTTCGATCGCTTCCAAAGCTTCGTCAAAGGTACACCATTTTGCGTCGACGAGCTCGTCCTCGTTCAGTTTCAGCTCTCCTTCGCCCACAGCGACGATAAACCCGAGCATCAGCACGTTGCGCGGCTCGTGATAGCGCGAGCGCGTATATCGATACTTGAGTGTGTTCAGCCCGGTCTCCTCCCGGATCTCGCGCAGGATGGCCTTTTCTGCCGATTCCCCCTTTTTTATGTACCCGGCAAAGAGCAGGTTGTTCCCGTTCGTATGCTTGCCGATGAGTACGCGGTTCTGCGCCTTATTGACGACTGTCATGTTGACTGCCGTGCGGAAGTTGGGGAATTTAAATTCTCCGCATTCATCGCAGTAGGGGACGAGACCTTCGTTGTCGCAGAATTTTAAAGTGAGTTTATGTCCGCAATCCTGACAATACATGTGATCTCCTCCTTTAATTAGTATTTTTAATAGAATACTCTATTTTTGGCCGATTGTCAATCCTATTTTGAACATTTTTTTCGAATATTTCAAATTTATTACATTTGTAAAATCCTATTTTGACAGATATCCGCAAAAAAATCCATTTTTCAGCACATGAATGCAGGGAACGCCCCGGATCGCGGCGGAAGAAGTTGACATTTTTACGCAAAAAGTGTATCATATGAACAGAAGAACAGACGAACAGCGGGGTGCAGAATGAAGAAATCATTGCTCAGGAATTACGCAAAATTAATTGCCCGCGTGGGCGGAAACATTCGCCCGGGCCAGCGGGTAGAGATCACCGCTCAGCTCGATCAGCCAGGCTTTATATGCATGTTGGTCGAGGAATGTTACCGCGCGGGGGCTTCGCGCGTCGCCGTGCACTGGCAGAGCCAGGCAATGGAAAAATTGGCTTCCCGCTTCGAGACCGTCAAGGAATTGGCGAATGTCCCTTCGTGGGAGGAGGAGCGGGTGCGCGAGCGCGCAGAGCTGCTGCCCGTCACCATCAAGATCCTCTCCGCCGATCCGGACGGGATGCGCGGCGCCGATCGGGAAAAGCTGACGCTCGCGCAGATGGCGCGTTCCGCCATCACGAAACCGTATACCGATTCGATGGCAAACCGTTACCAATGGTGTGTCGCGGCGGTTCCCTCCGTTGCGTGGGCGAAAAAGATTTTCCCGGAAGATCGTTCCAATACCGCTGTCGAGAGGCTTTGGGAGCTGATCCTGCGCGTCTCGCGCGCAGACGGCAAAGACCCGCTCACAGACTGGATGTGGCACAACCGCTCGCTGCGCGCCAAGTGCGACAAACTCAACGCCCTCGGGTTTAAGGAGCTGGAGTATCGCAGTGCAAACGGGACCCGCCTGCGCGTGGGGCTGATCGAACAGGCGCAGTTTATTTCCGGTAAAAAGTGTACGGTCGGCGGCAATTATTTCAACCCCAATATCCCGACGGAGGAGTGCTTTACGACGCCCGCCCGCGGCAGGGCGGAGGGGATCGTGTATGCGGTCAAACCTCTCTCGTACGGGGGTGAGCTCATCGAAGATTTCTGGCTGCGCTTTGAAGAGGGGCGCGCCGTGGCCTGCGGCGCAAAGAAGAACGCGGCGATGTTGGAAAAGATCCTCGCGATGGACGAGGGGGCTTCCTATCTCGGCGAGTGCGCGCTCGTCCCGTACGATTCGCCCATCAACGAGACGGGTATCCTCTTTTATAATACGTTGTTTGACGAAAATGCCTGCTGTCATCTCGCGCTCGGCCGCGGCTACAGCAATACGATCGTCGGGTTTGAAAAATATTCCCATGCCGATTTTGCGGCGATGGGTGTCAACGATTCGTCCGTGCACGTCGATTTTATGGTCGGGAGCGAAGACTTGGAGATCATCGGCGTCACAAAGAGCGGCGCCCGCGTGCCGGTCTTTGAGAATGGGACTTGGAGCGCGCAGCTGCGCTGAGGAGAGGAACATGCAGAAGACGGCATTGAAAAATTACGCAAAATTGCTTGCCCGCGTCGGTTTGAACGTACATAAGGGGCAGGAAGTGATCATTACCGCCGAGCTCGATCAGCCGGAATTTGTTCAGCTGGCGGCGGAGGAATGCTACCGCGCCGGGGCGGCAAAGGTGCGCGTCGAATGGACGCATCAGCCCGTTTCCCGCCTTTCGGCGCAGTACTGTTCGGAGGAGGTCCTCGGCGAGGTTCGTCCCTGGCAGGAGGAAAAGCTGCGCTGTGAAGTGCGCGAACTGCCCGCCCGCCTGTATTTGGAGAGCGCCGATCCGGACGGGATGAGCGGGATCGATTCTGCAAAGTATGCCCGTGCGGTGCAGGCGCGTTCGCGCATCGTCAAGCCGTACCGCGATAAAATGGAAAACAAATATCAGTGGTGTATCGCTGCGGTCGCGGGTGAAAAGTGGGCCAAAAAGGTCTTTCCCCGCGCGACGGGTGCGAGCATTGCCGAGGATAAACTTTGGCGCGCCATCCTTTCCTGTTCTCGTTCTCTGGAGGGGAATCCCTTGGAGAATTGGCGGCGGCACAACGAGGATCTTTCGGCGCGCTGCGCTTATCTCAATTCGCTGGGGCTCAGTTCGCTCGAGTACCAGAGCTCGAACGGAACGGACTTGCGCGTCGGCCTGCTGCGCGACGGGCTGTTTGCCGCGGGCGAGGAAAAGACGCTTTCCGGGATCTCTTTCAATCCCAATATCCCGTCCGAAGAGGTGTTTACCAGTCCCAAGCGCGGGGAGGCGGAAGGGATCGTCTATTCTACCAAGCCGCTCTCCTATCAAGGGCAGCTCATTCGCAATTTTTCCGTCCGCTTTGAGCAGGGGCGCGCGGTCGAAGTTCACGCCTCCGCGGGCGAAGACGTGCTCAAAAAGATGATCGAAATGGATGAGGGCGCCTCCTATCTGGGCGAGTGCGCGCTCGTTCCGTACGATTCTCCCGTCAATGCGAGCCGCGTCCTCTTCTACAATACATTGTTTGATGAAAACGCCGCCTGCCACCTCGCGTTGGGCAGAGGATTTACCAACTGCGTACGCGGCTATGCGGAAAAGTCGGAAGAAGAGCTGCACGCCATGGGCATCAACGATTCGATGATCCACGTCGATTTTATGATCGGCAACGACGACTTGTATATCGACGGCGTCACCGATACGGGTGCCCGCCATCCGATCTTCCGCAACGGCCGGTGGGCGTTTTGAACGTAAAAACATACAGCCGGGAAAGATTCACCCGGCAAAGCTTCTATGAACCCGCGGTGCGTCCGCGGGTTTTCTGATACAAAAAAGGGCGCACCCGGCGGGTGCGCCCTTTTTGAACTTATTTATACATATAAGTGAAGCTTCCCGAAATGGGCGATCAATGTCACGCAGAGTACGATGCATACGGCGTCGACCGCGACGACGGCATACCAGCCGAGGACAGAGAGCGCGCAGACGGCAAAGCCGAGCAGCATTGCTCCGAGCGTGAAGATGGTCACGGGAGCACTCTGCTTGACGACGGCGGCTTCCGTTTTCCAGTCGTATTTCGGAAATTTGTAATTGAGATAGATGCCGAAAATTCCCGTAAAGGCGGAAAAGACGACCGCCGTTCCGAGCATGATCGTCCACCCGTCCGCACTTGTCCCGAGTTTTGCGCAGAGCACGGCGGAAACAAACAGGCTGCCGATCGCATTGAGGAGGAAGGTCGGCGTCGACTTGGCGAGGAAGATCGTCCGCGTCGATACGGGCATCGCGAACAGCTGTCCGCGCGAGCTTCCCTCCAAAGACAGTGCCGATGCGGCCGGGCAGGACATTCCGGTAAATACGATCAAAAGTCCGGCGGCCATGTAGGGCAGACGATTTTCGAGCACTTCGACGAGGAAGGGGGCTTCGGCCTCTGACTCCGAGATCAGCAGATCGATCACGCTCTTTGCGTCCACGAACAGCAGCGCGACTCCTGCAATGATGAGCAGCAGAGTGCCGGCCACGCCGTTCATCAGGTAGGATGAGGAGGAAAACAGCTTTTTGAATTCTTTCCGCAGCAGCGAGAAAAAGGCGGAGGAGCTCTTGATGTCTCCCTTTTTGTAGGCGACCCGTGCGCCGTGGTTGAGCAGGGCGGCGTTGATCTTCGAGTAGAAGGGCGCTATAAACAGCACGAAGAGGGCGGCTGCCGCGAGAGAGACCCCGATAAAGGCGAAGATGCCCCAGACACCCTCGCCGGACAGGGTCAGCGTGATCCACTGCGCGGGCGGATAGATGTACTGCGCGAGTACGTCGGCGGCGGCTGTCAGGTTGCCGGTGGCGTCCGTCTGCATGGCAAAGCTGAGCGAGAAGCTCAGGAGGAAGATGGCCACGAGCATCAGGAGCCCGAGAATGCCCTGCAGCAGCCCTTTGAAGCGCAGACCGGCGGTCAGTGCGGTCAGCAATGTGCTCAGCGCCGTCGCCACGACGACGGGCAGCAGAGGGGCAAACAGCGTCGCGGCAAAGATGGTCGCCAGCGCGCCGAAGGAGAATCCCGCAAACACAAAATAGACGGCGGTGACAGGGATCATTACGCCCAGACAGAAGAGCAGATTGACGAGGTAGGACACGAGCAGCCTGCTCCCGATGACGGCCCGGCGGGAGACGGGCAGGGACATCACGGCGTCGTAATCTTTGAGCGCGAACAGCATCGAACTTCCCTGCAAGAGGGAGAAAAAGAATGTGATCACGGCCGCCAAGGCGATCGCCGTCGCCGGCACCGCTTCGGTCAGGCCGAGCCCGCAGAATACGATGGCAAACAGGGTGATGTAGGCGAGCATGATCAGCGATACGATCGCAAAGGCGACGGCTCCGCCGATGGCTTTGCGGCGCACGCTCGGGTCGTCCGTCTTGCGCGCGCGGTTGAAGCCGAGCAGCCCCATCAGCTGGATCTTAGCCAGCAGGATCCATTTAGCGCGCATCCTTCTCGAGTACCTCCATAAACACCGATTCAAGGCTCTCGTCGCCGCGCACGGCGTCGATGTCGCCGCTCGCCATGAGCTTGCCGCCCTTGATAATGGCGATCTTGTTGCACAGTTTTTCCGCAACATCCAAGACGTGGGTGGAGAAGAAGATGGCGGAGCCAGCGTCGCACATCTCGCGGAATACCTGTTTGAGCTTGAACGCCGCTTCCGGATCCAGTCCGACAAAGGGTTCGTCCAAGACCATGAGCTTGGGTGCGTGCAGCAGGGCGCCGATAATGGCGAGTTTTTGTTTCATGCCGTGCGAGTAGGCGCTGACGAGCGAGCCGAGGTCGCCGGCGATGCGGAACATGTCTGCATACTTTTCGATGCGCGCGCTGCGTTCAGCCTTTCCGACGTTGAACATGTCGCCGATAAAGTTTAAGTATTGGATGCCGGTCAGGTATTCGTACAGGTCAGGATTGTCCGGTATATAGGCCGTCACCGCTTTACAGGCGACGGGCTGCTTTTTGACGGATTTCCCGTCGATGAAGATCTCGCCGCCATCGAATTCGAGGATACCCGTCACGGCTCGCAGGGTGGTCGTTTTGCCGGCACCGTTCTGTCCGATAAAGCCGTAAATATCGCCGGCATATACGTCCAGTGAGAGATCGTCGACGGCTTTTTTCCCTTTGCCGTACGATTTGCTCAGGTTCCGGATCTCCAGGATCTTTTCTTTCATACATCTCCTTTTCCCCGCATCCCGCTTCGCGCAGGGGTGGGGACGGCATTATGGTATCATAGAATCGGGCCGTTGTCAAGTGCATAAACAAGATTTTCCCGGGGGGGGGGTAAAGGCAAAAAATAAATAAATTTTTTTGGATTTCGTAGATGTCAAGAGTAAATGCGAAAAAAGTTAAAAAATTTTCAAATATTTTTTACGAAAGCTGCGAAATGTAAAAATTGAACAGATTTTCAGGGGTATCAAAGCCTAAAACACCGCGTGGGTAGTTATTCAACCATTCTTCGGCGCGTTTCACCTCGTTGGGCGTAATGGCATTGAAATCCTTACCTTTCGGGAACACGCGCCGAATTTCGCGGTTCATTCGCTCGTTCGTTCCGCGTTCGCATGAGCAATACGGATGACAATAGTAAACCTTTGTCCGCTGCTTGTTCCCGTAACGACTGCGTTCCATTCTCTTGAAATCCGCAAACTCCGAACCGTTGTCAACGGTGATACTCTTAAAAATCGAATAGAACAGCGTGCCGAACTTCCGTTCCAGCATATGCAGACAGCGCACTACGCTTTCCGCCTTCTTGTTCGGCATGAGCATAATAATTTCCCTGCGGGTAAGGCGTTCCGTCATGACAAGGAACACCTTACCCGCTTCGCGTTTGCCGATCACGCAATCCATTTCCCAATGCCCGAACTCTTTACGTTCCGCAATTGCAGCCGGACGTTTTTCTATACTCGTGCCGCGGGGAAGTTTTGCTGGCTTCACTTCGCGTTTCTCTTTCCGTGGCTTGTCCTTAAGAGGCAGGTGTTTGAGCGAAAGCCGCAGAAACACGCCCTTTTCAATGTAACTGTACAACGTATTCACCGAGATAGATGTTGAAAAGGGCAGTTGTTTCCGCTTTATTTCGCCCAACACCGCCCGCACAGTCAAGCCATCGTCTACGATGCGCTTTTCAATATAATTCGCCAATGCGTGATCGTTGCCGATTTTCAACGGTGCGCCTTTCTCTTTTAAATTGGCGCGATACTTCTGTTCAGCGAGTTCGGGCGCATAGCGTGTTTCTTCCGTCCAATCGGTGTTGCGGTGAACATATTCGCCGCGCTTCTTTTCCCGATAAACCGTGCTTATATGTACGCCGAGCTGCTCCGCGATTTGCTTCACCGGCATTTTCGCTTTCAGACAGGCTTCCAATTCAAGCCGTTTTCGATAAACTAAATGATTAAAATGCTGTCGCCTCATATTCTTTCCTCCTCTGTATCTCTACTGATCACCCCTGCGGGGAGCTGCTTGTTAAAAAAAGAGTGATTTCTCGTTGCGACGTCGCAATAAGAAATTCCAACTAAATATTGACAAAACGCTATTTATATTATAAAATATAATCATCATAAAAAAAGAAGGTGATCGCATGAAAAACGAAAATTTAATTTGTCCGATTTGCGGTAAACCCACAAGCGTATGGTACGGTAATGCTCGCAAAGACAAATTATGCAGGGAACACGCACAACAGCTTAAAGAGGGAGTAATCGAGCAATGCCCGGACTGCGGCCAATGGCATGAAACAAGCAAACCGTGCAAATGTAAGAGCACCGTTTCCAAACATTCTGAAAACACCAACACTTCGGAATTAACTTGTATAATCTGCGGAGAACCTTCTAATGGAAAGCACTTTTGTTTGAATTGTTATCACAAATATAAAGACAAAATACTATACCTCAAAGTACAAAATTGCAAAGATTTTGAAAAATTAGAGGCGGAATATAAAAGCGATTTTGTATGTGATGACGGCCACTTAGTAAAAAGTCCTTATGAAAAAATTATCGATAACTGGCTATTCAAAGAAAACATCCAACACGCCTATGAAGTAAAAATAGACGTAGATAAAGACAAAGATATTACTCCTGACTTCTATATTCCTGAATATAACGGATTAAAAAATATCTATATCGAATATTGGGGATATGACGAAACAAATATTAAATATCAAAAAAGGAAAGAATACAAACTTAAAATTTATCCTGAAATCGTCAAAAGAGACGGAATAACTGTAATTTACTTAAACAGAAAAGAAGTTGAAACCGATACTTATAAGAAAAAGATTAAATATGCAACCCCTGGAACAATAAACGAATAAAAGAGCATTGCGCGCCCCCTTGTCTATACGAGCCGCCGCGCTCCGCGCGGCGGGACAGGGGGCGCGCAATGCCCTGCCCGAACGACCTGAAAAACCGTCCGACGCGGCACAAAAAAGGCGGCTTTCGCGCTACACCGCTTGCGAAAAGCCGCCTTTTCTTTTTGTTTTTTCGTCGTCGGAAAGCAGGATTTTCACACGGTTCGCTCTGGTTTTCGCTTTTCGGCAACGCAAAATTGCGCCGTATGCTGTTCCATAGGCGCAAAACGATTGCTTATCCGTGTTTTACAGCCGTGCGGCTACGCTGCAAGCTGTGTTCGCATTCGACGCATGGCGGGCGAAAGGATGTCCCGTTCCCAGTCGATCACGCCGTCGAAGATGACGTACTTCGGTACATAATCGCCCTCCATTGCCGCCGCGAACACGCTGTTGTCCAGCCGTTTGGTGATCTCCGTCGCTATACCGCGGCTGTAAATCACGCGCTCATCTGTCTTGCGCAAATATTTCAGCAAATAATTGACTGCGCTGCCGTTTCGTAGTTCCATAAGATTCAACTCCTCAAAGTCGTTTCTTCCGAATTTGCGTTCAAAAAAGCTGTTGGAAAAGGTTTCCTCGATCTTACCTTTTCGCAGGCTATAATCCCGTTTTTTTGTCAATACGCCGACCATCTCCCCGTCGGGGATATAGACGAGGAAATGGAAGTGCAGGCGGCCGGTTTTTTCGCCCCGTTCGGGCACGCCCATGAAGAGCCAGCCGCGCCGCGTGTGCAGATTGGAGAGACACTTGCGCAGCTTCTTGCGGAAGGTCTCTTCCGTATGTTTCTTGCCGTTGTAGGTAAACGTCACAAAAAAATTCCAGCGGTTCAGATACGCTTTCCGACGAAAGCGCTTTTCCCGCTGCCAGGCGTTGCGCAGCTTGCGCTCAACGTTTTCGCGCACATAGCCTTCTATGTCCGGATAGAACGGAAAATGATCTTCCAGCCCCGTCTGAATGAACGGCACGATCTTTTTAACCTTTTCCGCCGTAGTCTTTTCCTTGCCGTCCAACACGCTTTGCATGGCGATTTTATAAAGTTCGTCGAAAAGTCCGTCGATCTCCTGCGGCTGTCTGACCCTGCGCGGAAGCCGTCTGCCTCGGACGGCTTCCCGAGCAATATAATGGCTGCCGTCGCTGTATACTTTATAGAGCTTGTCAAAAGGGCAATCGTTGCCGTAATAGGGCTGCAATGCTGCGTTCATCTGCGGTCTCCTTGTTTATGATCACCCCTGCGGGGAGCTTGTTTGCCTGTAAAGGAAAGTTTTTCCTTCCGTTCATTTGCTTTATCGCGGTAACCGCACAGCAGGCCTTTGGAAAATTGCTGACCTTCCCGCGCTCGAACTTTTGCAACGTTTACAAGAGCCTGCGTCAGCATTTTTCCCTCTTCGTCGTGCTTCGGGTAATCTCGATAGAGCGATACGCCGTAACAATACCCCGACGAAAAAGAACCTTTGCGACGCTTGTTGTATTGATATTTTTCTTCCACAGTTCGTTTCATGCCTTTTATCTCCTTAAAATTTCCATAGGGTCATAGCCGAGGTCGGAGCGATGATCCGCCGCACCACGCGGAGCGGGAACGGAAAAGGATTCGCCCGTCTGCTCGTCCGTAAGCTCGTCCACGCACTCCATATCGCGCTGGAAGAAGCTGTTTTGCTTCTGCAATTCGTCCCACGTTGCCCGCTCTCCGGCGTATTCGGGGAGATCGTCCAGCCCCACGGCGTTCTGCTCCGCCCTGCGTTCAAAAATACCGGCGAGGCAATCGGTCGAATAACGATTTGCATAAACCTTTTTCGGCATTTTATACCACTTCCGCGCGAGCGGTTCGCCGTCCTGCTTGCCGCTCTCCACCGTCAACGTCAGCACAGCGCAGTCGAACGTGTTGCGCACCCGCCGGTCATGCCGCTGCAATGCTGCGGCAAAGCTTTTAAGTATATACATTGTCAGGCAATCGTCGCCGCGGAGATACCGATACTCATAATACAGCCCGACAAACTTTTGCAGCACCCATTCGGACAGCATAGAGTCGAACCAAAACGGGGAAAAGAAAGGCAAAACGGGCGACAACTCGCCTTTGCCTTCGATCGTGACCACTTCGCCCAGTTCCCGCACGTCGCCGCCCAAACTTCCGAACCGCTGTAAATCGGCGATCACCTTCACAAAGACGCGATTTGCGATCACGCAGGCGTGCCGCGACATCTTCAAAAGCACGTTGAAAAGGTCGTTCTTTTGGTTGCATTCGTCCGTGTTCCGCTTTACTTCGGACAGTTCCGGCGTATTTTTCCGCTCCTTATCGATCTCCGTAACCACATACACGCCGAAGCCGAAGGCGTTGCGGTTGGGATTGTTTTGCAGTAAAATTTTGCCAAGCCGCAGCATATCAAAGTCAAGGATATGCGCATGGCGGGAGATCGCCGCCTGTGTTCGGCTGTCGCGGCTGAAAAAGTCGGTGTCCCACACAGGGAAATGCCCGGCGCTTTGCATGACGTTGTCCGTACGAATGGAATAGTTCGCCAAAATCAAAGACGACTGCACCGTATAAATGAAATACGCGCACGCATAGTCTTCCAATACCTGCCAAACGTCCGCCATTTTATGCCCGTCGTCATAGGTCAGGCCGTACCGCTCGTAATCATAGCCGAATATCTTTTCGCGGCAGGGCGACTTTTGCCAGCGCAGCTTTTTCTTGTTCAGCCAAGCCTTGCAGGACGGCACCGAATACACGCCGTGAAAGGCGATCGCGCGTTCC
Organism: uncultured Clostridia bacterium; assembly: GCA_904419945.1. Classification (GTDB taxonomy): domain Bacteria; phylum Bacillota; class Clostridia; order Christensenellales; family Borkfalkiaceae; genus Borkfalkia. The sequence continues at coordinate 33,714 of CAJFTM010000006.1, forward strand.
AGCTCACTTTCCAATGCAGGCCACGGAAAGAACGGAAATTTGAGATCGCTCTCCACGATGATCTCGAACGCCTGATCGCGCAACTGCACTTCCGCCGAAAGTGCCATATCGGTAACGAGCGCCGTCTTGCCCGCGCCCATCACGCCGCCGACGATCGTCACGACGCCGCGCTCGTTCAGGAACCCGCGGTTCTTTCGCTCGTTGTGCCGCAGCCGCGCGTACGCGCGTTTCTTCGCGATATGGCCGAGCAGCAGCACCGCAGCAACGCCCCAGCACCACGCAGGGAAAAATGTCAGCCCCGGCCACAGGTCGAGCAGCAGCTTATAAACCTGCCGATAAATGTTCAGGAAGTCAAACAAAACAACGAAGTACAGATAAAAGGCGATAAACTCCAAGCCGATGGCGAACACGTTGAAGTAAAACAGCCACAGCACAAGCCACAATTTCCAATAAGCACCGCGTTCGCGGAAGAAGGTAAAAAAGGAAATGAGCCAATGTTTGACCGGGCGATAGGTGACCGCCGCAACGCGCTTGAACAGGCGTAGCGGTTTCGTCTCTTCGCCGTGGCGGTCGTTCCCCGTTTTCAGCAGTTTCTGCAAGGCGAAATACAGCACGATGATAAAGGGCAGGACGCACAGCACGAACATAGAGAGCCCGTACAAAAGATCGCCGAGAAAGAAGAGGTACGCGAAGAAGTTTTCGCCCGTCGCCCAAGTCTGCCAATAGACGGCCCAACCTTCCCGAAACTCCTGCCACTCCTGCGGGATAGGTATTGCAGGGGCTTCCGTGCCGCCCGCAAAATCGAAAAACGGGATCTTCGGGAACTCGTTCACGGTAGGCGTGATCGTATGCGGGATGCGGAACAATTCGCAAAAATAATACGCCGCCGAAAGGCCGACGTCGCGGCAGCTCTCGATGATCCGACCGACCGAACCGAAAAACTTAAATACGCCAAGAGCGACAAAGCCGAGCGTGACCGCGATACAGATGATGTGCCGATAGTCAAACTGCTTTTCTCTCGTCATAGCTGAAACCCCGTAAAAATAAAGTACCCGACGACGGCCGCGACCGCGATAAACAGCAATACCTTCAAAATCCGCTTCAATGTTTTCATAGCCTTTCTATCCTAAAATCATTTGACAAATTATCGTTCTTGCCGTATAATGAAATACAGAAAGAGGATTCGCTGATTAAGTTCGGCTGAGCATTTTGCACATTTCTATGGATCGCAAATGCCTCTTTCTTTTTTATCCCTCGCAACTATTTGCGAGGCTTTTTCTTATCTTCATCAATCATACGCCGTACAAGTTTACTATCTTCATCCCCAAAACGCCAATCGTCATAGCGCCGTCCAAAATTTTTCATTTCATCTTTTTCAACCCTTGGACGCAAATAAGCCGAACGATTGTCTTTTGGGTTTGGATTCTTCCTTAGCGGAATATTGTTTTCATCTTTCGTCTTGCGGGAATGCGTAATGCCGATATACTTATACACATTCCCGTTTCTATCAATCACATATGTAGGATGATTGATACGCTTATTTTTGCGAAAGCTACGCCGAAAATTTTTACTTTTTTTTGCCATAAATACCTCGTAAATTGAATGCCGAAAGGGGCTTTTCCGCCCCGATCGGCATTTTGTCTAAACACCCCTGCGGGGAGCTGTGCAATGAAGGAAAAATTTACCTTTTGCCTGCATTACGGTCGAGTTGTGCTTTCAATCCGTTACGGTATCCGTAAAGAAGAAGTTTTTTATCTTTCGACATAGGACCACGGCTTTTTTCAAATCGTATTTCATTACGTACGGCTAAATAATTTTCCCGAGGATGCTTATCTGTAAAGCCGTCCATCCATTGACGTGAATAGGAACGCTTATTTACCGATATGGTTGAATCATCCATCCGCGATTTATGATACGCCGCACGATCTTTGATCGAATATCGTTTCCTTGCCATGTTTTACCTCCAAGAAGATCTGTTATTCCCGGCATTCGCCTTTGTCTGGTACTTGTTTACTTTTTTATGGGCAGACAGTCCGCGGCCGTAGCCGTACTGCGCGGCCGTCTGTGAACCGCGCACCCTCGGCAAATGGCTGTACGCTGCATATCCGTCCCGGAAGCCGTAATTATACGCCTCGCGCACGGCCGACATATAGCTTTGCTGCTTGCGTCCTGCGGCTTTACCGCCGCTCCGCCTGCTCATCGTTTTTGCTGCCATTGATTTGTCTCCTTACTTATTTTTTCGCTTTCGCCGCTTGCCGTTGACGTATGTATCCTCGCCGATATTGACCACCGTCGTCGCCGTGTTCCGGCTGAAAACCCAGCGGAAAAACTTATACAAGACGAAGGCCAAAAGCAAGACCAATAAAACGGCAAGCACGATCTGCCACCAATCGTCTTTGTCGCTGTGAGGGAAAAGCGTTTGCCCGCCGTCCGCACTTATATCAATGGGCGACATGGCAACGCCGAGCGTCAAAGACTTTTCGCCGTTCGAGAACTCAATGTCGATAATATCGAAACCGAGTTGCACCCACATTTGCATGAAATAAGCGTTTGTATCGACAAAATCATAGCCGAACTGCGTACCCGTCAAAGTCCAATCGCCCTCACCGCGCTTGTACTCCGCGACTTCGTAGTGCGGATATTCGGACTGATAATAGCGGAACAATACGACCGCCATTTTTTCATCGTCGGGATCTGTCGGATTGACCGTTACTGCGTCATTGTAGAATTGCAGAAACTCCGTATAATCGCTTTCGTCGATATACAATCTGTCGCAAATTTCGGCAGGAGAGCCTTTTATATCTTCAGCCGTAACCTGTTTTATTGCAGAAACTTTATATTCGTGCGTTGCCGTGACGTTGTACCCGCCGCCAACAAACTGTTGCCACAAGTCTTTGGAAATGACTTCATCGGTAAGAGTAAAGGTGTCGTCTGCCTCTATCCAAATATCCGTTACGGTATCGGCAATATTTGAAAACAAAGCCTTGCTATACCGCTCCATAACCAACTCGCCGCCGTGTTGTTCGGTATATTCCGCAAAATAACCTTTTTCGCCCGTCAGTTTATTGCCGAGCAAATCTTCCGCACGGACAATGTATGTATCGGCAAAATCTTCGCCTGTTTCACCATATTCATTAGTAGCCAAAAAGCAATATTGCAAAGCATTCAAATCGGTATCGGACCTTGTATATTTACGATTTGCGTTATAACTCATATAAGACAAACTGTAAGCAGCGTTGTTCCAACTTGCGCTTTCGATATACTTTGAAGCAATAAGCGCGTACGGCACGGGCGAATTGTCGTCCTTTGCGTATGTAAAATCGCCGCCGTCCACGGTCTGCCCGATATACGGCAAAATCGCGTCGCGCACAGCCGTATTGCCCGTTACAAAGATAGGGGTGGTCTGTGCGTTCAGCCAAGTGGCATGGACTTTGGAAACCGTCGGGTATGCGTCCAATATGCGTTGCGGAACGGCAAAATACACCGAATGGAGCGTGTCACGGGTGTATGCCTCGCCGCTCGTACCAGCGGGGCGGTAATAAGTGGAACGCACGTCCAACGTCAACGCCTCGCGCTGTTCGTTCGCACAAACCAATGTGCTTTCACCATTCACGTCAGAGCCATAACCTTTGGCATAGCCCTCAAACGTGTATTCCGTGCCGACATAGTAATACTGCGATTTTGTTTCGCCGTCCGTTACAAGTTCAATTTCGCTCACGTCATATACGCGCTTGCCGCTTGCAAGGCGGTCAAAAATCTGCTCTTTCTGTTCACCCGAAAGCATGACCTTAAATTTAAGGAACATGCCCTCATAATTCGATATTTCGCATTGATTGAGATATAAAAGCGTGTACTTCGTATGCCCGATACTGTCATCGTTGCCCGCCCGTATGCTTATTGTGTTCAGCATAGAGTTTGTTTTGAACTTCAAACGCTGCGGGTTATACACATAGACGTACAGCCCGTAATTGTCACGCAAATTCGTGTAGAAACTGTAACAGTATTCCGCAAACATGAATACTTGCGCGGGCTGATTTTCGTCAAAGGTGTAGTTAGAAATATCGAACGGTACACCGTCTATCGTAGAGTTCTCCAAATCATCCAATACGTTCGTCTGATCGTATTTCAGCGCATTGGGCGATGCTGCGTATGCGCGGGCGGGAATATTCCCGCCAACGCACACCAGAAAAAGAAGAACAACGACAAAGATAAATGTCAGTATAGCCTGATATACTCGTCGTCTGCGTGTAATCATACCACAACGTGCTCCTCGCTCATTTCAATCGACGCAACGCTCAGAATGCAGTTGAACGTGATGTTATACACAAACTCATCGTTATACGAAGATATAACGAGCGTATAGTAGTACCCGTCCAACGCCAGATCATCGGGAATCACGACTTCCTGCCCGGGATAGAGCAACTGCAACACCGACTGCATGCCAAAATCCGAAGGGAGCGTTAAAATGAAATGATCCTGCTCTTTGACAATCGCAAAAGCGGAAGTCAGATCATCGATACCCGAATAGATCATGTATTGATCATCGACCGTAAATTCGAAATCAACTTCGGAATTCGGAACAATGGCGACGTTATACCCATACGTTCCTTGTTCGTCACCCGAAGCAAAGACATACTTACAGTCAAACCGCAGCTCCGTATCCAGCGGGAAAGACAACTTGCTTTCTTCGCGCAATATACGCTGCCCTTGGTATTCAACGTAAAAAGATCTGAAATCGGACGTAAAACCATTCGTAAAATAAGCGACGAACCCAATTAAACCGACAACGATGAGCAGAAGCAAAATAGAAACGATTACTTTAACAACCGAAGAAACGGCAACACTCCTTTTTGCTTTCATAACTTTACACCTTAAACAACGATATTCGATTCACTCATCGTAACGCTTGCGATCTGAAGATCCGTATTCGTCAGGTTCATCGTAAAACCAAACGTAAAAGTCGTCCCAGAAATATTGGATACCTGCGCGGTGAGCTCAACGTCAAAATGTGAACTGACGGAACTCAACGCGTTATACAGAGAAGCACGATAACCCTCAACCATAACAAGCTCATCGTCCATTGTACGGGCGATTAGATCGTAAAACGAAATTGCACTTGCCATTGCCCCGGACGTAGAAAAGACTCTGCCCGTGACATCGCTAAGAGAAGAATTGGCCGAATGCAACGCTTCGATCAGTTCGTCGGTAGGCATTATCTGGTAACGGACGGATGTAACTGTGCCCTGCACAGTACCCGTGCCGAACTCGACCTCTTCGAAAAAATTCAATTCTTTACTCACCCAACCGGAACTCGATCCGCCTTCGGAAAAGTCCGGCAGGGCAACGCTCTTGACCGTCCTCGTGCTGCCCGAAACGACAGAAGACGAACCGTTCAGATTAACTTTAACACCTGTCACGCGTTTTGCATAGTCAAATACCGTCGTACCACTCACGGACGAATCGAAGGACGAAGTCGCCGTTAAAACGATCGGCGTACTAAACGCTTGCTTAAACGAAAGCGTAGCTGTACAGCCCTGCGTCGTCATCGTCACATATTCTGAAACGGACGCAGAATTCGTATCTTGCCAGCCGACAGAAAACTCTACGACCTGCAGCGCTTCGGGATGGCTGCCCGATTCATCGGCGACGGTCGCGGTGATACTGTACGCAGATTCCGCCAGCGGACTGACGCCGTATGCGGCATAATCTTCCGCCGCGATCTTCATGCTTTTCAGAGCAACGCCGTTACCGACACTGTCTCCGACGATCACACCGCCGGTCTCTGTGACTTCCGGCTGATCTTCTTCGGGCTTGAACTTGTCCCAGTTCGTGAACCCGTCCGAGAAGATACCGACGAACGCCGCCGCTATGCCTACAAACGCCAAAATGATGGCAATGACCGTAGCCGTCCATCTTGCTTTGTTACTCATCTTTTCGTCTCCTTTTTACTTATTGACCGTTACGGTCACCTGCCCGGCATAGCCGAGCACTTCGGTCAGATCGACCTTGCCGTCCTCATCTTCGATAGGGGTGATAACGATTTTTGCCGTTTCCGCATTCTCGGGAATGCTGCCGTCAAAATCCTCCGAAAGGGCTGCCGTCTTGGAAATAAACTCATCTTCCGCGCCGTAGAAATACAGCATATACGTCACTGTCGCCTCATCTTCGATCTCGACTTTCAATCCGTCCGTCGTGAACGCGCTGCGCGTTACGATCGAAGTATCCCCATCCGTTTGCTCGCCGTTCTCGTCCAGCGCCGCGATCGTATACGCCTCCGCGCCGATCTCCGTCACCGTCGTCTGCCGATCCAATAGGATAAACAGCGTAATGACCGCGCCGATCAGGCCGATGGAGATCAAAAAAATGATCACCCATTTGACCATATCCGATGCTTTATGCTTTCGCAACTCATAATTCGGCATAATTTCACACTCCTTTTTTATTGAAATTCATAATAAACATTCTGCAAAAGAAAACCTTCAAGAGAATCTGCAATCTTTGCCGCACCACTTTCGTTCGGATGAATACCGTCTGCAAAATCTGCTTGTGTTACACCGGAAAACGCATTCAGATCATAACAGACAAGCCCGTAGTACTGTGCCACTTCCTTCAACGCACTGCATAGATCAGGCAACGTATAACCACAAGCATTTTTTTTATCCTGCGACCAGTTGCGTTCGGCAGACACGCTATTATTCCAGCTGGTGATCACGGGTGTACAAATATAGATCCGTGCGTCCGTGCAACGGAAGCGGTTTACTAATGCACGATACATCGCATCCGCTGCCCCATACACCGTCGACGTATCGGTGCTGCCAAACTCGCCAAGTTCCGCAAATTTACCTACGATCGCCTGGTCAAAATCATTTATCCCGAGAAGCACTATGACAACATCACTGTCATAGGGGATCTTCGCCACATCCGAAATACGCGAAGCGCGGTTGCTATGACCCGTGCAATAAACGGTACCCGACACACCCAAGTTGATTTCCGTCATGCCCAACGAATTACACAATACCGATGAATAACGATGCTGCTGATCACTTACGCCTACGCCTTCAGTAATGCTATCGCCTAAAAAGGCAGCCTTCTTTCCGTAAAACGTATCCTCGGTCACAATTTCATTCGTCAGATTTGATTCATCAAGTTTACCGCGTACCGATATATATTGATCATACCCGAAATCTGTGATCTGCATATCGGTAATGCAAGCGGCAAAACTGAAATAATAATCCTTTTCCCGCGCAATAGAATATGCAGGCAAATTATCAGCCGCGAGTAACACTCCATCGATATAGACAAGCAGCGTGTCATCCAGCACAAGACGAACAGTTACAAGTTCATCCGAACTGGGAACATAAGGAAATGTCGCAGAAAAATTTGTAAGATATTCTTTTCCGCCTACTGCACCACTCGATAAAGGATAGAGATAAGCAAGCGGTTCGCGCGTTTCATATTCAGAGCCAACATAAACATTGTAAGAAGGTATAAACAAATACGGAAAATTCGGATTCCATGTATTTGCAGAAACATTGTCGACGACATTCTTTTCGGACACGCCAAACAAAACTTGCTTGGCGCTTTCGCGTACGGTAAACTCAATCGTCATACCGTACCGCAAGGGAGTAGTCAATACAGCCGTATTGAACCAAAAACAATCTGATAGCGTATGCGTTTGCGCATCATATTGCGTGTAAACAAAATCTTCCGCAGATGAATCTCCATACGTAAGATCATAACGAAGAAACTCTTCATATACAGCAATCAAATCGTGTTCACTGCGCGCCTCATATGTGTATGGATTTTCTTCAGAGACCTTTTTTCCGTCTGCATCTGCCCAGTAAGCGAAACGCTGCAGATCTTTATATTCGGCAGCATTGACCGTATAACTTTGCGGACGCAGTAAAACAACTAACGACACGATCAAAGCAATGAATAAAAATGCTGCAAGCGTCAACGTCAGAATTTGTACGATCCGCGACTTGTTTTGTGTCCTCTTCATGAAAAGCTCCTTTTTTACACCTCGTTTGAAATTTTTTGTTTGAACTCTTGATTCGGACGGATGGGAATACAATGTCCGCCCGATGCTGCCGCCACTTTTTGGGCGACGGTATAAAATGCTTCTTCGACGTAAACGCCGGTGCTTTCTCCGCGCTTATCAACGCCCGTTTCTATGAACGCGCCGCCGTCATCGCTCTCAAATACACAACTGATCCGCGACACCGGAAAAAGCATTTTAACGTGTTCGCGCTTTTCCGTGACTTCGATAAAACCTTTCATTCCGTTCACCCCGCTTGATCTAAAAACGATAGGCGCAGACGCTCGTTTTCCCGCAACAGTTCGTCATACTGTGCTTCCAAATCAAAGATTTTATCGCAAAGTTCCCGTTTCGTCCATTTTTCAAAACGCGCGTACTTGTCTTTCAAAGGTTCTTCCGCTTCCGGCAATTCCATTTCGACCTGTTGCGACGTCGCAACAAGGCTCTTTTTATACTCGCGTATTTTCTTGATCGTCCAATCGGGCTGAACAGGCTTGCGTTCCTCATCAGAAAGGGGAAGCAATTCGCACAACTGCGAATAGCTGTACGGCTCCCATTCCTTCTTAAAACAGCGCAAACCGTCACCGAACTCGTCCACGATGTTCATGAGACGGCTCACCCGCGTTTTGTCAAGCCCGAATTCGTCAAAGCAATATGCGAAAAAGAAGTCCGCACAGCAGTTCCCTGCGCCGATAGGCAGATTAAAACCATATTCGTTGCGTATCTGTTCGTGATTAAAACGGATACCCACGATTGCCGAATACGTATTGCTGCTGTAAAGGTCAATCAGATGAACGCCGAGCCAAAAGAAATTTTGTTTGCTGTCCTCTAAATCCTTGCGTATCGTTGCGGCATACTTTTCCAAAACTTCAAGATTTTCCATTTTTTCATTGCTGCTTACGCCCTGAAAACGCTTCTGCTTAAAATCAATCATTATTCTTCACCTCGCAAACCACAAAGGGGCTGTCCTTTCCGCCAACCACCGACTTAAAGAACAGCCCCGATATTCCTTTTATGCCCTCGCTTTCGCGCTTGCCTTTTCCGCTTCAAATCGCAACA
>CAJFTM010000007.1 GCA_904419945.1 uncultured Clostridia bacterium
GCCCCGGCATTTTCGGAAAACAATATCCCCGTATTTTTTGCGACCAACCGCGGCTATGCCAAGTTTACGGCAACGGCGCTGCAATCGATGGTCGAGCACATCTCCGAGGAAAACAATTACGACATCATCATCCTGCACAACGACCTGACGCAGGACGATCAGATGCGCCTCTCCTATGCCGCGGCGGGGCGGAACAATGTATCCATCCGTTTTCTGAACCCGGAACCGCTGTTCGATGACTATACCCTCTACGAGAGCGCGACCATCACGAAAGAAACCTACTACCGGCTGATCATCCCCGAATATTTTCCCCATTACGACAAGATCGTCTATCTGGACAGCGATCTCGTCGTGCTGACGGATGTGGCGCAGCTGTACCGGACCGACCTGCAGGGCAACTACATCGGCGGGGCGATCGATATCTGCCACGCAGGCAATGTAAACGGATTCAGCGAGGAAATGCTGACCTATTATAAACAATTCCACTTCCAAAACATCTTTACGCTGATCAACGCAGGGGTCCTGCTCATCGATACCGCCGCCATGCGCCGGGATTTCAGCACGGCCTACCTGCTCGAATTTGCGCAGCAGGGAAATTTCCGCTTTCAGGACCAGGATCTGTTGAACATCCTCTGCGAGGGAAAGATCCTCTATTTGGACAGCGGCTGGAACTTTTTCGGCGACCCGGACGACAGCTACCGCGGATACAGCCGCTCGTTTGCGCCCAAGCCCTACCTCGAGAGCTACCTGCGCGCAAAGGACCACATCCACATCCTGCACTTTGCCGGCTGCGAAAAGCCGTGGCTGTATCCGAACAACGAGTACGCCTTCCTCTTTTGGGTCTACTTCCGCAAGACGCCCTATTATGAAGAGCTGGCGGGGAATCCGTTGCAGGCGGGCAAAGGGACCAAGCAGCGGCCGCAGGGCAGCCTTCTGCGCCGCGCCGTACTGCGGCTATGCCCCATCGGCACCCGCCGCCGCGCGCTTGCCAAAAAGCTGTATTCTGCCGTCATGCGCCGCGATTAAAAAAAGAGCAGGGCCTTTTGCCTTGCTCTTCCCTTTTCGATGCCGATTCAAATTCCCAGCGGCATATTCAGTGCCCGGACGATGCCCTTTTTGCAGGCGCGCACGTCGCCCCGCAACAGCACATCGGCAAACCAGCCGATCTTTTCCGAACCCCACGCGAGAGCGGAGCGGACCTCCTCATCCGAAAAGATGGCGCGAAGCTCTGTAAAAAAGGACTGAAACTCCCGCTGCGGGCGGGCATAACCGAGGTGGAACATCCCGTCGCGCAGGGCGTACAGCATTACACCCGACCAAATCGCACGGCCGCAGCCGCGCGCGCGCAGAAAATCGCGGACTTCGCGCAGATTCTGCAAAAAATCGCCGCGAAACCGCTTATTGTTGAGCTCGCGGTCGGTGATGGAGCTGCCGGTATTTTTCCGATAATAGTAAAAGCCCTCCTTGTGCACGGAGATTTTCCGCGCGCATACCTGGGCCGAAATGCCGAACGTGACATCCTCATAGATGCGCGGGCAGGGAAAGCGGATGCCGTTTTCCGCGAGCAGCGAGCGGCGGCAGACCTTATCCCAACAGCCGTTAAAAGAGAGCAGAAGCGGATGTTCGGCAACGGGGAAACCTCCCGCGCGGCTGAACCGATAAAAATCGACCATGCTGCGATAGGGATGCGTCCGCCCGGTGCGATGATCGTAAATGATCGGGTTGAACATAATGAGGTCCGCCCCGTCCGCCTCCAGCTTTTCAACCGCGGCAGAAAAGTACCCTGGCGCGAGAAAATCGTCGCTGTCGACAAAAAAGATGTACTCGCCGCGCGCCGCATCCATTCCGGCATTGCGCGCCGCACCCAGCCCCCGGTTGGGCTGCGTGACGATGCGCAGATTGCCGTGCTTTGCCGCATATTCTTCCAAGATCGCGGGGCTCGTATCCGTCGAGCCATCGTTCACACAGATGACCTCCGCATCCGGATATTGCTGGGCAAAGATGCTGTCCAGGCAGCGGCGCAAATATTTTTCCACATTATAGACGGGAACGATCACGGATATTTTGGGCATATACGTCTCCTCCGTTCTGTTTTTTGCCCGGCACCGCGCGCCGGGCGGAAACGTACTCAAATTATATAGCATTGGCTTCGGTTTGTCAATGCAATCACAGCAGCTGCCGGAATTCTGTACAAAAATGCGGACCGTACGAAAAAGATCCGGGCGACCTTTCAACAATTTCGACAAAATTGTACAAAAACGGCGGAAATTCTTCCGCCGTTTTTACATTTGATACAATTTTAATACAACTTTATCCACGAAATCCACAAAAAACCCGCCCTTTTTTCCACAGCCGCCGCCCGCATGCGGACAGTATCGGCTCCGCCGTACGGCCGAACACGACCCGAGGAGCAGGGACGGAGCCGCCTTTGAAGCGTGCCCGCATCCCGGGCTGCAGATACGCCGAAACGCGCACAGAGCACCGGCGCCTTTTCGGGCGCCGGTGCTCTGCTTTCCCTTTTGCTGCCTTTTACCCGCCTCGAACGAGGAGCGTTACGCGATTTCGCCGTCCGTACAGACGATGGTATACGTGCCCGCATCGAGGGCCCAATCCGGATCCTTTTCGATCCCGTTCCACTGCGCCTGCGTGCCCTCGAAACGGATCTCCGCCAGGGACGTACAGCCATAAAAAGCCCCGAACCCGATCTCCGTCACGCCGCTGCCGATCGTAACGCTCTGCAGCGCGCCGCAATCGGAAAACACGCCGTCCGCGATCTGCGTCAGGCCGTCTGACAGGACGGCGTCCGCAAGCGAAGAACATCCCTCAAACGCATACATGCCGATCTCCGTCACGCTGTCCGGGACGGAGATGCTTTCCAGCGCGCCGCAACCGGAAAATGCGCCTTCCCCGAGGCTCGTCAAGCCCTCCGCAAGGACGGCGCGCTCGAGCGAATGACAATCGGCGAACGTATACTGCCCGAGGCTCGTCAAGCCCTCCGGAAGGGCGATGTCTGTAAGCGAAGAACAGCCGAAAAATGCGTATTCGCCCAACCTTGTCAAGCCATCCGGAAGGGCGACTTCCCTTAACGCGCTGCATCCGTAAAATGCGGAATCTCCGATGTCCTTCACGCCGCCCAGCGTAACGCTTTCCAGCGCGCCGCATCCGTAAAACGCGCCCTCCATGATCTCCTCGACGCCGTCCGGAAGGGTGATGCTTTTGAGCGACGTGCAGTCGCTGAAGACATAGGTCTCGATCCGAGTCACGCTGTCGGGAAGGGCGATGCTCTCCAGCGAAGAGCAATTATAAAAGCAGGATGCGCTGAGCGTCGTTACGCTGTCGCCCAAAATGACTTCCTGCAAGGACGCGCATTCGCCGAACGCACCCGCCCCGATGAGCGCTATACCGTTGCCGACCGTGACGCTCTCCAGCGAACCGCACTCCGCAAACGCGTACCAGCCGAGGCCGGTCACGCTGTCCGGAATGTAGACGCTCACGATCGAAGAGCATCCTTGAAATGCCGAATCGCCGATCCCCGTGACGGGCAGCCCCAAGTGTACCGAGGGAATGACGATGTCGCCCTCCTCCGCCGTGCCGATGCCGACGACGATGTACGACTTTGCATCATCCGCCAAAAGGTAGGCGAGCCCTTCCGTGTTATCCAGCCGATAATGACAGACCGTGCACATTTCCCCGTCGAAAGTGTGCGCCGCCCGATCGGCGACCTCGTCCGTATGCCCGCAGGTCGCCGCGCGCCAATGCTCTGTTTCGCTATACGACCATGTGTCCGCATAGGTGTGCCCCGCAGGCGGGATCACCCAGCTGCCCTCTTCGATCTCCTGCCGCCCGTCCGCGTCGGAAAAGTACTTGCCGCACTCCGCGCAGGACCAATAGGCGGTGTTGCCCGCTTCCGTACAGCCCGCCGCGTGCGCTTCGACCGCCGTCAGCGCATGCGGATGCCCGCCGCACGCCGCAAAAAGCGCGCCGCACACTGCGACCAGCAGCACTGCCGACAAGCTCAAAAGTATTTTTCTTTTCATCTGTTGTTCTCCTGTTGTTTTGAATTGGCTGCGCACCGCGCCTCTTCGCTCTCGCTCAAAGGTGCGCGCGCCCTCGGATGCCCTATGGCTTGCGCCCCGTCCGCCGCCGCAGGCTCCTCCCGATTGATCATTATACCATTTACCGACGATCTTGGCAAGCGCATGGCAGATGGTTCTTCTGTCTCTGCGGCCGGGCGGCGCTTCGGCCGGCAGACCGCGCCTCAGGGAGCGGCGGCCGGCTGAACGGTGCGGCCGGACAGCTCCTCCGCGAGGGCATCGCCGCGGCGATAGGCGCAGTAACTGACCAACTCCGGCACAGCAAAATCGAGCGGGCGGATCACCTGCAGTTTGCCCGCGCGCACCTGTTCCTCCACCATTTTATAGGGCAAAAAGCTGTACCCCAATCCGTCCAGCAGATACTGCGCGACCTTGCCGCTGTTATCCACTTCAAAGCGGAAGGCGTGCCGCGGCGGAAAGAGGGAACGCACGAACTCACCCGCGTCGCCGAAAGCAAAATTGCACATGAGATACTCGCAGGACAGCAGTTCCGCCTTGCGAATGCCCTTGGGATAGGCGTTGCAGGCAGGCGAAGCGACCAGCACCAGCCGATCGGAGGAAAAGCGGCGGCTGACAAACCCCGCTTTTTTGAGTGAAAGATAGGAAAAGGCGACGTCGATGAGATTTTCCTGCAGCATCTGCAAAAGATCGGTGGAATGGCCGAGCACGATCTTTAAGGAAACGTCTGTGTGCGCGCGGAAAAAACCGGACAGCGCGGGGTAGAGGCTGCTCTCGTACACGGCGTTGATGCACCCGACGCGCAGAGCCTTGTCGTACCGGGCAGCGGCATTGACCTCGCGGATAAAGCTGTCCTCGAGGTCGCAGATGCGCTGAGCATAGCTCAAAAACAGCTGCCCCTCCTCCGTCAGTTCCACGCCTCCCTGGCGGCGGGCGAACAGTTTGCGGCCCGTTTCGTTTTCCAGCTCGGCGATGCGGTTGGTGACGGTGGACTGCGCCACATACATGCGCTCGGCCGTACGCGTAAAGTTTTTGAGTTTGGACAGCATCAAAAAAGTGCGGATCCCGTCGGAATTCATCCCTTTCCTCCCCGCCCGCCGCAGCGGCGGGCTATTCAAATTTTCGATCAGAACAATTAAAATTATCTATTTTATAAATCGTTTACAAATTATAGCACTTGTGATATAATGAAGTCAATCAAACGGCGGCCGGGCCATTGTTTTTGTGCCGCGCGCCGCAAAGAGAGCACTTTTATACATTGAAATTTGAAAAAGGAGTATCCGAACAATGGGAATGACAATGTCGCAAAAGATCCTGGCGGCGCACGCGCATTTGGACAGCGTGAAGGCGGGCCAGCTGATCGATGCAGAACTGGACATGGTGCTGGGCAACGACATCACTTCGCCCGTGGCGGTCAAGGTGTTCGAAGGCGCAAAGGCGCCCTGCATCTGCTGCCCCGAAAAGGTGAGCATGGTGATGGACCACTTTACACCGAACAAGGACATCAAGGCGGCCGAGCAGGTCAAAACGGTGCGCAATTTTGCAAATCGATACGGCGTAAAAAACTTTTTTGACGTGGGCGAAATGGGCATCGAGCACGCGCTGCTGCCCGAAAAGGGCCTCGTCGGCGCGGGCGACCTCGTGATCGGCGCGGACAGCCACACCTGCACCTACGGCGCGCTGGGCGCCTTTTCGACGGGCGTGGGCAGCACGGACATGGCTGCCGGCATGATGACCAACAAGTGCTGGTTCAAAGTGCCTTCCGCCATCCGCTTCGTGCTCAAAAACAAGCCCGCAAAATACATCTGCGGCAAGGACATCATCCTGCACATCATCGGGCTGATCGGCGTGGACGGCGCGCTGTATAAATCGATGGAATTTACGGGAGACGGCGTGCAGTACCTCTCCATCGACGACCGCTTTACCATCTGCAACATGGCGATCGAGGCGGGCGCAAAAAACGGCATCTTCCCCGTCGACGACGTGACGCGCGAATACCTCAACGGCCGCTTCCAGCGCGAGATCCGCGCCTACGAAGCGGATGAAGACGCCGAGTACGAGCGCACCGTCGAGGTGGATCTCTCCGCGCTCAAACCCACCGTCGCTTTCCCCCACCTGCCCGAAAACACCCGTACGCCCGAAGCGTGGGGGGACGTAAAGATCGACCAGGTGGTCATCGGCAGCTGCACGAACGGACACATTTCTGACCTGCGCATCGCGGCGGACATCCTGCGCGGCAGGCACGTCGCCAAAGGGGTGCGCTGCATCGTCATCCCGGCGACCAACACCATCTGGAAGCAGGCGATGCACGAGGGGCTGTTCGACGTTTTCATCGACGCGGGCGCCGTGGTTTCGACCCCGACCTGCGGCCCCTGCCTGGGCGGGCACATGGGCATCCTCGCCGCGGGCGAGCGCGCCGTTGCCACGACCAACCGCAACTTTGTCGGCCGCATGGGCCACGTAGACAGCGAAGTGTACCTCGCCTCCCCGTACGTGGCGGCGGCGAGCGCCGTAGCCGGAAAACTGGCAAGCCCCGCAGATATTCAATAATTTCAAAGAGGTTCAAAAAATGACTGTCAAAGGAACTGTTTTTAAATACGGCAACGACGTGGATACCGACGTCATCATCCCCGCCCGCTACCTGAACACCTCCTCCGAAACGGAGCTCGCCTCCCACTGCATGGAGGACATCGACAAGGAGTTCGTCAAAAAGGTGAAGCCGGGCGACATCATCGTCGCGGGCGACAACTTCGGCTGCGGCTCCTCGCGCGAGCACGCGCCCATCGCCATCAAGGCGAGCGGCGTCTCTCTGGTCATCGCCAACTCCTTCGCGCGCATCTTCTACCGCAATTCCATCAACATCGGGCTGCCCATTTTGGAATGCCCGGAAGCGGTCAGGGCCATTTCTGCGGGCGACACCGTCTCCTGCGACCTCGCCAAGGGCGAGATCGTGGACGAGACCACGGGCGAAACATTTCAGGCAGAGCCCTTCCCCGCGTTTATCCAAAACATCATCGACAAGGGTGGACTGATCAAGTCCATCGCGTCGCGCAGCTGAGGTCCCGCCATGAAGGCGGCGAACCGGCGCACCCGCCGGCAGCAATTCGTGCAGAGAGCGCGGCTTTACGGCATCGCTTCGGCCGTGCTGCTGGCACTTGCGGTCTTATTCTGGTTCCTTGTGCACGAGATCGGCATCTTTTTGCTCTGCTTTGCGTGCATATTTACAGTAATCGCGATCGGCTACATCGCGCTGGAGTGGAGCATCTGCCGCGCCCTCGAAGCCCTTGGCAGGAGCAGCGCCGCACCATACGCCCTCGTGACCGAATACGGGCACCTCGTGCTGTGCGGCGGCAGCGAGGAGGACGTGCGCACCTACGCCGGCTTCTGTGCCGACGCCTATGCGAAGATGTACCGGCCCGTCGACGAAAAGCCGAACAAAGACCAGGCCAAAGCGGGCGCAGCGGAGCAAAAGCGCCTGCTCGAGGAGGAAAAGCGGCTGTCCAAGGCGCTTTCCCCCTTCCGGCAGTTCGATCAGTTCACCCCCGCCGACCTGCCCCTCCTGCAGGGGAAGCACATTTTTGTCAGCGAGCGGATGTACCGCACCGCGGCGGCCGCGGAGGATTGGAACGCGGCGCGCCGAGACAATGCCATCGAAATCATCCCCAGCCCGGCTTTGGGCAAATCCTATCATTGAGAGGTAACGATCCATTATGAAAAAGCATATCGCAGTGCTCGCGGGCGACGGCATCGGCCCCGAGATCACGAACGGCGCCATCGCCGTACTCAACAAGGTGGGCGAAAAGTTCTGCCATGAATTTGAATTTGAACAGTTGCTGATGGGCGTATGCGCCATCGAGGCGACGGGCGAACCGCTGCCGCAGTATACCATCGACCGCTGCCTCGAATCGGACAGCGTGCTGCTGGGCGCCGTGGGCGGCGCGGTGGGCGACAAGCGCATCGAAAAACTTCCCGGCCATCTGCGCCCGGAAGCGGGGCTCTTGAAGATCCGCTCGGCGCTGGGCCTGTACTCCAACCTGCGCCCGGCCAAACTCTTCCCCGCGCTGGCCGGGGCCTGCCCGCTGCGCAAGGACATTGCCGAAAAGGGCATCGACCTCGTGGTCGTGCGCGAACTGATCGGCGGCATCTACTTCGGCGAGCGCGGCCGCGGCGTGGGCGAGGGCGGCGAATTTGCCTATGACACTGAAAAATACAGCGTCGAAGAGATCGAGCGCATCGCGCGCATTGCCTTTGACCTCGCCATGCGCCGGAGAAAGCACGTCACTTCCATCGACAAGGCAAACGTGCTCGAATCCTCCCGCCTGTGGCGCGAGGTGGTGCACAACGTCGCCAAAGAATACCCCGAAGTGGAACTGACGGATATGCTCGTCGACAATACGGCGATGCAGCTGGTCAAGAACCCCTCGCAGTTCGACGTGGTGCTCACCTCGAACATCTTCGGCGACATCCTCTCGGACGAGGCGGCGATGATCACCGGGTCCATCGGCATGCTCGCCTCCTCCTCCCTCGGCTCGACCAAGCGCGGCCTGTACGAGCCCATCCACGGCAGCGCGCCCGATATTGCGGGCAAAGACATCGCCAACCCCATCGCGACCATCCTGTCGGCGGCGATGATGCTGCGCGACTCCTTCGACATGCCCGCCGAGGCGCAGGCGATCGAAGCGGCGGTCAATGCCGTGCTGGACGAGGGCTACCGCACCGCGGACATCATGAGCGACGGGATGAAGCAGGTAAAGGGCAGCGAGATGACCAAACTGATCGTCGAGCGCATTTGAGGCAGTTGACAGCGCGCGGCAAACGCGCTATAATAGAGCCGCATCCGCCGAAGAGCGGGTGCGGCATTTTTATTGATGCGAGGAAACAGCCATGATCGCAGAAAATGTACAGCGCCTGCTCGCACAGATCGCGGGCGGCAACGGAATGGGGGAACCCGTCACGCTGGTCGCGGCGACCAAGACGCGCACGAGCGAAGAGATCAACGAGGCCATCGCCGCCGGCATTACGGACATCGGCGAAAACAAGGTGCAGGAATTCACCCAAAAATTTGACGCCGTACAGGGAGGGCGCCGGCACTTTATCGGGCACTTGCAGACCAACAAGGTCAAGTACCTGATCGGGAAGGCGGACCTTATCCAGTCGCTCGACCGCTACGAGCTCGCCGACGAACTGCAAAAGCGGGCGGAAAAGGCGGGCTGGACGGCCAACTGCCTGATCGAAGTCAATATCGGCAGCGAACTTTCCAAGAGCGGTTTTTCGCGCAAAGATGTGCGCGCCGCATACGAAAAACTGCGCACTTACCCCAATATCCGGCTGTGCGGGCTGATGGCGATGCTGCCTATTTCAGAAGATCTCGCATATTTGCGCTCATTATGCTTGTCTATGCGCGAAATTTATGATACAATAAAGGCAGACGATACAAATTTCCGCTTTTTGTCGATGGGCATGAGCGGCGACTGGGAGCTGTGTTTGGAATGCGGCAGCAACATGATCCGCCTCGGCACGGCCATCTTCGGGCCGCGCAACCTCCCCGCCGCGGGCGGAGAGAAGGAGGGCGCATGAACGAACGCGGCAAGGGCGGCGCAAAGCGCAGCGAACCGAATCCGGCCAACCCCGAACGGCGGCCGGGCGAACGCCCCATGCAGCTGCGCCATCCCCGCTCGTTTGCGGATGTGGAGGAGATCATCGACCGGCTGCGCGAAAGGCAGAGCGTGATCGTCTACCTCAACGAAGTGAACGGGGCCACGGCTCAGCGCGTGACGGATATGCTCAGCGGGGCGATCTACGCTCTCGGCGGCGGCATGGCGCCGTTACAGAAGGACATGTACATCTTTACCCCCGACGGGGTGGAGAGCAAATAGTTCACAAAATTTCTTTTGAGCTGACAAAAGAAATTTTCGTGATTTTTGAGGGCGACACCGCCGCGCACTGTGTGCGACAGCGTTTTCTCCCTGCGCGCGATATAAAAGGGCACACCTTTGAAGGGATCGCGCAGCTTCACCCTCTTCCCAAAAGCCTCCCGGCAAATCGGGGGAAAAAGCAAAAAGTGTGATTTTTGCTTTTTCAAAAAATTTAAGTTGTTGCTCGGAGATCTCTCGCCGTGCTGCTACCTGCGAAATTCTCCGACGGAAAGGAATCCCGAACGGTTTTTCCCTCATCGCCGCGCTTTTTAAGCGCACACCGTAAAGAGTGCGCGGCGATTTCACCCTTTCCGTAAGCCTTGCGGCAAATTGTGTGCGCCGGCGCAGAAGCGCGGTTGTGCTTGCGCGAGTTTTTAGGAAATTTTTCCCTGCTGCCGGTTTACTGATTTTGTTTTTCTTTTACCCCCGTTCCTATGGGAACGGAACGAGAAATATTGAACCAAGGAAAGCGGCGCGCCTTTCGGCGCGCCGCTTTTCTATCGCCTTTTATCCTCCTTTCGTCACATTGGGCGATGGAAGGGCTTATCGCAGTGCGGGCAACTGGAATACGGTTCTCTCCGCAACATGACGGACATTTTTGCGTGGCAATACGGGCACCGCGGCTCGTTGAGCGCCACAAACAACAGCAGTATCCCCTCGATCGCGAGGGCGACGCCGATCACGACCAAAATCCTTCCCCAATACGGAAACGCATAGAGGAATAGGAACGGAATCCCGATCACCAGACTGACGTACGGGCTGAAAAAATACGTCCCGCGCAAGATCAAAAATTTTTTGAGAGTATCCATCTCTCTCCATTTTTTAAACATAAAAATTCTCAGAAAATCTCCATCAAACTCTGCGGATTCGCCAAATGAACGACCTCTTTTATTTCTCCGTTCTCCAGAGGACTGATGATTTCAACACTTTCGCGCTTATCGATATAGTGTTCGCCCGTATCAAGCCAATACTTCATCGCTTTTGCACCATTCCCAAAATTTTGCGCTTTATCCGCCACTTGATATGTAAAAGGCGTCTGCGTCCCAACAGCAAACCAGCCTTGGTAGTCAATGCCGTTCACATATCCGGAAACGGTGCCGTTGACGGCATTGAAGAAACCGATGGTAATTTTTATCCCCGGAACAGACGGAGACTTCGTTATGATAAAGCTGACGCTTTCCGCTAAATTCCATGCATACGAGGCGCGAACATTTTCTGTGATCATGCTGTCATTAAGCGGCCGCTTCTTCGTACGTTAAAACGTCCTTTGTTTCAGCAAATGCAAAACCGGGACATGCCACAAAGCGACAAAAAACTACAGCCCAAAAAACAAAAACACTTTTTCATAATCTCTGCCTTTTGCTTTTTCTTGTAGTTTATAGTTTACCTCCCAATTGTAATCATTTCGACCAATTGCTGTAAAAAAATTTGTAATATTCCCTGACTTTTACTGATTATATGAATAGCCCGCCCCGCGGCGAATGCCGCGGGGCGGGCCGTTCCCTTCCCTTTATTCGTTTGTTGCGTCGATGCCCGATTTTTGCCTGCGGGAAGGCATGCAGCTTTCGGCAAGATCTTCCGTCTGCCCGCCGAGCGCAATGCCCAGATGCATCCCTTCGGCGACCCATCCGGCAATGCGGCTCAGGCAGATGCTGCGCCAAAAATCATCCAATATCTGTTCTTCCCGCTCCCCGCAAGGGGCGCCCTTTTCTGTGCGGGCAGCGATATACCGGTGCCAGACTTCGCGCACGCGCTGCTCCCCTTCGTCCTTCAGCAGGGAGGCCTCCGGCACCTTGCCCTTGCGATGAACGAGCAGGCCCACCTCGAGGCCGTGCGTCAGGCTGACAGCGAGCACCCGCTCTGCAAAATGACAGGCGAGCTGCAGCTGCTCTCCCAACCATTCCTGCCTCTCCGGCACGCACGCGCCGACGGCTTCCTGCCGCGCGCTCTCCCGTACTGACCGCTCGTTGCGGTGCAGACGCTCTTTTGTTTCGCAAAATTTTTCCCAAACGGTATTTGCTTCCATTTGCCACGTTTCCTCCATATTTTTCTACTCTTTTTTAGAGTATTTTGACTGGTTTACCCGGTTTTAGAGTATTTTAAGGAAAAAAGGAAATACTCCTGACCATGTACGGACAACGCATCCGCGAGCTGCGCCTCGAGCGCAATATGACACAGGACCAGCTTGCAAAGGAGCTGGGCGTCACACAAAAGAATATCAGCAAATACGAGCTGGAACAGCTGGATCTGAATACAGAGACTCTCATTCAGATCTGCCGCCTGTTCGATGTATCTGCCGACTATCTGCTCGGCCTGAAAGACTACTGATCTCGATACGATCTCCGCCCCGCGGCGCCGCCGCGGGGCGGGGCTTTTTTGCTGTTGTCGGATTAAATTTTGTTTATTTACGCCGCGCCGGCGTCTGCGGAGGCGACCTTTGCATCCTCCTTTTCCGTCAGCTTGATGCACACGAGGGTATCGCCCGCCTTCAATTCGGTCGCGCCGTACGGAATGACCGTACCGCCGCCCCGCTTGATCATGGCGATGAGCGTCCCGTGGGGCAGTTCCGTCTCGCGCACCGTCTTGCCGACCCAGGGATGATCCTCGCCGAGGTATTCTTCAAACATGCCGAAATCGTCGCGGTTTTCAAACTCGGGCGCGGCGGTAACGAGCAGATCGCCCGGGTGGACGATCGTCTTCCCGCTCGGCACCACGACCTCCTCCCCGCGCAGGATGAGCACGACGAGGAATTCGCGCGGCATGACGCACTCGCGCAGGTGCTTGCCCGCCCACGGATGCGTTTCCCCCACAACCACCTTGACGAAGCTGACAGACGTTTCGTCCTGGTAGTCGGTAAAGGTGCGAAGGACGTCCTCGCTGTCGCCCAGCATGCGGAACTTGCGCGAGACAGCGGGCAGCAGCGAGCCCTGCAGCGAGATGGAAATAATGACGATGCAGAAGACGATGCTGAACAAGTCATACGGGAGAGCCCCATCGCCCAGCACGCTGATGGCATAGATGGCGAACACGATGGATGCGACGCCGCGCAGCCCCGCCCACGACACGACGCCCAGCTGGCCGAGCGGTGCGCGGAAGGGACCGAGCAGCCCGGCGACCACGGCAGGGCGGGCGAGAAAGGTCATCGCTGCAAAGATGAGCAGCGCGGGGATGAGCACTTCGGGGCGGATGAGCCACTCGGGCGTCGCCAAAAAACCGAGCAGGAAAAAGATCATCATCTGCGCCACGCCGGTAAGTGCATCGAAGAAGCGGACACAGTCGCGCTTTTGCGGGATGCGCGCGTTGCCGAGCATGATGCCGCAGATATAAACGGCGAGGTATCCGTTGCCCGCCCACAGGCCGGGCAGGACGCTGGGCACCGCATAGGCGAGCAGGGCGATGGCCAGCACGAACACCGTACCCCCCTGCCCCATATTAAAGGGGATCTTTTTGAGGATGTAGACGGCGAGGAAGCCGAACGCGGCGCCGAAAAGTGCGCCGAAGCCCACCTGTGCGGCGAGCATGCCTACGATTTCGCCGGCATTCATGGCGGCAGCCCCCTCCAACCCATATTGCGCGGCGAGCACCGCGGTAAATACGACGGTGAGCATATACGACGTCGGATCGTTGGAGCCGGACTCCATTTCGAGCAGAGAGGAGGTATGGTACTTTAAATTGAGCCGGCGCGAACGCAAGATATTAAAGACGGAAGCCGCATCCGTCGAGCTGATGACCGAACCGACGAGCATGCTCTCTACCCAGCCGATGCTCGGCACAAAGGGGAGCAGGCGGAAGATGAGCCAGACGGCCACGCCGACCAGCCCCGCGGTGAATGCCGTTCCCGCAAAGGAGAGGAGCAGCGCCCGCCCCGCGACGGGGCGCGCCTCCTTGAAATTGGTGCCGAAGCCGCCGTAAAAGATGACCAGTACCAGGCAGATGGAACAGATGACGTTGCCCATGTCATAATCGGTGACGTTGCCGAATACGGGCCGCAGCAGCACGCCCGCCACCATACCGATGCCGATGAACAGCAGCAGGGACGGGACCTTGAACTTGTCCGTCAGGCGGTTGATAAACAGGCAGAACGCGATGATCAGGCCGGCAAAGAGGAGAAAGTAGACGTATTGCATAACGGGCCTCCCGATGGATCGTGTGCGGCCGGGTGCGGCAGCGCACCGGCCGGGAAGCCGCCAAAATGCGCCGCGCGATCAGCCGCGGTACATGTGCAGGATATCCTTGACGACGTCGACGACAAAGGGGAGCTCGTCGTACAATTCGCCGTCTACCTGCACGGTAAAGGGGTGATTGGAAAATATCTCGATGTGGTCGCACCGTTCGAAGCGGGAAAATTTTTCTTCGAGGATGCGGCCCTGCATCAGCTTGATGAAGGCGGGAAGTATGCGCGACTTTTTGACGTTGTCGACCGCGACAAAATCGAGCAGATTATCCCCCAGCACCGCCTGCGGGCACATGCGGATGCCGCCGCCGATGCGGAAGCCGTTGCCCACGCAGGCGATGAGCGTCTTATACAGCACTTCGTGCCCGTTGACGCGGACGCTGAGTTCGTAATTTTTGAACTTGATGAGGGAGATGATGAGGCTGATCAGGTACTGCATCTTGCCGCGCAGCCATTTTGAGGAGCGGCAGCGGCGGAGGATCTCGACGTCGATGCCCGTCCCGGCGACGTTGAGCCCGCGCACCCCGCGCGGCAGCTGCATGAACTCGGTATAGCGGGGAGCGCCGTTTACGATCTGTTCGACGGCGGCCTCCGGCTCGAGCGGGATGTTCGCCGCGGCGGCAAAATCGTTGCCGGTGCCGGCGGGGATGAGCCCGAGCGCGCAGCGGTCAAAATCCGCGAACCCGTTGAGCACATCGTGCAGGGTACCGTCTCCGCCGATGACGACGACGTCCCCCTCCCCCTTTTCCGTAATGCTGCGGGCGAGCTCCCTGATCTGCCCGGGGCGTTCGGAAGCGAACACGCGGATCTCCTGACCGAGCTTTTGGAAATGCTCGATCGCGCGGCGATGCAGCTTTCTCTTTTTCCCCTCCCCCGACCAAGGATTGACGATGATGTTATACATGATGCCTCTCACTTTCTCTTTCGACGCGGCGCAAAAAGATGTACCGTACATTTATTATACAATAAATCCGAACAATTTGCAAATGTGTCGCAAAACTGTTATAATAGCGGAAGAAAAAATTTTATCCAAAACATCCGACGGAGGCGTATGGAACTGCACATCTCTGAAAAATTGCGCGCTTTGGCCGAACGGGCCCCCTTCCCCCTGTATATCGTGGGGGGAGCGGTGCGCGACGCCCTGGCGGGCCTGCCCGCCTCGCAGGACGTCGACTTAGCCGCGCCCGCGCCCGCCGAAGCGCTCTCTTCCCTCGCCCGAGAATGCGGGCTGACCGTGAACGGCGTATACAAGACGACGGGCACCGTAAATATGACCGACGGGACGAACAAGCTGGAGTTTACCTCTTTCCGCACTGACCGCTACGGCGGCGGCGAGCACGCGCCGAGCGCCGTGCGCTTTACCAAGGACATCCGCAAGGACGCGCTGCGGCGGGACTTTAAGTGCAACGCCGTGTATTACGAGATCCGGAGGGGAGAGCTCGTCGACCCCCTCGGCGGCGCGGCAGACATCGAGGAAAGGCGCATCGCGACGACGCGGGACGCGGACGAAGTCTTTTCCGAAGACGGCCTGCGGCTGATGCGGCTGGCGCGGCAGGCAGCGCAGCTCGGGTTCGTGCCCACGCTCGAATGCATCCTCGGCGCGCGCTTCAATGCCGCGCGCATCGCGCGGATCGTGCCCGAACGCATCTACGCCGAATTGCAGCAGCTGCTGCACGCAGACGAAAAGTACGGGCGCAAGTATGCCCACTACGAGGGGCTGAAAGTCCTCGAGACGACGGAGGTCCTGACCTACATCCTGCCCGAACTGGCGGCCGGAAAGGGAATGAAACAGCGAGCCGATTTCCATGCGCACGACGTGCTCGAACACTCGCTGCGCGCCTGCAAGTATGCGGACGGGCGGGTGCGGCTCTCTGCCCTGCTGCACGACGTGGGCAAGCCCGCCGCCTTCCGCGAGACGGGCAAGTACCACGGGCACGACGTGGTCGGCGAACCCATCGCGCGCGCCATCCTCGAACGGCTGAAAGCTCCCAAAAAGGTGACGGATACCGTCTGCCGTCTGACTGCCCTGCACATGTACGATTTGGACGGAAAGGCGCGCGAAAGCAAGATCCGCACCTTTATCGTGAAAAACTACGAACTGTACCCGCTGTTGCTGCTGCTCAAACAGGCGGACTATTCCGGCTGCAAAGATGACCTCGCCGAATGCCCCACCCTCGTCAAGTGGAGGGGGATCGAGGAGCGCATGAAGGCAGAGGGCGTGCCCTTCACCCTAAAGGAGCTCGCCGTCCGCGGGGACGCGCTGCGCGGCATCGTGCCGGCGGAAAAGACGGGCACCGTACTGCAAAAATTATTGCTGTGGTGCGCATTGGACGGCGCGCGCAACGCGCGGGGATCGCTCCTGCGGGAGGCGGCGCGGCTGGCGAAGGACATTGCGGAGGAAACATAATGGAACTGTTGGAAGTACTCGCGCTCGTCGCGGCGGCATGCTCGGCGCTCTCGCTGATCGTCGGCATCGCGGCGCTGGCATTGGCCCTGCGCCGCCCGAAGGCGGAAAGCCGGACGGATACTTTCCGCCTCGAACAGCTGATCGAACAGAACAACTACAAGACGGAGGGAGCGCTGCGCGCCGTGCGCGACGCGCTCGACCTGGTCGCCAAGCAGCAGAACGGCAACCTGCGCGGCATGAACGACCGCATCGAGGCGCTGAACGCCGCGACCGAGCGGCGGCTGACGGAGATCCGCGCGGTGCTCTCGGGCGAGATCAAATACATGACCGAGCAGAACGCGCGCAGCCTCGAACAGATGCGGCAGACTGTAGACGAAAAACTCTCCGCCACCCTCGAACAGAGGCTTTCGCGCAGCTATGCCGTCATCAACGAGCGGCTGGAAGCGGTGTATAAGGGCATCGGCGAAGTGCGCCAGCTGGCGGGCAGCGTGGCGGACATCCAAAAGGTTTTCACCAACGTAAAACTGCGCGGGACGTGGGGGGAAGTACAGCTCTCCGCCCTGCTCGAACAGATGCTCTCCCCGGCGCAGTACCGCGCCAACGTGCGCATCGACCCCGCGGAGGGGAGCGTCGTCGAATTTGCAGTGATCCTGCCCGGGCGCGACGGCGAGGGCGCGCTGCTGCCCATCGACAGCAAGTTTCCCATCGAAGAATACCGCCGCCTGATCGAAGCGGAAGAGGCGGGCGGACGAGAAGCCGCCGACCGCGCGAAGAAAAACCTGGAACGGGCGCTGAAAGTGCAGGCGGATTCCATCGCCAAAAAATACATCCGCCCGCCGCTGACGGCGGAGTTTGCGGTCCTGTTTCTCCCTCTCGAAGGGCTGTACGCCGAGAGCATCAAGATGCCCGGCCTCGCCGACTACCTGGCGGAACGGCGCGTCATCGCCTGCGGCCCGACCACGCTGGGCGCGCTGCTGACCACCCTGCAGCTGGGATATAAATCCGCCGCCATCGAAAAGCGCTCGGGCGAACTGTGGGAATTGCTCTCCGCCTTCCGCCACGAATTCAAAAACTTCGTGTTCATCCTCGAAAAGGCGCAGAAAAAGCTGCAGGAAGCGCAGGACACCATCGAGAGCGCGGCAAAAAAGACGCGCACCATCGACCGCAAGCTCAAGACGGTCGCGGAGATCGACGGCGAGCGCGCCCGCGCGCTGCTCGGAGAAGACGAGGAGACAGACTGAGCGCAAAACCATCTCTTTTCGGCGGCCGCTGTTGCGGCCGCCTTTTCGTTGCCCTTTCGCGCCCTTGCCTCTTTTTGCGACTACCGCACATCCTGCAACCGGCTTGCGCCATCGCCGCGGCGGAGGCTCCCTTTGATGCGGCAGACGAATGACAGACGCTCACAGCGACTGAATCCTATACAGTGGGCCGGGGACCCCGAACGGGATCCCCGGCCTGCTTGTTCCTTCCAATGACTTTGTTTATTCCGCCGATTCCCTCTTGTATACAAAATCGGGCGGAAAGGGAATGACTACGTTGAGATGAAAGGTATGCTCGAGCACGAACGTATGCAGCGTACCGCCGTACTTTTCGACGATATAGCGGATGCTCAGCATGCCGAAACCGTGGTTCGCCTTGTCCTCCTTGGTCGTTTCGGGCAGGCCGTCGCGGAAGGTGACCGGCTGGGGACAGTCGTTATCGATATGGATGACGAGCATCCTGCCCTTGACGGAGACGGCCGGGCTGATGGGCTTGCGGCGGGCGGCGCTGTCCTTTTTGACGCTCTCGACGGCGTTATCCAGCGCGTTGCCGAAGAGAGAATAGATGTCCTCTTCCTCCATAAAGGAAAGCCCCGCCGCGTCCACCAAACAGGACAGCCGGATCCCGTACCGCTCGCACAGCAAACTCTTTTCCGTCAGAACGATGTCCAGCGGCCCGTTCCCCGTCTTGACGAACGAGTCGTAGATCATTACCTGCTTTTCGATCTCGCGCAGCTGTGCCTCCCGCCGCTCCTCGTCCGTCATCCCCCGCAGCGCCGCGATCTGGTGCTTTAAGTCGTGGCGCTTCATGTTGATCGCCTCGATATTTTCCTTGGACAGCCGGTGCTGTTCGTGCTCGAGGGCCAGCATCCGCCGGATCTGCTCGTTCTTTTTTTCCACGTTCCCCTTTTCGAACAACCCGAACTGAAACAGCAGGAGCAGCAGGCAGCAGCACACCGCATACAGGCCGCGGACGACATTGTCGACTTGCAGCACTTTTGCATACAGGCTGAGCACGTACACGATCCCCACGGTGATCACCGACAGGGCGATCAAACTCCCGTTTTTGACAGCGAACCGGTCCTCCGCGCCGCGCAGCCGCCGCGCGAACACAAAATAAAAGAGGACGAGCAGCACCGCCGTAATGCCCACTTTTATGAGGGCGAGAGGGATCGCCCCTACCGAGAGCGGTGCGAGCGCAGAACTCGTCAAACGATAGGCTTCATCCATGCAGTTCTGCATGGCATACGCCGCAGTGGAAAAGAAGAGCGCCTGCCGCCACGTCATGGCAAAGCAAAACCAGATGAGCAGCCAACAGAGCACAAAATAGAGCAGGAAACTGAAGGTGAACCACCCGCCGACGGTCAGCCACGGCGGAAAGTATCCGACCCAATAGGGGAGAGAGAGGTACACCGCCGCCGTCGGCAGGAATCGCAGCCAAAAGAGCTTCCTGCGCGGGTAAAAACAGGCGTACAGCAGCGCCGCAGCCAAGATCTGCGCCGTAATATTGCGTCAAAAAACCGCAGACCTCTAAAAGGCCGCGCTGCAAGATCTCGATCATGCACGCACCCCCGTGCGATCGCCCAAATATTCTGCGAGCGCCCGCAAAAAGGCGGGGCGGCGCAGCCGCGACAGGGCAAGGCGCTCTTCCCCCACCCGCACGCTGTGCGCGTCGGCTCCCTCTAAATAGGCAAGGTTCACCAAAATCCCCTTATGAATGCGGAAAAAGGAGCCGTCGGCCAGTGCTGCCTCGGCCTCGCCCATCCGCCCGCGGATGCGGATCTCTTCTCCCACGAGGTGATAGACCAAAAAATGACCGTGCGCAGAAATATAGCGGATATGCCGCGCGGCAACGCAGCGCATTCCGCCGGGCAGAGCGAGGCAGACGCGCTTTTCCCGCCGAATATGCAGGCAGCGGCGCGCCTTTTGCAGCAGCGGCACAAGATCCTCATAGGAAGAAACTTCCGCTGCCCCGAGCGCGCCCACCGCATAGCTGTCCGGAACGAACGGATCGGAATAGAGGAGCAGGACGGGCACCTCGCCGCGCAGCCGCTGCGCCGCCGTAAGCCCGCCCGCGTCCGCGCGGAGCAGGGCAAGGTCGTAGCGGGGCGTATACTCGGCCAAAAACTACGCGGCCCCCGCGTAGCGGTCAACGGCGAGGCGGATGTCCTCCTCCTGCGCGAAGCGCGCGAGAAAGGCGCACAGCCGCTCGCAGCTGTCCGCCTCGTTTTCTACGACCGCCACATACCACATGTTGCTCCCCTTTTGCGGGCCTCTTTCCGTTAATCGACTCTTTTCGGCCATGCGGCCGAAAAGAAAGGGTACCCTTTCTTTGGTTTTTTTATATAGCACCGCATCTCACAGGTTTTGTCAATATTTTTTTCTGTTTTCATGGCCGATGCCCGCAAAACAGCGGGGGCAGGATTTGCCTGTTCCGCAAACGCACCCGGCCGATCCCTTTTTTTTCCGCAAAATGACTTGCGCCGCCGGCCGCGGCGTGGTATACTAAGAGAAAAAGATTTGGGAGGAGAGAGATGATCCTTTTACAGGGCAACGGCCTGCGCATCGAGATCGCGGAGCGCGGGGCGGAGATCGTCAGCGTCAAAGACGGCGAATACGAATACATGTGGCAGGCGGACCCCGCCTTTTGGGCCAAGCACAGCCCGCTGCTGTTCCCCGTATGCGGGCGGCTGCGCGGCTTTACCTACCATTTCGGCGACAGGGACTACAAGATGGGCAACCACGGCTTTGCCCAGCGCATGACTTTTTCCGCCGAGCAGATCTCGGAAAAGGAGGCACTGTTCTGTCTGCGCGAGAACGAGGAGACGCTCGCCGAGTATCCCTTCCCCTTCCTGCTGCGCCAGCGCTACCGGCTGGAGGGCCGCACGCTGCACGTCACGACGGAGGCGGAAAATACGGGCGGCACGCCGCTGTACTGCAACTTCGGCTCGCACGAGGCGTATGCCGCGGGCGGCAATTTTACCGACTGGGCCGTGCGGTTTGAAAAGAGAGAGGACCTTGTGCTGACCGAGCAGAACGCGAGCGGCCAGCTGACCGGCCGCCGCATCCCCTACGCGGACGACATGCAGGTGCTGCCGCTCAACTGGGAGATGTTTGCGAATGACTCTCTGCTGTTCGACGGGCTGCGCTCGCGCGCGGTGACGCTGGAATATAAGGGAAGGCCGGCGGTGAAGGTAGATTTTCCCGATTACGACCACCTGCTGCTGTGGACCAAGCCGGGAGCGAGCTACATCGCCATCGAGCCGTGGAACGGGCTGCCCGATACCGCCGATGCGGACGGGAACCTCGCCCACAAGCTCGGCATCCTGCGGCTGGACCCCGGCGAGAGCGCCCGCGGCGAACACGCGATCACTTTTTTGCCCTTTGACCGCAGCTGACGCACACCATTTTTTTGGGCTTTCGGAAGATGCAAGGTGCCCGCCGCGCATGATGCGCGGCGGGCGCCCCGTTGAAAAAGTTCCGTGTGAGCGAACGTGAATATTTCGGAGGCCCGTTCCGCCCGCGGCGGGGCGGGCTTACTGTCTGCCTTTTTGATCCTTCGGGCGGGGCGCACAGTGCGAACAGCCGCCGGGGCAGCCGGCGCAATCGCACCCGCAGCCGCCCTTGCCCTGCTTTTTGCGCACGGCGTGCAGCACGACCGTAAGTACGACGACGGCGACCGCCGCGACTGCGACGAGGACGGAAACGACCGTTCCCACCGCCGACAAGAGCATGCATGACATGATTTTTTCCTCCTCTGCGCCGCGGTTGCGGCGCACATTGATTTTTTCCCGCTCAATTGCGGGCAAGGAGCCGCTTTTTGCGGCCGATCAGGCCCTTATTGCGCAGCACGATGAGGGCGATCACTGCGGCGAGCACGGCCGCCACGATGAACGCCGTCCACCACCAGGAGAGCACGACATACACCACGCACGAAGTGACATACGAGGTCAGCAGCCAGAAGGCGACCGTATAGCGGAACCTCCCCTTGGGCGTCTCTGCCTTGACGGTCGCAGCCGCCGCGAAGCAGGGAACGGTGAGCATATTGAAGACGGTGTAGGCGATGAGCCCCTGCCAGGTGATGCCCGTGGCGCTGATCAGATACATGACCTCGGCGATGCCGTCCTCCGACTGTTCGGCGCCGGCAAACCCGAAGCCGACGGCAATGATGTAGAAGGCCGCGATGACGTTTTCCTTGGCGATGAGGCCGACGACGGCCGCCACCGCAAACACCCATCCGTTTTCCAGCTGCAACCCGAAGCCGAGCGGCGTGAACAGCCAGGTCACGAAGGAGCCGATGTCGTGCAGGATACTCTCCTCGATGCCGACCATCTGCCACTGCCAGGAGAAGTTCTGCAGGAACCACAGCACGATGCAGGAGGCGAGGATGATGGTGAACGCCTTTTTGATATAATGCTTGAGTTTATCCCACAGATGCACCATCAGGTTGTGGAATTGCGGTGCGTGATAGGAAGGCAGCTCCATGATAAAGGGAGCGACCTCGCCGCGCATGGTGGTCTGGCGCATGAATGCGACCATGATGACCGCCATCGCCATGCCGAACACATACAGTGCAAAGACGAGCAGATCGGCACTGACGCCCGTGTACTCCGCGGCGATCGCGCCGCAGATGGCGGCGAGGATGGGGGCCTTGGCGCCGCAGGTAAAGAAGGGGATGACGCGGTTGGTCATTGCGCGCTCCTTTTCATCGGCGAGGGTGCGCGTGTTGATGGCGGCGGGCACCGAGCAGCCGAACCCCATGATCATCGGGATGAAGGCGCGGCCGGACAGGCCGAATTTGCGGAACGCGCGGTCGAGGATGAACGCCACGCGCGCCATATAACCCGAATCTTCCAAAATGGAGATAAACAGGAAGAGGGTGAGGATCTGCGGGACGAAGGAGAGCACGCTCGCGACGCCGCCCCAGATCCCCTCGTTGACCAGGCCCTGCGCCCACGGCGCGGCGTCCAGCGCCTCCATGCCCAGCGCGATGCCGTTGCCGATCTGACTGGTGATAAAGTCCATCAGATTGAACACGATGGCGCCCGGCGTGGAAATGCCGTCCGCCGTAAAGAAAACGGCGACCAGCGAGTTGAGCACCTCGCTGCCGGTATCCACGTCGTACGCGAACCCCGCCCCGCCGTTGAACCAGCCGGTGATGGTGTTCAGGTACAAAAAGTCGGTGCCGAACGTGAGATGGAACATCGCAAACAGGATGACCAAAAAGATCGGGATCCCCCAAATGCGGTGCGTGAGCACGCGGTCCGCCCGATCCGAGCGGGAGAGATTCTCCTTCTTTTTGGCTCGCTCGTAGGCGCCCGCAAAGTGCGCCGTTATGTATTTATAGCGTGCATCCGCGACGAGCGCTTCGAAATCTCCGCCGAACAGGTCGCCCGCACTCTGTTTTTGGAACGCCTTGACGGTGGCGACCTCTGCGGGGTGCTCTTTGACCTCCAATTCATCCCCTTCGACCAGCTTAACGGCATGGAAGAGGGGATTTTGGACGCCCCGGCCGTCGAGCGCGATGGTCACATCGCCGATGACATGGTCGAGGGAAGAGCCTTCCAATACCGTCCGCCCCTGCCGCCCCTGCGAAGCGGCCTTGAGGGAGCGCTCCATCAGCTCTTTGATGCCCTCGCCCTTTAAGGCGGAGATCGCGACGACGGGGACGCCGAGCTCCTTTTCCAGCTTTTTCGCGTCGATCCGGTCGCCGTTCTTTTTGACGACGTCGCACATATTCAGCGCGACGACGACGGGCACATCGATCTCCAAAAGCTGCGTGGTCAGGTAGAGGTTTCGCTCGAGATTGGTGGCATCGACGATATCGATGACGCAGTCCGGCTTTTCCTCTAAGATAAAGTTGCGGGCGATGACCTCTTCCGGCGTGTACGGCGAGAGGGAATAGATGCCGGGCAGATCGACGATGGCGACGTGTTCGGCAAGGCGCTTGTAGACGCCCTCGCGTTTATCGACGGTGACGCCAGGCCAGTTGCCGACGTGCGCAGTGCTGCCCGTCAGCGCATTGAACAGGGTGGTCTTGCCGCTGTTGGGATTGCCCGCCAAAGCGAACTTACGCATGCCCCACCTCCATCACCACACAGGACGCCTCCGCCTTGCGGAGGGTCAGCTCGTACCCGCGCAGGTTGACCTCGACGGGGTCCCCCAGCGGCGCGAGCTTGCGCAGGGTGATCGCCGCGCCGGGCGTAACGCCCATATCGAATAAGCGGCGGCGGATCTTCCCTTCCCCTTCGATGCGGCGGACGACGCCGCCCTCTCCGGGCTTGAACTCGTTGAGTTTCTTTTCCATAATCTCCTTCCTCTGCTAATACAGAATATGTTCGCATTGGCTAACTTATGCGATCGCCAATGTAAATCATGACGGATCAATGGCGGCATCGCTCTTTTTTGCTCTAAACGGAGCAGAGAGCGCGCCGTCTGCTATTGTTCGCATATGCGAACATGCGGGCAAAAAATCTTCCCCGCCGTCAGACGAGGATCTTGCATGCGAGCGAACGGTCGATGGCGAGGCGCCCTTCCCGAATGCGGAGAATCACGCTTCCGCCCGAAACGGACAGCAGCCGCAACGAACTGCCGGGCACGATGCCCAAACTTTCGAGATGGCGCTTGTTTCGCTCGTCCGCGAGAACTTTTTTCACGGTCAGCTCCTCTCCGACCGGCGCAATGGGAAGCGGCATACAAACTCCTTTTGATTTCGAAAGGATTTTTAGTTAACTATCGTTAACGCAAATACTATAACACTTTCCCTTGCGCGTGTCAACCGAGACGGCCCCATAGGGCGCAAAAAAAGGGAAACATTTTCGGCGCGGTTTTGTTGTGATCGGCGGCGCGTTCCTTTCTGCGTACTTTTGTATGCAGCC
Organism: uncultured Clostridia bacterium; assembly: GCA_904419945.1. GTDB lineage: Bacteria > Bacillota > Clostridia > Christensenellales > Borkfalkiaceae > Borkfalkia. Next base: position 24,686 of record CAJFTM010000007.1, read on the forward strand.
GTTTGCCGAACAGATCCATTTTCTGACGATTTTGATGCCGGCAGTGGCCGGCCTTTGCGACAGAGCCCTTCTCTGTACAGACGGCCTCTATTAAAATATGCTTGCGCTTTTCCGATCAACTCTGTTTTACCACAGATTTGTGTGAACTCCCTTTTTTTTCTCCAACTGCTGCTCTTAATAGTATAATTCCCCGTTTTTTCAAAAGCCCCGCCGTGCAATTGCACGGCGGGGCTTTGCTCTCAATACCGCTGTTTGCGCATTTTTCCGTCCTTTTTATGGATGGTGATGCTCCCGTCACGGTTTTCTGCCAGCTTTTTGGCATAAGCGATCGCCTCAACCTGTGTGTCGAACAGTTTGATCGCCTTTTCGCCGCCGGCAAACTTGACCTGCCATTTTCCGTCCTCTTTGCGCGTAGAGACGTGGTAATTGCGCGCCGCAGACTTTTTGGCGGGATCGGACGCCTTTTCTTCGGCATTTGCTCCCGCATTCTGCTTCGAATCCAAAATTTCGCTGTCGTTCATTCTTTTTCCCTCCTCATCGCGATTGTAACACAATTTCCGCAAAAAAGCAACATTTTGTACAAATCAAAACATAAAAAGAGCTCTCAAAATGGAGAGCTCTCTTTACTTTTCTATTTATTTTGCTTCCGGATCCTTTGTTTCCGGTTCGCCCTGGTCGGCTTCGTTTTCCTGCTCTGCCGGCAGATCGACTGGAGGATCGACCGGAACATCCGTCACGACATAATCATCTTCATTTAACGGCCTCTGCATCGGCTGCACCGGCTGTGCAATCGGCGCGATCACGATCGGAGAGGGCGTTGCCTGCGCTACGATCGGCTGTACGACAATAGACTGTACCGGCGCTTGTTCCTCTTCATACTCTTCCTCTTCATCCGCCTCTTCAGCAAAACTTTCGCCGTCAAGGCCGATCTGTTCTGCTTCGTCGCGCTGCACGCAGTCTGCAATGTACTCGGCATCCCGCGCTTTCATGGCATCCGTCAAACCGTTGCATACCATGCTGGCAACAACGCCCAGGATCGCAAAGATCAAAATGAGCAATACATTGTCGAAATAATTTCCGCCGGCAAGTTCATCCAATACGTTGCCGAGCTGACTGTCGATAAAGAAATTCATGATGACCAACAGAACGGCAGCTCCGATCGCAAGCAGCCAGGTTGTGGTACAATAATCGCGGACTGAATAGAAATACGAATACAGGCGGAAAGTATATCCGTGCGAATTTTCGGCAGCAATGGCGCTCATACATTTCCGCGCCATGTTGGCAGCGGCAATCGTAATCAGCAATAACAAAATCACGATTGCATAGCAGCCGACGATAAATAGCGGCGTCTGCCCTTCTACAGCAGGTTCGACCGGTACCATAAACGGAATCAGAACATGCAATCCGATCCCCGCTCCAAACGCAACGATACAGACTCCCACGACGATCCCGATTGCAAAGCCGATCGTACGGAGCAGATTCGTCGGCATCAAATAAACTCGATAGCTGATCACAATTTTGTAAATTGCAACGGCCGCTACCAAAACAAGACCGCTCCACAGGGCTGCCTGCATTTCAATGCCGGGATTATACGCGTAAAGGCTAAATCCATCCACCGTCAAGTTGCCGAAAAATCCGATCATCAGAGCGCTGATCATGTTGACCGTCAAATCCACGATCGCGACGGGAACAATGCTGCGCCCGCGCTTGCCACTCATATAGCGAATAAAGGCTGCAAGGCCGTAAAATACCGTTGCGATCGATCCGATGATCGTTGCAACAGAAGCGGCGATCAGCAAAAGATAGGGGAAATACATACTTAACGGGGCATCGACATCATGAATGCTCATCATAGCTTGGATCAATGACTGATCCCCGAAAAAGGCGTATGTAAACACATCGACCGAACCTTGCTGTTGGCCTGTCAAAACATCGACCGGCGTTACAAAAAAGATGATCGAAAAGATGCTGATCAGCAAAATTGCCACAAAAACGGCGGCTCCTTCGACAAAACGAACAGCTTTTTGCGTCGGCCCCTGCGACAGTTGAACGACATTCAAATCACGGCTTTCATATTGTACTTTCGGAAGAATCACGTCCGGGACTGTATTTACTTTTTTCTTGGCAGATTTCTTTTCACTGCTGTGCGGTGCCTTTTGCATCGGTTTTTGCTGCACGGTGATCACGGGCTGGGGCTGCATCGTATATTGCGGCTGCATCGCGGTATATTGCTGCACAGAATTTCCCGCAGAGGACTTATTCGGATTCACGTTTGCAACAGCAGTTTCCTTTATAATCTTAGCTCCGCAATTCGGACAAAATCGATCGTTATCTCTCACCGGCTTCCCGCACTTGGAACAAAACATATTTTCCTCCTGTATTCATTTTTTTGCATTGTATCACATTTTCTGCAAAAATGCAATATATTCCTCCGTAAAACATATTTATTTTTAAAACAATAAGGAACGTACAAATAAGTACGCTCCTTACTTTTAAAATCTCATTCCTCTTCGCGAGAGGGATCCGCCGGATTCTTTTCCTCGCCTGTACCTCTATTCAGGTCATTGCTGTTGCCGAGATATGTGCCGAAATAGGGCTGGCGCTTAGAGCGGGGCAGACCGCTCGCATGCGGGCGGTCTCTGCGGTCGTCGCGGCGGCGGTCATAGCTGCCGCGGCGGTCGTACCGGTCACGCTTTTCGTACCCTTCGCGGGGAGTATATCCCTCGCGCTTTTCGTATCCTTCGCGGGGGGCGTATCCCTCGCGCTTTTCGTATCCTTCGCGGGGGGCGTATCCCTCGCGCTTTTCATACCCTTCGCGGGGAGAGTATCCCTCGCGGCTGCGGGACTGATACGGCTTCGAATTGCGGCGGTCGCGGTCATAGCCGCCCTTGCGCTCGCCATAGCGGGGACGCGAGCCGCGCCGATCCGGCCGATCGGCGCCCGGCCGCAAATTATTGGGAGTGACGACCACAAAGCGGTTGGGCTCTTTGCCCTCGCTCGTCGTCTTGACCTCGGTACTGTCGGCAAGGGTGGAGTGAATGATGCGGCGCTCGTACGGGGTCATCGGTTCGATGGCGACCTTCCGGCCCAGACGGACCGCCTTTTCCGCCAATTTATTGGCGAGGCGCCGGAGCGTCTGCTCCCGCTTGTCGCGGTACCCTTCGCAGTCGACGACGACGCGCTTGTATTCCTCTCTCCCGATGTTGGCGACGGCGCCTGCAAGCACTTGCAGCGAATCGACCACCTCGCCGCGGTGACCGATGAGCGCATATGTGTTCGGCGTGATGACGTTGATGCGGGTATGCTCCGCATCCTCGTCCAGTTCCGTCGTCGCGGTCACGTGCAGCAGATCGAACATTCCTTCCAGGAATGCGACGGCGCGCTCGCCGTCCGTCTTTTTGCGGGAAATCCGCACGCAAGCCTTGATCCCCTTGGAAAACAGGCCTCCCTTTTTGCCCTCCTCGAGCACGGCGATGTCCGCCTCTTCTCTCTTGAGGCCCATCGTCTGCAAGCCGGTCTCGATCGCTTCGTCGACCGTCTTGCCGGTGAATTCCATCTCTGTCATTTTGTTTTTCCTCCCTTCCGCGCGTCACTTGCCTTCCGCGCCGCCTGCGGAATCCTCTTATTGTATTTATCCTGTATCTCCTGTTCCTCGACTTTCCGGAACTTGCGGTCGATGATCAGATTGATGATCAGCGTACTCAGGACGCTGTAAAGGCTGCTTATGATCATGTAGATACTGAAGGCCGCACTGTAAAAGAAGGAGAATACGCCGAAAATGATCGGCATGATGATCATCATCATGCGCTGGGTGCGCTTGCCGCTGCCGTCCGCCGTCTGCAATTCGCTCTGCGCCTTTTGGCTGCGCGCAGTGATAAACTGCGACAGGAACATCGAGCCGATGGAAATGATGATGAGGATGTAGTACCCGTTTGCCTGCGAGCGCTCGCTGCTGAGGTTATAGGAAACCTCGTTGAAAGCATTTTCACTCAGGCCGGAGTTTTCCAAAACATCGTCATATTCGATGGGATGGCGGTAAGATGTATCCGGCACCCAAATATTTTTGATCCAGAGGAAGGAAGAGTTGTAGCTGCGGTAAGACTGTTCGGCGGCATTGCGGCCCAGCGTTTTGATCGCTTCGGCAGCCGTTTCGTCCTCCGAAAGCGCGGCGTTTTGCGCGCGCACCGTCTCCAATGCGGCAACGATGTCCGCATCCGCCGAGGCGAGCACGGCATCCGTCTTGACGTTGAACGTCCAGCGGGTAAACTCCGTCACTTCGGCGACCGGTCCCGCTTCCGCATCGGTATTGTACCAATTATAGCCATCCAACTCTTCTTCGGTCAGCCCTTCTTCGAGATACAGCGTCCTGTCCAAAACGATTTCGATGAGGAACGCATCCCCGCCGTACCTCTCCTCGCGGGTATATGCGACCAGCCCATCCTCGTTCGGTTCCCCTTCCGGCCCGTATTGATGCGAGAGCAGGTAGGCATCCGATCCCGTGTCGGGCGCGTAGGCGAGGATGGCGGAATTGTACTGCTGCGTCATCTCGCGGTAGACATCGAGATTGGCGTATCTCGAATAATCGGAAAAGGCGCCCAGGACGATCATAAATACGACGAGCGTCACGATCATGGGCAGACAGGCGCCGAGCATGGAGTAGCCGTTCTTTTTGTACAGCTCCATCATCTTGGCATTGTAAGTCTGCTGGTCGTTCTGGTACTGCTTCTGCAGTTTTTCCAGCTGCGGCCGCATCTTTTCCATCTTCAGGCTGTTCTTGCGCATGGATATCTTGGAATAGGCATCCAGCGGAAGGGTTATGGTCTTTAAGATGAGGGTAAACAGCACGATGCCGACGCCCGTCCAGGGCAGCCAGGTGACGATCCATTCGACAATATGGCCGAGAAAGTTCAAACTTTCGGCAATATCCGTCGTAAACAGAGGGATCGCGCTGTCGAGCAATGCATTGATCATTCTTTTTGATTCCTAATAGAGCCAGCGCACCTTGAACGGCCTTTCGGGCACGGGATCATACCCCCCTTTCGAAAAGGGGTTGCAGCGCAAAATGCGCCACGCCCCGAGCGCGACGCCGATGAGGACGCCGTGATTGTTGATCGCCTCGAGCATGTACTGCGAACAGGTGGGCCTGTACAGACAGGTCTTTTTTGAAAAGCGGCGCTGGTAAAAGAGGATGAGGCGCATGCAGATCATCCGCCCATAGGGGCGCAGCAGCGTGCGGCGCAGCTTTTTCCAAAATGCTTTCCCCTTCATGCGAGCAGCCCTTCCCGCCGCAGGGCGCAGCGGAGGCTCTTTTCAAACGCGGCGAGAGAGTATTCCTCTGCCTGCCTGGGGATGAGTACAAAGGCGAGCGGACGGGTACAGTCGGGAGCCGTGCGGCGGAAGGCCTCGCGCAGCAGCCGCTTGATGCGGTTGCGCTGTACGCTCTTGCCGTGCTTTTTGCTCACGCACAGGCCGAGCGTCAGTTCCTTGGCGGGCATATACAGAATAATTAAAGCAGGGGAAAAAAGTTTTTTTCCCCTCGTAAACAATTTTTTAAAATCGTTATTTTTCTTTAATCTGGTATACAACACGCACCCTTCTCCCGCGCTTCTCCTACATTAAGCGGAGAGCTTTTTGCGGCCCTTGTCGCGGCGGCGCTTGAGCGTCTTTCTGCCGCCCTGCGTCTTCATGCGCTGGCGGAACCCGTGGACCTTGCTTCTCTGCCTCTTCTTCGGCTGATATGTTCTTTTCATTTGATCATTCTGCTCCTATTCTAAATTGTGTGTTCCATTATACCCAAAAAATCGGGCGGCTGTCAACCGTTTTTAGCCCGTTGTACGCACGGGAAGTATCAAATACAGGTATCTGTCCCCTTCCGGCGGCGTCATCACGCAGGGAGCGACCGGCCCGTTAAAGGAAAAACGCACCGTTTCGTCGGAACAAGCCTTCAGACAGTCGGACACAAATTTGCAGTTGAGGGCGATGCGCACGTCTTTTCCCGTCATCGAAACGGGCACGCTCTCGTCCACGCGGCCGATGCTGGTGTTGGAGGAGACGCCCATGCTCCCCTCGTGCACGTCAAAGGTAATGACGCTGTTTTTGTCGATGCGGGCGAGCACGGCGGCGCGCTCGACGCTCTCATCCAAAACCGCGCGCGCGACGGACAGCTCCGTCGAAAAGGCGTGCGGCACGATGCCGGACACGTTGACGAATTCCCCTTCGAACAGGCGGCTGGTGAGGACGGTGTCGTCGATGCGGACGAGCAGCATATTCTTCTGCACATAGAGGCAGACGGTTTCGTCGTCCGCACCCAGCATGCGCGCGATCTCGTTGAGGGTTCGTCCGGGGCAGACGATGCGGATGTCGCCGGATATCCCCGCCGCGGGGCGGCGGCAGACGGCGAGACGGTAACCGTCCAGCGCGGTAAAGCGCACTTCTCCCTCCCGCGCCTCGACGAGGCAGCCCTTGAGCACGGGCCGGGAATCGTCCTGCGCGCAGCAAAAGGTAGTGCCCGCAACGAGATCTTTGAGGTCTTTGGAGAGGATCTCGACCCGCAGCTCGCCGATGTTCGTGTCGATGGCGGGGAAATCGTCTGCGGAGAGCACCTGCAGCGCGCTCTCGGCATCGCCGTAGGCGATGGTCAGACGGTCGCCTTCCGTCGCGAGGGTGACTTGCTCATTTTCCAGTTTTTTTACAAAATCGGCAAAAAATTTGCCGGGGACGCAGACGGCGCCCTCTTCGAGAACTTCCGCGCGCAGATCTTTGCGGATGGCGATCTCGCCGTCTGTCGCGAGCAATGTGACCGTATCGTTTTGAGCGGCGATCTTGATGCATTCGAGTACGGGATTGGTCGTCTTTGTCGCGCAGGCCTTGACCGTTTTCAGCAGCCCGTCCGAGAGATCGACCCCTTCGCAGATCAGTTTCATGCTTTCCTCCCCAAAAGAGAGTGTTTCCGCGCCCGGCGCGAAAGATACTCTCTATATTTATTTAAATTGTTATATAGTAAATATAATAATAAGCGGTGTGTAAATGTGGAAAGCTTTCCAAAATACCCCTCTTTACGCTCTATTATAAACAAAAACCGCCCGAAATGCAAGTTTTTGGCGGGAAAATGGGTGTGGATAAGCGTATATTTTTTTGTGGATGCGTGTGTATGCAAATTGTGGAACTGTCGACAGGCCGCCGTATTTTTTTGTTTGTGCGGATCGTCCGGGCCGTCCGGACCGGACCGTGCAGGGTGGAAGAAAAGATAGTTATCCCGAAAATCACCGAAGTTATCCACAAAAAAAACAATTGCACGCTGATTTTTACAGTCGTTTCTGCCCTCTTTGCTCTGAAAGAGGCCGTATTTCCCTCTGTGTCGGGGTCGATCGGCGGAGCATTTGTGCGGCGGAAGAGCGGCGGCCGTGGCGGTGTGCGGTTTGTCTGCAGGGAGTCGGCGTGCGGTCTGGCTGCGATTTTAAAAACAAGGGAAGGCATAGCGCCCGCTATCGTCGCTCGGACCGGTTTTTGTATGCACAGGCGCTTTGTTTTTGCTTTGCGGTGTATGCTGGCTCTGTCACAGGAGGGCAGACATTTGCTGCGTCGGAAAGCAGCGGACACTCCTTTAAGGAGGGGTGCAGATCGTCAGCCAAGCGAAAAAATGGCCGGATTTGCTTGCTGGGCAGGGCGGTATATGTTATAATGAAAGCATGCAGAGCGATTGGCAGCTGGTCACCGAGGGAGAAACGGGAGAAAAATTTGCCGCGTTTTACGCCTTGTTGACCGAATATAACGCAAAATTTAATTTGACGCGCATCGTCGGCGAGCAGGACTGCCGCATCAAACACTTTTACGACAGCCTTTTGGGGGCGAGATATTTTCCCGAAGGGGCGCATTGCGCGGAAGTCGGTTCGGGCGGAGGGTTTCCTTCCATACCGCTCATGATCGTGCGCGGCGACCTCGACTTTGTTTTGATCGAATCGGTCGGCAAGAAGTGCGGTTTTTTGGAGCGCGCCGTGCAGGAGTTGGGGCTGCGCGCAGAGGTGATCAACGGGCGGGCGGAAGATCTTGCCCGGTCGCCGGCCTATCGCGAGCGCTTTGACGTATGCTGTGCGCGCGCCGTTGCGCGTTTGAACACGCTTGCGGAGTATTGCGTGCCCTTTGTCAGGCCGGGCGGACGGTTTATCGCCTATAAGGGAGAAGCTGCCGAGGAGATCGCAGAGGCGGAAAATGCCTTTCGCACCTTGGGCGTGCGTCTGAGCGCTGCCGAAAAGCGGGAACTGCCGGAAAATGCGGGATCGCGCACCATTGTCGTCGCAGAAAAGTTGCATAAAACGCCCGCCGCGTATCCGCGCGGCAAGGGAAAGGAGCGCAGCCGTCCTCTGTGAGCGGCGTGGTCTTATGAACGGATGGGATCTGCGGCCGCCGAAGGCGGAACAACTTGCATTGGATTTTGTGGAGGCGGTAAGCGTGCGGCCGGCGGAGGAAGCAGACTGCGCGTATATCGGTCCGGCCGATCGCTCGCCCGCTGCAGGCGCGGATGCGTCTGCGTGTGCGGTGACCGGGCATCGCGTGCTGGGCGCAGAGTTTTCGCGCGATCGGCTGCGCGCCGCGCTGCGCTCGCTTGCGGAGGGCGGCGTCCGTACCTTTTTTTGCGGTATGGCGCAGGGTTTTGACCTCGCCTGCGCGGATGAAATCCTCTCCCTGCGTTCGGAGATGCCTCTTCGGCTGATCGCCTGTGTTCCGTGCGCCGATCAGGCAGATCGCTATCCGCGCGCGGCGCGCGAGCAGTATGATCGGATCCTTGCAGCGTGTGATGACTGCGTACTGCTGCATGATCGTTATTGTCACGGCTGTATGTTTGAGCGAAACCGCTATATGGTTGACCGCGCCGATGTGTTGCTCGCTTACTTTCAGGGGCGGCGCGGCGGTACCGGCTATACGGTCAATTATGCAAAAAAACGCGGCATTCCTGTCTTTTTTTTGTGAAGGAGCCTTTTCTCAAAACAGCAGATCAGACGCAAGAGATTGTTCTGTAATTTAGGTAGAGCGTATAGTTGGATACGGTTTGTTTTTTAAATGTCGATTTGACCTGTTTTTTATAAAACGGTTGTGAAACAAATGTTTCACAACCGTTTTGGTTTCTATCGTTCCGATAGGCTATTTTTGAATTGGATGATTCCTTATGGGTGCACTTTTATTTCTATGCGCCTATATTTTAGCGCTCCATTTTTTATTGTATTATTTATGCGCTGTATTTTTGTGCACCGCTCGGTAAATCGAAAACATCCTGCGCATAACGAGTGATCCCTTCCGAAATTCGTTCGGCAAGCTCCCAGACAAGTTTGAGTCTCGTCAGATTTAAGAGCGAGTAGTTGAAGAGCGAGCGTTCGGCTACAATGCCGAGGATCCCGACATCGCCGATCCGCTGCAATTTTTTATTGGCTCCGAGACCTGGGAACAGCCCTCCGTCCGTTACTTTGATCAGTCCGATGTCGCCCGCATCGCCGACAGCTGCATCGACGGCAATGATCGGCTGATCGGGATGTGTCTCTCTTAAAAATTCGTGCATATATCCGATTTCTTTTGCAGTGATCGTATTTTGCAAGGTGCCATAGATAAAAAAGGGTGTTCTCTTGATTTGCGTCAATAGAGACCCGCAGACAGGACCGACGCAGTCTCCGATTGTTAAATCACTTCCGATGCAGACGATGACGGGCGTTTTCCCATGTAAAATGTGCTGCAGTGCCAGCGAAATTCCACTGCACGACATTTTATTCCAAATGTGAAAGCAATATTCCATTAAATTTTCCTCCGCGCATGAACTTGTCTATATATCGCCCGTTTTGCGTTGATTTATACAAACAGTTTAAAAATCAATTCATTGCAATAATAAAATGCGTTTTACGTGGTTTTATTGGTATTTGTTTGTGTGAAAGTATGGATTGCATCATTTTGTAACATATTAGAGTGCGCATTTATTTTTTATATCGTTGTATTTTGATTCTGTTCCATGTTTCATATGAAACATGGAACAGAACCGATTGTCATTCTCGCAAATTCAAAAACCAATCCATTATGTTTCATATGAAACATAATGGATTGGTTTTTAAAAAAGATACTTGCGTCTGCTACTTTTATCCTAATTCTAATGTTTCACGTGAAACATTAGAAAATTGAAGGTCGTTTCATATGAAACATAAAAAGCCTCGATTTTTTGAAAAATCAGATATGCGCTAAGTAGAAATTTGCGAAAAAACATGAAAAATAGATGAAAGGAGGATAAAAATTCCGGTTTTGGCAAAAATCTTTCGAGGAATCCTTGTCATTTTCTTTAAAGTGTGGTATGATAATTGCATGCTAAGGTTTTATCTTGGCGGAAGGTTCGGCTGAGCAGAGCAGGCGTTTAAATGTTTGTTGTTCTGCGGCCGATTTGTCCGGTTTTGCAAAGAACGCTTTAATTTGCACATACTGCGTTGGGTGCAGATGCTGCACGGAAGTGAAATCGGCAATTTGTATCGGTTTGCCTGTCGGTCTTGCAAGAACTGAGTCGAAGACGACTGCGGCGGCGTAGCTGCCGTAAATCGACTTGATTTGTTCGATTCAGATACATTCGGCCGACCTCTGCTTGCGATGCACGCATGGGCGTTAGCCAATGTTTTTTGCTGGCGGACGGATTCCCTGTCCTGTTCTGCAAACAGAGGGGAGCGGATGCAAAAGGCGGCGTGTGGGCGGTCAGCCCGCAATGGGATCGCAGCCCGTTTGAAAATAGCGCCCATTTGATATGGATGCGCTGCCTGCATTAAAGGTAAAATCATAATAGTAAAGTGCTAAACAATATCTTTTCACGTGAAGCGCTCGCCGAAGAGTGCTATCCTTATAAAATACAGAAATAAATCTATTTGACGACAGAGCGTAGGCGCCGGTGCAAATGTGCCGGACATCCGCGCACGAAGGAGTATCGCTATTTCATGAGTAAATCATCCAAAATTTTGCTTTGGGCCATGCTCGGCGTCGTACTCGTGCTCATTCTGTCCATCGTCCTCTCCAGCGTTCTTTCGAGCGCGCAGCGCAGAGAAGTGGACAATACCGAGTTTTTCAAGATCATCGCGTCCGACACCAACGAGTATAGCATCGATGAGATCCAAATTGATTTGTACAACGTCAGCGCGATCGACCGCGACGGGGACTCCAATCGCGTGAATGTCGTCTATACGACGACCATCGGCCGCTTCAGCGAAGAGTATAACCGCATCATTGCCGCCGCCGAAAAGAACGGCATCAAACTCAACCAGGCGGATCCGAACGAGGGGAGCTGGGTCTCCTACCTCATCCCTCTCTTCGGCATCATCCTGGTCTGCGTCGTGTTCTGGCTGCTGATCCGCCAGACGCAGGGCGGGTCCAGCAAGGCGATGAACTACGCCAAGACCAAGGCGCGCGTCAATTCCAATATCAAGGTGCGCTTTTCCGATGTTGCCGGTGCGGAGGAGGAAAAGGCGGAGCTCGCAGAAGTAGTTGAGTTCTTAAAGTCCCCCCGCAAATTTTCCGAACTGGGCGCGCGCATCCCGCGCGGCATCCTGCTCGTCGGCCCTCCGGGCACCGGTAAGACGCTGTTCGCAAAGGCGGTGGCGGGGGAAGCGAACGTACCGTTCTTCTCCATTTCCGGTTCCGACTTCGTCGAGATGTTCGTCGGCGTGGGTGCCTCCCGCGTGCGCGACCTCTTCGATGCAGCAAAGAAGAGCCAGCCCTGCATCGTCTTTATCGACGAGATCGACGCGGTCGGCCGCCAGCGCGGCACCGGCCTCGGCGGCGGACACGACGAGCGCGAACAGACGCTCAACCAGCTGCTCGTGCAGATGGACGGCTTCGAGACCAACGACGGCATCATCGTCATGGCGGCGACAAACCGTGCGGATATCCTCGACCCCGCTCTGCTGCGTCCCGGCCGTTTCGACCGGCAGATCCACGTCAATCTTCCCGACGTGCGCGGCCGCGAACAGATCTTAAAGGTGCACGCGCGCAACAAACCGCTCGCGCCGGACGTCAACTTCAAGATCCTCGCGCGCATGACCAGCGGCTTTTCGGGGGCGGACCTCGAAAATCTGCTCAACGAGGCCGCCATCCTCACCGCGCGCGCCAATAAAAAGATGATCGGCAACAGCGAGCTGTTCGAGGGCATCAATAAGGTGCTGCTCGGCCCGCAGAAGAAGAGCCGCCTCGTCACCGAATCGGATAAGCGCATCACTGCCTATCACGAGAGCGGCCATGCGATCGTCGCCAAACTTTGCAAACACTGCGATCCCGTTCAGGAGGTCTCCATCATCGGCCGCGGCATGGCTGCCGGCTATACGATGACCCGCCCGGACAGCGACGACAACCACATCACCAAGGCGAAACTGCTCGACCTCGTTTGCGAGCTGCTCGGCGGCCGCGTCGCGGAAGAGTTGGTCATCAAGGATGTTTCCACCGGTGCTTCCAACGATCTGCAGCGCGTCACCGAAATCGTCCGCAAGATGGTCACCGAATGGGGCATGAGCGAGCGCGTCGGCTTGGTCACGTATAAATCGGATAATCCGATTTTCCTCGGCAGAGATATGGAGGCCCACAGCGGCTACTCGGAAGAGACCGCGGGCCTCATCGACGAGGAGGTGCATAAGATTGTCGACGCCGCGCACGAGCGCGCCGTCAAAATGCTCACCGAAAAGCGCAAGGTGCTCGACAATATGGCGCGCGTGCTCATCGAGCGCGAGACCATCTATACAGACGAAGTGGATATGCTGCTCGACGGAGCCTCTGTCGATGAGATCTACGCCTTTATGGATAAGAACGAAAAGTCGGAGCAGGAAAATCCTTTCCAGCGCTTCGTGCAGCAGGAAGAGAAAAAGGTCCCGCCGGAAGAGGCCGTTCCCGCCGTGCATGGCAAGCCGGACGATGCGAAAAAGCCCGAGGAGGGCAGCGCATCCTCGCCGGCAGAAGCGTCCGGGCAGCCGTCCGAGCAGAAGGAAGGACCTGTCGACGGCGCTCCTTCCGAACAAGGTGCTTCGGAGAAAGATTCTTCAAAGGAAGATCGATAGTCAAATGCCGCCGCACCGCGCATCGGCGCGGTGCGGCGGAAAAATGCGACCTGTGACCGCGATACGGTGAGAGACGAAAGAAGAGGTTTGCAATGGGAAAGATCGTTTCGTTTTCCAATCAAAAGGGCGGCGTCGGCAAGACGACGACCTGCGTCAACATGGCGGCGTATATTGCCGAAGCGGGCAAAAAGGTGCTGTTGGTCGATATTGACCCGCAGGGCAACGCCACGACGGGTATGGGCATCAGCAAGAGTACGCTCAAAAAATCCGTCTACGAAGTGCTCATCAACGACGAAAAGGCGTCCGAGCATATCGTCCGCACAGAATTGCCCAATCTGGACCTGATCCCCTCCAACATCGACCTTGCCGGCGCGGAGGTGGAGCTCGTCTATCACAAAAACAGAGAAAAAGTTTTGAAAAATGCGCTCGAAGAGGTGCGCGGCAATTACGATTATATCTTTATCGACTGCCCGCCTTCGCTCGGGCTTTTGACCATCAACGCGCTCGCCGCGGCAGATTCGGTCATTATCCCGATCCAGAGCGAATACTATGCGCTCGAAGGGTTGTCCCAGCTGATGAACTCGATCACGCTGGTCAAGCAGCACCTGAATCCCGCGCTGGATGTCGACGGCGTCGTGCTCACGATGTACGACAGCCGCGCCCTTATTTCCAAACAGATCGCCGACGAGATCAAAAAGTTTTTTACCCGGCGTCTGTTTGAGATCGTCGTTCCGCGCAACGTGCGTCTGGTCGAGGCTTCCTCTTATGGCAAGCCGATCTTGCTGCACGACCCCAAATGCACCGGTGCGCGCGCATATAAGGCGCTCACACAGGAGTACCTCGCGCGGGAAGAGAAGAAAAAGTAATTTTTTCGCAGTGCAGCCGTGCCGTGAGCCGGGGCGGCTGCACGGTGCGAGCGGGAACGGCGAGAGAGGCCGCCGTTGTGCAGTCTGCCTGCAATGCGGGAAGGCCGGCCGCCGCGCCGGGCGTAAGGGGCGGGAGGCAGATCGTTTTGGAAAATCTGCTTGTTCGCTTGCCCGCTCAAAGCCGGATACAAATGTTCGCTCGGGCAAAAACGGCGCTTTGTGCAGGCAATATCGCTGCAGAAAATAGGTGCGCGCGTCCAAACGATGTTTTTTGGCAAAGCGCACGCGAATTGCTGCAAACTTGCGGCACGCGCAGAAAGAGAGAATGGTCCGAAATATATTTTGCAGAAATATATTTCGGTAAATAAAAAGAGCCTTTGATAAAGGCTAAAACATGGTTTTGCCTTTTTCCCTCCAATTGCCGCAGGGCTTGCGGAAGAGGTGAATGCGGTGCGCGCCTAATAAGGGGGGAGCCTCAAGGGCGCGCCGCGGAGGGGAAAGCCGTTCGGGTGTCCCCTTAAAATCGCAGGGGCTCGCAGGCAACAGCCTGCCGAGAGATCTGCGAGTACAAATTTAGATCACGGCGCGTGCCAAAATCGCATTTTTGGCAAAGCGCTCACAAGTTGCCGCAAACCTGCGGCACGAGCAGGAAGAGTGAATGCACGGCATTTTTAGAGGTGTGCCTCAAAAGATGCCGCGCAGAGAAAGCCCCCGGCCGTTCCGGCCGCAGCGCGGTCGGCGGGGCCTTTCTAAAAATCACGGGAATTTGTTTCATCCGCTTGCAACAAATTTCGTGAACTTATACAAGGAGGAACCCATGAAAACACCGCCGAGAGGATTGGGCCGAGGGCTGTCCGCACTCTTTTCCGATACGGAAGAGGCGTACGGCCATGCCGCTAAATTTTCGCAGGAATCGCCCGCGTCGCCGCTGCCGGAGGACATCAAGGATCTGACCGAGGTCGACATCGACCTCGTCCGTCCCAATCCCAATCAGCCGCGCAAGCATTTTGATGAGGCCGCCCTCAACGAATTGGCCGATTCCATCAAAAAGCACGGGCTGATCATGCCCATCGTCGTCAATCGCATGGAGGACGGCAAGTACATGATCATCGCGGGCGAGCGCCGTTACCGCGCTTCCCGCATTGCCGGCAAGACCAAGATCCCCGTCGTCGTGCGCGAATATGATGACCGGCAGATCAAGGAGATCTCCCTCATCGAAAATTTGCAGCGCGAGGACCTCAATCCGATCGAGGCCGCCAACGCGATGAAGCAGCTGATGGACGAGTATCACCTCACCCAGGAAGAGCTCGCCGAACGCATCGGCAAGTCTCGCCCGGCAGTGACCAATACGCTGCGCCTCCTCTCCCTCTCGCCGGAGGTCATTTCCCTCGTCTCGGCGGGCAAACTCAGTGCCGGCCATGCCCGCGCGCTCATTACGCTGCCGGAAGACGTGCAGTATAAACTTGCCGAAGACGCCATTAAAGACGGCCTCTCCGTGCGCGATATCGAGCGCAGCGTGCGCGAATATTTTGCCACTCCCGACGAGCTCGCCGAAAAGAAGGAGAAGAAAAAACAGCAGGTTTCGCTCGAATTGAAAGACCTCATCGAGCGCATGCGCCACGCTTTTAAGACCAAGGTCTCCCTCATCGGCAACGATAAAAAGGGTCGCATCTATATCGACTATTACAACACGGACGATCTCAATCGCATCAGTGAGATCGTCGAGCTCGCGGAAGAAAAAGACCGCCGCTGAAAAATTTTCTTCCTCCGGCGGCGCTTAGTCTGTTTCCTTTTACGCGCGCGACATATATATAAATAAAAATAAAAGAGCGGCCCGCCGGGCCGCCGATGCAAGAGCGCGCCTCTCCGGATGACGGGAGGCGCGCTCGATCGTTTTCTATTCATCCTTTTTCTGCGGAGAGGGCGTCGGTCCCGTCTGCGTTTCCGCTGCGTCCGCATCCGTATCCGCGTCGCTGCCCGTATCGGCATCGGCCGCATCCTCTTTGGATGTAAAGGGGATGGGCGTCGGCTTGCCCGCGTTTTCTTTGGCTTCCTTCTCTTCCTGCAGGTATTTGAAGAGCAGGCACAGCACAAAGAGCAGCGCCGCGGCGGCCGCACAGCCGAAGGCGGGGATCAGCGTATCCGCTAAAATGGCCGCAAAGATGCAGGCCGTAACGAGTACCGCCGATGCAACGGCACAGATCATTCGCAAAATTTTAAACATTTTTCAATCCTTTCCGGGCGGCCGATTTGCGTTTTGCCCGGGGCTGCGCCGTTTGCGGCGCTTTTTTCTTATTATAACATATCTGTGCCCGCGGCGGCAAGTTATTTGATTCGGTTTCGCGGGGCAAGATATCTTGTGGTCTTGCAGGGAGCAAAAACGCAGTATCTCGTATGCCGTAAAAATTGCCCGAAAAAAGTCAAAAAAAACGAAAAAAGTGCGAAAAATCAGTTGACTTTGCAGGAGGAATATAGTATTATAGCCAAGCTGTCGCGTGAGGAGCGCGGCGCCCCATCATCGGCCGGCCGGTCAGTGCGGAAAAACATCTTAAAAAGTTGTTTAAAACGCTTGACAAACGGAATCCGGTATGATATGATAGGCAGGCTGTCGCGTGAGGAACGCGCTGCCGCCGCATCGATCAGAGAGATCGGTTCCAGGCAAACGAAAAATTTCTTAAAAAAGTTTTTCAAAATGCTTGACAAATCGATTCTGATATGATATGATGGATAGGCTGTCGCGTGAGACAAGCCGCATACCGCTGACAAGGAAATGGCGGCAAGCAAGATCGAAAAAACTTTTTAAAAAAGTTGACGAAAAATGCTTGACAAACTTTCCTGAATATGGTATGATAGGTAGGCTCTCTCACAAAGAGCACCGAACGATGTTCGGTTTGACGCAGATTAAAAATTGAATAGAAGGAAATGAATTAAATATTTTCGAAAGAAAATGTTTGAAAGTTTCTGTCAATTAACTTTTAGTACACAAGTACTCAAAGAACAGTCAGCAAATAACGTTAGAGCAGTTGTTCGCAAGAACAGCTTTAAACAATTAAACTTAAGAGTTTGATTCTGGCTCAGGATGAACGCTGGCGGCGTGCTTAACACATGCAAGTCGAACGGACATAGAGGGGCTTGCTCCTCTATG
>CAJFTM010000008.1 GCA_904419945.1 uncultured Clostridia bacterium
TTTGTTGTTTGGAGGACAGAGCCGCCGCTTTTTGAGGGCGGCCGTCTTTTTTGGGGGAAGGAATTGTGTGGGGGAAGCCGTGCGGGGAGAATGTGCGGGGGGGGGGGTGGAAAGCCGTGTGGGGAGCGCCGTGCCGCAAAAGCGGCGCGGCGCGTTTGGCTTTTTCCCCCGCTGCCGCGCCCGCACGGGCGCGGCGGCTGGGGTGGGGGGATGGAGAGAAGGAGAGGAGGTGCGGCGGCAGGGGCGTTGAAGAGTTGGAGGTGGAGAGAAAGGGGGGATGGGAACGAGGAGAGGGTCGGGGGAGGAGGAAAAAAGGAAGAAGCGTTCGGCAAAATTGCCGAACGCTTCGTATGGGGGCTCATTTGTTTAAGGCAAGGTAGCTGCTCGGTTGAGCGCTCTATTCGCGGGTCCAGTCATAAATATCATAAGTATCGCGCAAATATCTCGCCGCCTTCGCGGGGGCGGAAAGGTCTGTTGCCGAAAGCGTAATGTAATGCTCAGTCCTCCACCCGTTCGGGTTTTTAAATGTCACGCGCGTCAATCTGTCGCAACTGGAGAACGCATAACTTCTGATGGAAGTGACGCCCTTGCCGATCGTCACGCTCGTGAGGCTGTCGCAACTGGAGAACGCATACGTTCCGATGGAAGTGACGCCATCGCCGATCGTCACGCTCGTAAGGCTGTCGCAACCGGAGAACGCATACGTTCCGATGGAAGTGACGCTGTCGGGGATGGTGATGCTCGTAAGGCTGGAGCAATTGGAGAACGCCCCATATCCGATGGAAGTGACGCCATCGCCGATCGTCACGCTCATAAGGCTCTCGCAACCATAGAACGCCTCCTCCCCGATGGAAGTGACGCTGTCGCCAATCGTCACGCTCGCAAGGCTTTCGCAATCAGTGAACGCATAATCCCCGATGGAAGTGACGCTGTCGGGGATGGTGATGCTCGTAAGGTTGGTGCAACGATAGAACGCAAGCCCCCCGATGGAAGTGACGCTGTCGGGGATGGTGATGCTCGTAAGGCTGGAGCAACAGGAGAACGCCCCATATCCGATGGAAGTGACGCTGTCGGGAATGGTGATGCTCGTAAGGCCGGCGCAACCGTAGAACGCAAGCCCCCCGATGGAAGTGACGCTGCCGTCGTCCGGGATGACGCTGTTTTTGCAGCCGACGACCAAAGTTTTACTTCCCGTCTCGATCAGGCAATTTCCGGAACTATGATAGACCGGGTTCCCTATAGTAACAGAGATGCTTGTAAGGCTGATGCAAAACTCGAACGCAGAACTTTCGATGGAAGTGACGCTGTTGCCGATCGTGATGCTCGTAAGGCTGTCGCACCTATTGAACGCAGAATCCCCGATGGAAGCTCCACTCGTCAAAATGACTGTTTTTAAATTATCTTGCGGAATCGAGCCGATTGCTAAAGTCGGCATGGTCGCACTTTCGATAGGGCAACCGGAGAACGCATTCTCCCCGATGGAAGTGACGCTGTCGGGGATGGTGATGCTCGTAATTTCGCACCCGGAGAACGCATTCTCCCCGATGGAGGCGACGCCATCGCCAATCGTCACGCTCGTCAAGCTGGTAGTGGAGAACGCAGATTCCCCGATGGATGTGACACTGTCGGGGATGATGATGCTCGTAAGACTGATGCACCAAACGAACGCACCATGCCCGATGGAAGTGACGCTGTCGCCGATCGTCACGTTCGTAAGGCTGTTGCAAGAAAGGAACGCCTCATACCCGATGGAAGTGACGCTGTCGGGGATGGTGATGCTCGCAAGGCTGTCGCAACCATAGAACGCCCTATTCCCGATGGAAGTGACGCCGTTGCCGATCGTGACGCTCGTAAGGTTGTAGCAAGCATAGAACGCATAATCTCCGATGGGAGTGACGCCATCGCCGATCGTGACGCTCGTAAGGTTGCAGCAAGCATAGAACGCATAATCTCCGATGGAAGTGACGCTGTCGGGGAGGATGATGCTCGTAAGGCTCTCGCAACCATAGAACGCACGCTCCCCGATGGAAGTGACGCCGTCGCCGATCGTCACGCTCGTAAGGCTGGTGCAATCTTCGAACGCTCCATACCCGATGGAAGTGATGCTGTCGGGGATGGCGATGTTCGTCAGGCTGGAACAATCGGAGAACGCCCAGTTCCCGATGGAAGTGACGCTGTCGGGGATGGCGATGCTCGTAAGGCGGTAGCAACCATAGAACGCCTCCACCCCGATGGAAGTGACGCCGTTGCCGATCGTCACGCTCGTAAGGCGGGTGCAATTATAGAACGCCCGAGCCCCGATGGAAGTGACGCCGTCCGGGATGGTGATGCTCGTCAGGTTGCTGCACCAATAGAACGCAGAATCTCCGATAGAAGTGACACTGTCGGGGATCGTGACGCTCGTCATGCTGCACCGATAGAACGCCTGATACCCGATGGAAGTGACGGGCAGCCCTTGATGGACGGAAGGGATGGACACCTCTTTAGCAGAGCCGGTATAATCGGTCACGCTGTAATAGGTACCGTCATCCGAAAGGGTAAAGACAAGTCCTTCCGTCGCATAGTTTTCATCTCGCTTGCCGCACATCGTGCAGACGCCGTTTACATAATTGTGAGGGATGGTCTGGAGCACTTCCTGTGCGACGAACACTTCGCCGCAGGAGGAGCAATGCTTGCCTTCCGTCAAACCCGTCTCCGTGCAGGTCGGCGCGACGGCGGCGTCGATCACTACGGTATGTCCCTTCATCGCGATCGTCTCCGTCTTCGTATCGCCGCAGCGCGTGCAGGTGTAGGTCATCACACCGGTCTGCGTGCAGGTCGCGGGCGTCGTGACTTCGCCATCGTCCCAATCATGGTCGAGCGCGGGGAGTACTTCCTGCTCGACAAGAACTTTTTTGCAGACGGAGCAATGTTTGCCTTCGGTCAAGCCCGTCTCCGTGCAGGTCGGCGCGACGGCGGCGTCGATCGCTACGGTATGTTCCTTCATCGCGATCGTCTCCGTCTTGGTATCGTCGCAGCGCTCGCAGGTGTAGGTCATCACGCCTTTCTGCGTGCAGGTCGCGGGCGTCGTGACTTCGCCCTCGTCCCAGTCATGGTCGAGCGCGGGGAGCACTTCCTGTTCGACAAGTACTTTTCCGCAGACGGAGCAATGTTTGCCTTCCGTCAAGCCCGTTTCCGTGCACGTCGGCGCGACGGCAGCGTCGATCGCTTCGGTATGTTCCTTCATCGCGATCGGTTCCGTCTTCGTCTCGCCGCAGCGCGTGCAGGTGTAGGTTATCACGCCCTCCTGCGTGCAGGTCGCGGGCGTCGTGACTTCGCCATCGTCCCAATCATGGTCGAGCGCGGGGACGACTTCCTGCTCGACAAGTACTTTTTCGCAGACGGAGCAATGGCTGCCTTCCGTTAAACCTGTCTCCGTGCACGTCGGCGCGACGGCGGCGTCGATCGCTTCGGTATGTTCCTTCATCGCGATCGTCTCCGTCCTGGTATCGCCGCAGCGCGTGCAGGTGAAGGTCATCACGCCTTTCTGCGTGCAGGTCGCGGGCGTCGTGACTTTGCCCTCGTCCCAGTCATGGTCGAGTGCGGGGAGTACTTCTTGCTCGACAAGTACTTTTTTGCAGACGGAGCAATGCTTGCCTTCGGTCAAGCCCGTCTCCGTGCAGGTCGGCGCGACGGCGGCGTCGATCGCTACGATGTGGCCTGTCGCATCGATCGTTTCCGTCTTGGTATCGCCGCAGCGCGTGCAGGTATAGGTCATCATGCCTTCCTGCGTGCAGGTCGCGGGCGTCGTGACCTTGCCTTCGTCCCAGTCATGGTCGAGTGCGGGGACGTCTTCCTGTTCGACAAGAACTTCGTTGCAGACGGAGCAATGTTTGCCTTCGGTCAAGCCCGTTTCCGTGCAGGTCGGCGCGACGGCGGCATCGATCACTTCGGTGTGGCCAGTCGCATCGATCGGGCGCGTCTCCGTCTTGCCGCAGCGCGTGCAGATGTAGGTCATCACGCCTTCCTGTGTACAGGTCGCGGGCGTCGTGACTTTGCCCTCGTCCCAGGCGTGGCCGATGATCTCGCCTTCGATATGTTCGCGGCTGAGTTCCGCGTGGCAACGGCTGCAATATACGACGGAATCGTACGAGCCGGGTTCTTCGCAGGAGGAGGCCTCCTCGTTCTCGCGCACCGCTTCGGCAGGGGCGTGGCCGAGCGGATCGATCGCCTCCGTTCTGGTGTCGCCGCAGCGCGTGCAGGTGTAGGTCATCACGCCTTCCTGCGTGCAGGTCGCGGGCGCCGTGACCTCGCCATCGTCCCAGGCGTGGCCGAGTGCGGGGACGACTTCCTGCTCGACAAGAACTTCGTTGCAGACGGAGCAATGCTTGCCTTCCGTCAAGCCAGTCTCCGTGCAGGTCGGTGCAACGGCGGCGTCGATCGCTTCGGTGTGACCTGTCGCCTCGATCGGGCGCGTCTCCGTCTTGCCGCAGGAGCAGGTGCGCTGCTCTTCTCCTTCTTCCGTGCACGTCGCAGGGATGGTCACTACCCATTCGCCGAAGTCATGTTCGTGCGGGTCATCCGGTTCAGGCTCGGGCTCCGGTTCCGGTTCGGGTTCGGGGCCGTCGGAATCGTTTGGATCGTCCGGGTCGTCGGGATCGTTTGGATCGTCCGGATCGTCCGGGCCGTCGGGATCGTTTGGATCGTCCGGGTCGTCGGGATCGTTTGAATCGTCCGGGTCGTCGGGATCGTTTGGATCGTCCGGGTCGTCCGGATCATTGGGCTGCTCGGTATGGCTGCCCTCGTCGTCAGGGCGCTGCGTACAGGTGACAAAGCCGACAACGCAGGCGATCGCCATTACAACGACCAGCAGTACTATCAAAAATACTTTCCACTTTTTCATGCTCTTTCCTCCCAATATAAATTTGCAGGAGGCTTTTTTCCGTTCCAATGAAAAAAGCGTGTCTTCGACCGAAGGCACGCCCTGCATTACCGTATCTCCGATCGTTGCCACACAATTCATTCCTTCGCATAGATAAAATCACAAGGAAAAAAGAGATACAAAAATGCCCTTTTGTATCTTGTGACATTATCTATGGAATTGCGTGGCATGCATAGTATAACACACGGGGGGCGCAAATTGCAATATTTTGCGGAGGATTTTTGCCCGAATGCGGGAAAGAAGGGGCTTTTTTGTCCCTTTTTGCCGCCTTGTGCGAGCCCGCCGCAGGTTCGCCGCCGCGCCTGCCCTTGCCGCTCCTCTGCCGGCAGAGCCCCGCACCCATCGCTCCGCCGCCGCATAGGATGTATCGTTCACTTTTTGCAAGGAGGAGGGGAGGATGGCAGAGTATACGGTGCTTTCTCCGCAGACGTGCATCCTGTCGCCGAGCGCCAAGATCGGCAGGGGCGCGGTCATTTGGCCCAATAATGTGCTTCTCGGCGACTGTATGATCGGCGAAGGAGCTGTGCTGTATCCCGGCAACCTGATCGAAGATTCGTCCGTCGGAGCGGGTGCCGTCCTTACGGCGAGCGTCATCAAGGGCTCGCAGGTGGGGGCGGGCGCGCAGATCGGCCCCTTTGCCCATCTTCGCCCCGGCTCGCAGGTGGGGGAAAACTGCCGTGTCGGCAGCTTTGTCGAGGTCAAGGCCTCCCGCCTCGGCCGCGGCGTGCGGGCGGGCCATCTCGCCTACATCGGCGATGCCGACGTGGGCGAAAACACCAACATCGGCTGCGGCGTTGTCTTCTGCAATTACGACGGCACGCAGAAGCACCGCGCGCAGGTGGGGGAAGCCTGCTTCATCGGCAGCAACGTCAACCTCGTCGCCCCCGTGCATTTGGGCGACGGCTGCTATATCGCCGCGGGGACGACCCTCTCCGGAGAGGTGCCCGCCCGTTCTTTTGCCGTGGCTCGGGCAAGGGCCGCCGTTCGGCCGGACGAGAGGGGCTTGTATCGCCCCGCCCGGGAGAGCGCGCCCGGCGGTATGGCTGCGGCGGCGGAGCCTGAGGGCCGTCCGGCGGGCGGCTGCGGTTGCGGGGAGCACTGCCGCCGGGCCGGCTGCGCGTGCGGCGGGGAAGGGAAAGCCCCGGCCGGGAGCTGCGGCCATTCCGGCCGAGAGGGCGCAGAGGAGGGCAATGCGCATGGCTGAACTGTTCGGTACAGACGGGATCCGCGGCGTGGCGGGCAAGGAACTGACGGCGCGCACTGCCTTTGCACTGGGCAACGCGCTCTGCCGGCTGCACCGCGCGCCGCGCGTGGTCGTGGGGCGGGATACGCGCACTTCTTCCGGCATGCTCGCGCTGGCTCTCGCGGCGGGCGTCGCTGCGGGCGGCGGGCATGTTTCGGAGGGCGGCATCCTGCCCACGGCGGCGGTCTCCTTTTTCGTGCGGCGGGAGGGCGCGGATTTCGGCGCCGTCATCTCCGCGTCGCACAACCCGCCCGAGTACAACGGCCTGAAAGTGTTTGACCGCAGCGGGCAGAAGCTGGCAGAAGAGCAGGAGGCGCGCCTCGAGCGCGGGTTTGACGAATATGATTTTGCGCCCGCCCTCGCCTGCGGCGACAGCCGTCCCCTCCCGGAGCGCGGGGCCTATGCCGATTTTCTCGTCGCGGCGGCATCCCGCCCGCTTGCGGGCAAAACGTTTGTGCTCGACTGTGCCTACGGCGCAGCGTCCTCCTTTGCGCCGCGCGTTTTTCGCAGGCTGGGGGCGCGCGTCCTTCCCCTGTGCTGCGGGAAGGACGGCCGGCGCATCAATGTCCGCTGCGGCGCGCTGCATCCGGCAAGGCTGTGCCGCGCCGTGCGAGAGAGCGGCGCCGATGCCGGCTTTTGCTTTGACGGCGACGCCGACCGCGTCATCGCCGCCGACGAGGAGGGGAAAATCGTGGACGGCGACAAGATCCTCTGCATCCTCGCCCGCGCGCTGCGCGCACAGGGCAAATTGCCAGGCGGGCTCGCCGTGGGTACGGCGCACACAAATACGGGCGTCGAGCGCGCCCTCGCGCGGGAGGGGATCCGCCTGCTGCGCGCGGACATCGGCGATAAGTACGTCGCGGCCGAAATGCGCCGCTGCGGCGCGGCGGTCGGGGGCGAGCAGTCCGGGCACGTCATCCTCGCGGAGTACGCCGCCACCGGAGACGGCATCCTTACCGCCGTCAAGCTCGCCGAGCTGCTGTGCGGCGAAAAGCTGTCCGCTCTGGCGGCGGTGCCGCTGCTGCCGCAGGTCAACCGCAGCGTCCGCGTGCACGATAAAGTGCGCGTGCTGGGCAGCGAGCGGGTGCATGCCGCCGTCTCGCGCGAAAGCGCCAATGTCGAGCGGCTGGTCGTGCGCGCTTCGGGAACGGAACCGGTCGTGCGCGTGTTTGCCGAGGCGGCTTCCCGCCGCGCGGCACTGCGCGCGGCAGAGCGCGTGGTATCCGAAATCTTGGCGGGGGAGGCGTGATATGTGCGGGATCGTCGGCTGTTTTTCGCCGGAAAACTGTTACGAAAAGCTGTACTCTGCCCTGACCCGCCTCGAATACCGCGGGTACGATTCGGCCGGCATCGCGCTGCTGTCGGCGGAGGGGCGCTTTTCCGTCCGCAAAAAAAAGGGCGGCGTCGCCTCCATCGCCGGGGAACCGCTGCCCGGGGAAACGGGCATCGGCCACACCCGCTGGGCCACGCACGGCGCCCCGTCCGATGGCAACGCCCATCCGCACCTTTGCGGCAAGTTTGCCCTCGTGCACAACGGCATCGTGGAAAACGAGGCCGCCCTGCGCGCGGAACTTTTGGCCGCGGGCGAGCAATTCCTCTCCGAAACGGACAGCGAACTGATCGTCCGCCTGATCGCGCGCGCGTACCGGGGCGATTTTTTTGCGGCGGTTGCGTCGGCGTGCGCGCGTTTGGAAGGCAGCTATGCCGTCGCAGTCCTCTGCGCCGATTTCCCCGGGGAGATCGTCTGCGCCCGCCGCGGCAGTCCGCTGGTTGCGGGAGCGGGCGGCGGCGCCCTGTACGTGTGCAGCGATGTCCCCGCCCTGTGCGGCGCGGCAGAGTACATCTGTCCGGCGGAGGACGGAGAATTTGTCGTCATCCGCGGGGGTAAGATCGGATTTTGCCGGGCGGACGGCACACCGATCCCCAAGATCTTTACCCGCGTGCGCGCGTCCGCCCGCCCGCGCGCCGTGCAGGCGGGTTCGCGCATGCAGGCCGAGATCGCCGAGATCCCGCGCGCGCTGAGCGATACCCTCGCTTCGCTGCGGGATGCCGATTTTTCTTGCTGCCGGACCGCCTTTCGTTCGGCAAAGCGGCTGCTTGCGGTCGGCTGCGGCACAGCATACCACGCTGCGCTGTGCCTGCGCGCCGTGCTCGAGGAGTCGGGGGTATTCCTCTCCTGCCGCCCCGCATCCGAGGCGGCCGGCCTGTGCGCGGGGGCCGGCGATCTGCTCATCGCCGTCAGTCAGAGCGGGGAAACGGCGGATACGCTCGCCGCCGCGCGCGCCGCGCGCGAGCGGGGCGCCTTTGTGCTCGCGGTCACCAATGTCGGGCAATCCTCCCTCGCCTCGCTCGCCCACTGTACGGCCGTCATGTGCGCGGGGCCGGAAATCGCCGTCGCCGCCACAAAGAGCTATAATTGTCAGCTGCTCAGCCTGTATTTCCTTGCGGCACGCATCCTCGCCTGCCGGATGGGCGTACCGCCCGCGTGGGCGGGGGATCTCGCCGCCCTGCCGGCTGCGGCGGAGCGGGCGTTCGGGTGCTTTCCCGCCGTCGATTCGCTCGCCGAGGCGCTCGTCGGTGCGCGCGGCATGTACTTTTTGGGGCGGGGCGCCGATGTGGCTACCGCGCGCGAGGGCGCTCTCAAGGTCAAGGAGATCGCCTATCTCGCCGCCGAGGGGCTGCCGGCCGGCGAACTCAAACACGGCCCGCTCGCGTTGGTGGAAGATGGCTTCCCCGTCGCCCTGCTCGCGACGGTGCGTTCGCTCGCGCGCAAGTGCGAGGCTGCGGCGGCAGAGGTCGCCGCGCGCGGCGGAAGGGTCGCCCTCTTTTCGCAGTACGGGGAAGTGCTCGCCTCTTCCCGTGCGGCCTACCGCATCCGCTTGCCCGCCGTGGCAGAGGCGCTCATGCCCGCCGTTTCGGTCATTCCCTTGCAGTATTTTGCCTGCCGCCTGTGCCTGCTGCGAGGCCTGGATCCGGATCGGCCCCGCAATTTGGCCAAGAGCGTGACGGTGGAGTGAAAGGAGTCCGCACTTTTTCTTTTGTCAGCTCAAAAGAAAAAGTCGTAAGTTTTCGGGAAAATCCGCCGCTCGCCGCGCTCGTCGGCCGGTTTTCTCGCTTTGCGCGATTTTCAAGGGCACGCCCTTTCTAAATCGCGCAAATTCTCTTTTTCGGCAACGCAGGGGGGGAAAGGCAAAAGAGTAGGTTTGCCTTTTTCGAGGGGCCCGCGGCTCTCCCGGCAGGCTTCTGCCTGCGCGATCCTGCGATTTGAGGGCTCTGTCCTCGTCGTCGCTCACCGTTTGCTGCCGAACGGCCCGCAAAGGCGGCCCGTTCGGCTCGGCGCATCGGCTCCTTCTCTTCCCAAAAAGTTCTTTGATACTTTTTGGAGATTTTGTAAAGGGGGTTCACCTTATTAACACACGCGCGGCATTCATCCGCCATCCGCCGCGGCGCTCACGCGCAAATTGTGTTGCGCTGCGCAAAAGTGTGATTTTGCTTGCGCGAGATTTCTTGTTTACAAAATTTTTTCAAGCAAAGGAAACATATTTCCGCGAGGGTCCCGCCGCTCGCATTGGCGCGGGGGCGTTCGGCAGGTCCTCGGTCGGCGTTCAGGTGTGGGCGTTCTGGCAGCGCCCGGGTCCCTCCCGCAATTTTTTGCGGGGGAGTGTTGCCTTTTTCGGGCGGGCATGGTATAATATGGAGCGGAGAAAGAAACTTTTATGGAAAAAAAGACAGATAAGACCAACGTCATGCGGCTGTTGGATGCAAAAAAGATCGCGTATGAGGCGTTTGAGTATGACGCTTCCCTCACCGACGGCGCCGCCGTCGCCGAGACGCTCGGGCAGGATCCGCGTTCCGTATTCAAAACGCTCGTCACGGTATCGGACAAGGGCGCCAACTTCGTATTTTGCGTGCCCGTCTGTGCCACGCTCGATTTGAAAAAGGCCGCCAAAGCTGCGGGCGTCAAGTCCGTCGCCATGCTGCACCAGCGCGATTTAGAGCCGCTCACCGGCTATGTGCACGGCGGCTGTTCGCCCATCGGCATGAAAAAGCGCTTCCCTACCTTTGTGGACGAGAGCGCGCTCGGGCAGGACAAGCTGTGCGTCAGCGCGGGCAGGCGGGGCCGCCAGGTGCGGCTGTCGCCCGCCGACCTCGCCGCTTTTGCGGGAGCTAAGTTTGCGCCGCTGATCTGACGGGGCTGCGGACGGGGAGAAGAGAGAATATGAAGGGACAAAAGAGCGACCGCCTGCGTGCGGCCGAGCCGGCATTGTATGCGCTGCTGGGCGCGCTGTTGGGCGCCGCCGTCGGGGCCGTCATCGTCCTGTTCGGCCGCGGCGTCGATTTTTTTACAGCCTTCGGGGCAGAGCATTTTTCGCTGTACGTGTGGTTCCTGCCTGTCGTCGGGGTCTTGACGGCGGGCATGCTCCGCCTGTGGGGGCGCGGGCCGGTCGGCATGGCGGCGGCCTTCCGCGCCTCGCGCGGGGAAGAGAAAAATTATCCGCTGCGCAACGCGCTCTTTCAGTTTGCGGGTACGTGGGGCGCACACCTGTTCTGTGCCAGCGTGGGGCGCGAGGGAGCCGGTATCCAGATCGGGGCGGCCATCGGCGGCAATGTCGGCGCGCGCATCCCGCTTTCCGGGGCGGACAAGATTTTGCTCGTCGCGGGGATGGCGGCGGGCTTTTCGGCGCTGTTCGGCACCCCCGTCTGCGCCCTCTTTTTTGCGCTGGAAGTCACCGTCGTGGGGACGCTGCGCCTGCGCGCGCTCGTCGCGGCGGCGTTTGCTTCCTTCACGGCGTGGGCGGTCGCCCTCCTGTGCGGGTATGCGCCGCACGCGGCAGAAGTGTCCGTCGCCGTCGCGTGGAGCGTCCCGCTGCTGCTGCGCCTGTTCGCATTGGGCGCGGCATGCGGCATTGCAGGGCTGCTCTTCAGCCTCTTCCGCCGCGCGTTTGCTTTCTTTTTCCGCAGCGCGGCGCCGAATCCCTTTCTGCGGGCGGCCGCCGCGGGACTGTTGCTCGCGGCGCTCCTGTACCTTTCGGGCGGGCGGTACAGCGGGCTGGGCACCAACCTCATCGCCTTCGCGCTGGAAGGCGGGGCGCTGCCGTACGATTGGCTCGCCAAGATGCTCTTTACGGCGGCTTTCCTCGCGGCTGGCTTTTTGGGCGGGGAAGTGACCACCTTTTTCGCCGCGGGCGCCTGCCTCGGCTGCACGCTGGGCGGCGTACTCGGCATCCCGCCTGCGCTCGCTGCCTGCCTCGGCTATGCCGCCGTGTTCGGGGCGGCCACCAACACACTCATCGCGCCCGTGCTGCTGTGCGTCGAGCTGTTCGGCGGGGATCTGCTCCCGTATGCCGCCGTCGTCTGCATCGCGGCGTATCTGTTCAATTTCGGCCACTCGGTGTACGATCAAAAGGTGCGCGAGGATATAGTTCGGCGCGTGATCCGGCGCCGCAGGCGTAAAAAGCGCCCTCTTCCGCTGCCCGTGCGCCTGTATTGATTTGCCAAACCTCGCCTTTTGTTGTATAATGCGGGTATGAAGCCCGATCTCACCGATTTGCGCGGCAGGCGCGTCTGCGTCGCCCTCTCGGGCGGCGGAGACTCTGTCGCGCTCTTTCATTTTTTGACTGTGGAGGCGGAGCGCTGCTGCATCATGCTCTCTGCGCTGCACGTCGAACACGGCATCCGCGGCGCGGCGTCCCGCGCGGATGCCGCCTTTGTCCGCGCCCTCTGTGCAGAGCGCGGCGTGCCGCTGCGCACGGTCTCCGAAGACGTCCCGGCCCTTGCGGCGCAGTGGGGGACGGGGGTGGAAGAGGCTGCCCGCCGCTGCCGCTACGCCGCCTTTGCGCGCCTGCTCTCGGCGGGGGAGGCGGATGTCGTCGCTACCGCCCACCACGCGGGCGACAACGCCGAGAGCGTGCTGTTCAATCTGCTGCGCGGCTCTTCGCTCACGGGCGCGGGCGGCATCCGCGCCTTTCTGCCCTATCCTGCGCTCGCCCGTTTTGTGCCGGGAGAGACGCTTTCCCCCCGCCCCGCGTTCTGCGGCGTCGCGCGGCCGCTGCTCGGCGTCACCAAGGGGGAGATCGCCGCATATCTGCGCGAAAATGCCCTCGAATGCCGCGAGGATGCGACCAATGCAGACCCCTCTTATACCCGCAATTTTCTGCGGGCGCGCGTGCTGGCGCCCGCGCGCGAGCGCTTTCCCGCGGCGGAGCGGGCATTGTACGCATTTTCCCGCCTCGCGCGCGAGGATGACGACTATCTCTTTTCTCTCGCGCAGGCCGAGGTCGGCTTGGCCGAGCGGGAGGGCGGCCCCGCGGCCGAAGTGCAGGCCGATCTTCCGCGCTCCCTCTTTTTGCGAGCCTGCGCCATCGCCCTGCGCGCGTTAGGGGTGGAGCGCGACTATACCCTTGCCGACTTCGAGGCGGCGTACGCGCTCACCCGCGGCGGCAGCGGCCGCAGGATCAGCCTGCCCAAAGGGATATGTGCGCTGCGCGAGTACGGCAAGGTGGTCTTTTTCCGCCCCGCGCCCGTATCGCCCGCCGGGGCCGCCCCATCCGCGGCGCCCGTCTATCCCTTCGGAGAGGGCGATTTTCCCTTTGCGGGCTTCCTGCTCCGCGTCCGCCGCATCGGGCCGGAGGAAGCGGCGGGCCTTGTGCGGCGCGCGCCAGCACAAGGGGGCCTTCGCACCCTCGTGCTGGAGGGGGCCGGCCTGCCGGAGGGCTGCCTGCTGCGCACCCGGCAAAGAGGGGACTTTTTTCAGAAATTCGGCGGCGGAACGAAAAAGCTGAAGGACTTTTTCATCGACCGCAAATTGCCCCGTCCGCTGCGGGACAGGCTCCCCCTGCTCGCCTGCGGGGAGGAGGTGCTCGCCGTCTGCGGCGTCGAGATCTCCGAAAAGGTGCGCCTGGCGCCGGCCGCGACGGAGGCGTATACCCTCGAACTCATTCCGCAAGGAGAATGACCATGCATCCCGATATTCAAGAGATCCTCTTTTCGCAGGAGCAGATCGCGGCGCGCGTGCACGAACTGGGCGCGGCGGTCGCCGCGCAGTATGCCCCCGTCCCTTCGAGCGGGGAGGGACCGGCAGGCCGCCCCCTGCTCGCCGTCGGCATCCTAAAGGGCAGCGTGCCCTTTTTTGCCGACCTGATTCGCGCGGTGCCTCTGCCGCTGGAGATCGATTTTATGGCACTCTCCTCTTATGGCTGCGGCACTGTCTCTTCCGGAGAGGTGCGCATCGCAAAGGATCTCGGCACCGATATTGCCGGGCGCGATGTGCTCGTCGTCGAGGACATCGTGGACAGCGGCCGCACGCTCGCCTGCCTCAAACGCTTGCTCGCCGCGCGCGGGCCGCGCTCGGTGCGCGTCTGCACCCTGCTCGACAAGCCTTCCCGCCGGGCCGTTCCCTTCGAGCCGGACTTTGTCGGCTTTACGGTGGGGGATGTCTTCGTCGTCGGCTGCGGTATGGACTACGCCGGGCGCTACCGCAATCTGCCCTATATCGGGGTCCTCAAACCGAGCGTCTACGGGGGCTGAAAGGGGATTTTTGCGCCGCATTGGCAGGGAAAAACCGCCTTTTCGGCCGCAAAACCGCTTGACAAGCGGCCGTATCTGTATTATAATAAAACCCGAGCCGCTCGGGGCAGGCTTTTTTAAGTGCGCTTTGGCGCCGCCCGATGCCCGGCGAGACTGGAGAGAGGAGGTAAAGCATTTTGTACGCGATCATCGAGAACGGCAGCAAGCAGTACCGCGTGAGCGAGGGAGACGTCATCCGTGTCGAAAAGCTCGGCGCGAACGTCGGCGACAGAGTGGACTTCAAGGTCCTCATGCTGGCAGACGAAAACGGCGTCAAGACGGGTGCGGAAGTCGCATCGGCCAAGGTCACCGCTACGGTACAGGCGCAGGATAAGTTCAAAAAGATCATCGTCTTCAAGTATAAGGCGAAGAAGAACGAGCGCAAAAAGCAGGGGCATCGTCAGCCCTTCACCCAAGTGCAGATCGACAAGATCACGCTGTAAGGGGAACGCAGCCGCGGCTGCAATCACACGACTATTCGGAGGAACAAAACAATGATCATTCTCGGTTTGTTTGCTCATAAAAAAGGAACGGGCTCGTCTCATAACGGGCGCGACAGCGAGGCAAAGCGCCTCGGCGTGAAGCGTTCGGACGGCCAGGCAGTGCTCGCGGGCAATATTCTCGTCCGCCAGCGCGGCACCAAGTTCCATCCGGGCAACAACGTCGGCATCGGCAAAGACGATACCCTCTTCGCCCTCACCGACGGCGTCGTCCGCTTTGAGCGTCTCGGCAGAGACAAAAAGCAGGTCAGCGTCTACGCAAACGTGCAGTAACGCAGGCCCAGGCACAGGAACCTTGCCCCCTTCTTTCGGAAGGGGGCTTCTTTTTTATCCGGGCGCTTGCAGGGGCTGGCCCGCAAAGGCTGTTTTTCCGGCCTGCCCTAAAAATTTTACAAATTTATTACAAATTTATTACATTTTTGAGAAATGTATTATACAACTTTCCTTTACAATGGATGTATAAGGAAAAGTTTGCGCTTCGCGGCAGAAGCGGATAGGCGGAAAAATGTACGGGCGACCCGTTTCGGCGGGGCCGATCCCGTCCATACATAAGAAAAGTTGTTAAGGAGAGAGAGGAAATGAATCTTGCTGCAATGCTGTCCTCCGCGGTCGGTACGGGCGATAATTGGGGCGTCATGGACTATACGCTGGCAGTCGTCGCGCTGCTGGCGGGGCTCGGCGCCTTTTTGTTCGGCTTCAAGGTGCTGTCCGATAATATCGAAAAGCTCGCCACCAATAAGCTGCGCCGCTGGTTTGAAAAGACGGGCAAATCCCGCCTGGCGGGCGTCGGCATCGGCGCGGGCGTCACGGCCATCATCCAGAGTTCGTCCGCAACGACGGTCATGGTCGTCGGCTTCGTCAATGTGGGGCTGATGTCCCTCTTCCAGGCGACGACGGTCATCATGGGCGCGAACATCGGCACCACCGTCACCGCCTATTTTTCGGTCATCGCCGATATTCCCTTTATCGAGATCATCACCGTGCTCACCTGCGTGGGGATCTTCATGGATATGCTCTGCAAAAAGGACAAGGCCAAGACGGTCGGCATGATGCTCGCCGGCCTCGGGCTCGTCTTCCTCGGCCTGCAGTACATGGGCATGGCGATGGACGACTTCGCTTCCCAGCAGGTCGTCACCGACTTTTTGGCGGGCGTGAACAACGATATCGTGAAAAACCGCCTCGTCCTTCTTTTGACGGGCGTCGTCATCACGGGCATCGTGCAGTCCTCCTCGGCGGTCACGACCCTCATCGTGCAGATGGTGGGCGCGGGCATGGTCATCGGCGATCCGTCCAACAGCGGCGTGCTCTTTTTGGTGCTCGGCACCAACATCGGCACCTGCGTCACGGCCCTGCTCTCTTCCATCGGGACCAAGACCAACGCCCGCCGCGCCGCGCTCATCCACCTGATGTTCAACGTGTTCGGCACGGTCATTTTCTCCGTCTTCCTGCTCTGCTGGCCGGGCTTTTTGAACGCCACCCTCGGCAAGTGGTTCGCAAATGACCCCGGCCTGCAGATCGCCCTGTTCCACACCTTCTTCAACGTGGTGTGCACCTGCATCTTCCTGCCCTTTACCAATGTGTTCGTCAAAATATCCACCAAGCTCATCCGCGAGCCGAAGGACAGCAACTCCCCCGCAAACGATGCGCAGCTTTTGGACGAGCGCCTCATCAATTCTCCCTCCGTCGCCATCAATCAGGCGAACAAGGCCGCCGTGCGCATGGCAGAACTTTCGATGGAAGCGCTGCGCACCGCATTTAACGGCTTCGTCGTCGGGGATGAGAAAGCCAAAGAGGAAGTTGCCGAGCTGAATACGCGCATCGGCGATTTAGAGCGCGCCATCGTGGCGTATCTGATCAAAGTTGCCGCGGAGGATATTTCCCTTTCCGATGAAAAGCTGATCTCCGCCATCCAGCAGTCGACGGGCGACATCCTGCGCATCGGCGAGCTGGCGGACAATATCACCAAGTATACCCGCAATTGCAAGCGCGACGGCATCGAGTTCTCGCACGGGGTCATCAAGTCGCTGCAGGATATGTTCGCCAAGATCGAAGAGCTCGCGGCGCGCACCCTCGACGTGTTCGACCGCAAGGATATCACCGCCGTTAAGGCGGTCGACAAGGTGGAGGACGAGATCGACGCCGACCGCAAGGCAATGGTCAAGGACCATATCCGCCGCCTCAACGAGGGCAAGTGCAAGCCCGCTTCCAGCGGCGTGTTCATCAACCTCGTCGGCAACCTCGAGCGCGCGGCCGACCACCTCACATATGTCGCGCACGCTCTCGATTGAGCAAATCCCCGCTAAGCCTTGCCAAATCGACCGGAGTGTGTTATAATAAAAGTGCCGTTACGGTACAAGGAACGGTGCGCGCGGTTCACGCGCCCGCTCCGGGAGAATATTTTGGATAAGAAAGTTTACCTGCTGGAAGACGACCATAACATCGGCGAACTGGTCAAGTGCGCGCTGGAAATGTCCAACATTACTGTCGAATGCTTTGAAACGGTCGCCTCTTTCATGGATGCGGTCGACAAGGCGCCGCCCGCCGCGGCCCTGCTCGACATCATGCTCCCCGACGGGAACGGGCTGGACGTGCTGCCCAAGCTCAAACAAAAATATCCCGCCATGGGGGTGATCATGCTCTCGGCGCTGGGGCAGGAGACGGACAAGGTGCGCGGCCTCAACCTGGGGGCAGACGATTACATCGCCAAGCCCTTCGGCGTGCTCGAGCTCGCCGCGCGCGTCAATGCGCTTTTGCGCCGCTCGGGGAACGCCGCTTCGCTGGTGCGCGGCGATCTCTCTCTGGATGAAGAGACGATGACCGCTACCCTGCACGGCGTCAAGCTGGAATTGAATAATAAGGAATTTAACCTCCTTAAATACCTGATGCAGAAGGAGGGCAAGGCGCTCACGCGCGAAAATATCCTCAATGCCGTTTGGGGGTACGACGAGGGCGAAACGCGCACGGTCGACAACCACGTCGCCCGCCTGCGCAAGTTGGGGATCGACTACATAGAAACTGTTTTCGGCGTCGGATATAAGTTCGTGTATCGGGAATGAGGTGTTCGAGAAAATCTCGGCGAGCGGACGCCTGCGATTTTCCGTGAGGTTGAGGGCGACACCGCCGCGCACTGCGTGCGGCAGCATTTTCTCCCTCGCCGCGCAATATTTAGGGGCACACCTTTGATAAACCGTGCGGCTTCACCCTTTTCCTAGAAGCCGCAGGCGTGCGGCAAATGGGGTGCGCTTAGCCAAAAGTGTGATTTCGGCACGCGCATGAGATTTTCTATGCGCTGCGCAAATCAATAAAAAATTTCGAGGTTTTTCCTTGCGCAAGAGAATATTGCTCGTCACGCTGCTCGTCTCCGTCCTCGGCATCGTATTGCTCTCCGTCCTCTTTACGGACGTGTTTTACCGGCAGTCGATCGAGGCGGTCAACGGGCAGCTGCAAATTTATATGGATGTCTATGCCGCCGAGCGGCAGGGCGAGCCGCTCACCCAGGAGGGCGCGGAGGCTTTTGCTGCCGAGCTTCGCGGCGTGCGCGTCACATTTCTCGCGGCGGACGGCACTGTCCTCGGCGATTCGGAGGCGGATGCCGCCGCCATGGAGGATCATTCCGGGAGGGAAGAGGTCGCCGAGGCCTTGGAGAACGGCGAAGGGTTTGCCGTGCGCGACAGCGCTACCCTCGGCTATGACAGCGTCTATTATTGCCGCACGTTCGAGCGGGAGGGGGAGACCTACCTCGTCCGCCTCGCCACGCAGGCGAATTCCGGATTTGCCATCTTTGTCGACGCGCTGCCCACCGTCCTGCTCCTGCTCGCCGTCGATATCTTCATCTGTCTGTTCGTCGCCTGGCTCGCCACCTCCTTTATCCTCCGCCCGGTGGAAAAGCTGACGCAGGAGGCTGCGACCGCCGCAGGCAAAGAGGTACGCACTTCCTACCCCGAGCTGCAGCCCCTCGCCAAAATGATGAACGATATGAACGCCGAGATCGGCTCCCAGCTCGCGCGCATGCGGGAGGACCGCAGCATCGAAAAGCTCGTCCTCAACAGCATGGAACACGGCATCGTCATCTTCCGCAGCGCGGAGGAGATCCCGCTCATCAACCGGACGGCGCGCTATCTGCTCGGGTATGAAAAGAACGAGCCCATCGCCTGCTTTTCGGAGGACGCCGAAATCGCCGCAGTGCTCGCCGCCGGCGAGCCCGCGACTCTCGCCCGCAGGATCGGCGGGCGGGATTACAGCTTCCGCTTTACCTTCGGGGAACCTGCCAACGTGCTGCTCATTACCGACATGACGGACATCATGGCCGCCGCGCGCTCCAAAAACGACTTTATTGCCAACGTCACCCACGAGATGAACACCCCGCTCACCAGCATCCGCGGCTTTGCCGAATTGATCGGCGCGGGCGCCATCCCGCCCGAAAAATTGGAGAGCGTCGCCGATACCATCATCCGCCAGAGCGACCGCCTCTCTCACCTCATCCGCTCCATCATCAATTTTTCCGCCATCGATTCGGACGACCTGCCGGACTACGAGGTAGACCTCACCGAGATCGTCCGCGAGCTCGCCGTCAATTTCGAGCCATCCCTGCGGCAAAAGAGCATCACCTTCACGCTGGACGCGGAGGAGGGCGTCAAAGTCTTTTCCCGCCGCGAGCGGCTGGTCGAGATCCTCAACAACCTCGTCTCCAACGGGATCCGCTACAATAAGGAGGGAGGAAGCCTCGCCGTCCGCCTCACCGGCGGCGCAGCGCCCGTCCTCTCCGTGTCCGATACGGGCATCGGCATCTCCAAGGAGAACCAGGGCCGCATCTTCGACCGCTTTTACACCGTCGATCGGTCGCACAACGGCGAGGGCGGCGGCTTCGGGCTGGGGCTCGCTACCGTCAAAAAGCTGTGCCAGCGCGCCGGCTGGAAGCTCTCCGTCGAGAGCGAGGAGGGCGTCGGCACCACTTTCTCCATTCAGTTTTGCCCCAAAAAGTAGAGAATTGGGAAGAAAATAGAAAAAGGCGGCGCCATCCGATCTCGGATGGCGCCTCCGATGCGTTTCGGGCGGTTTTTGCGCCGAAAGAGACCGAAAAAAAGTAAGCCGCAGCCGTCAGCAAGCGGTTCGGCCAAAATTAGGCGTGCGATATTTTGAATTGCATCTTGACATTGCAGAGTTCCGGTTGTATAATGAAAATACAAATATATTGGGCGGTAACTGCACAATGTGATTCTATCGGCAGAGACCGTACCCATGCAGAATATCTGCAATGGAGTCATTTGGCCGTATAATTCCGTGGGGGGATCGATCGTGAACGCAAAGTATTGCAAATGGATCGCGGCAGTATTCCTTGCCATGTCTTGCCTCTTGTTGCTCGTATTGCTTTGGATGGGTGCCGTATCGCAAAACGTATTTTTCAGCCTTATACCGTATGGGATATCCATTTTGACCTTTGCACTCGCGTGGAGGGTACTGTGCCGCATGCAGCCTTGCTGGTGCGCGGCGGATACGGTGCTGGGCATCCTGTTTTCGCTGAGCTTCCTCGCGATGGCGGTACACGTCGTGATCGGGGGGATCATCAACGGTTTTGAGGACGCGTTTTCAAATTTGTCCATGTATTATGTGATCCCGCTCAGTGCGATTGCCTTTGTGTGGCTGGTTGTGCGGGTGCGGCCGGGCAAGGGAGCGCCCCTGGCGGACAAAGTGCTGTATGCACTGCCCGTGGCGGCGATGGTGGCGATGGCTGTGCATTGCGGCATTTTATGTATCAAAGAACTTTCGCGCAATAAATTGGCGAGTAGTATGCCGTGGTGGGTGCTGCCGGTTCTTGTTGCTTTGCTGTACCTCGCCGCGGCGCTGGTGCTGCTCGCCGTGTACGGCGTCTACCGCCTGATCCAAAGGCGCTAAAACAGGGAATAATATCTTTCATCCAAAAAAGGGAAGCCGTGCGGCTTCCCTTTTTGTATGCGTTTCGGTTGATACGGCCGGTCAGACGGCGGCCGCGGCTTTGGCTGCCTCGGCATAGGCGATGATGTCGCTCGCGCCCGCGTGCCTTTCCGTCCTGCCGCCCTCCGTCACGACCAGCGTGGGCGCCTGGCGGATGCCGAACTGTTCGCACAGCGCGGCGTTCTCCTCGGCAAAGATCTTGCTGTACGCGATGCCGCACCTTTGCAGCGCCGCCTCCGCCGTCCTGCAGTTGGGACAGGTATGCGTCGCAAACAGCAGCGCCTTGGGCGCCTTCGCCGTCACGGACGCCTCGTGTTTACAGTCCGCCGCGGCGACGGCGTGCGAGTGTTTGAGGGCGGAGTGCGCCACGTCATACACCTTGCGGTCCTTAAACTCCTGCGCCTTGCCGTCGTTCCAGTTCTGAACGGGGCGGTAGTAGCCGGTGATGCGGCTGTACACTTCCGTCTTGCCGCCGCACTTGGGGCAGGTGAACTGCTCGCCCGAGAGGTACCCGTGGTCCTTGCACACCGAATAGGTGGGGGAGAGGGTATAGTAGGGCAGCTTGTAGTTTTCGGCGATCTTGCGCACCAGCGCCGCGGCGGCCTTCCAGTCGGGCAGCTTTTCGCCGAGGAAGGCGTGGAACACCGTCCCCGAGGTGTACAGCGTCTGCAGATCGTCCTGGATGTCCAGCGCGTCGAACACGTCCGCGGTATAGCCGACGGGCAGGTGCGAGCTGTTGGTGTAGTAGGGGGTGCCGTTCTCGTTCGCGGTGATGATTTGCGGGAACTGCTCCTTGTCGTGCTTGGCAAAGCGGTAGGCGGTGGATTCGGCGGGCGTCGCCTCGAGGTTGTACAGGTCGCCGTACTGCTCCTGGTAGTCAGAGAGGCGCTCGCGCATGTGGTTGAGGACGCGCTTGGTGAATGCCTGCGCCTCTGCATGCGTCATGTCCTTGCCGATCCACCCGGCGTTGAGCGCCGCTTCGTTCATGCCCACGAGGCCGATGGTCGAAAAATGGTTGGCAAAGGTGCCCAAATAGCGCTTGGTATAGGGGTACAGCCCCTCGTCCAGCAGCTTGGTGATGACGGTGCGCTTGGTCTTTAAGGAGCGCGCCGCAATGTCCATCAGGCGGTCCAGTCGGCGCATAAAGTCCGCTTCGTCCTTGGCGAGGTAGGCGATGCGCGGCATGTTGATGGTCACCACGCCCACAGAGCCGGTGCTTTCCCCGCTGCCGAAGAACCCGCCCGACTTCTTGCGCAGTTCGCGCAGGTCGAGGCGCAGGCGGCAGCACATGCTGCGCACGTCGCTCGGCTGCATATCCGAGTTGATGTAGTTGGAAAAGTAGGGGGTGCCGTACTTGCTGGTCATCTCGAACAGCAGGCGGTTGTTCTCGGTGTCCGACCAGTCGAAGTTTTTCGTGATGGAATAGGTGGGGATGGGGTACTGGAAGCCGCGGCCGTTGGCGTC
The DNA here is from genome assembly GCA_904419945.1 of uncultured Clostridia bacterium. Taxonomy (GTDB): domain Bacteria; phylum Bacillota; class Clostridia; order Christensenellales; family Borkfalkiaceae; genus Borkfalkia. The sequence continues at coordinate 21,626 of CAJFTM010000008.1, forward strand.
CCCTTCGATCATGATCTCGATGAACGCCTTGTTGACCATATCCATCTCTTTCTGGCAGTCCTTATACTTGAAGTCCTGCTCCTTGCCCCCGACGATGGCGGGCAGCTCGGCAAGGTCTGCCGGCACCGTCCAGTCCAGCGTGATGTTGGAGAAGGGCGCCTGCGTGCCCCAGCGGCTGGGGGTGTTCACGCCGTAGATGAAGGACTCGATGCACTTTTTCACCTGCTCGTAGTCGAGGTTGTCCGTCTTGACGAAGGGCGCGAGGTAGGTGTCGAAGGAGGAAAACGCCTGCGCTCCCGCCCATTCGTTCTGCATAATGCCGAGGAAATTGACCATCTGGTTGCACAGCGTGGCCAAGTGTTTCGCCGGCGCCGAGGTGATTTTGCCCGGGATGCCGCCCAGGCCCTCCTGGATGAGCTGTTTGAGCGACCAGCCCGCGCAGTAGCCGGTCAGCATGGAGAGGTCGTGGATGTGGATGTCCGCATTGCGGTGCGCGTTCGCGATCTCGTCGTCGTAAATTTCCGAAAGCCAGTAGTTGGCGGTGATGGCGCCGCTGTTGGAGAGGATCAGCCCGCCCACCGAGTAGGTCACGGTCGAGTTCTCCTTGACCCGCCAGTCGGTCGCCTTTACATAGCTGTCTACCAGCTTTTTGTAGTCGAGCATGGTGCTCTTCATGTTGCGGATCTTTTCCCGCTGCTTGCGGTAGAGGATGTAACATTTGGCGACGTCGGCATATCCCGCTTCCGAAAGCACCGCTTCGACGCTGTCCTGAATGTCCTCCACGGCGATCTTCCCGTCCTTGACTTTGGGTTCGAAGTTCGCCGTTACCCGCAGCGCCAAAAGTTCGATGACGCCCGGGTGATACTGTTTCTGCATGGCGTCAAACGCCTTGGTGATCGCCGCCGAGATCTTTTGGATATTGAATTCGGCGATCTGTCCGTCTCTCTTGATGACCTGGTACATGATACTCGCTCCTTTCCACCTTATCGCGGGGCTTTTGCCCTTCCTCTTCGGTAGGGTTCCATTATACCACCGCAGTGCCGCCCTGTCAATACCCTATGCCTATATTTTGTAGAAAAAGTTTTAAAACCGGCACAAGATGTTGTGTTCCTTTGTGGAAATGCCCTTGTGGAAATGTGCATAACTTTGTGGACAACTTATTTTGCGGTGCAAAGTGCAGCAAAAAAGGGGGCCCTTTCGCTTACAGAAAGGGCCCCTTTGCATGCTTTTTGCTGCGGTTTGACCGGCCGGAGGGTTTACGGCTTTGTGCGCGATTTGGGGTCGTCTGTCGCGCGCTGGCCCGCCGCAAAGCGGAGCAGGAGATACACGAGACAGGCGAGGAAGGAGAGCGCAAAGTAGCCGATCAAGATGATCCACCCGGCCGTCGGTGCGCCCGAGCCGCCCGTTGCGCCCACCCAAGCGATGAGCGCGGCGGTCGCCAGGATGATCGCGCCGCCCGCGATGAGGAAGCCGAGGCTCAGCCGTTCCAGCTTCGGGTTGCGTTCGGCGATCATGAATTTGCGCGCACATTTTTTGAGGACGATGTCGAGCAGCAGCCCGAAAAAGGCGGCAAACAGCGCCGAACCGATGTATTCGGGCAGGGGCGAAAGGGGAAACCCGAGGGTGGGAAAGCCTGCTTTCAACAGGAGAACGAAGCCGTTTGCCAGCAGAAAGATAAGCCCCGCGATCCATTGGCGGTACAGGCGGTAGCGGCGGTATTTGTCCCGCGCGCCGCGCACCGGGCCGAAAAAGGCGGCGATCCATGTTCCCAGCAGCACGGCATAGACGAGCGCGCACGTCCAGCCCGCAGCCTGTTCCAAAAGGTCGGTCACGTTGCGGTAGTCGAGGGCGGAAGTGAATCCTTCCAGCAGCAAATACTGCCGCACGCCTTCCGTCAGAAGAGAAAACAGGAAGCAGAGCGCTACCGGCAGGAAGGAGAGGAGGCTGACGAGCACCGTCCGCCCCAATATGTCCCCTTTTTCTTCCTTGGCGGCGGGGATGGGTTCCGCTTCGCCCGTCATCAGTTCGGTCACGCTCGTTCCGAAACGTGCCGCCATCTTTTGCGCATAGAACAAAGAGGGTACGTTCCAGCCGTTTTCCCAGCGGGTGACCATCTGCCGGGTCACGCCCAGTTCGTCGGCGAGCTGCTGTTGGGTCCATCCGCAGGCCTTGCGCCGCTCGCGGATGTTTTCGTTGTAGTCCATCGGTATACCTCCTGCCCCTATTATACGGCGTACGCGCCCTCCCGGCAAGGGGCAAGCGCTTTGCGATCGCGCATCATTCGGTATGCACGCCTGTTTTGCCCGGTCATTCCCCCTCGCCGCGGATCTTTGCGGCGGGGATGTACTTTGCCAGCGCCTTTTTCAGCGCCTGCATCTCTTCGTCGGTAAAGGGCTCGAGCGTGCAGCCGGCGGGCAGGGTGTCGCCCGCGCGGAAGTTCTGCAGGTAGTACCGCTCCGCGCCCGTAAGCCAGCGGCCGATCTCCTCCATGTCCGCCGCGGTGTGCAGCCCCCGCGCGACGGTCGTGCGCAGTTCATAGGGGATGCTCCCTTTGCGCAGAAAGGCGGCGCTCTCGCGCACGGCGTCCATGTCTGCGGGCACGCCCGCCGCCAGCGGATATTTCGAGGGGGCATGCTTGATGTCCATCGCCACAAAATCGACGAGTCCCGCCGAGCAAAGCGCTTGCAGCCGCTCGGGGAAGGCGCCGTTGGTGTCCAGTTTCACCGCGTAACCGAGCGCTTTGATCTCTTCGAGCAGGCCCTTTACCTCCGCGTGGATGAGCGGTTCGCCGCCCGTCACGCACACGCCGTCGAGGATGCCTTTCCGCCGGCGCAAAAAGGCGAGCAGTTCCGCGCGCGCGATGTCCTCGCCGCCCTGCGCAAAGGCGATCTCTGCATTTTGGCAATAGGGGCAGCGGAAATTGCATCCCGCCAAAAAAACAGTGCAGGCTACTTTGCCCGGGTAATCGAGCAGCGTCGTCTTTTGCAGCCCCGCGATCTTCATTCCGGATTTCCTCCTCCGTCGTTTTTTTCATTATACTCTGCCCCCGGATAAAAGTAAACGGAAAACCGACGCGAAAATCCCTTCTTTGCTCTTTCTTTCATCATATTTTCAAAAAGAAAGTAATAAACCATCAAATTTTTGCTCTACAATAATAGCGAAATTAAAAATCGGGCAAAAGCCCCGCGGGCATCCGCGGGCGGAGGTCTGTTATGAAGGTTTTGCGAAAGACATGGAAGGGGGTCCTCGCGGCGGCTGCGGCTGTCGTGCTGTGCGCGGCGCTGCTGCTTTCCGGCTGTTCGTCGGGGCCGTACGTCACGGGCATCGCCCGCACGGGCGGCGACGGCGCGCAGGACGTGTATACCGTTTACTATTCGGACGGATCCACGACTTCGTTCACCGTCGAAAACGGCGCCGACGGAGCCGACCTGAACATCGAGGACGTCTATCAGAGCTACTGTGATCGCTATGGCGAGATCGAGTTCTCCGACTTCCTCGAAATGTATCTCGACGTCAACGCGGGGGACAACACCGCCGTCATCCAAAAGAGCCTGCAATCGGCGGTCACCGTCTATGCGGAGTTCTGCGTCACCCAAAGCAGCGGCTGGCCTTTCGGCAGCACGCTCAAGGGCCTCTCGCAGAGCATCGGCTCGGGCGTCATCTACGAGATCGATGAAGACTACGTCTACTTTGTGACCAATTACCACGTCGTCTACAATTCCAGCGCCAACAGCGACAACGGCTCCAATATCGGCCGCAAGCTGGTCGTCTACCTCTACGGCAGCGAGGGCGAGCCCGATCAGGTCTACAATCAGACGGACGAGCTCGGCTATCCCGTCCTCGACTACGGTTCGAACGCCATCGAGTGCGAGTATGTGGGCGGCACCTATTCCAACGACCTTGCCGTGCTGCGCGCGGACAAGGACGACGTGTTCGCCATCAACGACAGCGTCGCCGCCGCCACCGTGGCGGATGGCTACACCGTCGGGCAGACGGCCATCGCCATCGGCAATACCGAGGCGGAGGGCATCAGCGTCACCGAGGGCATCGTCTCCGTCGAGCGCGAGGCGATCACCTTTACCGGCGGCCGCACGCAGGAAGTGCTGCGCATCGATACCGCCATTTACAGCGGCAACTCGGGCGGCGGCCTGTTCGATCTGAACGGCCAGCTGATCGGCATCACCAACGGCGGCAATGAAGAGGATCAAAACATCAACTACGCGATCCCCGTGCAGGTGGTGCGCGGATCGGTGGAAAATATCCTCTTCCACGCCAACGACGGGGACGACAAGACCAACGGTCTGCTCACGCCGACGCTGGGCATCACGGTCACCTCGCAGAATTCCCGCTATATCTACGATGCGGCGGCGGGCAGCGGCAAGATCTATGAGGATATCGTCGTCTCCGAAGCAGCATCCGGTTCCATCGCGTCAGACGTGGGCATCCGCACCGGCGACCTCGTCCGTGCGCTCTTCATCAACGGGCAGGAATACGACGTCGCCCGTTCGTACGACATCGGCGACCTGCGCCTGATATTGCGCCCCGGCGATACGATATCCTTTACGGTCGAGCGGGAGGGCGAACAGCTGTCCACCGGCAGTTATACCATCAATTCGGATGATTTTTCCGTCATATCCTGAACAGCCACGCCGGCGCGGGAGCGGTATATCGGCCCGCCGCCGCGGAAAATTTTCCGCGGCGGCGGGTTTTTTGCGCGTTTTGTTTCCCTTTTCGCGGCGCATGCGGTATAATAGGGGTAGCGCGGCAAAAGAAAAGCCGCGGCAAAAAGGAGTATTGTATATGAAAAAATTGCGGTATTTTGCAGCGCTCGCGGCGGCGCTGCTGCTCGCGCTCTCCCTGGCGCTTGCGGGCTGTTCGGGCGGCGTGTATGTCGCGGATATCCGTCCCGCCGGAGACGGCACTTACATCATCGAATATTCGGACGGATCCATATCCTCCGTCGTCCTGCAGGACGGCAAGGACGGGAAGGACGGAAAAGATGGCAAGGACGGCCAGGATGGGAAAGACGGCAAAGACGGGAAGGACGGGCAGGACGGAAAGGACGGTTCGGACGGGCTGAACGGTTCCGACGGCCAAGACGGCCAAGACGGCGAGGACGGTCAGGACGGTCAGGACGGTCAGGACGGTGAAGACGGCACCAGCGTCACCGTCGAGGACCTGTACGATTTTTACCGCAGCCTGTACGGGGATATCACCTATGAAGAGTTCTTGCAGAAGTTCCTCGGCCAGGGGGATATGACGGACGAGTCGGTCGGCAGGGCCCTCCTCTCCACCGTCAAGATCGCGACCGAATACTACGAAACGGTCGAACTGACCTCGGGAGCGACGGAAAACCGCACCAATATCTATAACGGCGCGGGCGTCATCTACGAGATCGGCGACGAATATACATACATCCTCACCAATGAGCACCTCTTTGTCAGCGAGTATGTCAACGAGGACAACGGCTCCGACCTCCCCCGCTATATCGCCTGCTACCTCTACGGCAGCGAAAATTTCCCGGAGGTCAAACAGGAGGACGGCGAACCTGTGCAGGAGAACGGTTACAACGTCTATGAGTACGGCGAATACGCGATCGAGTGCGAGTATGTAGGCGGCGCGGTCAGCCAGGACGTGGCGCTCATCCGGGTCAAGACGAGCGATGTGACGGCCATCAATCCGGACGTGTGCGCGATCACCTTTGCGCAAGAATACCACGTCGGCCAGTCCGCTTTTACGGTCGGCAATCCCAATCACGAGGGACTGAGCGTCACGCGCGGCGTCGTTTCGGTCGAGAGCGAGTACATCGACCTGAGCATCGACGGAGAGACCCGTTCCTACCGCGAAATGCGCATGGATGTCCCCATTTACGGCGGCAATTCGGGCGGCGGCCTGTTCAACAGCGCGGGCGAACTGATCGGGCTGTCCAACGCCCGCCGAACGGCCGACCAAAATATCAACTTTGCGATCCCGCTGCCCATCGTCGAGGGCGTGGCGGCCAACATCCGCTATTTTGAAGAGGACAGCGACCCCGCGACCAACGGCGTCTACCGCCCCGTTCTCGGCGTCACCGTCACGGCGGAAAACGCCCGCTACGTCTACGATGCGGAGCTCGGCTACGGCAACTGCATTGCAGACGTCACCGTCTCCGCCGTGGAGGAGGGGAGCCTTGCCGAACGCCTCGGCCTGCAGGTCGGGGACGTGCTGCTCGGCATCTCCTTCGGCGGCGAGGAAACGGCGCTCCGGCAGATCTACGCGGTGGGGGATGCGCTGCTTTGGGCGCGCCCGGGCGCACCGCTGAGCATCCGTTACAGCCGCGGCGGCACGGAAAATACCACCGCACCCTATTCCCTCGCGCGGGAGGACTTTTCCGTCGTGGAGTAAGGTCCGGTCAGACAATACGGAGCGGGCGGCGAGAAATTCTCGCCGCCCGCATTTCTATGCCGATGAAAAAATGACAGCCGACCCTTTACAGCAGGCCGACAGCCAGAATGACCTGCGCAAAGACGATGGCGACCACAGAGATCAGTTTGATCAGGATATTGATCGAGGGGCCGGAGGTATCCTTGAAGGGATCGCCCACCGTGTCGCCGATGACGGCCGCCTTGTGCGCGGGGCTGCCTTTGCCGCCGAAATGGCCGTCCTCCACGTATTTTTTGGCGTTGTCCCAGGAGCCGCCGCTGTTGCTCATAAACACGGCGAGCAGGAATCCCGTCACGGAGGAGCCGAGCAGCAGCCCCGTCACTCCGTTTACGCCCAAAAAGATCCCCGCCGCGATGGGAGAGAGCACCGCGATCACCGCCGGCAGGATCATCTGCTTTTGGGCGGATTTCGTGCAGATGGTCACGCAGCGCGCGTAGTCCGGCTCGCTCGTCCCCAGCAGGATGCCCTTGTCCTGCGCAAACTGCCGCCGCACTTCCAGCATGACATGTTGGGCGCTCTTCCCTACGGCAGACATGGTCAGCGCCGAAAAGAGGAAGGGCAGCATCCCGCCGATAAAGACGCCGATCAGCACCGCCGGGTTGTCGACGGCGAGGTCGAACGCAAAGTCCGGGTCGAGCAGCCGCACCTGCGCGATGAAGGAGGAGAGCAGCGCCAGGGCTGTGAGCATCGCCGAGCCGATGGCAAAGCCTTTGCCCGTCGCGGCGGTCGTGTTGCCGAGCGAGTCGAGCGCGTCCGTGCGCGCGCGGACCTTTTCGTCCATGCCGCTCATCTGTGCGATGCCGCCCGCATTGTCCGCGACAGGCCCGTAGGCATCCGTCGAGAGGGTAATCCCCAGCGTGGAGAGCATCCCCACCGCGGCGATGCCGATGCCGAACATCCCCATCTCTGTGCTGCCCGCTCCGCCGGCGGCAAAAAAGGAGCCCAGAACGGCCGCGGCAATGATGAGCACGGGCGCCAGCGTCGAGAGCATGCCCAGCGCCGTGCCGTTGATGAGCACCGGACCTGCGCCGCTCTCGGCGGAAGAGGCGAGGTCTCTGGTCGGTTTATAGGATGCGCTCGTGAACACTTCGGAGAAGAATCCGATCAGCACGCCCGCTGCCAGCCCGATGAGGATGGGCGCGATCAGCCGCAGGATATCCGCCCTCGTCAGTCCCTCGATGCCCCTTTCCGCGAGCAGCCAGAGGAACAGCGCCGAAACGACGGCCGTTCCGGCGGCGGCAAACCATGTGCCGGCCCGCAGCGCGCGCAGCAGCCCCTTTTGCGTGGCGCCCTCCTTCGTCCGCACGAAAAAGGTGCCGAGCACGGAGAACAGGACGCCGATCGCCGCGATCCCGAGCGGGATGAGCGCGCCGAAAAAGTCCATTCCTGCCGCGACGCCCAGCGCCATCGCCGAGAGCAGCGAGCCGACGTACGATTCATACAGGTCGGCGCCCATGCCCGCCACGTCGCCCACGTTGTCGCCCACATTGTCGGCGATGACGGCGGGATTGCGGTGGTCGTCTTCGGGGATATCCTTTTCCACCTTGCCGACAAGGTCAGCGCCCACGTCTGCCGCCTTGGTAAAGATGCCTCCGCCCACGCGCGCGAACAGCGCCATGCTCGAAGCGCCCATGCCGAAGGTGATCATATTCGTCGCGATAAACTGCGCCTCCCCCATAGCGGGCGCCAGGACGCCGTAAAATCCCTTTAAAATAAAATACCAAACGGAAATATCTGCCAGTCCCAAGCCGACGACGATCAGCCCCATCACGCTCCCGGCGGAAAAGGCGGCGCGCAGCCCCTTATTGAGGCTGTCCTTGCAGGCGGTGGCGGTGCGCGCATTGGCGGCCGTGGCGATCTTCATCCCCAAAAATCCTGCCAATCCGGAAAAGATGCCGCCCGTCAGGAAGGCGAAGGGCATGAACGGCCCTACGAATCCGACGATGGCCAGCACGCCGAGCAGAATAAACATGCAAGCAAAAAAGACGGCGACCACCAGGTACTGCCGTTTCAAAAAAGCGTTCGCGCCCCGGCGGATGATCGCCGCAATGCGGCCCGCCCCCTCCTCTTCGGGCATTTTCAGCACGCGGCGCGCAAAAAACAGCGCGGCGCAGAGTGCGAGCAGGGCGGCGGCGGGCGCGATCAGGATCGCATATTCCATTGTTTCCCCCTTTCAAGGCGCGGGCGGCTTTCGGCCGCAAAGAATGCGCCTTTTTTTCATGATAGCACAAAATGTGCGCGCGGTCAATACTTGTTTGCAAAAAAGTTGCCCCTTTTTTCTCCATTTTATGCGCAGGCGCCGCCGTTCCGTGCGCGGCGCCGCGGCAAAAAGCGCCGCGTCGTTTCGCAAACACTGTAGGATGGCTTTTTTCGGCGTTTTTTTGCGGATGGGCGGCGTGTCCTCTTTTCCGCCGCCGTTTGCGCGCTTTTCGCATGCAAAACGGCTTGCTAAAAGCCGCCCGCCGTGGTATAATATCCCGAAAAGTAAACACGAGGAACAATCAATCTTCAACGTATGCTGAACTTTCAAAAGCTGGAACGCAGCCATTTGCCCCGGCTGCTCCCGTACTTTCGCGGCCAGGAGCGCCGCCTTTCCAACTATTCCGCCGGATTTCTGTTCATGTGGGGGCGGTATATGGATACGCACTTTGCCGAGGCGGAGGGATGCCTGCTGCTGCGCGACCGCTATGTCGGCAAATCCTACTTTTACTATCCTCTCTCAAAGGACGGCGACGCTGCCGCAGAGGAGCGCGCGCTGGACGCGCTCGAAGAATATTGCCGCAGCAGCGAGGAGCGGCTGCATCTGACCGCCGTCCCGCGCGAAAAGCTCGCCCCGCTCGTCGAACGGTACGGGGCGGACCTGCATGTCTCCAACATCCGCCGCTGGCGCGATTATTTGTATGACGCTTCCTCCTTCCGCGATTATCCGGGCGGCCGCTACAGCGGCCAGCGCAACCACGTCCATAAATTTGAAAAGACGTACCCCGATCACGTATTTCGCACCTGCGAGGCGGAGGATCTGCCCGCCATGCAGAAATTTTTGTGCGAGTACGCGGATACGCAGTACGACAAGGACGACGTCCTCGCCGACGAGGAGATGCAGGGCACATTCGACATCCTGCCGCACATCGCCGAGCTGGGGCTGTACTGCGGCGCATTGTATGCGGGCGGCAAGATGGTCGCCCTGTCCGTGGGGGAGCGCTGCGGCGACACGATGATCATTCACATCGAAAAGGCGCTGCGCGGCGTCGCGGGCGCCTATCCCGCCGTGGCGCAGGCATTTGCGCGCACTTTTTGTGCGGACGGCGTGCGCTACATCAACCGCGAGGACGACTCGGGCGACGTCGGGCTGCGCAAATCCAAATTGCAGTACCTGCCCGTGCAGCTGGTCGGCAAATACAACCTCGCCGTGCACCGCGCCATCGATTCCCTCTCCAAACTCCCCTCCGTACAGACGGCGCGCCTCACGCTGCGCGCCATTCCGGACGAGGATGCTCCCGCCTTTGCCGTGCTCGCGCGCGATGAGGAGCTCAACCGCTGGTGGGGGTACAACTGGCGCGAAAGGACGTCTGCCGAACACCCGGAAGACAAGTGGTTTCTCGAAGATATCCGTTTCGATTTCCGCCACAAAAATGAGATCCCGCTGGGCATCTATTTCGGAGAAACGCTCGTGGGAGAGGTCGTGCTGCACAGCTTCGGCTACCGCGCCGAGGCGGAGATCGGCATGCGCGTGCTGCCCGCCTGGCAGCGGCGCGGCATCGCGCGCGAGGCGCTGCTGGGCATGATGGAATACGGTTTCCTCAAACTCGGGCTCGAGCGCATCGAGGCAAAGTGCTTCAAGGAGAACGAGGTCTCCGCCCGCGCTCTGCGCGCCGCCGGCATGCGGCCCTGCGGCGAGGACGACACCTATTTCCATTTTTATAAGACGGCGGCCATGTAAAGCCGCGTTTTGCGCCCGCCAGAGCCGTCGTTAGATGCTTTTCGCTGTCCGGCCGCCGCGCTTTGTGCCCGACAGAGCCGTCGTTGGAGGCTTTTTGCTGTCCGGCCGCCGCATTTTGCGGGCGGCACCCGGCCGCATCTTCGGCGGAAAGATCTTCCGCGGAAAAGCGGCGGCTCAAAATTTTGAATGAAAAAATTCCCCTTTGGTTTTTGCCCCAGCGCATCGCGCGGGGGCTCTTTTATATTCCTTCCTGCCGCTTTTTTCCCGCGCGTTTTGCGCGGGGATTTTTTATTCCGCGTATAAATTTTCGTCACACGGTCGATAACCGTGCGGCAGCAAGGAGGATGGTATGAAAAAGTTCTGCATAGTTTTTGCTTTCCTATTCATAATAATCGTGACGGCGGCGCTCGCGGCGCAGCCGAACGGGACGGAGACGGCTTATCTGCGCATGCATGTGCGAGCCAACTCCGATTCCGCCGCCGATCAGGCGGTCAAATACGAGGTCAGGGACGCCGTCGTCGACTATCTCATGCCCATTGCCGCTTCCTGCAAGAGCAAGGAGGAGGCGATGGATGCCCTCTCGGGGGCGCTCGCGGGCATCGAGGCGGAGGCGGAGAGGGTGCTCTCCGAGCACGGCTTTTCGTATGGGGCGCACGCATCGCTCCGGGCGGAAGAGTTCCCGACCCGCGTATATGAGGGGGTTACCCTCGAGGCGGGCGTGTACGATGCGCTCATCCTCGAATTGGGCGAGGGGGAAGGCGCCAACTGGTGGTGCGTCGTCTATCCGCCCCTCTGTTTTTCCGGTGCGGCGGAGGGCGAAAACGTGCAGTTCCGCTCCCGCCTGCTGGATATCATTCGGGACTTTTTCGCGGGGGAATGATCCCCGCGCTGTCCCGGCGTTTTTTGGATTCGGGAGGAAGAAGTATGAACAAGGTCATCCGAGCGGGCGCGCTGGCGCTCGCCCTCGCCGCCGTTCTGGCGGCGGTCACCTTCTTCACCGTGCAGACGGCGCCGCGCGCAGAACAGACTGCCGCGGCGTCGCAGTCGGTCGCGTCGGTGCTGCGGCAGGGCAGCCGGGGCGATACCGTCCGCACGGTGCAGAACAAATTGCGGCGCTGGGGATATTATTCCGGCAGCGTCGACGGCATCTATGGCCCCGCCACCGAGCGGGCGGTGCGCGCCTTTCAAAAGAAGAACGGCCTCACCGTCGACGGCATCGTCGGCCGCGCCACATTTCAGGCATTGGGCATGCCCGTTTCGTCCGGCAGCTCTTCATCCGGGGGCGGCAGTTCGGGCGGCGGATATACCGATGCGGACACGTACCTGTTGGCGCGCTGTATCTATGGCGAGGCGCGCGGGGAGAGCTATACCGGGCAGGTCGCCGTCGGCGCGGTCGTGCTCAACCGCGTCAAGAGCCCCGAGTTTCCCAACACCATCGCGGGCGTCATCTATCAAAAGAACGCCTTTACCGCCGTCAACGACGGACAGATCAACCTGGAGCCCAACGAGACGGCCATCTCTGCGGCGCGCGACGCGATGAACGGCTGGGATCCGACGGGCGGCTGTCTGTACTACTATAACCCCGTCACGGCGACGAGTCAATGGATCTTTTCGCGCGAGACGGTGATCACCATCGGCAACCATGTGTTTGCCATTTAAGGAGGGAGAGGAATGAACGAACGGGAGCATTCCGCTGGAGCGGACAAAGTAGAGGCGATCGCCCGCAGACATTCGCAGGACGGCGCCGCGCTCGCGCGGCGGGCGGAAGAGGAGCGCGCGGCGGCCGCCGCGCGCGTCTCGGCCGCACAGGAAAAACAGAGGGAGGAGGCAGACAGGGCCGCTCACGCGGCGGAAGAGGAGGCGGCGCGCAGAATGCACGCCGCCGAGCGGAAGGAGCGGCGCGCCGAGCGCAGGCAAAAGCGCAGGGAAAACCGTACGCCCGGTTTCGGCGGCTGGCTGGCGGCGGTCGTATCCCTGTCGGTGGCGGTGCTCGCGCTGGGCGCCATCCTGACCGTCGGGTACTTTGACCTCGACGAGGCCCGCGGCGAGCTGACGGACGGTTACCGCCGCGCCGCGTACGAGCTCGCCGAGCGGGTGGAGGCGCTGGATACAGGCCTCGCCAAGGCGCGCGTCGCCGAGGGGGCCACGCTGCAGCGTGCGCTGACCGAAGTGCTCGTCCAGTGCGAGCTCGCCGAGCGCGATCTCGAGAGCGTCCCCGTCGACGGCGTCGACACGGCGCCGCTCGCGGCCTTTTTCAGCCGTACGGCGGACAAGTCCCGCAGCATGCTGCACAAACTGGCGGCGGGACAAGAGCTGACGCAGTCGGAGGAAGCGGAAGTGGAGCAGATGTACAGCCGCGTGGAAGAACTGCGCGAAGGGATGCAGGCGCTCACGGAGGGCGCTGCCGGCAGCGGGCCGGAAGTATTCGGCGCAGAGAGCCGCTTTATGGAGGGATTTGCGTCCCTCTCCCGCATCGCGGCGGAAGGGGAACGCCCTTCCCGCTCCGCAAAGCCCGGCTCGCAAACGGCGGACGCGCGCCGGACGGAGGGAGAACAGCGTGCGGCCGAGGGCGGGCAGCCCTCATCCGCGGAGAGCGAAGGGTCGCTCCTCGCGTCGGCGGAGGCCCTGTCCGAGCGGCAGGCGGCAGAGCGGGCACAATCGCTCTTTTCTGCTTACGGCTGCAAAGACCTGCGCATAGCGGGGAAGGCGCAGCGGCAGGGCGTCGCCTGCTTCACCGTCGAGTTCTGTGACGGCGAAGGGCGCCCGTATACGGCGCTGCTCACCGAGCGGGGAGGCTATCTCGCCTTTTTTGACGGGCATGAAGACTGCTCCCGCCTTCGTTTTGACCGCGACGCGTGCGTTGCGTCGGCGCAAAAATTCCTTGAAAATTGCGGGTATACCGGGTTCGTGCCCGTATGGGCGAACGACGGCGGCAGCGAGTGCCGCGTCGAGTTCGTGCCCGAAGAGGAGGGCGTACTGCTCTATACCGACCGCGTCATGGTCAAAGTCTGCCGCGGGCGCGGCGAGGTGACGGGGCTGGATGCCCGCCTGTACCTGCGCAATCATAAGGAGCGCACATTTGCGGAGCCTTCGCTTTCGGAAGAGAAGGTGGAGGCGAACGCCGCGCGGCGCATGGAGCTGATCGGCGTGCGCAAAGCGCTCATCCCGGAGCAGGGGGAAGAACTGCTGTGCTGGGAGGTGCGCGGCACCAGCGGCGGCCGGCTGTATTATGCGTATGTAGACGCCTTCACGGGCGAGGCTGTGGAGATCCGCACCGCCTGCACGGACGGGATGCTGCATTAAAAATCGTCAACGGGGCGGGGGAGCGCGTGCGCTCCCCCCGTTTTTGTGCAAGATTCGGATAGGAAATGTTGACAATTCGCCGCAAACGAAGTATAATAATGTATGACGTAAGTTGTAAGCGCTGCGTCTCGGCACGCGCCCGTCGCGCGTAAATACGATCGCGGAGTATCAAATTTATGGAAAAAACGAACTTCACTCTCAAAGGGATCCGTGCAGACGAGATGAGCTTTCGGCTCAACGCCGTCCGCGCGCAGAACGGAACGAAGATGGAACTCAAACCCACCTTTTCGCGCAAGGTGCGCCGTGCAGTGGAAAACGAAAAGATCTGCTTCGTGACGCTGACCGTGAAGATCGAAAAGACGGAAGATCAGCCCAAACCCTTTGATTTGTGCGTCTCTTATACGGGCGTGTTTGAGTCGGATGCGTCGACGGAAGCGGAAAAGCGCGCCGTCGTCATCGCGGGCACCTCTCTGCTGTACCCATACCTGCGCGCCGCCGTCACCACGCTGACGACCGCCGCTCTCTCCTCCCCCCTCGTGCTGCCCGTCATCAACGGGCCGCTCTTCCCCGAAGACCGCGAGCCCGCCTCCGGCGAAATGTTCAGCTGAGAGGTCGCGCGGCTATGGACAGAGAGCAGATCAAACAGATCCTTCCGCACCGCGAGCCCATGCTCCTCTTGGACGAGGTCGAGCTCACCGAGGAGGACGGTCAGCCCGTCTCCGTCGGCAGGTATACCGTTCGCGGCGACGAGTTCTTTTTGCAGGGGCACTTTCCCGGCAATCCCATTGTCCCCGGCGTGATCCAGTGCGAGATGATCGCCCAGTCGGCGGTCGCCCTCCTGCCGGACACCAAGGGCGCCGTCCCCATGTATACGGGGCTGAACAACGTTAAATTCAAACACCCCCTCCTTCCCGGAGATACCGCCGTCATGACGGTGCATCTCACCGCGCGCAAAGGCATCTTCTGCTTTGCCAAGGGCAAGCTCGAGGCGAACGGCAAGCTGTGCACCAGCGCAGAGTTTTCGTTTGCCATCGTCCCGCAGCGCACGTAAAAGGGCGGGGTGTGGCGGAAAAGCGCGCCCGCAGACCGGGCGCGCGCTTTGCTTTTTGCGCCAAAACCGCATGCAGGGGCCCCATTCTCCGCGATTTTTCGCAATATGGCTTGACTATGCGGGCCGAATTTACTATAATAGAGTTAAAAACGGAGGGGATTTGGTCAAAGATCTCCCTTTCCTTTACCCCCGGGCCGCACGCGATCTTGCGCCTTCACCCGGCGGCAAGATATTGTAAACGGAGTTTCGTATGTCATTTTATGTAGCGGGTACGGGCAGCGCGCTGCCCGAAAAGGTCGTCTCCAACGACGATCTCGCTCAATTTCTCGATACGTCTGACGAGTGGATCGTTTCCCGTACGGGCATCCGCCGCAGGCATGTGCTCACGCACGAGAGCCTTACCGACCTCGCGGTCGCGTCCGCCAAGATCGCTTTGGAGGATGCCGGCGCGGAAGCGTCGGAGATCGACCTTATCCTCTGCGCCACGATGCGCGCGGATACCGTTACTCCTTCGCTCGCCTGTGCCGTCGGCGAGGCGATCGGCACTTCTGCGCCCGCCTTTGATATCAACGCCGCCTGTGTAGGCGTGCTTTACTGCATGGAGATCGCGGATTCGTTCATCGTCTCCGGCAGGGCTAAAACGGTGCTCGTCATCTCGGGGGAGGCGATGAGCAAGTTGGTCGATTGGACGGACCGCTCCACCTGCGTCCTCTTCGGAGACGGCGCGGGCGCCATGCTCCTGCGCGCGGGGGAGGGCCGTTTGGCGGGCGAGCTGTCCACCCGGCCGGATACGCACGCCATCCGCATGCCCAACATTGAGGGGAACAGCCCGTATAACCGGATCGAGCAGGAAAAGCTCGCCCTACAGATGGACGGGGGCGAAGTCTATAAATTTGCCGTCAATGCCATGGGCCGCAATATCGAGGAGGTCTGCTCTATGGCCGGGCTCACGCCCGCCGACATCGACTGGTACCTCCCGCATCAGGCGAACGTGCGCATCATCGACGCCAGCCTGAAAAAATTCAAGATCGATAAGAGCAAGGTGCTGCTCAACATCGCCGAATGCGGCAATATGAGCGCGACTTCTGTCATGGTCCTTTTGGACGAATATGCAAAGAAGGGCACCTTTCACTGCGGAGACAAGCTGCTGCTAGTCGCCTTCGGAGGAGGGCTGACGAGCGGCGCCGTCATCATAGAATGGAAAAAGAATTAAAAGGAGAATCAACATTATGACCACGTTGGAAAAATTGAAGGAGATCCTCAGCGAGTGCAAGGGCGAGGATCTGGAGATCACCCCCGAGACCACGTTCGACTCCCTCGAGTTCGACTCCCTCGACAAGGTGGACATCGTCATGCAGATCGAAGAGGCATATGACATTTCCCTCGGCGACAATATGCAGCTCTCCACCATCGGCGAACTGGTCGCAAAGATCGACGAAGCGGTCGCCGCCAAGAACAACTGAGCAAAGGCGCCGACATGCAGACAAAACTGACCAAACTGCTGGGGATCCGGCACCCGATCATCCAGGGCGGCATGGCGTGGATCGCCGACGCTTCCCTGGCAAGCGCCGTTTCCAATGCGGGCGGCCTGGGCATCATCTCGGCGATGAATGCCGGAGCCGACTGGGTGCGCGAAGAGATCCATAAATGCCGCGCGATGACGGATCAGCCCTTCGGCGTGAATATCATGCTGATGAGCCCGCACGTGGAAGAGGTGGCTGAGATGGTCGCCGAAGAAAAGGTACCCGTCGTCACGACGGGTGCGGGCAACCCCTCCCGCTTTGTAAAAATGTGGAAGGAGGCGGGCATCAAGATCCTGCCCGTGGTCGCATCCACGGCGCTCGCAAAGATGGTCGAGCGCGCCGGCGTCGATGCCGTGATCGCCGAGGGCGGAGAGAGCGGCGGCCACGTGGGCGACCTGACCACCATGGCGCTCGTCCCGCAGGTCGTGGACGCGGTGCACATTCCCGTCGTTGCGGCGGGCGGCATCGGCGACGGCCGCGGCATGGTCGCGGCGTTCGCACTGGGCGCCTGCGGCGTGCAGATGGGGACGCGCTTCCTCGTTGCGGACGAATGCACCGTTTCCGACGAATATAAAAAGAAAGTTCTCGCCGCGAAGGATATCTCCACGGCGGTCACAGGGCGCCGTCTGGGGCACCCCGTCCGTGCCATCAAAAACTCGTACATGAACGCCTACGCCAAGCTGGAGGCGGATTCCAACGTTCCCGACGAAGAGCTCGAACAGTTCGGCGTCGGCTCGCTGCGCCTCGCGGCAAAAGAGGGGGATGCCGAGCACGGCTGCTTCCTCGCCGGGCAGATCGCCGGGATGGTCAAAAAGTGCCAGCCGGCCAAGGAGATCGTCGACGAAGTGATGGCGCAGGCAGAAAAGATGATGGAGGGCGTCCGATGGGACGTGTAGCCTTCCTCTTCGCCGGCCAGGGCGCGCAGGTCCCCGGCATGGCGTCGGACGTCAAGGACCTGCCCAAAGTACAAAAACTTTTTTCCGTCGCCGAGGCGATCCGTCCCGGCATCGTCGAAAAAATGCTCGGCGGTACGCAGGAGGAACTCAACCGCACGCTGCTCACCCAGCCGACCATGTTCCTCGCCGACCTCGCCTATGCGTACGCAAAGGAAGAGGAATTCGGTGCGCCCGCGTGCGCCTGCGGCTTTTCCGTCGGGGAAGTGCCCGCCCTCTGTTTTGCGGGCATGCTCTCGGAGGAGGATGCCTTCCGCGCCATCGTTAAGCGCGCGGAACTGATGGAGGCGTACACTGCCCGCGTTCCCGGCTGCATGATCGCCTGCGTCAAGCTTCCCGCCGACAAGGTCGAGGCGCTGTGCGACGGCGTCAATACCCACCCCGCCAACTATAACGGCGCATTGCAGACGGTCGTCGCCTGCCGCGCGGAGGCGGAGGCCGAATTTTCCGCCAAAGTGAAGGAGGCCGGCGGCCGCGCGATGAAGCTGCGCGTCTCCGGCATGTTCCATTGCCCCGAGCTCGCGCCCGAAGCGGAGGAGTTTGAGGCGTTTTTACATACGCTCTCCTGGCAAAAGCCCCGTCTGCCCGTCTATGCCAACCTTACGGCGCAGCCGTATGAAGGGGATTTTGCACATACGCTCGCTCTGCAGATGCGCTCGCCGGTGCGCTTCACCGCCACCGTCGCCCATATGCGCGCGGATGGCGTCGATGAATTTGTCGAGGTCGGCCCCGGCAAGGTGCTGACCGGCCTGGTACAGCGGGGGTAAACAGCATCCGCGAAAAACTCAGCCAGCGGAAGCCTGCGGTTTACAGGAAAACCCGGGCGGCTTTCTCCTGCGGCAGCCGGTTTAAGGCGCATATATTGGGATGGCGCCGCCGCTTCGCCCCTTCTGTAAGGCAAGGGGTCGCCGGGCAGGGCTGCACTGCGGAAAAGTATGATTTTCCCGGTGCGAAAAATGATTTCAAACTTCTTGCAAATAGCGTGAGGAGGTTTTTGTAATGGAAAACAGAGTTGCGCTCATCACGGGCGCGGGCCGGGGGATCGGCGCGCAGATCGCGCGTACCCTCGCGGCCGAACACATCGATATTGCCGTCGTCGATTACGGCGAACAGGCAGCCGCGCAGGAAACATTGGATGCGCTCGCCTCGATGGGCGTTGCCGTGCGCTATTATCAGTGCGACGTCTCCGATTTCGCCGCCGCCAAGGCGGTCGCCGACGCCGTCGTCAGGGATTTCGGCAAGATCGACATCCTCATCAACAATGCGGGCGTCACGGCCGATAAGCTCATTCTGCGCATGGACGAGTCCGACTGGGACCGCGTCCTCAACATCAACCTGAAGGGCTGCTTCAATATGATCAAGCACGTCACGCCGCACATGATGCGCAAGCGCTACGGCCGCATCGTCTCGATCAGCTCGGTCGTCGGGCTGATGGGCAACGCCGGCCAGGCAAACTATGCCGCATCGAAAGCGGGCATCATCGGCTTGACGAAGACGGTCGCCAAGGAATTCGGCGCGCGCGGGATCACCGCAAACGCCGTCGCGCCCGGCTTTATCAAAACGGCCATGACCGATGCCCTGAGCGACGAACAGAAGCAGGCGATGCACAAGCTCATCCCGCTCGGCACGCTGGGCGAAACGCAGGATATTGCCAATGCGGTCAAATTCCTCGTCTCGGACGACGCGCGCTACATCACCGGCGTCGTCCTTAAAGTGGACGGGGGGATGTATATCTAAAATATTTCTCACGATTTGTTTCAAGTTGATGAAACAAATCGTCGAGAGGGGAGGGCGCTGCCCTCTGTGCCGCGCTTTTTTGGGCACACGTTCAAGAATGCGCGGCACATTCACCCGCCGAGGTCGCAGGAGTGCGGCCTCGGCGGGTGAAGCCGCGGCATTTCTCAACGGTGTGCCCGTAAAGATGCTGCGGCGAGGGGAAAGCCGTTCGGGTTTTCCCTCAACTCACGATTTTTTCTTTTGTCAGCTCCAAAGAAAAAGCGTGAACAAATATCGAAGGAGATCTGTCTGGATTATGGAAAAGAGAGTCGTCGTGACCGGCCTCGGGGCCGTCACGCCCTTGGGCAACGACGTAAAAACGACTTGGGAGAACATGAAAAAAGGCGTCTGCGGCATCGATACGGTGACCAAGTTTGACGCTTCCGGCTATAAATGCACGTTTGCAGGCGAGGTGCGCGGGTTTGACCCCACGCTCTATATGCCCAAAGGAGAGGTCCGCAAGACAGATTTGTATTGCCAGTATGCCGTCGCCGCGGCGACGCAGGCGTATGAGGACAGCGGCCTCACCGCCGACGGCGTCGCTCCCGATCGCTTTGGCGTCTATATCGGTTCGGGCATCGGCGGCATCCAAACGCTCGTTACCGAGCATACAAAACTGATCGAAAAGGGCCCGGGGCGCATTTCGCCCTTCTTCGTCCCGATGATGATATCGAACATCGCGTCGGGTACGGTGGCCATCAAATATCATGCGCAGGGGCCGAACATCGGCATCGTCACGGCCTGCGCCACGTCCACGAACAGCATCGGCGAGGCGTATCGCGCCATCAAACACGGCTATGCCGATGTCATGCTCGCCGGCGGCAGCGAGGCGGCCATCACGCCGCTGTGCTTTGCCGATGGGCGAGGGCGGCGCTGTCGTCCTGCTCGAGGAATACGAGCACGCCAAGGCGCGCGGCGCAAAGATCTATGCCGAGCTCGCCGGCTACGGCTGCACCAACGATGCGTACCACATGACCGCGCCCGATCCGGAGGCGACCGCTTCCGCGCGTGCGGTCGAGCTGGCCGTCAGGGAGGCGGGTATCGAGGCGGGCCGCGGCGTGTACGTCAACGCACACGGCACCGGCACGCCGCTCAACGATAAGACGGAGACGCGCATGCTGAAAAAAGTATTCGGCGACGGCGCCTATGCGCTGCACGTTTCGTCCACCAAGTCGATGACCGGCCATATGCTGGGCGCGGCGGGCGGCGTCGAGGCGATCGCCTCCGTGCTCGCGCTGTATGAGGGCGTCGTACCTCCCACCATCAATTACCGCGTCAAAGACGAGGAGTGCGACCTCGACATCACCCCCAACGAGGCAGTTTCCGCTCCGCTTACGTCGGCGCTGTCCACATCGCTCGGGTTCGGCGGGCACAACGGCTGCCTCGCTTTCCGCAAGGTATAAGCGATCGTTTTGAAAAGAAGGAGTTATCTATGGATAAGAAAAAATTGCGCGAGATCATCTCCGTATTCCGCGAGAGCGGCCTCGCAAAGATGGAAATTTCAGAAACGACGGCGGGAGACACCTTTTCGCTGAAACTGGAAGCTCCCGGCAGTTCTGTGCAGCCCGCACCCGTCGCGGTCCAGTATGTGCAGGGCGCGGCCGAAGAAAAGGTCGCCGAGCCGGAACAGATCAAGGATTATAACAAATACCGCGACATCAAATCGCCGATGGTCGGCATCTTTTATGCCGCCCCTTCGCCGGATGCGGAGCCCTTCGTCAAGGTCGGCAGCAAGGTCAAGAAGGGAGATACCCTCTGCATCATCGAGGCGATGAAGCTGATGAACGACGTCGTTGCCGAAGAGGACGGCGAGATCGTGGAGATCTGTGCCGAAAACGGCAGCCTCGTCGAGTTCGGCCAGACGCTGTTTAAGATATTTTGAGTGCTGCTCGGAGATTTTGTTTTGAGCTGTCAAAACAAAATCTTCCGAAGGGAGGGCGCTGCCCTCTGCGCCGCGCTTTTAAGGGCACGCCGTTTCATAATGCGAGGCACATTCACCCGCTGAGGTTGCAGGAGTGCGACAAATTGTGTTGCGAGCGCAAAAGTGTGATTTTGCCTTTTTCGAGAGCGACTTGGCTCGGAGATTTTGTTTTGAGTTGGCAAAACAAAATCTTTCGAAGGGAGGGCTCTGCCCTCGGCGGCTCGTCGCCGCTCGCCGCTCGGGGCCGGACGGCCCGCAAAGGCGGCCTGTCCGGCTCGGCGCGTCGATGTCTCTTTTCCTCCAAAAGTTCTTGGGACCCTGCAAGGGGGCACATTTTTGGGAGCCGCGCCGCTTTCGCTCTATTTGCGAACCGAGTAAAGTGGGTCGGAGGGCGCGCAGCGCAAAAAGACCCGTTCGGCGTGTAATATTTTTTATATAAAAAGGCGTTGGCTTTTTTCGGCAGGGAGGCGCCCCTTTCGTCTGCCCTGCATTTTGGGAGGAACCCGTAATAGGTACCCTGTATGTTCAGTAAAATTTTGATTGCAAACCGCGGCGAGATCGCCGTCCGCATCATCCGTGCCTGCAACGAAATGGGCATCCGCACCGTCGCCGTCTATTCGGAGGCGGATGCGCAGGCTCTGCACGTCAATCTTGCGGATGAGAGCTACTGCATCGGCCCCGCGCTGCTCAAAGACAGTTATCTCAACATGACGGCCATCATCGACGTGGCGATCGCCACCGGCTGTCAGGCCATTCATCCCGGCTATGGCTTATTGAGCGAAAATCCGCGCTTTGCCGAACTGTGCGAAAAGTGCAACATCAAGTTCATCGGGCCCCATTATTCCGTCATCGCCCGCATGGGCGATAAGGACGAGGCGCGCCGCACCATGAAGGCTGCGGGCGTTCCCGTCGTGCCCGGTTTGGACGAGATCACCGATCTTGCCGAAACAAAAAAATTCGCAGCCGAGATCGGGTATCCCGTCATCGTCAAGGCGGCGGCCGGCGGCGGCGGGCGCGGGATCCGCATCGTTTGGAAGGAAGAGGACCTCGAAACGGCAGTGCAGACCGCTTCGGCCGAGGCGCAGAGCGCTTTCGGCAACGGCAAATGCTACCTCGAAAAATATCTGACCGACGTCAAACACGTCGAGATGCAGATCGTTGCAGACGAGCACGGCAACGTCGTCTGCCTGGGCGAACGCGATTGCTCCATGCAGCGCAAGAACCAGAAGCTGATCGAGGAGAGCCCCTGCGTCGTCTTAAAGCCGGAAACGCGCGCGGAAATGGCGCGCTGCGCCGTCCTCGCAGCGAAAACCGTCCGCTATACCAACCTCGGCACCATCGAGTTCCTGTTGGACCGGCAGGGGAAATTCTATTTCATGGAGATGAATACCCGCTTGCAGGTCGAACATCCCGTTACCGAATATGTCACGGGTATCGACATCGTCAAGTGGCAGATCCGCATTGCGGCGGGCGTCGAATTTATTTATAAGCAGGAAGATATCGACCGGATGATGCGCGGCTGCGCCATCGAGTGCCGCATCAATTCGGAGGACGCGCGCAACAACTTCCGCCCCAGCTGCGGGCAGATCAAGTTTATGCACATCCCCGGCGGCCCGTGGGTGCGCTTCGATACCGCCATTTACCAGGATTATTCCATCCCGCCCTATTACGACAGTATGATCGGCAAACTCATCGTGTATGCGCGCGAGCGCCCCGAAGCCATCCGCAAGATGCAGGCGGCGCTTTGCGAGCTGGTCATCGACGGCGTGCATACCAATGCAGAGCTTTCGAGCGATATCCTTGCGCAGCCGGAGTTTAAGGACGGCACGTACTGTACTAATTTTTTGGAAAAATTCTTGAAGGACTATCGCTGAGTCCCGTTGATACGGCCGCATTGCCGGCCGATGCTCGAAAAAAAAGGAGTGAACAGCCTTGAATTTCGAAGATCTGAAAAAATTCTTCTTCCGCAAGCCGAAAAACGCGCTGGAGGGCAGCGAAGACGCTGCCCCCGGCACGCAGCAGCCCGCGCCGAGCGAGGCGGCCATCCCCGAAAAATTGGCAGAAAAGTGTGAAAAGTGCGGGCAGATCGTCCTTTCAGACGAGCTGCGCGACAACTTCGGCATCTGCCCCAAGTGCGGACATTATAAAAAATTGGATGCACGCGCGCGCATCGCGCTGTGCGCCGAAAATTTTACCGAACTCTTCGCCGATATCGAGGGGGGCAATCCGCTCGAATTCCCCGGGTATGAAGAGAAGCTCGCCTCCCTGCGCGCCAAAACGGGCGAAAAGGACGGCGTCGTCTGCGGCACGGCGACCATCGGCGGGGTAGAGGTCGCCCTCTTTTCGATGGACTATCGCTTCCAGATGGGCAGCATGGGGTACGCCGTCGGCGAAAAGATCGCCGCCCTCTTCGAGTATGCCACTGCGCACGGGCTGCCCGTCGTCGGCTTCGTTTTAAGCGGCGGCGCGCGCATGCAGGAGGGCATCGTTTCCCTCATGCAGATGGCCAAGACGAGTGCGGCCGTCGCCAAGCACGACGAGGCGGGTCTGCTGTATATTGCGGTGCTCACCGACCCGACTACGGGCGGCGTGTCTGCGTCGTTTGCCTTCGAGGCGGACATCATCATCGCCGAAAAGGGTGCGCTCATCGGCTTTGCCGGCCCGCGCGTCATCGAGCAAACCATCCGGCAAAAGCTGCCCCCCGGCTTCCAGCGCGCAGAATTTTTGCAGGAAAAGGGCTTTGTCGACCGCATCGTCGGCCGCAGGGAGATGCCCGCCCTGCTCGCGGCGCTCCTGCAGCTGCATGCCGCGCCTGCGGCAGGGGAGCAGACGGAGGAAACCGCATGAACGCATACGACATCGTGCGCAAGAGCCGCGAAAAGGGCCGGCCCACCGCACAGCAGTACATCGATAAAATGGTCGAGGGATTCATCGAATTGCACGGCGACCGCCGCTTCGCAGACGATGCGGCCGTCATCGGCGGCATCGGCCTCATTGGCGGCAGGCCCGTCACCGTTATCGGCATCGAAAAGGGCGCCGATACAAAGAGCAAGGTCGCGCGCAACTTCGGCTGCGCCCATCCGGAAGGGTACCGCAAGGCGGTCCGCCTGATGAAGGAAGCCGAAAAATTTCACCGCCCCGTGCTCTGTTTCGTCGATACGTCCGGCGCCTATTGCGGCATCAGCGCAGAGGAGCGCGGCCAGAGCGAGGCGATCGCAACATCTATTATAGATATGATCCGTCTGCGCACTCCGGCGCTCACCCTCATCATCGGCGAGGGCGGGAGCGGCGGCGCGCTTGCCCTGTCCGCAGCGGACGAGGTTTGGATCACCGAAACATCGACGTATTCGGTCATCTCGCCCGAGGGCTGCGCCTCCATCCTTTGGAAGGACGCTTCCAAGGTCGCGCAGGCGGCCGAATGCCTGAAAATGACCGCCTCCGATCTCTTGCAGTTGGGCGCCGTCGAGCGGGTCATCCCCGAGCAGGGCTTTTCAGACGAGTTTTATGCCGGGCTAAAGGAGCAGATCTCTGCCTTTTTGGAAGAAAAGTGCAGCGTCCCGGCCGATCGTCTGGTCGAGGAGCGCTATGCCCGCTTCCGCAAGTTTTAAAGTATAGTATTAATATAGGAAAAGGCCGCTTGCGCAGCACACCCCGATTTGCCGATACTTCGGCTCACGGAGTGGGTGGAAAGCGGCGCGCGCTTTCAAAGGTGTGCCCTTCAAAGCGCGCCGCTGCGGGGAAGCCCGTTCGGTTTTCCCCGCCGATCGCGGAAAATCAGCCGTCAGCTCGCCGAGATTTTCGTGAACTATTATCTTTGGAGGGAAAATATGATCGCCATCGTCACCGATTCCACTGTCGGATATTCGACCGAAGAGATTGCCTCCCGCGGCATCGTCACGGTCGTGCCCGTCAATTATCAGATCGGCCACAGCTTTTACGAAGAATACGCTTCCGACCGTAACGGCAGTTTTCTGCCGCTGATGGAGCGGCAGAGCCCCTGTAAGACGGCGCAGCCCTCCCTCGGCAACTTTTTGCGTACCTTCCAAAGCCTTGTCGACCGCGGTTACGATGTCATTTGCATCGTCCTCTCTTCGGCTCTTTCGGGGACGTATTCCTCCGCCTGTTTTGCGGCGGATCAGGTCGGCGGCAATATCCGCGTGGTCGACTCCGCCACCATCGGCGACGGGCTCCATCTTTTGGTGGATGAGGCCGTCAACATGGCCAAGGGCGGCTTTTCGGTCGACGTCATCCTCCGCAACATAGAGGGACTGAAAAGGAAGATCGGCATCGTTTTCTCCGTCGAATCGCTCGGCCGCATCGTGTACGGCGGCCGCCTCAACGATCCCAAAGCGAAAACGACGCTCAACCTCCGCCCCGTTTTTGAACTCAAAGGCAAGATCTTTTTCCGCGGCAACGCCCGCGGCCCGCGCGAGCGGCTCGAGCAGATGTGCTCGCTCATTCCCGCCGGCGCCCGCCGCATCATCGTCAGCCGCTGCGGCGCCGAAACGGACGTCGCCGAACTCACCCGCATGCTCAAATCGCAGCATCCCTCCGTCTACATCCACCAGCGCGTGGTCGGCCCCGTGCTCTCCATCCATACCGGCGTGGGCGCCTTCGGCGTCGCTTATGTCGCTAAGGAGTGACCGTCTGTTTGTCCCGGAATGAAGGACCTATAAAATGAAGGGTAAAAAGTGAAACGGATTCCCTCCTTGAGGAATAAAATGTACAATGATTTTGCAAACCCAAGCAAAAAAAATCGCGCATCGGGTTTTGTCGGTCAACCATCCACCCGCCCGCCCCAAACGGTATGACAGGATCACACCGTCTGCGGCTGTCACAGTATACAAAAGGGCCGTGTTATGGTAAACGATATCGCCCGATCGGCTGTCCTCAGCAGACATTTCGGGCGGCGCACGGTTTGTCGCCGCGCCCGTTGCCGGCGCTCCGCCCGGCCAAAAACGCTTCATCGGCCGTTTTTTGCAAGAATAATCAAAAAGTTTACGCTGTTCCAAATTTTCCCTATATTTATAAAGAAAAATCGCTCCCTTATTAGAAAATATGAAAAAATACTTGACATCTCAAGAGGTGTTTGTTAAAATATAAGCAAGTATCCATGCGAGAGCATGCGTACTATATCAAAAAAAATCTTTAGAAGGAGTAAAGAACAAGATGAAGGAACATTTTCATTCGAGAATTGCTAAGCTCTTGGTAGTTCTTGCTTTGGCTGTCGTTGCTTCCGTTATGTTCGTCTTCGTCGGCTGCAGCAGCGAGTGTGCTCACGAAAATACGCATACTGAAACCGTTGATGCTACTTGCACCACCGCCGGCCATACCGATACGGTCTGCGATGATTGCGGCGAGACAATTAAAACGGAAGAGATCGCGGCTTTGAAGCATGACTATCAGCTCGATGAAAGCAAGACGGTCGCTTCGACTTGTACCGTCGCCGGCTCCCAGACTTATGTCTGCTCTCGCTGCGGCGATACATATACCGAGCAGCTGGAACTTGCTGAACACAGCTTTACGGAGCGGACGATTCAGTCGACTTGCACTACCGCCGGCTATACCGCTCAGGTCTGCACCGTTTGCGGTTTGGAACGTGACCGCGAGGCTTTGCCTTTGGCTGCACATAATTATCAGCCCGTGACGGTCGCTTCGACTTGCACCTCCGCCGGCTATACCGCCAATGTCTGCACCGTTTGCGGCAGAGAAGAGCCTGGCTCTCGCGTCAATCTCCCCCTCGCTGCTCATGCGTTCGAAGATGACACCGAGCACTCTTATCCCGCTACCTGCATCACCGACGGCGTCGATATCGAGGTTTGCGCAAACTGCGGCATCACCCGCGAATATACGCTCCCCGCTACCGGCCATAAGTGGGGCGAAACAACTACGATTGAGCCCACCTGCGATAAGGACGGCTATAGCACCCATACGTGCACGGTTTGCGAAGCCCAGGAGACTTATGACGTTAAGGAAGCTACCGGTCACGCTTGGGAAAAGAACGTTGATGGTACCGATAAGCTCTTGAAGCACGAGTATTGCGAAGTCGATGGTTACTATTACAAGCTCTGCACAAAGTGCGGCTATGAAGAGACCTCGACCCGTATTCCGCCTCAGGGCCATACGTTTGTCTACAATGCTGAAACCACCAAGATCACCGCTCCGACCTGCACGGTTGATGGCACGATGTCCGGTGTATGCAGCAGATGCGGCAAGGATTTCTCCTACACGGGTAGCGATCTCGCGAAGATGAGCGGTGAGCAATTCAATAAGCTGCTCATCCCCGTGGATGTCAGAAACAATCCTGAGTACAATCTGAAGAACAAGAATACGGCTGCGGATGCGTTCACCTTCTTGGTCGCTCCCGGTCACGACTATAAATATGATAATAAATACCCTTGCGTCGTCGCTGAGACGTTGAGCGATGGTACGAAGGTTTGGAACATCTGCGAGCGCTGCGAACAGAACTTCGTCGCGGTTGATCATACGATGCCCGCAGGCGCTCTGCCTTGCGTCTCCATTGCCGATAATGAGAATTATAAGGGCGACACAAGCAAATTGACGCAGGAAGAGAAAGAGAAGTATGCATACGTCTGCACCGTTTGCGGTCAGCCGCAGGAAGTGCAGGAGCACGACTTTGCGAAGTATCAGCTCGTTTCCGGTAACCCGTTCATGGGCGATCCTTATAAATGCGAATATGAGCTGTATGAAGATCAGAGCATTCGTGTAGACTGCACGGTTTACCTCATCTGCAACGATTGCGGTCACATCGAAGTTGGTGCGCCTCATACCCGCCCGGATGCTGACGATCTTGGCTACTACAACACCTGCGGTCACGGTCACCTCTGCACGGTTTGCGAACTTGAGCTGACGATGCCTTTGGATCATAACCTCAATGGCTGGTCCAACGCCTCGAATCCCGTTGTCTTCGATAAAGAGAACGACCTCGGATATGTCGCTCCGACCTGCACTGAAGTTGGTTATGAATATCATTATTGCACCAGTTGCGTAGCGCGCAGCGAATACGAAGAGGTCGAATGGGTCGAAGGTGAGAATTATACGGTTGAAGAAATCGAAGCTCTCAACCACTATGATTGGACGGCCGGTCACTTCAAGACGATCGAAGTTTCCAGAACGGGCGACGATGATGTCATCAGCTGCTTGACTGGTACTTACAATCGCGATATCTGCAACGAGTGCGGTGCGGTTCGCATCTCTGTGAAGCCGACGTTCTATACGAGAACGGAGGATGCCGGCGAGGCGATCTATACCGAACTTACCGAGGA
>CAJFTM010000009.1:0-36639 GCA_904419945.1 uncultured Clostridia bacterium
CTGCCAGGTCGTCATAGGCGCGGCTTGCGCGCTGCCGGTAATATGAGGGCTAACAGCCCGAAACTGAAAAACCACCGGCTATGCCGGTGGATATTTATTCTAAATATTGCGCATGCGATGTGTGCGGCATCGGTGAGAGCGTCAAAGTTGTCGGCTGCGCGCGGCGGCGTTCTAATTTTCCATATTTCGACATAAAATGAACTATCGTACAAAGCGGGGGAATCGTTTATGTGGGAGTATATGGAGCGCCGGGCGCTGGCCTGCGCACAGTACATTTTGGATACGGGCTGTACGGTGCGCGCCTGCGCGGCGCATTTCGGCGTAAGCAAATCGACCGTCCATAAAGATGTGACGGAGCGGCTTCGTGAGGTCGACCTTGCGGCATGGCAGGAGGTACGGCAGGTGCTGGATAAAAATCTTGCAGAGCGGCATCTGCGCGGCGGCGACGCCACGCGCCGCAAGTATGAGCAGAGGACGGCCGAAGCGGTCGAAAATTTGCGATCATGATCGGGCGGAAGGGCCGCTTTATGGAAATGAGCGGCATGTTCTCTTTTTGGATGAAGGGGAAAGAGATGCCGGCAACATAGGGAAGGCCTTTGCAAAACCTGCGCACGATTTTCTTGTCATTTCCCGCCGTTTGTGATATAATACGGGGTAACCAAAGTGTAAAGGATGCGGTTTGTTTTTTTCATAAACAAACCGCACGAGGAATACCTATGGCAAAGTTTATGGGGATCGACGTCGGGTCGACCACCGTCAAAGTGAGCGTGCTCTCCGAGTCGCTCGAAATTTTATATACCAGCTACGAGCGGCATTTCGCGCGCGTCAAGGAATGCGTGCTCGCGCAGCTTTCCGTCGTCAAAGAGAAGTTCGGCGGGGATTTTCATGTCTGCATCACCGGCTCTGCGGGGCTGGGCCTCGCCGAGCGCAGCGGCGTTCCCTTCGTGCAGGAAGTGCAGGCGGCCTTTACGGCCATCCGCAGATACTATCCGGATGCGGATGCCTCCGTCGAACTGGGCGGCGAGGACGCAAAGATCATCTTCATCACCGGCGGTACCGAGCAGCGCATGAACGGCAGCTGCGCGGGCGGTACGGGCGCCTTTATCGACCAGATGGCGACGTTGCTCAATATCTCCGTCTCCGAGATGGACGAGCTTTCCCTGCATGCCGGGCGGGTGTATCCCATCGCCTCCCGCTGCGGCGTTTTTGCCAAGTCAGATATCCAACCCCTCCTCAATCAGGGGGCGCGCAAGGAGGATATCGCCGCCAGTATCTTTCAGGCGGTGGTGGATCAGACGGTCGCCGGCCTCGCGCAGGGGCGGCGCATCAAGGGCAAGGTGCTCTTTTTGGGCGGCCCGCTCTACTTTCTGAAAGGGCTGCGCCGCGCTTTTCGGCAGACGCTTGGTTTGGACGAAGAGCACGCCGTCTTTCCGGAAAATGCTCCTTCCTTTATGGCGATCGGCGCGGCACTGTACGCCGCCAACGTAGAGGCGATGCCCATCGATGAGATCATCGGGCGCATTGAAAGCGCGCAGAACAGCGACGACATCGTGACAGGCGAACCGCTCTTCCGCGACCAGGCCGAATATGACGCCTTTGTTGCCCGTCACAAGGCGCACGACCTCGCCTTCGAGGACATCCGCACCTATCGCGGCGACGCTTACCTCGGCATCGACAGCGGGTCGACGACGACCAAGCTCGTCCTCGTCACGCCCGACAGCAAGCTCTTATACCAGCATTATCAGTCCAATAACGGCCAGCCTCTCGATATCGTCGTCGAACGGCTGCGCGAGATCTATGCGCTGGGTGAGGGGCGCATCCGCATCGCGGGCGCGGCGACCACCGGCTACGGGGAGGACCTGATCAAGGCCGCCATCAAGGCAGATTTCGGCATCGTTGAAACGGTCGCGCACTTCAAGGCGGCGCTGTATTTTAATCCGAAGGTCGATTTCATCATCGATATCGGCGGGCAGGACATCAAGTGCTTCAAGATCAAAAACGGCGCCATCGACAACATCATGCTCAACGAGGCGTGCTCTTCCGGCTGCGGTTCCTTTATCCAGACCTTTGCCAAGGCGATGGGGCTGGAGATCGATGCCTTTTCCAAGCTCGGCCTGTTTGCAAAGCATCCGGTGGACCTCGGCAGCCGCTGCACGGTATTCATGAACAGTTCGGTCAAGCAGGCGCAGAAGGAGGGCGCGAGCGTGGAGGATATCTCTGCCGGCCTCTCCGCCTCCATCGTCAAAAACGCCATCTATAAGGTCATCCGCGCCAAGACGCCGGACGAACTGGGCGAAAACATCCTCGTGCAGGGCGGGACATTTCTAAACGACGCCGTCCTGCGCTGCTTCGAGCTGGAAACGGGCAAACAGGTCGTCCGCCCCGGCATTGCGGGGCTGATGGGCGCCTTCGGTGCGGCGCTGTACGCCAAGGAGAACGTGCGCGGCGCGAGCACGGTCGTCACAGAGGAGGAGCTGCGCAGCTTTGCCTATACCTCGCGCAGCCATGTCTGCCAGGGCTGCACCTCCCGCTGCAACGTCAACGTCATCGGCTTTTCAGACGGGCGCAAATTTGTCTCCGGAAACAAGTGCGAAAAGGGCGCGGGCTTAAAGCCGCACTCGGATGAATCGGATATCTACCATTATAAGTACGAGCGGCTCCTGCAATGCGCGGAGGGCGCGCGCGGCACCCGCGGCAAAGTGGGACTGCCCGTCGTGCTCGGCTTTTACGAGCAGCTGCCGCTGTGGACGGGCTTTTTTGAGGCGTGCGGTTTCGAGGTGCTCTTCAGCGAGCGATCCTCCCGCCAGCTGTATTTCCGGGGACAGCATACCGTCGCGAGCGACACGGTATGCTATCCCGCCAAGCTCGCGCACGGCCATATCGAGAGCCTGCTGGATGCGGGCGCGGATTTCATCTTTTACCCCTGCGAGAGCTACAACCTCGACGAGCACGATTCCACCAATCATTATAACTGCCCGGTCGTTGCCTATTATCCGGAGCTTTTAAAGGCGAACAACGAGCGCCTGACGGATGAAAACTTCGTCATGCCCTATCTCGACCTCAACGACGAGAAGACGACGGTGCGCGCCCTGCACCGCGCCCTCAAAAAGTACGGGCTGTCCCCCCGCCTCATCCGCAAGGGGCTGGCGGAGGGGTTCCGCCGCCTCGATCGTTTCCACGAGGACATCGAGCGCAAAGGGGATGAGATCGCGGCGGCCGCGCGCGCAGAAAAGAGGCCCATCGTCGTGCTGGCGGGCAGGCCCTACCACGTCGATCCCGAGATCAACCACGGCATCGGCAAGCTGCTCACTTCGCTCGGCGTCGCGGTGCTTTCAGAGGATGCCGTCTTCCGCAAGGGGAGACAGGTGCTCGTCAATGTCCTCAACCAGTGGACATACCATGCCCGCCTCTACCGCGCGGCGGAGTACGTGACCGAAAACGAGGACATGGAGCTGGTGCAGCTGGTGTCCTTCGGCTGCGGCATCGACGCGATCACGACCGACGAAGTGCGCGCCCTGCTCGAGAGCCGCGGCAAATTATACACTCAGATCAAGATCGACGAGATCAACAACCTCGGCGTGGTGAAGATCCGCCTGCGCAGCATGCTCGCCGCCGTCGAGGAGCAGAAGAGGCACAGCGATGAAAGAAAATAAACGGCAGAGCGGCTCCGCCTGCGCCGGCTGCACGGCGGACGTCGCCGATTTCCGCGACGATTATCCCAAATTTACCCCCGCGATGAAGCACACCCACAAGATCCTCGTGCCGGACATGCTGCCCGTGCACTTCGGCATCATCGTCGACTTTCTGCGCAAGGACGGCTGGGACATCGAACTTCTGCGCAACGATTCGCGCGCGGTCATCGACGAGGGGCTCAAACACGTCCACAACGATACCTGCTTCCCCGCCCTGTGCGTGACGGGGCAGTTTATCGACGCGCTCAAGAGCGGCAAGTACGACGTAGAGCATACCGCCGTGATGATCACGCAGTCGGGCGGCGGCTGCCGCGCCTCCAACTACATCCCGCTCATCCGCAAGGCGCTCAAGGCGGAATTTCCGCACGTTCCCGTCATTTCCCTCAACTTTGCGGGATTGGAAAAGGACAGCGGCTTCCCCGTCAACGCCAAAATGCTGTTAAAGCTCGCCTTTGCCATCTTCTACGGCGATACGCTCATGTCTTTGTACAACCAGTGCAAGCCGTATGAAAAGGAGGAAGGCGCCGCCGACGCCGCGCGCGAGGAGTGCGTCCGCGCGATCAACGACGCGTACGACCGCGGCAAGTACCTGCATTATATGCGCATCACGCGCGGCTTGCTCGAGCGGTTTGCGCGCGTCCCGCGCAGCGGCGAGCAAAAGGTCAAGGTGGGCATCGTCGGCGAGATCTATGTCAAGTATTCTCCCCTCGGCAACTCGCATCTGGAAGAGTTTTTGCTGTCCGAAGGGTGCGAGCCGGTCGTGCCGGCGCTGATGGATTTCGTGATGTACTGTGCCGTAAACAACGTCAACGACGCCAAGCTGTACAACAAAAAGAGCATCGCGACCCCGCTCTTTGCCCTCGTGTACCGCTATCTGCACCATGTGCAGAAAAAGATCATCCGCCTCACCGAAAAGTACGGGTTCGAGCCGCTGCACGACTTCGAGCACCTGCGCCGCTGCGCGGACAAGGTGCTCAACCAGGGCGTGAAGATGGGGGAAGGCTGGCTGATCCCTGCCGAAATGGCCGCCCTCGCCGAGACGGGCACGGACAACATCGTCTGCGCGCAGCCCTTCGGCTGCCTGCCCAACCACATCGCGGGCAAGGGCGCCGTGCGCACCTTAAAGCGGATGTACGAGCACGAGAACATCGTCGCCGTCGATTATGACCCCTCCGCTACCAAGGTCAACCAGGAAAATCGCATCAAGCTGATGCTCGCCACCGCGCGCGAGAATCTCGCCGCCGCCAAGGCGCAGGCCGCTGTCCCGTTTTATTGCGAAAAGTGCCACCGCCTTGCCGAGGGCGACCGCTGCCCCGGCTGCGGCAAGCACAAGGTACGGCGGGTTCAGGCGGAAGATTTCTGCCTGCTTGCCGTTGTCGACCGGATGCTGGGCAGTATCCTCGAGGAGGCGCTGAAAAGTTCCGGCATCGACGCCGTCAACGAACCGTTTTATACGCATGCCACCTACGCGATGGCCGGCAATGCCGACAGCGCTAAAATTTATGTTCGCTACGGCGCGCTGGCAGAGGCGGCGGCGCTGATGGGCGAGCGCTTCGGCGTACAGCCCGTCCGCGGCGTACCCGTTCCGGCGGACAAATAGTCTTTTGTAATCAAAAAAGCACGGCCGCAGCCGTGCTTTTTTGGTTTTGCGGAAAAATCAGCTTGCGCTTTGCGGGTGTCTAATTTTGAAAATAGGTATTGACAGATACGGTTAGCAGTGATACAATAAAGTTGTAATAAAAGAGAAGAAAAAATAGTAATAAAAAACAGGACGGCGCGGCATGTTTGTATAGGAAACAATTTGTGAAAAGAATGGGGGGGGTATTCCGATGAATCAGTTATTTCTGTAAGCACAAATAAAGTCTGCGAATGGCTTTGTTTGTGCTTTTTTTTAGAGTTGTTGCAGAATATGTATCAGCAAGGAGGGAATCTATATGACAAAATTCAGAAAAGCAGTAATATGTATGTTGTGTATTTTGTTGCGGGCTTTATGGCTCTTTCGTTTGGCGGGTGTGACGATCCCGACGACGATGAAGATAAAAATGTGACGTGGCAACACGCGGAGATTGATCATGAAAAAAATAATTTTAATGTCGGTTTTATCAATATTTATGTTGTTCACTTCCGCCTGTAACGTAGATTTGCCCGAATCGAGGACGTTCATTGTCACGGATCGGAAGAGCTTTGAACGCATATTTGTAGATGATTTTTCGGAATTTGAAATCGACTTCGACAGTGAAATGCTGATCGTCTATACGTTCGCGACGCATTATGTTTTGCCTGCCAAGATAGCCAACATTGAATTAAAGGAAAAAATTTTAACCGTACATTATAATATTGAACTCAATCCGGGTGCAGGAAGCGCCAGAGAGAAATATCAGCGTTGGCTTATTGTAAAATTGGATAAGCAGGATATAACTACGGTCAAAAATTCTGTTTCGGATGTCTATAAAGATGCAGAGGAAGATTCAATAACAGAAGGTTTAGCTTATAATGCAAAGCTTTTCGATAAGTGTCCTGATTGTACTTGGATAAAAGAAAATTTTCAGACAAAAAACCGCTTAAAAGGTATTCTTTATGATTAAATGAATGAGGAGAATAGAAATGAAAAAAAGGATTCGTACAATTTCTGCATTGGCTGCGCGCCGGGCAAGAACGAGCAGCCGCAGGAAGAACTTTGCGGAGACTCTATCGGAGCATATTTTATCACGGACGAGAGCTACGAAGAATATGTGCGTGAATGCGCCGCTGATGTAGGCGCGGACGAGCAATGGGTATCGGAGGTGTTACAGGGAGGCGATGGCGGCCAATGGCATTATTTGATACGTCCTCAAGATTGGTTTTGGTGTGCGATCGCAAATAATCAAATTACGGTTTGTATGATGGAGGATACAGTATATGATATTTCTGCCGACGGCGATGTTTTTCAAGGCACTTCCATAACAGAGACGATCTCTTTTTGGTTTAGCGGCGACATCCTTTGCATCCAAGACGGCGAACAGATGATCGAATTTGAAAAAGATGGTTCGTATCGGCAGACGGGGGAAGAGGTTGTACTACGCTCGCCGCAAAATATTCATATAAGCGATGGGGCAGAGGAGAGTGGGTCGGTCATATTCCAATGGGAATATCTGTCAGACTACGGAAGGGTCGGCGCAGCAATCGAAATCAAACATCCCGATTCGCAGGAATATGTTCCGGTGAAGAAGGTGGAAAGAGCTTATATGAATCTGTTCACGGTACAGCTTGACAGCTCGAATTTTGAAACGGGCGAAAATTACGTGAGGCTCTATCATATCGGCGGGCCGAGTATTACGAATGATCGTTTCATTGTAATCAAAGAAACCTCTGGCTATGCAACCTATCGCGTCATTGTCGATGAAAACGGAAATATTACAGTTAAACAATAAAAAATCAGAGAGAGGAAAGGAATAGAGCACTCAATGTTTGACAATTGAAAGAACAATGGATCGAATGAAATTTGCCGTTGGAAAAGGGGCAGGCAGCCTTGCATGCTCTGTGGGCGTCATAAACGCGGGCCGCTCAGGTGCGCCGCGCATAAACGTGCGGGCGGCGGCATAGGATAGCGTATGTTTGTGCGCAAAAAAAATTTGGCCGCGTTGGCTGCGGCCATGGCGCTCTGCCTCGCCCTCTGTTTCGGGCTTTCCGCCGTCAGCGCCGCCAAGGCGTCCCCCGCCTTCCGCCCCGTCGTAGTTTTGGACGCCGGCCATGGCGGCATCGATCCCGGCGTCATCGGCACGGATACGGGTGCAAAAGAGAGCGACATCAATCTCGGTATCGTCAAAATTTTGGAGGAGCTGTTTGCAGACGCGGGGTTCCGCGTGGTGCTGACCCGCACGAACGGGGGCGGGCTGTACGGGCTGCCCGTCGGCGGCCATAAAAAGAGGGATATGCAGGCGCGCCGCGCCCGCATCGAAGCGGCCCGGCCGGACGTCGTCCTCTCCATCCATCAGAACACCTTTCCCGCCGACCGCTCGCGGCGGGGCGGGCAGACCTTTTACAGGACGGGGGAGGAGGGTGCCGCGGCGCTCGCTTCGGCGATCCAGAGGGAACTGAACGGCCTGTGGGGCGGCGACTACGCCGCGCTCGTCGGCGACTATTATATGCTCAACTGCACGCAGTACACCTCCGTCATCGTCGAGTGCGGTTTCCTCTCCAACCGCGAGGAGGAGGCGCTGCTGCTCACAAAAGAATACCGCCGCGCCGTCGCTTCCGCTGTTTTCCGCGGCACCCTCGCCTATTTTTCCTGAATCGAGAGGGCGGGGGAGGAAGATTTTACAAATTTGTTACAAAATCGTGACGGGATGTTTGCAACTTTTTGTTATGATAGAGCGGAAGGGAGAGGGAACGTAGGAGATTTTTCCCGGCCTTCGGCCCCGCATGAGGGGTACGGGCCTGCGCAGCGGAAAGGAAATTCCGCGCAGGTTTAAGAGAATATCGGGCAGGTATGGCGCTTGCCCGTCTTTTTTTGCCGCTGCCGAGCCGAAAATGTGTAAAAATCGGCAAAAACGTGCGAGGGATCGGGTCGGAAGGGCTGTTTTTTTGTCGAAAGAAGTGGGCGTTAGGACAATTCTGCAACAATTCGATTTTCCGCAGGGCGCGCACGATCGCCCCGTACACGGCGGGCGAACAGCCGTCTGACCGGCGTTACGTCAAACTCAACACCAATGAAAACCCGTATCCGCCCTCGCCCCGCGCGATGGTGGCCTATCGGGAATACGATCTCGACTCACTCAAGCTGTATCCGCCCCTCGAGATGCGCGCGCTGCGCGAGGCGATCGCCGCGGCGGAGGGGGTCCGGCCCGAAAATGTCTTTTGCGGCAACGGCAGCGACGAGGTCCTCGCTCTCTGCTTCCCCGCTTTTTTTGACGCGGACGGGGCCGGTGCGGCCTTTGCCGACGTCACTTACAGCTTTTATCCCGTTTTTTGCGAGTTTTTCGGGATCCCGCATACCATTGTGCCGCTGGAAGAGGACTTTACGCAGGATCTTTCCAAGCTCACTGCGGCACGGGCGCAGGGCGTGCTCGTCGCCAATCCAAACGCTCCCACGGGCATCGGCATCCCTCTCGGGCAGATCGAGCCGTTCGTCGCCGCCAACGCGGGGCGGGTGGTCATCCTCGATGAGGCGTACATGCCCTTTTTTGGGCAGAGCGCTGTGCCGCTGACGGAAAAGTACGAAAATCTGCTCGTCGTCAAGACCTTTTCCAAGGGCTATTCTTTGGCGGGCATGCGCTGCGGCTATGCCATCGGCAGCTGCTCCCTGCTCGAGGGGCTGGAGCGCTGCCGCGACAGCTTTAATTCCTATCCGGTCGACCGCGTCTGCCAGGCGGTATGTGCCGCTGCCGTCACGGACGGAGCCTATTATGCCGAAACGACGGCGCGCGTCGTGGCCGAACGCGCGCGGCTCACCCGTGCGCTGGAAGAGCTGGGCTTTGCCGTGCTGCCCTCTTCTGCCAATTTTCTCTTTGCGCGCCATGCCGAGCGGGGCGGGCAGGAAGTTTATGCAGGCCTGCGCGAAAGGGGGGTGCTCGTCCGCCATTTCGAAAAACCGCGCATTTCCGCATATAACCGCATTACGGTCGGGACTCCCGCCGAAAATGACGCGCTGCTCGCCGCCCTGCGCGATCTTTTGGGGCAGTGACCCTGCAGCGGCTTTTCGCCGCGCAACCGTACGAAAGAAACACATCTGCCGGTAAAATTGTGGGAGGTGTGTTTTTTTATGTCGATCGAAGAGGAAGTTTCGGCGGCCCTGTGCCGCTGCGGCCTGCGCACACGCCTGCATCGGGCAAAGGCTTCGGCCGCGGGGGAGATCCTGCAC
Organism: uncultured Clostridia bacterium; assembly: GCA_904419945.1. Taxonomy (GTDB): domain Bacteria; phylum Bacillota; class Clostridia; order Christensenellales; family Borkfalkiaceae; genus Borkfalkia. Next base: position 9,532 of record CAJFTM010000009.1, read on the forward strand.
GGACTGCTGCCCGTCGGGCGGGCGGCGCTGGTCACGGAGGAACGTACGGACGCCGCCCTGACCGAGTCGGTGCGCGCCGCGCTGCGCGCCTATCGGCCCGCCTGCGTCGTACTGGGGGAAAAGGACTCGTTTATGCCCCTGTTTGCCCTGCCGGACGACGTGCGCGCCGTCGTTGCCGTCGGCGACCGAGCCCTGCTCGCCGCCCGATTTTTCCGCACGCTGCGCGGCGGATTTGCGCTGCTCCTGCCCGTGCATCCCTCGGCGGAGGGGTTGTTCGCCTCGGCGGCTCCCGCTCCTTGGGATGGGTATCCGCTGGATGAGCCGGATGCCGTCCTTGCAGACGGCGACATTTTGCAGGGCGGTCGTGATGCGCGGGCGGACGTCGCCCTTTCCGCCCTGTGCGCGGAAGAGCTGGAGGTGGACGGCCTCTTTACGGAGACCCCGCACGACGCGCGCGGCCTGCGCCGCGCCGCCGACATCGCCGCCGGCAGTGACGCCGCTTCGCCCGACGGGCGGGAAGACGTGCTCTTTGCATCCGTACTCGCCTGTCTGGAAAAGCGCGCCTTTCCTGCCTTCGGCTGCGAGGCGGTCGCCCGCCGCGCTCCGGGCGGGAGCGGGGCGGTGCTCGCTTATTTTGCGAGGCGTTACGCGGCGCTGTTCGCGCACGGCAGGCCGCGCCCGTTTTTTGTGCCCGATTACGCGGCGCGCGCTGCGCGCGCCGCTGCTCGGCTGGGGATGCCGCCGGCATCCCTCTTCGCCAATGTGCGGGTGCCGACGGGCGAGCAGAGCTTCGATCTCGGCGTTCGCTTTGCCGAGGTGCGGCAGCGGCTTTGCACTTCGGCAAAGCTGCTCGTCCGCTTCGCCGACCGCATTTTGCAGCCGAAGCGGGCAGGAGAGCATGCCGACGGGGCCGGCGGAGGGGATGCGCTCGCGGCGCACCCGCTCGCCGCTTGGTACGACCTCTCGGCCGAGTGTTCTCCGCTGCTCTCCGCGCCCGCGCTCGAGCGGGAGTTCGGCCTGCTCGAAAACCCCGCTCCCGTGCAGCCCGCGCCGTGAGGCGCTGCCCGACGCCGGGCCGTATATATAAATTTTGAAAGATGGAGGGCGCCCGCGGAATTTCCGCGGGCGCCCCTTTGCCTTCAAACGCTATTTATTCGCTCGTGCGCTGTTCGATGGGTACGTATGGCTGGTGTTTGGCAACGGCCTGATAGCCCGGGCGGATGATCTTGCCGCCGTTGGTGATCTCCTCCATGCGGTGGGCAGACCACCCCACGATGCGTGAAACCGCAAAGAAGGGCGTATACAGTTCGCGCGGGAGGTTGAGCATGTCGTACACGAAGCCGGAGTAGAAGTCCACGTTGGGGCTGACGCCCTTATAAATGCGCCGCTTTTCGGCGATCAGCTCGGCGGCTGCCTGCGCCACGTATTTGCGCATCTCGTATTCCTCTTCCTTGTGCTTTTCCGCCGCCAGTTTTTCGGCAAAGGTTTTCAGGATGTCCGCGCGCGGGTCGGAGAGGGAGTACACCGCGTGGCCCATGCCGTATACGAGGCCGGTGTGGTCATATGCTTCTTTATTGAGGATCTTCGCCACAAAATCTTTGAGTTTGCCGCGGTCAAAGTCGGGCACGTTCTCCTTGATACAGTCGAACATCTCGCATACCTTGATGTTCGCGCCGCCGTGCTTGGGCCCCTTCAGCGAGCCGAGCGACGCCGCCACCGACGAATAGGTGTCTGTGCCGGAAGAGGTGACCACGTGCGTGGTAAAGGTCGAGTTGTTGCCGCCGCCGTGCTCCGCATGCAGAACGAGGCACAGGTCGAGCACTTCCGCTTCCAAAGCGGTAAATTTGCAGTCGTCGCGCAGCATGTAGAGGATGTTTTCCGCGGTGGAAAGGTTCTTCTGCGGCTTGTGGATAAAGAGGGAGGCGTCCGAGTGATAGTAAGCGTAAGCCTTCTGGCTGTATACGGCCAAAAGGGGAAACTGCGCGATCAGCTGGAGCGACTGGCGCAATACGTTCTTTTTGGATACGTCGTCCGGGCGCGGATCGTAGGAGTAGAGGGAGAGAACACAGCGCGCCAGCATGTTCATCATGTCGCGCGAGGGCGCCTTCATGATGATATCCCGCACGAAGGAGGGGGGCAGGCTGCGGAAATCCGCCAGGATCTCGCGGAAGCGCTCGAGGTGTGCCTGCGTCGGCAGGTGGCCGAACAGAAGCAGGAAGGACGCCTCTTCAAAGGCAAAGCGCCGCCCGATCTCCCCGGCGACCAGATCGCGGATGCTGATGCCGCGGTAGTACAGCTGGCCGTCGATGGGGACTTTATTGCCGTCTGCTTCTTTGCCGAACGCCTGGATCTCCGAGATCTCCGTCAGGCCGCAGACGACGCCGTTGCCGTTTACGTCGCGCAGGCCGCGCTTGACGTCGTATTTTTCGTATAATTTGGGGTTGATGATGTCGCTCTTGCTCGCCATTTTCGTGAGTTCGGACAGGTCCTGTGCGTACTTCGAAAAGCGGGCGGCCAAATTTTCCCGCAAATTGTTGTAGTCCATAAGGTTGCCTCCTTTTGCCTTAAATTTCGGAGCCCTGCATTCAAAAAATGAAATTCCGATTGATAAAGTATACCATAATTTGTGAAAAAAGTCAAGCGCGGGGCCAAGCGGCGGCAAAAGCCGGTAAAACGGGTAAAAAATAGCGGAGCATGGCAAAAAATCCGCTCCTTCTGCGGTAAAAATCGAGAACGATGGAAAAAAGTGCAAAATATACAAATGATAAAATTTCTTTTCAAATTGTGAAGAGAATTATTGAAATAATTTTCTTTTTATGTTAAAATAGGACTGCTTGAATTCATTAAAATGGGTCGGGGTGCGCCTCGGCACGACAACAGTCGGAGGTAGGTTACATTGGCTAAAAAAATCGACGTTCCCTTTAACGGGACGAAGGAACAGGAAGCAAAGCTCCGCGCGGCGCTGGCGGAGCTGAAAGAGACGCACGGCGACAACGGGCTGATGATCGCCGCGTTGCAGAAGGCGCAGGAGATCTACGGCTATCTGCCCGAACCGGTGCAGCACATCATCGCCGAAGAACTCGGCACGTCCGCCGCAGAGGTGTACGGCGTCGCCACTTTTTATGCGCAGTTTTCCCTCTTTCCGAAGGGGCAGTATAAGATCGGCGTCTGCCTCGGCACGGCGTGCTACGTCAAGGGCTCGGGCGACGTGTATAAAAAATTGTGCGATACGCTGCACATCGAGGGCGGCCAGTGTACGGACGACCTCAAATTTTCGCTGGATGCGACCCGCTGCATCGGCTGCTGCGGCCTTGCGCCCGTCATGACCGTCAACGATGACGTGTACGGCAAAGTTACGCCGGAAGAGGTCGAGGGCATCCTCGCCAAATATAACTGAGCATGCGCGAGCTCGCCTTAAATATCCTCGATATTGCCGAAAATTCCCTTTCGGCAGGGGCAAAGCTCATCCGCATTCTGTTGGACATCCATTTTTCGGCAGACCGTTTTTCCGTCTGCATCGAAGATGACGGCTGCGGCATGGATGCGGAAATGCTCGCCCGAGTGGCGGATCCGTTTACCACCACCCGCACGACGCGCAAGGTGGGCATGGGGCTGCCGCTGTTCAAATATTCGGCGGAGAGCGCGGGGGGCCGCTTTGAGATCCGTTCGGAAAAGGGGAAGGGCACCCGCGTTTATGCGGAGTACCGCATCGGCCATATCGACCGCATCCCGCTCGGCGATCTCGGCGGGGTCATCCTGCAGCTTGTCACGATGAACCCGGGCGTCGATTTCGTCGTCACCGTGCGTTCGGAGGAGGCGGAAGGGGAGCTTGACACCCGCGCCTTCCGCGAAGTGCTGGGGGATATCCCCTTTACCGAGCCGGAAGTGCGCGCATATATCAAAGAATACATTCAGGAAAATTTAGTCACCATTTACGGAGGTAGGTTATGAAAAGTTTGGAAGAGCTGCGTGCCCTGCGCGAAAAGATGAAGTCGCAGACGGACAATCGCAGCGTCGCCACCGGGGATGAAACGGTCATCAAGGTCGGCATGGCGACCTGCGGCATCGCGGCAGGCGCGCGCCCCGTGCTGGACGCGCTGCTGGATGAAGCGGACAAGCGCCAGCTGCACAATGTCAGCATCTCGCAGACGGGCTGCATCGGCATGTGCCGTCTCGAGCCCATCGTCGAAGTGTATAAGGACGGGCAGAAGTATACCTATGTGCACATGACGCCCGAAAAGGCGCGCAAAGTCATGGTCGAGCACGTGGTCAACGGCAACGCCTGCAAAGAGTTCCTCGTCGGCGAGAACAGCTAAGCGGAGGGGGAATCGCATGTTCAGATCACACATTCTTGTCTGCGGCGGTACCGGATGTACCTCCAACAATTCCATCAAGATCTACGAAGCTCTCGTCCACCGCATTTATAAAGAGGGGCTGGAAAAGGAAGTGCACGTCACCCAGACGGGCTGCTTCGGCCTGTGCGCGCTCGGCCCCATCATGATCGTCTATCCCGAGGGCGCCTTCTATTCCCAAGTCAAGGTGGAGGACGTCGACGAGATCATCGACGAGCATATCATCAAGGGCCGCATCGTCACCCGCCTGCTCTACAAGGAGACGGTCGCGGACGACGGATCCATCAAGGCCCTCAACGAGACGAACTTCTACAAAAAGCAGCACCGCGTGGCGCTGCGCAACTGCGGCGTCATCAACCCCGAAAAGATCGAGGAATACATCGCCTATGACGGCTACGAGGCGCTCGGCAAAGTGCTCACCGAAATGACCCCGCAGGACGTCATCGACGTCATTTTAAAATCCGGCCTGCGCGGCCGCGGCGGCGCTGGCTTCCCCACCGGCCGCAAGTGGCAGTTCGCCAAGAACGCCGTGGGAGACAAAAAGTATGTCTGCTGCAACGCGGACGAGGGCGACCCCGGCGCATTCATGGACCGCTCCATCCTCGAGGGCGACCCGCACGCCGTCATCGAAGCGATGGCGATCGCGGCTTACGCGATCGGCTCCGATCAGGGCTATATCTACGTGCGCGCCGAGTACCCCATCGCCGTCCAGCGTTTGACCATCGCGATCAAGCAGGCGCGCGAGTACGGCCTGCTCGGCAAAAATATCTTCGGGACGAATTTTAACTTCGATCTCGACATCCGCCTCGGCGCGGGCGCGTTCGTCTGCGGCGAGGAGACAGCGCTGATGACTTCCATCGAGGGTCACCGCGGCGAGCCGCGTCCCCGTCCGCCTTTCCCGGCGAATAAAGGCTTGTTCGGCAAGCCGACCATCCTCAACAACGTCGAGACGTACGCCAATGTCCCGCAGATCATCCTGAAAGGCGCCGACTGGTTCGCCTCGATGGGTACGGAAAAGAGCCGCGGCACCAAGGTGTTCGCGCTCGGCGGCAAGATCCACAACACCGGCCTGGTCGAGATCCCGATGGGCACCACCATGCGCGAGATCATCTACGACATCGGCGGCGGCTGCCCCAACGGCAAAAAGTTCAAGGCGGCGCAGACGGGCGGCCCCTCCGGCGGCTGCATCCCCGCGCACCTCATCGATACGCCGATCGACTACGACAACCTCATCGCCATCGGTTCGATGATGGGTTCGGGCGGCCTCATCGTCATGGATGAGGACAACTGCATGGTCGACATCGCCAAGTTCTTCCTCGAATTCACCGTGGATGAGAGCTGCGGCAAGTGCACCGCCTGCCGCATCGGCACCAAGCGCCTGTACGAGATGCTCTGCAAGGTCACGGACGGCACCGCCACGATGGAGGACCTCGACAAGATGGAGGAGCTTTGCTACTACATCAAGGAGAACTCCCTCTGCGGCCTCGGCCAGACGGCGCCCAACCCCGTGCTGTCCACGCTGCATTACTTCCGCGACGAGTACGAGGCGCACGTGCGCGACAAGCGCTGCCCCGCCGGCGTCTGCAAAAAGCTGCTGCGCTACCAGATCGTGGCGGATAAGTGCAAGGGCTGCACCCTCTGCGCGCGCAACTGCCCCGTGGGCGCGATCACCGGCTCCGTCAAAGAGCCGCACGTCATCGATCCCGAAAAGTGCATCAAGTGCGGCGTCTGCATGGAAAAGTGCCGTTTCGGCGCAGTCATCAAGGCATAACGGGGAGGTTCTTCAATCATGGTACATTTAAAAATCAACAATATTCCTGTGGAGGTCCCGGAGGGGAGCACCATTCTCGAAGCCGCCAAAGCGGTCGGCATCAACATCCCCACCCTCTGCTATCTCAAAGACATCAACGAGATCGGCGCCTGCCGCATCTGCGTTTGCGAGGTGAAGGGCGCCCGTTCGCTGGTCGCCGCCTGCGTGTACCCCGTCAACGAGGGCATGGAGGTATTCACCAATACCGAAAAAGTGCGCAAGTCGCGCAAGACCACGCTCGAGTTGCTGCTCTCCAACCATAAAAAGGAGTGCCTCTCCTGCATCCGCTCCACCAACTGCGAACTGCAGAAGCTCTCCAACGAGTACGGCTGCGACGAGAACCGCTTCCAGGGCGAAAAGTCCAAGTACGAGGAGGATACCTCCACCGGCTATCTCGTGCGCGACAACGAAAAGTGCATCCTCTGCCGCCGCTGCGTCGCGGTGTGCAAGAGCGTGCAGCAGGTCGCCGTCATTGCGCCTGCCCGCCGCGGATTCCATACGCACATCGCCTGTGCGTTCGATTCTGACCTGAGCGAGGCGCCCTGCGTCGCCTGCGGCCAGTGCGTCGCCGTCTGCCCGACGGGCGCCCTGCACGAGCGCGAAGAGATCGACAACGTGCGCGCCGCCATCAACGATCCCGAAAAGGTCGTCGTCGTCGCGGCGGCTCCCGCCGTGCGCGCCGCCATCGGCGAGGAATTCGGCTACCCCATCGGCACCAATACCGAGGGCAAGATGTTCACCGCCATGCGCATGCTCGGCTTTGACAAGGTGTTCGACGTCAACTTCGCCGCGGACCTCACCATTATGGAAGAGGCGCACGAGCTGATCCACCGCGTCAAGGAGGGGGGCACGCTCCCCATGTTCACCAGCTGCTCGCCCGGCTGGATCCGTTTTGTCGAGTACTACTATCCCGAGCTGATTCCCAATCTCTCCTCCTGCAAGTCGCCCATGCAGATGTTCGGCGCGACGGTCAAGACCTATTGGGCGCAGAAGGAGGGCATCGACCCGAAAAATATCTACGTCGTCGGCATCATGCCCTGCACGGCGAAAAAGTTCGAGCGCACGCGCGAGCACGAGAATGCGAGCGGCTACCCCGATGTAGACGCCATCCTCACTACGCGCGAGCTGGCCAAAATGATCAAGACCTCCGGCCTGCTGTTCAATGAACTGCCCGATTCCACCTTCGATAACCCGCTCGGCGAGTTTACGGGCGCGGGCGTCATCTTCGGCGCGACGGGCGGCGTCATGGAGGCGGCGCTCCGCACCGCGGCGGAAGAGATCACCGGCAAGCCGCTGGATAGCGTCGAGTTCAAAGAGGTGCGCGGCATCGAGGGCATCAAAGAGGCGGAGTACGATTTGAACGGCCTCAAAGTCAAGGTCGCGGTCGCTTCGGGCCTGACCAACGCGAAAAAGCTGTGCGACAAGATCAAGGCGGGCGAGTGCGATTACACCTTTGTCGAGGTCATGTGCTGCCCGGGCGGCTGCGTCAACGGCGGCGGCCAGCCCATCCAGAGCGCGTTTACCCGCCGCCAGGTCGACCTGCGCGCGGCGCGCGCCAAGGCGCTGTACGACGAGGATTCCGCCCTCACCATCCGCAAGAGCCACGAAAACCCCGCCATCCGCCAGCTGTATAAAGAGTTCTTCGGCGAGCCGGGTTCGTACGTCGCGCACGAGATCCTGCATACCTCGTACGTCGACCGCAAGCATAAAAACTGATTTTTCTCTGTGGAAGGCGTTCCGCTTTCCATAACCTGCCGAAAGGCGCCCTCCCCGCAAGCGGGGAGGGCGCCTTTTGCTACGCGCGCGGCGCTGCGGTCGTGGCGGCGGCATTTTGGCGCGAAAGACGAAAGATCGGAAGGCCGATAAGTATTTGCGAAAAGCCCTTGTCAAAGGGTGGGAAGCGTGTTATACTGTAAACGAGATCGATATAAGGCGGGGGAATGTATGAAAAAACTTTGGTGTTTATTGCTGTCCGTTCTGCTGACGCTTGGCTGTGCGGCCTTTTCCGCCTGCGACAAAACGCCGTCGGACGACGACACGGGTGGCGTCGTACAGCCCGGCGACCCGGACCCCGGCGACCCGGACCCCGGCGACCCGGACCCCGGCGACCCGGACCCCGGCGACCCGGACCCCGGCGACCCGAACCCCGATGCCCCGGATCCCGACAAGCCGCACGAACACAGCTTCGGCGAATGGACGGTGACCGTCCCCGCGTCGTGCATGGAGATAGGGCAAGAGCAGCGCGTCTGCGCGTGCGGCGAGGTGGAGATCCGTTGGCTTTGGGCGTTGGGGCACGATTATGTGGACGGAGTCTGCACCCGCTGCAAAGAGACGGTCGAGGCGGCAGGCGCTGCCGGCCTCTTGTATACGGCGATGGGGGAGGGCGTCTGCGCGGTCCATTGGGACGGGCAGACGGAACTTCCCGCCGAAGTGACCATCCCGCAGGAATACCGCGGGATGCGCGTGGCAATCATCGCGCCCTACGGATTTGCCGGCTGCGCCGAACTGGAGCGCATCGTGATCCCGTCCGGCGTCGAGACGATCGAGATGGGGGCTTTTTTCGGCTGTAAAAATCTGGTGCGCGCCGACCTTCCCGACGGTCTCACGCAGATCGGCGCGGGCGCCTTTGCCGGCTGCGAAAGTTTAGAGAGCGCCGCGATCCCGCGCGGCGTTGCGCAGATCGCTGCCAACACATGGGACGGCTGCACCCGTTTATCTTCCGTCACCTTCTCCGCGGGCCTGCAGGAGATCGGGTATCGGGCGTTTGCCGACTGCACCGCCTTAGAGGGGGTCGACTTCCCCGACGGCCTCGCGCAGATCGGGCAGGACGCCTTTGCCGGCTGCGCCGCCCTTACGGGCGTCGAGCTCCCGGACAGCCTGGTCGGGTTGGGCAAGGATGCGTTTTCCGGCTGCGGCGACATCTTCGAGAGGGAAAACGGCCTGGAATATCTGGACGGCTGGGTCGTCGGCTGCGATCGGGACATCCGCTCCGTCTCTTTCCGCGCGGACGTTGCCGGCATCGCCGACCGTGCCTTTGCCGGCTGCACGCGTTTGGAGGAGGTCGCGATCCCCGCGGGCATAACGCACATCGGCTTCGCCGCTTTTCAGGATTGCACCGCGCTGGCGCGCGTCGACCTCCCCGACAGCCTTATAGAGCTCGGCGCCTCCGCCTTTGCCGGCTGCACGGGTTTGAAGGAGATCGAGCTCCCGCGCGGCTTGACGCAGATCGGCGCCTCCGCCTTTGCCGGCTGCACGCGTTTGGAGTCGATCGCGATCCCGCGCGGCGTCACGGCGATCGCGACCTATACCTTCCGCGGATGCAGCCGCTTGTCGAATGTCTCCCTCCCGGAAGGCATAATGGTATTGGAGAGTTATTCTTTTTCCGGCTGCACGAGTTTAGAGGGGATCGAACTCCCGGCCGCGCTCACGCAAATCAGGAACAATGCCTTTGCCGGCTGCGAAAATTTAGAGGCGATCGCGATCCCGCGCGCCGTCGAGTCGATCGAGACGGAAGCGTTTGCCCGCTGCGGCAGCCTGGTGAGCATCACGGTCTCTGCGGAAAATCCCGTCTATCACAGCGCGGGGAATTGCCTGATCGAGACGGAAAGCAAAACTTTGGTCGCCGGCTGTAAAAACAGCGTCATCCCGGACGACGGCAGCGTCACTTCCGTCGGGTATGGAGCGTTCCGGTATTGCGAGAATCTTACGAGCATCACCATCCCCGACAGCGTCACATCCATCGGGGATTGGGCGTTCTCTAATTGCGACAGTCTTGCGAGCGTGACGATCGGCGACGGCGTCACATCCATCGGGCAGAGGGCGTTCGATTTTTGTCAAAACCTTGCGAGCGTGACGATCGGCAGCGGCGTCACGTCCATCGGGGTGTGCGCGTTCGACTCTTGTGAAAATCTTACGAGCGTCACCCTCCCCGACAGCGTCACGTCCATCGGGGAGCGGGCGTTCGTCAATTGCAGCGGCCTTGCGAGCATCACGATCGGCGACAGCGTCACTTCCATCGGGGGTGGGGCGTTCTCCGGTTGCGACAGCCTTACGAGCATTGTGATCCCGGACAGCGTGACCTCGATCGGGGATTCTGCGTTCGAGGGTTGCGGCAGCCTGACGAGCATTACGATTCCGGACGGTGTGACCTCGATCGGGGATTCTGCGTTCGAGGGTTGCGGCAGCCTGACGAGCATTACGATTCCGGACAACGTGACCTCGATCGGGCATTATGCGTTCTATGATTGCGACAGCCTGACGAGCATTACGATTCCGGACAACGTGACCTCGATTGGGACTAGGGCGTTCTATGATTGCGGCAGCCTGACGAGCGTGACTTTTGAAAACCCGAACGGATGGAGCGCGGACGGCGAGGTGATCCCTGCGGCGGGCCTAGCCGACCCCGCCGCGGCGGCGGAGTATTTAACGGATACTTATAGTTGGGACATCTGGACCCGCGAATAAGGCAAAAAAGTAAAAAAATCAGGCCTTCCGCCGTATGGCGAAAGGCCTCTTGTCTTTGTTCGGATGGGGGGAGGGGAGAGAACGCATGCCGCGGGCGGTGCGCCCGGCGAAAGACCTTTTTTCCCAACAATATAAAGCGCGGGCGCCTTACAGAGTCGGCACTTCTTCGCCCCCTTCAAAGAGGTAGCGGGCGATTTTTACGTCCGCATTCGCGTCCTTGCAGTACCAGTCGGCGCCGATCTTTTTGGCGTAGTCGGCGTTGAGCACCGCGCCGCCCACCATCACGCGGCAGCGCGGGCAGCGCGCGCGCAGCAGGCGGATGGTCTCCTCCATGGCGGGCACCGTCGTCGTCATCAGGGCGGAGAGGCCGCACAGCAGTACGTCCTCTCTTTCGCACGCCGCCGCGACTTCCTCGGGCGGCACGTTTTTGCCGAGGTCGATCACCCTGTAGCCGTAGTTTTCCAGCACAGTGCGCGCGATGTTCTTGCCGATGTCGTGGATGTCGCCCTTCACCGTCGCCAGCACGATCTTCCCGCGCTCGGCGCCGCCGCCGGGCAGCTTCTTCTTCACCTCGTCGAAGCACAGCTTCGCGCTCTCCGCCGCCGCGATCAGCTGGGGCAGGAAGAGCACGCCCTTCTCGTAGTCGTCGCCCACTTCGTTGAGGGCGGGGATGAGGCTGCCGTTGACGACGTCCAGCGGCGCCTCCCGTTCCAGGAGCGCCGCGCAGGCGGCAGCCGCCTGCGGCAGGCCCTTGCGGATGCAGCGGAACAGTTCGGCGCGCGCGTCTGCCGGCTTTTCATGGCCCGCCGTGCCGCCTGCAGGGGCGCTTTCCGCCTTTGCGCCGCCGTAGCGGGCTGTGTAGGCGGCGCAGTTTTTGTCCTCGCCGCTGAGCACCCGCCAGGCGTGGACGGCCTGCATATTTTCGGGAATGTTGGGGTTGAGGATGGGCGCATCCAGCCCCGCGGCGAGCGCCGCCGTCAGGAACGCCGTATTGACGATGCGCCGCTCTGGCAGCCCGAAGGAGATGTTGCTCACGCCCAGCACCGTTTTGACGCGGTAGCGGCGCTTGAGGGCGCGCATCGCACGCAGCGTCTCTTCCGCCTGGCCCTGCTCGGCGCTCACCGTCAGCGTCAGGCAGTCGATAAAGATGTCCTCCTGCGGGATGCCATACTCCGCACAGGCGGCGATGATCTTTTCGGCGATGCGGATGCGCTCCTTGGCCGAATGGGGGATGCCGTGCTCGTCCGTCGTCAGGCCCACGACCGCCGCTCCGTATTTTTTGACGATGGGGAGGATGGCGCGCAGAGTGCCCTCTTCCCCGTTGACCGAGTTGACGATCGCCTTGCCGCAGCAATGGCGCAGCGCCGCCTCGATGGCGTCCGGCTTGCCGCAGTCGATCTGCAAGGGCAGGTCGCACACCGCCTGCACCTCGCGCACCAAGCGCACCAGCGCCGCCTTTTCGTCGATCTCGGGGAGGCCGGCGTTCACGTCCAGAATGTCTGCACCCGCCTCCGCCTGCTCGATCGCCTGCCCCTGCACGAAGGCGTAGTCCCCCTCGCGCAGCGCCTGCTTCATCGCCTTTTTGCCCGTCGGGTTGATGCGCTCACCGATGACGCGCACCCCGTCGAAGAAGACCGCCTTCGTCCCCGAACAGACGGCGGAAACGGGCCGATGGCGAAGGGCGCGCGGCTTGCGGCGGCCGATGAGCGCGCGCAGCCTGCGGATGTGTTCGGGCGTCGTGCCGCAGCACCCGCCGACGATGCGCACCCCCGCGTCGAGGAACTGTCGGTAGGTCGCGGCAAACTCTTCCGGCCCGACGCTGTAATGCATGTGCTCGTCGGGCAGCCCCGCGTTCGCCTGCACGAGGACCGGCTTGTCGGTGTAAGAGAGCAGTGCCTGTACGATGGGCAGCAGCTTGTCCGGCCCGAGCGAGCAGTTCACGCCGATCGCGTCCGCGAGGGGGGAGGCGGTCAGCGCATAACAGACGGGGTCGCACCCGGCAAAGGTGCGGCCGTTCTCTTCAAAGGTCATCGAGCAGAGCACGGGCAGGGCGGTCTGTTCGCTCGCCGCCAAAACCGCCGCGCGCAGCTCCTGCAGGTCTGCCATCGTCTCGATGAGGATGAGGTCGGCGCCCGCCTCCTCGCCCGCTTTTGCCTGCCGCGCAAAGGCGGCGTAGGCGTCGTCGAAGGAGAGGCTGCCCATCGGTTCGAGCAGCCGCCCGGTGGGGCCGATGTCCAGCGCGATGAACTTGCCGGGCGCCGCCGTTTTGGCGAGCCGTACGCCCGCGCGGATCAGCTGCGCCGCCGTTTCCGCCGAACCCGCCTTAAATTCGTTGGCGCCGAAGGTATTTGCCGTGATCACGTCCGCGCCCGCCTCCGCGTACGCGCGGTGGATGGCGGCCACGTCCTCGGGCCGCTCTGCGTTCCACAGTTCGGGCACGGTGCCGACCGGGCCGCCCGCCCGCTGTTGCAGCATGGTGCCGAAGGCGCCGTCGAACAGTAGGATGTGCTCTTTCAGAAATGTGCGAAAATCCATGTCATTGATCCTTTCTGCGGAAGGCGCAGCCGGTGTGCCGGCACGCCGCACAGCTGCCGCAGGTGCGCTTTGCCGTGGGGGAGGGGGCTTCGTCCGTGATGCCGACGACGGCCGTTACAGACTTGCGCGGCGTGAGCAGGCAGCTCTCGTCGCAGCACAGCCCGATGGCGGTGTCCGTGCGCAGCAGGCGGCAGATGTCCCGCTGCGCCTCCAGCGGAAAGTCGCCGTACCCGCAGGAAAAGCGGGGCAGCAGCCGTTTGCCGCAGCTCTTCTGCAGGTCGTCGCAAATGTCGTCGCAATAGCTCTCGATCGCGCAGGAACAGGCCGTGTCGAACAACAGCGCCTCGTACGCGCCGCGCGCAGACAATTTCGCCAACTCCCGTTCCGCCGCGATGCCCAGCGTCGCCGCAAACAGATAGACTTCGCTGCAGCCCGCGAGGTGGGCGCGGATATCCTGCCCTTCTAAAATAAAACCGGTGCCGGCCAGTTCCAAATTTTTGCCGAGGGCGAATCGCCGCGCGACCATGCGCGGAGACGCGGCATCCAAACAGCGCTTCGCCGCGTCGTCCAGGTTTGCAAGCAAAAGTTCGTCCGTTTCCTGGCCCCGCCAGCCGAGGTACCGCAAAAATTCGGCGCGGTCAACCTGCACGGTTGACCTCCGCCACGACGCCCGCAATGCTCTCTGTGATGCGGCGCGCTACATAGGGGTTGTTCATGACGTACAGGTGGATGCCCTGCGCGCCGGAGGCGAGCAGGTCGACGATCTGATCCACCGCGTAGGCGATGCCGGCTTCCATCAGCGCCTCGGGCTTATCGTAAAAGCGGGCGATGGAGCGGGAGATCTTGGCGGGGATCTTTGCGCCCGAAAGGGAAATGATGCGGTCGACGTGGCTCTTTTTGACGAGCGGCATGATGCCCGCCTGCACGGGCACATCGATGCCGGCCGCCGCCAACAGGTCGCGGAAGCGGTAAAAGTCCTCGTTGTCAAAAAAGAGCTGCGTGTTCAAATGCGTCACGCCCGCGTCCACCTTTTTTTTCAGGTTGCGCACATCCTCGGCAAGGGAAGCGCTTTCGGGGTGTCCCTCGGGGTAGCATGCCCCCGCGATGTCGAAGCCGCCGCGCGCGGAAATGTGCGCGGCGAGGTCGGAGGCGTGCGCAAAGACTGTGCTCTCCGCAGCTCCCGCAATGCGGTCGCCGCGCAGGGCGAGGATATTTTCGATGCCCAGCTGCTGCAGTTCGTCCAGCGCCGCGTCGATATCCGCACGGCTGGAATGGATGCAGGTCAGGTGTGCCAGCGGTTCCACGCCGCAGCTCTTGACCAGCTGCGCGATCTGGGGCGTGCGCGCGTTGCCCGATCCGCCCGCGCTGCACGTCACCGAAATGTAGTCCGGTTTCAGGGCTGAAAGTTCTTCGATGGTGCCGCGCACAGCCGCGATGTCCGCCGTCGGTTTGGGGGGGAAGATCTCGAAGGAGCAGACCGCCCGCTTCGAGCGAAAAAGTTCAGATAAAAACATCGGCTTACTTCCGTGTAAAATATTGGGCTGATTCCGCCGTAGCGCAGCGGAAAACCTATCATTATATTACAACAAAAAGAAAAAAGGTGCAAACATTTGGGCACGATTTTCGAAAATCTGTTCTGAAAGGGCTTGTCCGCGCATATCATAGGAACACAGACAAACGGAAAGGGAGGCAGACTCATGAATGGATCCATCGATTATGCCGAGATGCTCGAGATACCCGTCAATACGCTGAATGTGACCAAAAAGCGCAGCAAAAAGCGCCGCGGTGAGGCGGAAGATCTCAAAGAACGGGTGCTCGAATCGGTCAACGAAAAGCTGGAATCGGAGGCAGAAGAGGAAGAGCCGCGCGTGGCAAAGGAGGAAAATGTCGTCGATTACGGCGTTCCGCCAGAGGCCCCGCCCGAACCGCCGCAGGAGAAACCGCAAAAGCGCTTCCTCGAAAACAAGCTGCTGCTCGGCGAGTTCATTGCCGTGTGCGCGCTGTGCGCGACGATCCTGCTCACCAATTTATTTTGGCAGGACAGCGCCATCAATACTTTTTTCCGCGGCCTCATTTCCGAGGAGACGCCCGCCGCCGCGCCCGATGAGCGCAATTATGCCGAATTGACGCCGGGCAGCGTGGTCGCCGATGCGGACATCGAATGCTCCGTGTCGGAGTCGGGCGTCCTCTCCTTTACGGGCGCGTGCAGCGTCTATCCCCCCTGTGACGGGGTCGTGGAGAGCGTGGCGGAGAGCGACGGAACCTATGCGATGGAGATCCGGCACACCACTTCCTTCTCCACCGTCATCGCGGGGCTGACATATGCCTATTCGGCGGCGGGGGATACTGTGTATTCCACCATTCCCGTCGGGTTTACGGACGGCGCGTCCGCCGTCACCGTTTCCCTCTATGACGGGGATTCGCTCATCCGCGCCTATTCGCTGGATGAGGATAACGACATCGTCTGGAATGTTTGAGCGCCTCTCCCTGCGCGGCCTTCGGGCGGGCAAGGAGGCAAAAAAGGGGAAAAGAGAGCGGTTCACGGTGTCCGTGCATCCGCTCTTTCTCCTGTACGGCGCCTTTTGCTGCCTGCGCGGGCAGCTGTTTCCCTTCATTGCCAACACGGTCTGCGCGGTCATGCACGAGTTTGGTCACGCCTGGTACGCCGCGCGCATCGGCTGCCGCCTTCGCTGCCTCCGCCTGCTCCCCAGCGGTGCGGTCGTTACGGGCGACATCGAGGGCATCAGCCTCGCCGATGAGATCCGCCTCGCCCTCGCCGGCCCCGCCGTCAACGCCGCCGCCGCGGTCTTTTTTGCCGCACTGTGGTGGGTCCTGCCCGAATCCTACGCCTTTACCGATGTTGCCGCCTTTACGTCGGCCTCTCTCTTTGCGGTCAATTTGCTGCCTGCCCTCCCGCTGGACGGCGGGCGCGTCCTGTACTGTACCCTCGCTCGCCGCCGCGGAGAACCGTTCGCGCAGCGATGGATGCGCGTTGTCGGCATCCTGTTCGCTGCGGGGGCGGCCGTCCTCTTTGCGGTCGGCTGTTTTTGGGGGATCTACAACATTTCGGTCCTCTTTTTTGCCGCATTCGTGCTGGGCGGCACATTCGGAGGAAAGGACTGCCGCTATACCCGCATCCGCTACGACCTCACCGAAGGGCTCGCGCGCGGCATGGAGGTGCGGCGCGTCGCCCTCTCGCAGGACTGCACCGTCAAAAAGGCGCTCGCCTACCTCGAGCGCGGCCGCTGGCTGGAATTGCTGTTGTTCGACGGGGAGGGGCGCTTTGTCTGTACCCTTTCGCAGGCGCAGTTCTGCGCGATCGCTGAGCAGGCCGATATTTACCGCCCATTGTCCGACTATATTTGATCGCTGAGATACGTTTTTCGCGAAATTTTGAAAGGCAATCGAAACTTTTCCCAAAAAATCAAAGGCCGCTCTTGCAAAATGAGAAAGATTATGGTAAAATAGAAAGAGCAATGTATATATTGCGTGAAAAGTGATTAATTTTTTGTCGTTTTCCCTGCGGGGGAAGCGTCCGGGTTTATATACAAAATGCATAAGGATATGTTTTTTGACTTTTTCGGGGGAGACTGCTTTGCAGCCGTCACCGAAAACGGCAAGCTGGTCGAGTTCCATTTGGATGGGGGCAGCGGCAGCGAAATTTCCGGCAACATCTATAAAGGCCGCGTCGTAAACGTGTTGGAGGGCATGCAGGCGGCGTTCGTCTCCTTCGGACAGGAAAAAAACGGCTATCTCTACGCCGGAGACATCCCCGTCGAGACGGTCGCGGCCGGCTGCGAGCCGCCTCCGCGGCTGAATGTGCGCGTGGGGGAGGAAGTGATGGTCCAGGTCTCCAAGTCGCCCATCGGCAATAAGGGCGCGCGCCTGAGCATGTGCCTTTCCTTTGTCGGCAAAAACCTGATCTATCTCCCGTCGGCAGATTTCTGCGCCGTTTCGCGCAAGATCGAGGGAGAGGAACAGCGCGCCCGCCTCACCGCTCTGTGCGAGCAGCTCTTGAACGGAGACGGCGGCTTCGTGCTGCGCACCAAGGCGCGGGGGGCTGAATTGTCTGCCCTGCAGGAAGAAGCGGCTTACCTGCGCGGACTTTATCAGACAGCATGCGAGGCATACCGCAGCGCCGCGGTGGGGGATCTCGTCTATCGCGATGCGGATATTCACGCCCGCCTCCTGCGCGATTTTGATCTCTCCGACGTGGATAACATCTATATCGGCGACGAGCAAACATACAGCCGCGTCGAGGAGACGTTCCGCCGCGCGGGGCGCAAGGGCAAGCTGATCCGTTACGTCGGCGGGCGCGAAATGTTCGACTTTTATCGGTTGGAAGAACAGGTCTACCGCCTGATCAGCCACCGCGTCGAGCTGGAAAACGGCGCTTATCTCGTGTTTGACCGCACGGAAGCGCTCACCGCCATCGACGTGAATACGGGCCGTTATATCGGCGATAAGGAGCTGGAGGATACGGTCTTTGAAACCAATATCCTCGCCGCCCGCGAGATCGCCCGCCAGGTGCGCATGCGCAATATCGGCGGCATCGTCGTCGTCGATTTTATCGATATGGTCACCCCGGCGCACCGCGCCGCCGTGGCGCAGGAGCTGGAGCGCTGCCTGCGCGAGGATCGCGCCAAGTGCAACGTCGGGCCGATGTCCGAGCTGGGGCTCATCCAGTTTACCCGCAAAAAATTTAAGAGCGATAATGTCGCCATGCTCACAAAAAAGTGCCCGCACTGCGGCGGATCGGGCGTGGTCCTTTCCGATTCGTACGTCGCTTTCCGCATCCAAATCGCCGTCAAGCGCTGCTTTTCCGAAGGATACGAGAGCGCGATCGTGGAGCTGAACGCGGGCATCCTCACCTATATCCTCACGACGCGCTGCTTTACTTCGCTCGTGCGGGGAGAATGGAAGGGGAAGCGCGTTTATCTCATCCCGCACAAGACCTATCACGAGGAACGCTTCACCGTGCGCGGGGACAATGATCCCGTCCTCACTTTGCCGGACAACGCGCAGCTCTTGTATTGAGCGGAGACGGATCGGTCAAAATACAAGCGGCCCCGCAGCAAAAGCTGCGGGGCCTTCCTATTTCGTCACGGACAGCCTTCTCAGCAGTAAAGGCCGTTCGTGTCGTTTTTGATTCGCATTAGAGGCTCTGCCCGATCGCGGTCAAGGCAGCGGTCACCTGCTCTTCCTGCACGGTTTCCAGCTGCAGGTTGTATTTGTATTTTTCCGTTTCAAAATAGACGTAAGTTTGCGTCTTTTCCGTCTGCAGGCGGAAGTCGACGCCGCCGCAGCAGCGCTCCTCCGGCAGCCGCTTATAATCGCCGAGCGAAAGCAGGTATACGTTTTCCGTCTCGATGTAGACGGTCGCGCTCACGCCGTCCGCGCGGTATTCCACGCGGTAGAGCACGGTCTCCGCAGCCTGTGCGGCCGGTTCGTCCGTGCCGTTGCGCGGGGCCAGCGTATATTCGCGGCAGCAGACGATCTCGTCGCTATCGACCCAGGGCAAACAGGCAGGGCTTTCCGCACCCGTATCCTCGTGTGTGCTTTGGCGCAGCCCCTCGTCGGAAACGTACGTCGTACCGTCCGCAAGCAGCAACGCGCCCGGCAGCGTGCCGTCCTGCAACCGCCATAAAAAGAGGCCGACGAGCAGCGAGAGGAGGCAGGCAGCCGCCGCTAAAATGATGATGGTGCGCCGCTTCGCCCGCTTTGCAGAGCCAGCGGAGACGGCGGACCCGCCGGCTCCCGCGGCGGCTGGCACCGTTTCGGCAGAGCGTGCGCGCAGCGCAGCCCTTGCTTCCGCCGTTACCCGTTCGCTCGGCCTAGCGCCGCCGTCCGCGCATTTGCGGAAGATATGTTCCAAGTTTTGATCTCTTTTTTCCTTCATCCCGGTTGCCTCTCGCTTTAATAACTGCCGCTTTCGTCCGTTTGTCCGCGATCTTCCAAAATTTTTCGCATACTTTCTTCCGCGCGGGCAATCTCTTTTTGGACGAAGGATTTCGATTTGCCGATTTCTGCGGCGATGGCGCGCACCGTCATGTCCAGGAAGTACTTCATGTAGATCAGCTGCCGGCGCTCCGGAGGGAGAGCGTTGAGCAGGCTCTCCGCCAGAAGCCGATCGGTGGCACGCTCTTCCCCGTCCTCCGCCGGGGCAATATAGGAAAAGTCGTCCGTACAGACGGTGCGTCCGTCCGGAAGCTTGTCGATCGCTGCATTGCGCACGATGCGCAGTACCCACGCCCGGCCGTTCGTACCGCTGCGGTAGCTGCGGATGCCGCGCACCACCCGCAGGAAGCTCTCCTGCACGGCATCTTCGGCGGCAAACTGGTCGCGCAGCACTGCCGTTGCGGCGGCGAGCATGGCGGGTCCGAGACATTCGTACAGCAGGTCGATGCCCTTTTCTTCCCCCGCGGCGATCAGCCGCAGGGCTTCTTCCGTTGTGTTTCGCTCGCGCTCTTTCATGATCCGGTCCTTCTGTCGGGGTTCATTCCGTAGATTTGAAATACTATACCACAATTGCGTTCAAAAGTAAAGCCGCCGGGCGCCGCACTCGCCGTAAAGGGATAAATTTCGGTTCGCTGTCACATTTTACGCGCCAGTGCCGGCAGCGGAAGGCCGAACGGCGTCAACTTTTTACGCTCTTGCGCATGCGTACATGTGGGCAGCCCTCTTCATCAAAGGGCTCCGAACAGGCCGTGTAGCCGTATTTTTCGTAAAAACCGCGCGCGCGTACCTGCGCGGCCAGTTCGAGTTCGTGCAGGCCCATCGCGGCGGCAGCTTCTTCGGCGACGCACAGAAGGCGGCCGCCCGCGCCCATGCCGCGCAGCTCCCGCCGCACGGCGACCCGGCCGACGTGTGCGCGGCCTTCCTCTTCAAAAATGCGGCAGGTGCCGGCCGCTTTTCCGTCAAAATAGAGAACGGCGTGTACGGCGCGCCCGTCGATGTCGTCAAATTCACCGGCGAATCCCTGTTCGCGCATAAATACGTCTTCGCGGATGGCGCGCGCTTCCGCCGGCAGTGTGCGGAAAAAGCGTACGGTAAACGGGCCGCCCGTGCCTGTTTTGTCAGTTCCTTGTGCAGAGATCTTCATACTATCAGCATACCATATCGCGGCAGAGAAGTAAAGCCCGTGTTCAAAAATTTCCGGAACTGTACCCCGATCCGTGGACAAACGGCCCGCTGCGGCGGTTATTCTTTTGAATGAATTTGGCCGGGCGCGCCCGCAGGGCGGCGGGCGTATACTGCGGCAGGAGAGGAAAAGATGCGCAAAAAGAAAATTTTATGGGCGGCGGCATTCGCCGCCTGGGCGCCCTTTGCGGCATTGTTTTGCATCGGGGCGGGGTTTCTGCTCCCCGCGGCGGCCTCGCTCGGCGGATGGCAGGGCGCGCTCGCCGTGTGTGCTCTGTGTGCGGGCGCGCTCGCGCTGGCAGCGGTATGGCTGGTTCCGGCCCGCCGCTTTGCCTTTGCGGCGGCGGTGCGCCTTTCCCGCGGAGCGCTCCCGCCCGAGGCGCGGTTTGCCGCGCCGCCGCGCGTGCTGCTCGTGTGGAGCACGGCGAACGGCTTCGATCCTGTGGCGCTCGCCCTCTCCCGCCGTCAGGATCATCCCGCACTGCGCACCGTCATCCTCGATGACGGAACGGATGCTGCCCGCCGCCGCGCCGTGCAGAATTTTGCCATCCGGCACAACAATGTCGAAGTCTTTTTCGCCGAGCCGGGCGGAATGGGGCTGAACGCCCTGCTGCAGGGGCGGGATGACTATGATTTCTGTGCCTTTGCGGGAGAGGACGTGATGCTCCCTTCCGACTTTGTGCGCCGCGCCCTCGATTACTTTGCGGAGGGGGATTGCGGCGGCGTACAGGCCCGCATTGCCGCGGTCGGCGACGGGCTTTCCGCCCGCGTCAGCGCCGTCGCCTCTTCGGTCTCTGCGGCCGAACGGGCGGTGCGCGAACAGTATGGGGCGGACGGGCTGTGCACGCTGGGCGTGCTGCTCTCCCGCGCCTGTATCGAGGCCGTCGGCGGGTTCCCTCCCGTCGGGGAGCCGCTTCCCTCCTTTGCGGAGGAGGCAAAGGGCGCGGGGTTTTCTCTTCGATTCGCGCCGGATATCGCCTGCGTGCGCGCGCCGCGCAGTCTGCCCGCCCTGCGGGCGGAACATCGCCGGCTGGCTGCTTCAGCCCGCGCCTATGCGCACATCTGTGCCGAGGCGGGTTCCCGCGCCCGCTCGGGCGGGGCGGAGCGGGCAGACCGCTTTTTTGCGTGGATGGAGCGCGCGGCCTGCCCTCTGACGGTGCTCGCGTCGCTGTGCGCGGCGGCGCTCGCATCCGCCGCATTCTTTGTATGGCCGGCCGTGCTGCTCGTATTGCTGACGGGCCTCCTTTGTTTCGCTTCGGCCGCGGCGGAGGCCTTTGCCGCAGAAGGGCAGGATTGGCCCGCCGTGCTGCTGTACGCGCTCGTTCGTTTCGCGCTCGACTTTTCCGGCCCGCTCGCGCTGCCGCGCGTACCCGAACCGCGCGCCTCCGGCGTACGGGCGGGGATATCGATCGCGGTCGGCGTGCTGATTCTCCTGCTCGCGGGATTGGTGTGCGGCAACGCATGGCCGATGCTGTGCACGGCGCTCGGCTGCTTTCTTGCCCCCGCGGCTGTCAGCCTGCCCGTCCTTTTCCCTTCCGGTGCGGGCAGGAAAGAACAATAGTCGCTCCGCCTCCCGCAAGAAAATCTTGCGGGAGGCGCTCTTTTCCTTGTAAAAAAGAGAAATTTGCGGTATAATGAGAGTATTCAAAATAAATTTAACGGAGAAACGCAAATGATCGATCTTACAACCGTGAAAAACGCAGATCCCGAAGTGTATGAGGCGATGGAGCGGGAACTCGCCCGTCAGCGCGGCAACATCGAGCTGATCGCGAGCGAAAATTTCGTCTCGCCCGCCGTCATGGCGGCGGTCGGTTCGCACCTGACCAACAAGTATGCCGAGGGGCTGCCCGGCAAGCGTTACTACGGCGGCTGCCAGTACGTCGACGTGGTGGAAAATCTCGCCATCGAGCGCTGCAAGCAGCTGTTCGGCTGCGATCATGCCAACGTACAGCCGCACAGCGGCGCACAGGCAAACACCGCCGTTTATTTCGCGCTGCTGCAGCCGGGCGACACCATTTTGGGCATGAACCTTTCGCACGGCGGCCATCTCACCCACGGCTCGCCCGTCAACATCTCCGGTAAATATTTTAAGATCGTTCCTTACGGCGTTTCGGAATCGGACGAGCGCATCGACTATGACGCGCTGGAAGCGCTCGCCGTCGAAAATAAGCCCAAGATGATCGTCGCGGGTGCGTCGGCCTATCCGCGCATCATCGATTTCCCCCGTCTGCGCGCGATCGCGGATCAAGTGGGCGCCTATCTGATGGTGGATATCGCCCACATTGCAGGGTTGGTCGCGGCCGGCCTGCATCCTTCGCCCGTGCCCTATGCCGACGTCGTGACGACGACCACGCATAAGACGCTGCGCGGCCCGCGCGGCGGCGTGATCATGTGCAGGGAGCAGTATGCCAAAGCCATCGACAAGGCTGTTTTCCCCGGCATCCAGGGCGGCCCGCTCATGCACGTCATCGCGGGCAAGGCGGTCGCCTTTCAGGAGGCTCTCTCTCCCGCATTCAAGGAATATCAGCAGCAGGTCATCAAAAATGCGGCGGCAATGGCGGACGAGTTTGTCAAAAACGGCGTGCGCCTCGTCTCGGGCGGCACCGATAACCACCTCATGCTCGTCGACCTGCGCGATAAGGGGATGACCGGCAAAGAGCTGGAAAAGATGCTGGATGAAGTGAATATCACCGTCAACAAGAACACCATTCCCTTCGAAACGACCAGCCCCTTCGTCACCAGCGGCATCCGTTTGGGCACGCCCAGCATCACTTCGCGCGGGTTCGATGAGGAGGACGCCCGCCTCGTCGCGCGGCTGATCGTGCGCGTCATCGCGGAGAAGGAAGCCGCCTATGACGATGTCCGCGCGCAGGTCAAGGCCCTGTGCGAAAAGCATCCGCTGTACGCAAACGACATCCTTTGATCGGCAGTTTATGCCGGAACGAAAAGAAAGATAGGGGGCCCTTCCCGCGGGGGAGGGCCCTTTGGCCTGCCTGCGCGGCAGGATAGAGGAGAGAGGATCATGGAAGAGACGGGAGCGCAGCCGCTGCACGGCTGGAAAAAGTTCGCGGGCGGGTTCCTGCACGTCATCAAGAGCAGTGTCGTGCTCATCGTGGCGCTCGTTGCGGCGGGCATCACCTGTTTTTTTGTCCCGTTTGACGGGGAATATCTCGGCTATTTTGATTGGCAGACGCTCGCCTGCCTGTTTTGTACGCTCGCCGTCGTCGCGGCGTTCAAGGATATCAAATTCTTTTCCTGGCTGGCGGACATCATCGTGCGGCGGTTCAAAAACATGCGCAACATCGTGCTCGCGCTCGTGTTCGTCACCTATTTCGGGTCGATGATCATGGCCAACGACATGGCGCTGGTCACCTTTTTGCCGCTCGGCTATTTTGTGCTCGATTCGTGCGAAAACAAGAAGCTGACCGCCTTCACCTTCATCATGCAGAACATCGCCGCCAACCTCGGCGGCATGCTTACCCCGTTCGGAAATCCGCAGAATTTGTATCTGTATTCCTATTTTTCCATCCCCACGGGCCGGTTTTTTGCCGTGATGGCGCTGCCCTTTGCGGCGGCGTTCGTGCTGATCCTCGCGGTTTGCCTGTTTGTCAAGCCGCAGCCTGCGGCGGTCGCATCCCGTCCCAAAAGTGCGCCGCCCGCCTGGCGCATCGTCGCGTACTCTGCACTGTTCGTGCTGTCCGTGCTCATCGTCTTCCGTGCTTTCCCCTATTATTGGGGGCTGCTCGCGGTGGTTGTCTGCCTGCTCCTGCTCGATTTCCGGTCGCTGCTGCGCGTAGATTACGGCCTGCTGCTCACTTTTTGTGCCTTTTTCGTCTTTTCGGGCAATCTCGCGCGCATCCCTGCCGTGCAGGATTTTTTGGGCGGCCTCATCGCGCTCGACCCTCTCGCCTTCGGCGTGCTCTCCTGCCAGGTCATCTCCAATGTGCCGTCGGCAGTCCTTCTCTCGAAATTTACGACCGATTACGTCTCCCTGCTCATCGCCGTCAACATCGGCGGATTGGGTACGCCCATCGCGTCGCTCGCCAGTCTCATCACGCTCAATACCTATCGCCGCGTGCAGCCGGGTCGCACGGCCCGCTACATCGGGCTATTTTCGCTGCTGAATTTTTCCTTCCTCGCCGTATTGATCGGCGTTGGGTATCTGACGGTGCTGTTGTTCTGATCGTTTCCAACCTTATTGCCCGCGTTTGCGGGCTTTTTTATTCTTTGGCGGCGCAGGCGGCGAAAAGGCGGCGCGCGGAAGGGCGCAGATTTTGTCGACCGACACGAACGGGCAAGATCTGTCGGCAATCGACTTTTTTTGCCCGTTTTTTGCCTTGCAATCGGGCGGCGGGTGTGGTATACTCCCGGTACGCCGCGCGCAGAGGGTCCCTTTGCGGCGCGCGGCGATTTTGCAGGAGGCAAACCGTATGAAGAGCAAAATTCGGTTCCTACTGATGATGGTGCTCTGCCTGGTCTGCCTGTTCGCCCTTTCGGCGTGCGGCAGCGGCGTAGAGATCGGAGAAAACGGCAATTGGTTCGTGGATGGCAAGGATACGGGCATCTCCGCGGCAGGGGATGCCGGGTCGCGCGTCGAGATCGGACCGAACGGGCATTGGTACATAGACGGCGAGGACACCGGCGTATCGGCGACGGCACCGTCGGGCGCGCCCGTGGAGATCGGAGAAAACGGCAACTGGTTCGTGGACGGCAAGGATACGGGCGTTTCTGCCGTAGGAGAGGATGGTTCCACCGTCACCGTCGGGTCGGACGGACACTGGTACATCGACGGCGAGGATACGGGCTTTGCCGTCGGCAGCGACTTTGACCCGCAGGGGTTGGAGTATTGTCCGCTGGATGACGGGACCTATGCCGTCGCCATCGGCAGTGCGCGCTTCCTGCGTTCGATCGAGATCCCCGCCCGCTATAACGGCAAGGCGGTCACGGCCATCGGCGCGGGTGGATTTGCGGGAGCGCCTTCGCTCGAGCGCATCGTACTGCCGGAGGGCCTCACCGCGATCGGCGACGGTGCCTTTGAAGAATGTGCCGCGCTGCAGGAAGTTTCTGTCCCCTCCACGCTGAAAGAGATCGGCACTTCTGCCTTTGCCGGCTGCACGCAGCTGGCGGAGATCTCCCTGCCCGCTTCGCTCGAGCGGATCGGGGCGGGTGCATTCGTTTCCTGCACCGGCCTCACCCGCGTCCTGTTTGCCCAGCCGGAGGGTTGGGCAGTCGCGGCGGATGCGCAGTCCGAGCCGGTCTCCGTGTCCGGCACCGATCTCGCGAGCGGGCTGATCGCCGCCCAGATGCTCACGGATACCCGCAGCGCCTGCGTTTGGAGCAAGACCGTTCCGGAACAGCCCGCACCCGCAGGGGAATAAGCGGGAAGAATGCGCGCAAATCGATTGACAAGTGCGCCCGTATGTACTATAATATCTCCCGAAATCGATTCTTTGGGGCGGGGTGCAATTCCCCACCGGCAGTAAAGTCTGCGAAGGGCCGTAGGCCCCCGAACGGGTGAAATTCCCGTACCGACGGTATAGTCCGGACAGGAAAAGAATGTTTTTCGGAAGAGGCGCGCTTTGGCGCGCAACGAATTCCAAAAAACCGCCCCGCATGCAAGTGCGGGGCTTTTCTTTCTCCCCTTGGAAAATAAATTTTTCGAGGTGTTTTGTTATGAAGAAAGAAGCGGAGCGCCAAATGGCGCAGAACGTGCCCGCCGAAGGGACCGGCTCGTTCGCAGAGAGAGCCGCCAATCGCGGCCAGGCTGCGCAGGCAGCGGAGGGGGAGGAAAAGAAGAAGTTTTTCTCCGCCTCCAACATCGCCAAGATCGCCATGTTCGCGGCGCTGACCACGGTGCTGTATTACTTCCCTAAGTTTCCCATCTCGGTCCTCTTTCCCTCCTTTTTAGAGCTGAACTTTTCCGATGTTCCCGCGCTCATCGGCACGTTTACGTTGGGGCCGCTTTCTGGGACCATCATCATCTGCATCAAGATCCTGCTCAAACTGCCGGCCACGACGACCGGCTGCGTCGGCGAGCTGTCAGACCTGTTCTGCGGGTTGGCGCTGGTCGTGCCTGCGGGGCTGATCTACAAGTATCACCGTACCTTCCGGGGGGCGCTCGCGGCGCTGGCCGTCGGCACGCTGTGCTCTACGGGGATCTCTCTGTTTACCAACCGCTTTATCATTGTCCCTGCCTATTCTGAGATGTTCGGCGGCATCGACGCCATCGCCGGCATGATGACGGCGCTCTTTCCCTCTATTTCGGCAGAAAATTTCTATTCGTATTATCTGCCCTTTTCCGTGCTGCCGTTCAACCTGCTGCGCTGTTTGATTGCCGCGGTGATCACGCTTCTGTGCTACAAGAGAATTTCTTGGCTTTTGAACAAGTTTTAATTGCAAAAGAGCGCAGGTTATATTATAATAGAGGAGGCGTACATATGCGCCTCTTTTGTTTTTGGATCGGGAGAACGACATGATCACGAAAAGTGCGCGAGAGACGGCTGATTTTGCCCGAGCATATGCCGCGACTTTGCAGCCGGGCGACATCCTGCTGCTGCACGGAGAGATGGGCGCGGGCAAAACGGTGTTCGTCAAGGGCCTCGCCGAGGGGCTCGGCATCGATGAGGAGATCACCTCGCCCACCTACGCCTATATGAACGATTACGGCGGCAGGCTCTACCATTTCGACTGTTACCGCCTTTCCGGCGGGGCGCAGGCGGAGGCCCTGGGGCTGACCGATTATTTTGACGCGGGCGGGGTCTGCGTGCTCGAATGGCCGGAAAACATCGCTGACGTGCTGCCCGCCGG
>CAJFTM010000009.1:36648-76163 GCA_904419945.1 uncultured Clostridia bacterium
CAAAGTGAGCGAAAACGAACGGGAGATCGTGTGCCGATGAGTAAATTTTTGGCATTGGATACCACGGGCAGTTATCTTACCGTCATCGCCGCCAACGGCGATGCGGTGCGCACCGTGTTTGAAGAGAACTGCGCCATGCAGCATTCGGTGCGGCTGATGCCCGCCGTCGAGGAGGCGCTCTCCGCCGTCGGCCTCGCTCCGGAAGAGTGCGATTTTTTTTGCGCGGTCACCGGTCCCGGCTCGTTTACGGGCATCCGCATCGGCATCGCCGCCGCCAAGGGGCTGGCTGCCGCGGCGGGCAAACCGACGCTGGGCAGAACCTCCCTGCAAGTTTTGGCATATAATGCACGGGGAAAGGCTCTGGCGGCAGTGCCCGCCGGTCGGGGCAATTATTATGTCTGCGGATTTGAAGGGGATAAGAGCGTCTCCTTTCCGCCGGCCTGCGTGGGAGAAGAGGAGCTTGGTCTCCTCGCGCAGACTTACCCAGTGTACGCGCATGCGCCGCTGCCCCTGCCGTATACGCAGGCGGATCCCGCAGAGGGGCTTCTCGCCGCCGTGCGCGCGGCGGAGGAAGGGGACTTCGGCTCGCTGACCGCCTTTTACCTGCGGCGCAGTCAGGCGGAAGAGGAGCGGCTGCGCCGCGGAGGCGGCGCATGACCTACCGCCCTTGGACGTACGAGGATATCTACGCCGTCGCCGCATTGGAAAAGGAGTGCTTTTCCGACCCGTGGACTTTCCGCATGCTCGCCGATTCCTTTTTTGCCGAGAGCGTCCTGACGTTGCTCGCCGAAGAGGGGGGAGAGGTGGCCGGCTATGCCGTCTTTTCCGTATTGTTTGAGGAGGCGGAGCTTGCAGACATCGCCGTGGCGCCCAAATTCCGCCGCCGCGGTATCGCGGAAGGGCTGCTCGGGCGGCTGGAGGGGCAGGCGCGCCGCATGGGTGCCGAGCGCATCCTGCTCGAAGTGCGCGTCTCCAATGTGCCGGCCATGAGCCTGTACTTAAAGCGCGGTTATGCCGGCTGCGGGGTGCGGACCCGCTATTATGCAGACGGCGAGGACGCGCTCATCATGCAGAAGCGGCTGGCGGAAGGGGAGTAAAGCCGCCGCGGGGAGGTCGTTTGCCGGAACGAGAAGCTGTTTCGCTGTTACAGCGCGGAGAGGGGGAGGATCTCGTCTTCCTGCACGGTTATTTAGCCTGCAAGGAGAGCTTTTATTATCAGATCGAGGCGTTATCCGCCCGCTTTCGGGTGACCGCTTTTGATTTTTGGGGCATGGGCCGCAGCGCTCCGCTGCGAGAGGCGTGGTCGGTTTCCGACTACGCGGCGCACACGTTGGCGCTGCTGGATGAACTCGGCATTTCCCGCGCTTTTTTATTAGCGCATTCCTTCGGCGGGCGGGTGGCCCTCAAGCTGCTCGCGAGGGAGCCGCAGCGCTTTCCGTATGCCCTCCTTACCGGCTGTGCGGGCATCCCTCCGCGGAGGGGAGCCGGCTATGCCGTCCGCGTCAAAGCCTACCGCGCCGTGCGCCGGGTGGCGCCCCGTTTTGCGGAAAAGCACTTCGGCTCGGCGGAGTACCGCACCCTTTCTCCCGTCATGAAGGAGAGCTACAAAAAAATCGTCAACGAAGATCTCACTCCCTGCCTGTCCCGTATCCGCTCGCGCGTGCTGTACGTATTCGGCGAGCGGGACACGGCCACACCGCCGTATATGGCGCGTATCCTGCATACGGGGACGGCTGGTTCGGAGCTGATCTTTCTGCGCGGCTGTACGCACTATTGCTTCTGCGAGCAGCCTGCGCGTTTCAATGCCGTCGCGCTCGAATTTTTTCCGCGGCGGTCAACGTCGCGAGAGGAAGAATTAGATGTTTGAATGGTATATGATCGTCGAATATGCGGGCGTGGCATTGGGCGCCGCAATTTTGTACGCGCTGTGCGCGGGCAGGTCTTTGGGCGCGCTGCAGCAGGCGGGCTACAGCGGCAAAAAGTACGCCGCCTGGGTGCGGCGCAGGGGGAACATGGTCCGTTCGCGCGGCACGCTGCTCGCTTTCCTCATCGCGCTGTCCTCCCTCGTGCTGGGCATCTGTTTTTCCTTTGCGGGGCAGTGGGCGGCCTATGTGGCGCTTTTTCCCATCCTCCTGTTTACGGTCATTTTCTGCATCGCCGATCGCCGTGCCCTCAAAGTGCCGCTCGTGCACACGGCGCGGGCCAACCGTATCCTCGCGCTGGATTTTTTCGTCCTGCTTGTAGCGGCGCTGGCGCTTGTATTGGGCGCCAATGCGCTGTACCGCCTCGTTTGGCCGCAGGTCGAATTGGTCGGCCATCTGCGCTATCTGCCGCTGGCGGCGCTTCCGCTCGTCTTCCCCGAGTGCCTGCGGCTGGCGAACGCGCTCGAAAAGCCATTTTCATCCGCGAAAAACAAGCGTTACCTCGCGGCGGCGCGCAAAAAATTGCGCGCCGCGCCCTGCGTCAAGGTCGCCGTTACCGGCAGCTGCGGCAAGACCAGCGTGAAAAATTTTCTCGCGGGCATCCTCGGCGAGCGCTACCGCGTCTTTGCCACTCCCGCCTCCTACAATACGCCGCTCGGCATCGCCAGGGCGATCGAGGGGGAAGACCTCTCGCAGTATGACTTTTTCATCGCCGAGATGGGCGCGCGGCACAAGGGGGACATCGCCGAGCTGTGCGAGCTGGTCAGGCCCGATCACTGCATCGTCACCGGCATCTGCCCGCAGCATTTGGAAACGTTCGGCACCGTCGAAGGGATCGTCGCCGCCAAGGGCGAGATCCTGCGCGGTACCAAAGAGGGCGGGTTTGCCGTCATCGGGCAGGACGAATACACCGCGCGGCTGGATCCAGCCGCGGCAGGGTTAAAGAAGGTCGCCGTGGGCGATCACGGCGAGTTCGGCGCCTTCGATGTGCGCTGTTCGCCCGCGGGGATCGAATTTAAGCTCGCATTGGGCATTTTACAGATGCCCGTACATTCCCGTCTGTTGGGCGCGCACAACGCGCAGAACATCGCCTTGGCGGCGGCGCTCGCATCCAAGCTGGGGATGGAGAAGGAAGAGATCACCGCCGGCATCGAAAAGCTCGATTTTATCCCGCATCGGCTGCAGCCGATCGAGGCGGGCGGAGTGGTCATTTTGGACGATGCTTACAATGCAAACGTGCGGGGGGCGGCGGCCGCGCTGGATGTGCTTCGGCTGTTCGGCGGGCGTCGGTTCGTGGTCACGCCGGGACTGGTGGAATTGGGGGTGCTCGAGGAGACGGAAAACGCCGCCCTCGGCGAAAAGATGGTCGGGTTAGACCGCATCCTGTTGATCGGGTCCACGCTCGTTACGGCCGTGCGCCGGGGATATCTTTCGGCGGGCGGCATCGAGGAACGGGTGAGCGTACTTCCCTCGCTGGATGCTGCCAAAGCGGTGCTCGCCGAAGAGCTGATGCCGGGGGATACCGTTCTCTTTTTGAACGATCTGCCCGATATCTTCAACTGAGCGCCCCTTGCGGGTTGCCCGCAAGGGGCGGCGCTGCAGGGTAACAGGCATTTTTGCCGCTGCGTACATACGGAATAAAGCAATGAGGCACCAAAGCGAAAAATTTTTTGCGGAGGTGTCTTTTTTCATGCAAAAAAACGTGGCGGTGCTGTTCGGCGGCATTTCCTGCGAAAACGAGATCTCCGTCATCACGGGCGTGATGGCGGCCAACCTGCTCGACGGCGATCGGTACAGCGTGCACCCCGTCTATATCGCGCAGGACGGGGCATTTTATACGGGGAAGGAGCTCCTGGATACGTCGGCATATGCGGGGAATCTGTCCGAAAAATTCCGTCCCGCTGCCATTTTGGAGGGAAAACTGTATGAGCGGAAGGGCAAAAAACTGCGCGAAGTGTGCCGGATCGACTGCGCGCTCAACTGCTGTCACGGTGCGCGCGGGGAGGACGGCGCCGTGTCCGGGCTGCTCGACCTCAACCGCATTCCCTGTGCTTCGCCCGGCATCGCACCTTCCGCCGTGTTTATGGATAAGTCGCTGACGAAGCTCGTCGCCCGCGCTCTCAACATTCCTACGGCGCCCTGGCTGCGCATTGCAGAGGAAGATTTCCAAAAGCGCGGCGCCTTTGCCGTCAAATGCATCGAGGAGCGGTTGGGCTATCCCGTCATCGTCAAGCCGGCGCGGCAGGGAAGCAGCATCGGCGTCGCCGTCGCGGAGGACCGTGCGCGGCTGCTGCTCGCCATCCGCGCGGGATTTGCCTACGACACCGTTCTCCTCGCCGAAAAGTATTTTGCCGAGCGCCGCGAGATCAATTGCGCCGCCTACCGCAAGGGGGATGAGATCGTGCTTTCTCCCTGCGAGGAACCCAAAACGGCGCACAAATTTTTGACCTTTGCGGATAAGTACGCCGAATCTGCCAAAAGCATGCGCAGTGAATTCCCCGCCAAGATCGCGAAGGCGAGCGCCGAACGCATCCAGGGTTATACAAAATTGTTATATCGCCGCCTCGGCATGGTCGGCGTCGTGCGGGCAGATTTTTTGCTCAGCGGGGGAGAAGTATACTTCAACGAGATGAATACCGTGCCCGGCGCGATGGCTTGGTACCTGTTTTCGGAAAAACTTGCCGATTTCCGCAGCGTGCTCACCGCTCTCGTCGAGCAAGGTATCTGTTCGGAGCGCGCCCGCGCGGAGAAAAAGCTGCTGTCCGGCTGCGGCGTGCTGCGCGGCGCCGCCGCGCGCGGCAAGGCGCGGCAAAAGGGCGGGGCGGTGTGCTGAACGGACGCACGGCAGAAAAGGGCGCGGCTGTTCCAGCCGCGCCCTTTTCTGCCGTGCAGGAGACAAACGCTTGTGTTTTGGCCATTTTTTTGGTAAAATAAAGGAAAAAATACTCCGAGGTGAACTCCATGGCAAAGATTGCGATGAAAAACCCCATCGTCGAGATGGACGGGGACGAGATGACGCGCGTCCTCTGGCAGTGGATCAAAGAGGACCTCATCTGCCCGTATGTCGATTTGAAGACGGAATATTATGACTTGGGCCTCGTCCACCGCGACGAAACGGACGACCGCGTGACCGTCGAAGCGGCGGAAGCCAACAAAAAATACAAGGTCGGCGTCAAGTGCGCCACCATCACTCCCAACGCCCAGCGCGTGGAGGAGTACCATCTCAAACAGATGTGGAAGAGCCCCAACGGTACCATCCGCCGCATCTTGGACGGGACCGTGTTCCGTGCGCCCATCCTCGCCAAGGGCATTACGCCGTACATCCCCGGCTGGACAAAGCCCATCGTGCTCGCCCGTCACGCCTACGGAGACGTGTATGCGGGCGTCGAAACGCGCGCAGCCGCGGGAGATAAGGCCTACCTCGTCGTCGAGGGCGCAGACGGTACCGTCAAGGAAAAACTGCTCGTGCAGGACTTTGCCAAGGGCAGCGGCATCGTGCAGTCTGTGCACAATATGGACGCATCCATCGCTTCCTTTGCGCGCGCCTGCTTCAACTACGCGCTGGACGTGAAGATGCCCCTCTGGTTCGCCACAAAGGATACCATCTCCAAAAAATACGATCATCGCTTTAAGGATATCTTTGCGGAGATCTTCGAAAAGGAGTATCAGGATAAGTTCGCCGAAGCGGGCATCGAATATATGTACACCCTCATCGACGACGCCGTCGCGCGCGTGGTGCGCTCTTCGGGCGGCATCGTGTGGGCGTGCAAGAATTATGACGGCGACGTGATGAGCGACATGGTCGCCACCGCCTACGGCTCGCTGGGCATGATGACCTCCGTGCTCGTCTCGCCGGACGGCAACTATGAGTTCGAGGCGGCGCACGGCACCGTCACCCGCCACTATTATAAGCATTTGAAGGGGGAGGAGACGTCCACCAACTCCGTCGCCACCATCTTTGCGTGGACGGGCGCGCTCGCCAAGCGCGGCGAGCTGGACGGCATCCCCGAGCTCGTCGCCTTCGCCAAAAAGCTGGAAAAGGCGACCGTTTCCGCCATCGAGGCGGGCGAAATGACGGGCGACCTCATTCCCCTCTTCCATGCCGAGGGGATCACGCCCAAAAAACTCAATTCGCGCGAATTTCTGCGCGCCGTCGCCTCCCGCCTGTAAGCGGAAGAACCAGGCGGATTTTTACGAGCGGGGCGGCTTGCCGCCCCGCTCGTATTTTTATGCGGCGCTTTTCGCCGCCGGACCTTTTATGCCGCGTATCGGCCCAAAGGAGTATTTTCTCTTGCAAAACGAGCGGATGAGTGTTATACTGAAAGCGTAAAATTTGTCAAATAGGGGGAGATGTGATGAAAAAATTTTTGATCGCCACGTTCTTGGCGGCGTTCGCTCTCGCCTGCATGGTCGGATTTGCTGCCTGTACGGAGGATCCGGACGGCCCGGATACGCCGCACGAGCACGTCTTCGGCGCGTGGGAGACGGTCACCGCCGCGACCTGCACGGAGGCGGGCGAGGAGGAGCGCGTCTGCACGGAATGCGGCGCGAAGGAGACGCGTGCCGTCGCCGCGCGCGGGCATCGCTTCGAGGTCAGGGTCATATCCGCCGCGACCTGCACCGAGGCGGGCGAGGAGGAGCGCGTCTGCACGGAATGCGGCGCAAAGGAGACGGCCGCTGTCGCCCCGCTCGGGCACGACGTCGCGGAGGGGATCTGCGCGCTCTGCGGGGCGACATTTGAGGCGACGGATGCCGACTGTTTTTCCTTCCGCGAATTGGAGGACGGCAGCTATGCGATCTCCGACGTCGCGCCGGGCGCTTCGCTCCCTGCCGACGTCGTCATCCCGTGGGAATACAACGGGAAGCCGGTCACGGAGATCGACGATATGGTCGGCTATGAAGACGCCTCCGCGCGGACGCTCCTCATCCCCGCGGGGATCGTGTCGGTCGGGGATGCCGTGTTCGCGATGTGTAAAGATCTCGAGAGCGTCACGATCGGGCGGGACGTGGCGGAGTTCGGGCAGTCCACCTTCCGGGGCAGCCCCGCGCTCGCGTCGCTGGCGGTCGCGCAGAGCAATCCCGTCTTTCACGGCGCGGGCAACTGCGTCATCGAGACGCAGGGCAAGGTGCTGTGCGTCGGTTGCAAGGAGAGCGTCATCCCCGCCGACGGCAGCGTGACGCAGATCGCAGAGTATGCGTTTTATTTCGCCACGGGGCTGCAGCATATCGAGTTCCCGCAGGGGCTCACTTCCATCGGGGACAGCGCCTTCAATCAGTGCAGGGGATTGACCGAGCTCGTTATTCCGGAGAGCGTGACGCAGATCGGTATAGCGGCCTTCTGCTATTGCAGCGGGCTGGAGAGCGTCTCTCTCCCCGCCGGGCTGTCCGCCATCGGGTGGACGGCGTTCCACGGCTGCACCTCCCTGCAAGAGATCTCCCTGCCGGCGGGGCTGGAGACGGTCGAGGCGGGGCTATTCGCCTTTTGCAGCGCGTTGGAGAGGGTCTCCCTGCCGGAGAGCATCACGTCCATCGGCTGGGGCGCCTTTTACGGCTGTACCGCGCTGCGGGAGATCGAACTTCCCGCAAACCTTGCGCAGATCGAGCAGCAGGCGTTCCAGGGTTGTTCTTCGCTCGGGAGCATCGTCATCCCGGAGGGCGTGACGCAGATCGGGGAGCGGGCGTTTCAGGACTGCGCTTCGCTCGAGAGCGTCGTCATCCCCGAAGGCGTCACGGAGATCGGTCAATACGCGTTTTTTGACTGTGCCGCCCTGGAACAGATCGTCATTCCCGACAGCGTGACGCAGATCGGCCATTCTGCCTTCTACGGGTGCAGTGGTTTGAAGCAGATCGCACTGCCGAACGGCCCGCTGCGTATCGGTGAAAATGCGTTTAGGGGCTGTGAGGGCATCGTCGAGACGGAGAACGGCGTCGGGTATATCGGCAGCTGCGCGGTTCGCTGCGATGCGGATGTGACCGAGGTGACCCTCCGCCCCGGCACGACCAATATCGCCGGGGGCGCATTCAGCAAATGTCAAAAAATGGAGAGCATCGCCATCCCGGACGGCGTCATGCAAATCGGGGACAGTGCCTTTTATGATTGTGAAAGTCTGCGCAGCATCGTCATTCCCGACAGCGTCCTCGCGATCGGAAGATCTGCCTTTTCAAGTTGCGATCAGCTGGAAAGCCTTTCGATCGGCTCCGGTGTCAAATCAATTGGTGAAAACGCTTTTATGTTCTGTTCGAATTTAAAGGAAGTATACATCTCCGATGTCGGGTCCTGGTGTCAGATCGATTTTGCGGGGAATAATTCCAACCCGCAGCGGTATGCGCACACGACATTGTATCTGAACGGAACGGTCTTAACGGAAGCGGTCATTCCGGACGGCGTCACGAAGATCGCCGACGAGGCATTTTACGGATGCAGCGAATTAAAGACCGTCGTCATTCCGGACAGCGTCACATACATCGGTATGTATGCGTTTGCAAATTGCGACAGCTTGGAGAGCATCGTCATCCCCGACAGCGTCACCGAGCTCGAGCAAGGGGCGCTTAGAAACTGCGGCAGTTTGCGGGAGGTCGAACTTTCGGACCGCCTGACATGGATCGGTTACGAAACCTTTGAGAACTGCGGGAGCCTGCAGAGCATCGTCATCCCCGACAGCGTTACCGAGATCGGCAATTCTGCTTTTTCCCGGTGCGAACGGCTGGAGAGCCTTTCGATCGGCTCCGGCGTCACTTCGATCGGCGAAAACGCTTTTTTAGCTTGCCGGGAGCTGTCCGAGGTCACGATCCCCGCGAGCGTGACGCAGATCGGCGAGGATGCGTTCGCAATGTGTGCCGCTTTGGAGAACGCCGTGTTTGCGGAGCCGAACGGCTGGAGCATAGGCGGCGACCCCGTCTCGCCGGCGGACTTGTCCGACCCCGCCGTGGCGGCTGAGATGCTTTCGAGGTTTTCCTCCGGCGCATTTGTCCGCGAATCGATAAAATAACGGCAAAAGGGCCTTCCGCCGTTCGGCGGAAGGCCCGATATTTTTTGGAGTAGTCACACCGCAAATTTTTGGCGGGAGCGCAGCGCGTTCCACAGGATGAGCATGGCGGCGGAGCCGACGCAGCTTGCCGCGAGGTAGATGCCGCCGACCAGGTCTTCGACGGTATAGGTGCGCACTTCAACGACCGTGTATACGCCTTCACTTTCTGTAAAGCGGTACTGCACGTCGACGGGGATGGATACCATGCCGCCCAGGCCCATATCCCCGTAGCGCACGCTGTACACCTCTCGGCCGTCCGCCGTGTAGCCGAGGAAGGGGGCGGAAAGGATGAACTGCGAGATCTGCACGTCGGAGGAAATCGTGCTTTCTCCCCCTTCGGGGAGGGAGGCCTCACTGTCGGAAGCGAAGATCCAGGCTTCGTTTTCCAGCCTCTGCGCCCAGAACCCGCTGCCGACGGGCGTCAGGACCTCTTCATTTATGTCGCTCAAATCGAGCACATATTCGCCCGCGGGGATATCGGTATCGAGATGGAGATTGTACTCTTCCTCCCATACGAGGGTGTGCATATGTGTGAGGACTTCCTGCGCGCTTCCCGAAACGAGGGGAGTGCTCACGGTCGGGTGGGCGGGGACGAGGATGCAGGCGGCGATCAGCAGGGCGGCCGCCACGGTTCCGCCGACCGAAAAGAGGCGTACGGCGAGCTTTTTGTCTCGCAGGGCGTCCCGCTGCGCCGCTCCCTCCGCCATTGTCGCCGCGCGGCGCGCCTCAATGCCCGCCGTCAGTGCGTACGCCGCCAGCGCGCACAGGAGCAGGATGCCCGCCGTCAGCGTGCCGCCTGCAAAGTTGTTATCGTTTGCGAGCAGCAGCAGAAAGTAGAGGCCGCCCTCTGCAAAGAAACAGGTCAGAATGATGCGCAGCGCGCGGAAAAATTTTTGTTCGGCGGCGAGGGCGAAGCGGGGATCCTCCGCTGCGTCCGCCAGCCCCGCGCGCAGGGCGAGCAGCAGGACGATCGATCCGACATGCGCCGCTGCGCCAACAGCCAGCAGCACGAAGGAGGCGATCTCCCCGTCGTCGACGGAGAGGAGGAATGCCGCGATCAGTACGAGCAGCAGCCCGCCCGCCGCGACGCCGTAGGCGATGTACGTCTTCGCGGAGAAGGAGGCGAGGCGGCGCCGTTGCAGAGCCCGCTTAGCCCGCTGCGCCTGTTCCTCCTTTTTGGCCTGTTCTTCGGGCGAGAGGGGGATTTCTTCCCGTTTTGTCCGTTCGCCGCGCAGGATCTCGTCCACCGTCACGCCGTACAGGTCGGCGAGTGCGGGCAGGTATAAAATATCGGGCGAGGAGCGATCCGTCTCCCATTTGGATAAGGTGCGGTTAGAGATGCCGAGCTTGTCGGCAACTTCCTCCTGCGTGTAGCCGTGCGCCTTGCGCTGTGTGGCGAGGAAGGCGCCGATGGTCTGTCTGGTCATAGGTGCAAGTGTCTCCTTTTTCGGTGTTTGCGCCCTTATTCTACTCCGCGCCGAGCGGAAAGGCAAGGAATTTTTTGCAGAATCGCTCTCCGCGGCGGAGAATTTGCCCCTTTTGCGCAACGCTCGCGCAGAAGTTGACAAACGCCGCCCGCGCGTCTATAATAAATAAGGAACAAGCGGCGGTCCTGCGGGCCTTTGGCGCGCGGCCGGCCGCATCGGAGGTTTTTTATGGAAGAAATGAAAAAGTATCTGGCGGAGGCGGTCGGCACCATGCTGCTGGTCGTGTTCGGCTGCGGCGTCGCGGTCGCGACGGGCTGCACGGGCAACGACGGCATCGTCGCCACCGCGCTCGCCTTCGGCCTGGTCATCGTGGCGCTCGCCTATTCGATCGGCAACGTGTCCGGCTGTCACGTCAACCCCGCCGTCTCGCTCGCGATGCTCATCAATAAAAAGATCACTGTGCGCGAGTTCCTTGGGTATGTGATCGGTCAGGTGATCGGCGCGATCGTGGGCGCTGCCGTCGTGGGGCTGCTGTTCGGGTCGTTTACAAACCTCGGCGGCAACGCGGTGCAGAGCGACGTGGTCGCGGCGTACGGCGAAGGCGGCGGGCTCGTCATCGGCCTCGTCGCGGAGATCGTCCTCTCCTTTGCCTTCGTGCTCGCCATCCTCGGCGTCACGTCCAAGACGGAGAACAAGGCGGTCACGGGCGTGGTGATCGGGCTTTCGCTCACCCTCGTACATCTTCTGGGGATCCGCCTGACGGGTACGTCGGTCAACCCCGCGCGCTCGCTGGGTCCGGCGCTGCTGCAGATGATCGGCGGAGACTTTACCGCGATCTCGCAGATCTGGATCTTCATCGTCGGCCCTCTGGCGGGCGCGGCGCTCGCGGCGGTGCTGTACCGCTGGCTCGCCTCCCGCAAGGAAGGGGAAGAACAGACATAAACGCGTTCTCGCAAAGAGCGGGGCGACAGAGTTTTCTCTGTCGCCCCGTTTGTCGCTTATGGCGGGTTTTTCTTCGGGTGTGCCGCGGGGCGGGCGCCGATGCCGCGCCGGCGGCACGCGGTTTGTCGGCCTCAGTGTTTGCCGTTCCAGCAATAGGTGCAGCACTTGCAGGCGGGCATACCCGTCGCGCCCAGCATATCGTCCAGGCGGTGGTAGCGCAGCGAGGTGAAGTGCAGGTCCGCGCGGATCTTTTCCACCATCGCGGCGTACTCGGCGGAATCGGGGTCGGTATAGACCGCCAGCCGTTCGGGCGTGACCTCGCCCTCCAGCTCGGCGATCTTGCGCCGTGCGATCAGCTCCATCTCGGTGGTGGAGCGGGAGAAGTTCAGATACGGGCAGCCGTAGAGCAGGGGCGGGCAGGCGAGGCGGATGTGCAGCTCTTTGGCGCCCGTCCCGTACAGGAACTGCGCCGTGCCGCGCAGCTGGGTGCCGCGCACGAGAGAGTCGTCGATGAGCACCAGCCGCTTGCCGCGGATGAGGGAGGCGATGGGCACCAGCTTCATGTGCGCGATCAGATCGCGCTTGCTCTGCGTGGGCGGCATGAAGGAACGCGGCCAGGTCGGCGTATATTTGACGAAGGGCCGCGCAAGGTGGATCCCCGAGCGGTTGGCGTAGCCCACGGCGTGCGCCGAGCCGGAGTCGGGCAGGCCCGCCACGCTGTCGGCGGAGACGTCGTCCCGGCGGGCGAGCGCGTCGCCGCAGCGGTAGCGCATCTCCTCCACGTTCAGCCCCTCGTAACAGGAGGCGGGGTAGCCGTAATAGATCCAGAGGAAGGTGCAGATCTTCGTCTCGCCTTCGGGCGGGCAGATGACCTGCGCGCCCTCGGGCGTCAGAAACACGATCTCGCCCGGGCCGAGCTCGCGGTCGGGCTCGTAGCCGAGGTTGAGGTAGGCAAAGGATTCAAAGGTGACGCAGCACGCGTCCGCCTTTTTCCCCAGCACGGCGGGGGTGCGGCCCATGCGGTCGCGCGCGACGTAGATGCCGTTCGGGACGAGGATGAGGATGGACATCGAGCCGTCGATCACGCTCTGCGCGTAGCGGATGCCGTCGGGGATGTTGTCCCGCCGGTTGATGAGCGCCGCCACCAGTTCGGTCGCGTTGATGCTGCCGCCGCTCATTTCGAGGAAGTGCGTCGTGCCCGCGTCAAACTCGTCGCGCACGAGCGCGTCCATGTTGTTGATGCGCCCGACCGTCGCGATGGCGAAGTTGCCCAGGTGCGAGCGCACCAGCAGGGGCTGCGGCTCGCTGTCGGAGATACAGCCGATGCCGACGTTCCCGTGCATTTCCAAAAAGTCGCGCTCGAATTTGGTGCGGAAGGGGGAATTTTCGATGTTGTGGATGGCGCGGTCGAAGCCCTTCTCGCCGTAGACGGCCATGCCGCCGCGGCGGGTGCCGAGGTGCGAGTGGTAGTCGGTCCCGAAGAACAGGTCGAATACACAGTCTTGTTTGGAAGCTACGCCGAAGAAACCGCTCAAAGTATGTTTGCCTCCCGGTATGTTTTTCTTTGGTTGCCTGCCGCGCCCGCGGCGCGGAAAGAAGACGCCATTAGTATAGCACAAATGCGCGCGGTTGTCAGCCGTTTTGAACCGTTTCCCTTCAAAACGCCGCCCCTCGCCCATAAAATTTTCTGCTGCGGCGGGAGCGGCGCGGCATGCTTTGCGGTTATGTATGGCAATTCAAAACAGATATTTGACAAACCTGTTCAACCGCTTTATAATAATGATAAGGGATCGGGCGGCCGATGCGCCGCCCGCAAGCGATCATATCGGGAGGAGATCATCATGAAAGTTTTATTGGTCAACGGAAGTTCGCGCGAAGCGGGGTGCACGGCAGCGGCGCTCGCCGAGGTCGAGCGCGCCCTGCACGAGGAGGGGATCGAAACGGAGCGGTTTTTTATCGGCAACAAGCCGCTGCCCGACTGCATTGCCTGCGGCAAATGCCGCGAAACGGGCCGCTGCGTCTTTGAGGATGCCGCCAACATTCTGTCGGAAAAGGCCGCTTCCTGCGATGGATTTGTTTTCGGCTCGCCCGTCTATTACGCGCACCCGAGCGCGCGCCTGCTCGCGGTAATGGACCGCGCCTTCTATTCGGGCGGCCGCAACTTCATGTTCAAGCCCGCGGCAGCGGTGCTCAGCGCCCGCCGCGCCGGCCAGCCCGCTTCTATGGACGTCATCAACAAGCATTTTTCCATCTGCTCGATGCCCATCGTTTCGTCCACATATTGGAATCACGTCTTCGGAAATACGCCCGAAGAGGTGCAGCAGGACAAGGAGGGGCTGATGACGATGTATAATCTCGGCAAAAATATGGCATGGCTGCTGCGCTGCATCGAGCTGGGCAAGGAAAACGGCATCCCGGCGCCGCACAACGAAAAAATCAAGACAAATTTTGCGCGCTGATCGCACAGGAGGAGATCGCCATGATCTATAAGCAGTTTCAAGATCAAAAACTGTCCGCTCTCGGGTTCGGGTGCATGCGCCTGCCCGTCAGGGGCGGCGTGTATGCGGATATCGACGAGGCCGCCGTCTCTGAAATGGTCGCCTATGCGATGGCGCACGGCGTCAACTATTATGACACGGCTTGGGGCTACCATGACGGCATGTCTGAAACGGTGATGGGGAAAGTGCTTTCCGCCTACCCGCGCGAGAGTTTTTTCCTCGCCTCCAAATTCCCCGGGTATGACCTTTCCAATATGGGAAAGGCGGAGGAGATCTTCGAGAAGCAGCTGGAAAAGTGCGGCGTCGAGTACTTCGACTTCTACCTCTTCCACAACGTCTGCGAGATGAACATCGACGCCTACCTCGACGACGCTCGCTACGGCACCTATACATACCTCAAAAAGCAGAAGGAAAACGGCCGGATCCGCCACCTCGGCTTTTCGGCGCACGGCGCGTACTCCGTCATCGAGCGCTTCCTCCAAGCATACGGCAGGGACATGGAGTTCTGCCAGCTGCAGCTCAATTATCTCGATTGGACCTTTCAGGACGCCAAAGCCAAGGTGGAGCTGGCGCGCAGTTACGGCCTGCCCGTGTGGGTAATGGAGCCGCTGCGCGGCGGAAAATTGGCGAGCCTGCCCGCCGATGCCGAGAGCAAGCTGAAGGCGCTCCGCCCGCAGGAGAGCATCCCCGCCTGGGCGTTCCGCTTTTTGCAGACGGTGCCCGACGTGTGCGTGACCCTCTCGGGTATGTCCGACTTCGAGCAGGTCAAACAGAATATCGCCACCTTTGAAGAGGACCTGCCGCTCAGCGAGCGGGAGTGGGATGCCCTGCAGGAGATCGCGCGGGAAATGACGGGCAAAAAGACGCTTCCCTGCACCGCCTGCCGCTACTGCACGAGCCATTGCCCCAAGGGGCTGGATATTCCGGAACTGATCAAGCTGTACAACGAGCACAGCTTTACGGGCGGCGGATTCATCGCTCCCATGCGCATCGGCACCCTGCCCGAAGAAAAGCGCCCCGGCGCCTGCATCGGCTGCCGCAGCTGCGAGCGCGTCTGTCCGCAGCAGATCAAAATTTCGGAAATGATGAAGGACTTTGCCGCCCGTTTGCAGCAGGGCTGAGCGCCGGCTCGTACGGGCAGAGGATCAAGGAAAAGGAGACAAAGACATGATCGAAAATATTCTGCAACAAAAAAATATGCGCACCGGCGCCCGCGTGACGGTCAAAACGGTGCTGTCCGTCGGCCTGATCGCGCTGGCGGTGCTGCTGCCGCAGCTCGTCCACCTTGCGGCGGGGGCGGAGGGCGGCGCGCGCTGGCTGCCCATGTACTTGCCGGTGCTGCTCGCCGGCTGCCTGCTCGGCCCCGTTTGGGGGCTGGGCGTGGGCGTGCTCTCGCCGCTGTGCAGCTTTGCTTTGACCTCGCTGTGGGGAGAGGCGATGCCCGCCGCCGCGCGCCTGCCGTATATGGTCGCAGAGCTCGCCGTGT
Organism: uncultured Clostridia bacterium; assembly: GCA_904419945.1. Taxonomy (GTDB): domain Bacteria; phylum Bacillota; class Clostridia; order Christensenellales; family Borkfalkiaceae; genus Borkfalkia. Next base: position 51,952 of record CAJFTM010000009.1, read on the forward strand.
TTGCAGCCGTATCCGGCGCATTTTCGAAGAAGATCGCTTCCGACGCGCTTGCGGCCTTCCCCGCAGTGCTGCTCGCGCAGGTGTGCGGCCGCCTCGTATTCCTCGCCCTCTCCGCTCTCTTTGCGGGCATCGGGCCGCTGACGGCGGCGTCTGCCTGGGCGCAGATCGAGGGCGGCCTCGTCGGGCTCGTCTTGCAGGCGGTGCTCGTGCCCTTCCTCGTCATCGGCGTGCGCGCCCTGCTCCGCCGCGACGAGTAAAAGCAAAAAAACGCCGTTTTTTGTAAAAGGGCGCCCTTCCCGTCAAGGAAGGGCGCCCCTTGCCGTATTTCCGCGGCAAAAACGTCTGCAAAACCTTGCAATTTACTTCCCCTTGTGCTATACTGAGCGTGCAACACAAACTGAATCATCGCATAATGGGTACAAATAAGGCATTTTTGTATCTCTATTTTCCATTATGCGAAAGTTTGTGTTGCAACAATCGGAGATACGGTAATGCAGGGCGTGTCTTCGGTCGAAGGCACGCTTTTTTTCGTTTATGCGGAAAAAGTTCCTGCAAATTTTGCAGAGGAGAAAGAGGAATGAAAAGGTTTTTGATTTTTGCGCTTTCGGTATTGCTGGCGCTCAGTTGCGCCGCCGGCTTTGCCGCCTGTACGGAGAGGTCAGACGACGATATGGGCGGCCCCGTGCAGCCGGTCGACCCGAGCGACCCCGACGGACCGGGGGATCCCGGTGATCCTGATCAACCCGTCGATTCCGACGATCCGGGAGATTCGGATGACCCGGTCGATCCGGATACGCCGCACGAGCACACTTTCGGCGAATGGGTAGTGACCGTCCCCGCGACGTGTACGTCGATGGGCGAGGAGCAGCGCACCTGCTCCTGCGGCGAGATAGAGACGCGCGAGATCTCCGCAAAGGGACATACGGAAGCGGTCGACGCAGCTGTTATGCCGACGTGCACGGAGACAGGCCTGACGGAGGGCAAGCACTGCTCCGTTTGTAATGCGGTGCTGTCCATACCGCAGGTCATTCCCGCTTTGGGGCACCGGTTTGTCAATAATATTTGTACCATTTGCGGCATTTCGGAAATCATCGAAACAGAAGGATTACAGCTTATACTTTCAGAAAATGGAACTTACTATGATGTTGCTGGTTATACGGGGACTTCGGCAGAAGTCAAAATTCCTGCTACGTACAACAATATCCCCGTGCAGAAGATCAAGGATTACGCATTTTCTGGTTGTTACAATTTGAAGAGCGTTGTGATCCCGGACGGTGTGATATCGATTGGAATGTATTCGTTTTTTGGTTGTCGCAATTTAACGAGTATTAGCATTCCTGACAGTGTGGTATCAATCGGATGGTATGCATTTGCTTGTTGTAGTGGCCTGACAGATATCATTATTCCGAGCAGCGTTGTTTCGATTGGGTGGTATGCTTTCAATGAGTGCAACAGCCTGACGGAAGTAACGATTCAGGATGGCATAACATCAATTGGGTGGTATGCGTTTTCCGGTTGCAGCAATTTGAAGGACATTGTCATTCCGGACAGCGTTACTGCGATCGGTGACTATGCGTTCTCTTATAGCGGTTTGACAAGTATAGTGATTCCAGATGGTGTAACATCGATCGGGTGGTACGCGTTCTCCGGTTGCAGCAGCCTGACGAGTATCGCGATCCCCGACAGTGTTACTTCGATCGGGGCGGGGGCTTTCAATAATTGCTACAGTTTGATGAGTATTGTGATTCCCGATGGCGTGACTTCGGTTGGAAATGGTGTATTTAATGGCTGCGAAAGGTTAACAAGCGTGATGATCGGCGACGGCGTGACCTCGATTGAGGATGGGGCATTCCGAGGTTGCGGCAGTCTGACGAGTGTGACGATCTCGAGCAGCGTTACCTCGATTGGGGATGAGGCGTTCCGTGGTTGCAGCAGCCTGACGAGTATCGCGATCCCCGACAGTGTTACTTCGATCGGGGCGGGGGCTTTCAATGATTGCTACAGTTTGAGAAGTGTATACATTACTGATATTGAGGCATGGCTCAATATCAAGTTCAACGGCGAGTTTTCAAACCCATTATATGCGAATTTTATAAATTTGCCGTATAAAAATGATGAAACATATTTATATTTGAATGAAAATTTATTGACAGAGATCATTATACCGGATGGTATGATTTCAATTGGAGATTATGTGTTTTCCGGTTATCGTAGTTTGACAAGGGTAGTGATTCCGGACAGTGTAACCTCGATCGGGGATTCTGCATTTGCTCTTTGTAGCAACCTGACGAGCATCGCGATTCCGGACAGTGTGACATTGATTGGGCATTCTGCATTTGAAGGTTGCAGCAGCCTGACGAGCATCGCGATTCCGGACAGCGTGACATTGATTGGGCATTCTGCATTTGAAGGTTGCAGCAGCCTGACGAGTGTGACGATTCCGAGCGGCGTTACTTCGATCGGGGATTATGCGTTCGCTTGGTGCGACAGCCTGACGAGTATCACGATCCCGGACAGTGTGACCTCGATCGGGGATGAGGCGTTCCGTAATTGCAACAGTCTGATGAACATATCGATCCCGGACAGCGTGACCTCAATCGGGAACAGGGCGTTCTCTGAGTGCAGCAGCCTGACGAGTATTGCAATCCCGGACGGTGTGACCTCGGTCGGGTGGGAGGCATTCGCTTGGTGCGACAGCCTGACGAGTATTACAATCCCGGACAGCGTGACCACGATTGGGTATTCTGCGTTTGAAGGTTGCGGCAGCCTGACGAGCGTGACGATCGGCAATGGCGTGACATCGATCGGGTATCAGGCATTCTATAATTGCGACAGCCTGACGAGTATCACGGTCCCGGACAGTGTGACCTCGATTGGGCATTCTGCGTTCGAAGGTTGCAACAGCCTGACGAGCGTCGTGTTTGAAAACCCGAACGGTTGGATCGCCGGTGGCGAGGCGATTTCGGCAGAGGATCTCTCCGATCCCGCGACGTCGGCAAACTATTTGCGCTATATTTATGATGGTTATTGGACACGCCAATAAATCATAAAACAAAAAAGAGTGGGCCTTCCGCCATTCGGCGGAAGGCCCTGCTCATTTGTGGGGGAGAGAAGTTTGCGGGAGCAGCGGAAGAGGCGCGGGAGGGGAAGACAGCGAAGCGGTTTCGCTCATAATTCGCGGTTTTTTGCGGATACTGTTAGCGGATCAAAAGATCGGGCGGCTCTCCGCCCGAAAAGATACGAGAGGTACCGCATATGCAAACAAATTCCGCGGCGACGCCGCTTTTATCCGTCGTCGTACCCGTCTATAAAACGGAGCGCTGGCTGCGCCGCTGTCTGGACAGCCTGCTCGGCCAGAGCCTGGAGGAGATCGAGGTCGTCTGCGTGGACGACGCCAGCCCCGACGGCTGCGCCGCCATCCTCGCCGAGTATGCCGCGCGCGATGCGCGCGTGCGCGTCGTCACGCATGCCCGCAACGAGGGGCTGTTCCGCGCCCGTTTGAGCGGCGTACGCGCTGCCCGCGGCGCGTACATCGCCTTTGTGGACAGCGACGACTACGTCAATTTAGACTGTTACCGCGCCGCGCTGGACGCCGCCGACGGCGCCGACATGGCCGTGCTCAACACCGTGCACGAGGATGCGCAGGGGAACCGTTACATTCACCCGCGCTACGCATCCTACCGCTTTGACGACTGCAAGGGGCAGCTCTTTTCCCGCTTTTTTGAACAGCGGGGGCTGTGCTTTATCTGGCACACCGTCTGGAACAAGGTGTACCGCCGCGCCCTGTTCGAACGCGCGCTTCCCTATTACGAGGCGCTGGACGGGCATTTGATCATGGCGGAAGATCTCTGCTTTTCTGTCGTCCTGTTTTATTTTGCGCAGAGCATCGCCTTTTCCGAGTACAGCTATTATTTCTATTACCAGCATGCGGATGCGAGCACATCGTTGGCGGGCGGCGTGCAGAAGTACGTCAAAAATATCGGCGATCTTCGCCGTGCCTTTGCCTTTGCCGAAGATTTCCTGCAAAAAGTGCGCGCTTCGGAAGCGGTCATGCAGGACTTTTATGCATGGCGGTCCCTGTATGGCCGCTTTTGGGCGGAAAACGTCAAAAATTCCGGGTTGAGCGGCGGAGAGCTGCGGACGCTCCATGCGCAGCTGCGGGAAGCATTCGGCGGAGAGGAGCCGACCCTTCCCTCCCCGCACGAGTCCTTCTTTTACGGCAAGACCTGTCCCTTCGATTCCCGCTACGTTTCCCTTTCCGATTACCTCTGCACGCTGCGCGCGGGCGAATGCGTCAGCTTTGACATCTTCGATACGCTGCTCGTGCGCCCCTTTTATGAACCGAAGGACCTCTTTTGCCTGCTCGACGGCGACTTCGCGCGCGAGAGCGACTGCGATGTTCCCTTTCATGTCCTGCGCGAAAAGGGGGAACGCATTGCGCGGAGCAAAAATCTGTTGGGGGAGGAGGTCGACCTTGCCGCCATCTACGAGGTGATGGCATCCGCGTTCGGGCTGGAGCCGACGCTGCTGGAACGCATGCGCGGGCGGGAGCTGGAAGCAGAGCTGCGCTTCTGCGCGCCCCGCCGCAGCGTACAAAATTTGTTTCGATTGCTTCGCCGGCGCGGCGCGCGCATCCTGCTCATTTCCGATATCTACCTGCCCCGCCCCTTTATGGAAAAACTTTTGGAAAAAAACGGCTACACCGGTTATGAGCGGATGTTCCTTTCCTGTGAGAGCGGCGTTACCAAACAGTCGGGCAATCTCTTCCGCGCCGCCGCAGTAGCCTGCGGCGTTGCGCCCGAACACATCCTGCACATCGGAGACAACTGGGAGAGCGATGTCGTCCGCGCACAGGGAGCGGGCCTGCGCACTTTTTTTTATGCGCGCTCGGTGGACTGCCTGCTGCAGCGCATATCCGATATACCTTCGACCGATATGTACCGCGATTATCTGCGCCCCACGGGCGGGGCCGTCAACGGGACCAATGCCCTGATGCGGCAGGGCGTGCGCTGTTCGCTCGCCGTCATCGCCAATCGCCTGTATGACGATCCGTTCAACAGCTATCCCGCAGGGTGTGCGTTCGGGCATGATCCGCGCTTTTTCGGCTATGCCGCACTGGGCATGCATCTGCTCGCGCTGACGCAATGGATCCGCGGCGAGAGCGGCGGAAGGGTGCGCTTTATCGCGCGCGACGGCTACCTGCCCATGCGCGCCTATGCGCTGCTGTACGGAAGGGAAGGGACAAAATACCTGCATGTCTCCCGCCGCGCGCTGCTGCCCGTCACTTTGCTGCTGGGCGGCGGGCCCGCCCTGTTTGAGGTGAATGTCGCTCCCGGCGAGACGCCGCGCTCCCTCTGCTCGCTCGTGCGCCCGCTGCTCAAGCCGGCCTTTCTGCGCAAGATCGCAGAGGAAGAGCTGCTGCATGCGGGGAGTTCCGCCTTCGGACCGGATATCCCCTTTACCGGGGAGGCGGAGCTGCATCATTTTGTGACCCGCGTACTGCTGCCCAACCTCGATCCGGCTGCCTGTGCCCGCTATCGTTCCGCCCTTGCCGGATATTTTTCGGCACGCCTCAACGACGGCGATGCCTGCTTTGATGTCGGTTACAGCGGACGCACGCTGCACATCCTCGCGAAGCTGACCGGGCGCAGGCTGCGCGGACTGTTCGTGCACGATTACGGGGACGGCGCCCGCGCGCTGCTCGCCGCGCGCGGGGTCTCCGTGCAGACCTTTTACGGGTTCGCGCCCGCGGTGGCGGGGCATATCCGAGAGCTGCTCCTCTCCGATGTCGCTCCTTCCTGTATCGGCTATGCGGTGGAGGAACAGGGAGTACGCCCGATATACGAGCCCGCTTATCTGCACTATACGGCGGCGTTTACGCTGCGCAGCGTACAGGAAGCGGCGCTCGCCTTCGTCGCGGATATGCGGCGCATCTTCGGCGACGCGCTCGAAGGGATGCCCCTGCGTGCGGCGGAAGCGTCCGCTCCGCTCGAATATTGCCTGCTGTACTCTTCCGAAGAGGACCGCGCCCTGTTTTCGCCCGTTGCCTTTGAGGATCGCATGTATACGGGCAGAGAGCCGTCGCTGTTGGTCGACCTGTGGAGGCGGGACGTCGGCTATTATCTGCGCGAGGCCTCCGCGCCTCCGCAGCCGCGCGCCGTACAGCCTTCCGCAGGGGAGAACGAAGGTGTGTCAGCCGTCCTGCACGGCCAGCCGCGCTGGAAAAAGGCGGTCTATTATTGGCTGTTTGACCGCGAAACATTCCGCCGCAAGCTGAACGGAGAGGAGGGCGGGCGATGAGCGAGAGAGTACGTCCGTTCGCAGTGCAGGGCGGAGGCGGGGTGCCCGCTGCGCCCGTGGCAGAAGGGGGAGCCGTCCCGGAGAAGGGGGCGGAAGGCGGAGCGGTCCGTGTGCAGCCGGCAGGGGAAGGGCCGCTCGTTTTGGACGGCGGCGGCGCGATCCTGCAGGAAGCGCCGGATGCGCGCGATCCCGTCCTGTCTGTGGGGCGGAATACGGGCAATCTGCTGTTTATGAGCGCGCTGCAAAAGCTGTTCCCGGCGGCGCTGCTGCCGCACGATTACCGCGCCCGCGGCATCGATCCCAAGCAGTACCGCTATATCGTGCTGTCCGATCTCATCTGGATCCGTCCGAACGACGAGTTCCCCGCCGTCGAGCAGCTGCTCGACGATACGTCTGCGCGCATCCTGCCCCTCTCCGTCGGGCTGCAGGCGCCCGCGCGCGATCTCGGTTTTCGCCTGCGCCCGCGCACGGTGCGCCTTCTCGCGCGGCTGCAGGAGCGCGCCCTTCTCGGTGTACGAGGGGAATACACGGCCGAAGTGCTCCGTGCCCACGGCATCCGCAACGTGCAACCGGTGGGCTGCCCGTCCCTGTATTGGCCGCAGCGGCGGGATTTTCGCATTGAAAGCCGCGTACCCGGCAGGCCGCTGCGCGCTGCCGCCAATTTCCGCACTTTTTACGGCCGCGCGACGCATGCAGAGCGCGTCTTTCTGCGCTGGTGCGCCGATCGCGGCCTGCGCTTCGTCGAACAGACGGAGCAGGAAGTTACGCCAGACTTTTTGAACGGGGACGAACCCTTTTTTGCTTATATCCGCCGCTATCTGCGCCTGCGCGGGGTGCTGTTTGCGGACGAAGCGGAGTGGCGCGCCGCCCTCTCCGCGTATGATTTTTCCATCGGCATGCGTTTTCACGGCAACGTGATGGCGCTGCGCTGCGGCGCTCCGGCACTCTTTTTGCGGCACGATTCGCGCACGGCGGAATTGATCGACTTTTTCCGCCTGCCGTCGATGGAAGCGGAGGATTTTGACGGCGGCCGCCCGCTCGCCTATTATTATGAGCGGGCCGATTATTCCGCGTTCAACGCCGCCTATCCCTCCCGCTTTGATGCGTTTGTCGCCTTTTTGCGGCGCAACGGGTTTACCGTGCGGACGGAGCTCCCTCCGGCAAAGTGATGAGGCGCTGGCAGCGGCCGCTTCCGGACAAGAATAAAATACTGCGGCGCGCGCGAAATTTTCGCGCGCGCTTGACTGTATTTTCGCAGATCTGTGGTATAATGGGATCATGAAACCGCTGTATCCCGTGCGGCGGCCCGCCCGCCTGCGCGTTCTGTGCATTTTGGCGTTGGCCGCAGCGCTCTTATTGCTGCTCGCCGATATTCCCGTCCTTGCCGAGTATTTTTTCGCGCGGGGAGTCACCCGCCTGCTCTCCTGGTTCCTCTCCGGCATTTCCGGCATCCTGCCGTTTTCTCTGTACGAGGTCACCGCTCTCTGCCTGATCGCATGCGCGGTGCTGCTCGTCATCGGGTTCATCGTCCTCTTGCATGACCGCAATTTTGCCCGCGTTCGGCTGTGGCTGTACCGCCTCGCCGCGGCGGGTCTCTCGGTGCTGATCGCCTTCGGCGCACTGTATGCTCCGCTGTATGAGCGCCTTCCTGCGGCAGGGGCGCTCGGGTTGCCAGAAGTTACCGTCACGGATGAGCTCGCCTATGCTGCGGCGGAATATTATGTGGAGGAGCTGAACGCCCTGTCTGACCGCATGGAGCGGGACGGGGCAGGCAATGTCGTCTGTCCGTATACTTTCGGGGAGATCGCCGGCTTGCTCAATGCCGCTTTTGCCGAGTATGAGGGCGGATATTTTGCCCCTTATTCCGTTCGCCCCAAGGCGGTGGCTCTGTCTGTCGGCATGAGCGCGATCGGCATTACGGGTATCTACTTTCCCTTTTATGCCGAAGCGAATCTCAACACAAATATCCCCTCTTACGAGTTGGGCGTCACCATGGCGCACGAGCTGGCGCACGCGCACGGCGTCGCGCAGGAGGGGGAGGCGAACGTCGTCGCGTATGTGCTCTGTCTCCGTTCGGGGGACGATTACCTGCGTTACGGAGGGCTGATGCGCGCCGTTGCGTCCCTGCTCAATTCCCTTCCGGAAGAGCCGTTCGAGGAACTGTATGCCCGCCTGCGCCCGCAGATCGTGCAGGAGTGGCGCAACGCGGATGAACTCTATTCCCGTTACGACGGGTGGTTGGATACATTGTCCGCCTTTTTGAACGATCTGTTTTTGAAGGCCAACGGCGTCCCCGGCGGCACGCGCAGCTACAGTCAGACGGCCGAGAGCCTCATTGCGCTGTATGTACAGGTCGCGGGCGGGAACTAGCGAGGGAGAGGGGCGGCGCCGAAATCGGCGCCGCCCGACCCGTTGCCTTTTCAGCGGATATTTGTTATAATGGATTGAATCCCATCGGAGGATCACTGGTCATGAATACGCCTGTCGAGCGGCGCGGCCGCCTGGAAAACGGCGCCGAATTGGTCGCCTGCCCTTCGCCGCAGCTGCATTCCGTTGCCTTTTCCGTCGTGCTTCCCTTTACGCCCGAATGCACGCCCGGGGTCTATCATTTGGTCGAACACATGTTTTTTGAGCGGGCGGGGGAGCGGCGCGCCAAGGAGATCAATGCCGAGATGACTGCGCGCGGCAGCGAGATCATGGGGTATACCGCCGTCAATTATATGTGTTTCAGCTTTACCTGTCGGCCGGATGTGTTCCTGCCTCAGCTCGAGCTGCTCTTTTCCATGCTCTCGCAGCGCGATTACGAGCGGGAGGATTTTGAGCGAGTCCTTCCCGTCATCCGCAACGAGATCTTCGAAGCCGCCTTTTACGATGCCCGCTCGGCGGATATCCTGCGCGAGCTTTGGTTTGACTCCCGCTATATCGCGCCCGTTTTGGGCAATGCAGACGTGCTTTCCAGGCTGGAGCCGGAAGAGATCCGCGAGGCGCGCGCCTCTCTGTTCAACCGCGGCATGTGCCTGTTCTTGGCGGGCGCATTTACGCCCGAACAGGAGAGGAGAGTGCTCGATACCTTCGGCAAGATGCCCCTGCGCCCCCGCGAGCGCACGCCTGCGCCCGTAGAGGAAAAGGTCACGCGCGAGGTCAACCGCGTCGGCCGCGGTTACGAACTGCAGGTGCTCGTCACGTACCACGTCGAGCGCGCCGACCTCGAGCTCAAGCTCGCAGCCCACTGGCTGCGCAGCGGCTTGTTTGACGGGCTGGATGCCGCCTTTTTCCGTTTTTTTGACGACCGCGGTTTTCAGTTTTACTCGGTAGACGGCATCTACAATATCCGCGGCGACGAACTCATCTTTTCCTATCTCGTGCATATCACCAAAAAGGAAAGGAAAAAATTCGATCCGCTCATCGACGCATTTGAGGACGAGGCCGCCCATACCGACTACATTTCTTTGGTCAAGCCGTATCTGTACGAAAATGCCCCCTTTCTCTACGACAGCCCCGAGCGGCTGTGTTCGCACTATGTCGATACCTGGGCGGACCTCTCTGCTCCGCTCACGTTGCGGGAGGAGCTGGAGTACTGTCAAAAATTTACCAACGAGCGGCTCGTCGCCTGTTGGGAGCGCATCGCTTCCTCGCTGCGCCGCATCTTTTATATCGGGCGCTGAAGGAGCGGCGCGCCGGTGCCGTGTCCGTCCCGATCGAATGTAAAAATTATTTTCAGGAGGTTTTTTATGCTGCAACCGAAAATTGCCGAGCTGATCAACGATCAGGTCAACAAAGAGCTGTATTCCGCCTATCTGTATTTGGATTTTGCCAACTACTATGAGGATGCCGGCCTGCCCGGCTTCGCCCATTGGTATGAGGTGCAGGCGCAGGAGGAGCGCGACCACGCCCTCGCCATGCGCCGCTATCTCATCGACTGCGGCCACCGCGTCACCTTTGCCGCCGTCGATGCGCCGGATAAGGCGTATGCCGATATGGCCGCGCCTTTGCAGGCAGGGTTGGAACACGAGCGCTATGTCACTTCGCTCATCACGGCCATTTACAGCGAGGCGTTTGCGCAGAAGGATTTCCGCACCATGCAGTTCCTCGACTGGTTTGTCAAGGAACAGGGTGAGGAGGAAAAGAATGCCGAGGACCTCGTCAAAAAGATGAAGCTGTTCGGCGGCGACCCGAAGGGCCTGTACCTGCTCGATCAGGAACTGGCCGCCCGCGTCTATTCTCCCTCCACGCCGGATGCATCCGCGCAGGCATGATCTGAAGCAAATCGCGAGAGCGCCCCTCCCCGTAACCGGGGAGGGGCGCTTTGATTCTAATCGGTTATATTTTCGGGATTGAACAGCGGAGAACTGAATAAATCCTGTAGAGTGATTTTCAGTCCGTCACAAATGCCGTAAATCGTTGAAAGTTTAACGGTGTTGCTTCTCGTCATTGTAACAATGGTAGGACGAGGAACGCCGCTCAAATTTGCCAAAGCATTTACGGTGATTTGTCGTTCTTTCACTAATTCAATAATTCTTGCATAAACTGCGCCGACTAATCTCATAAAGGATACCACATGATTGGCAATTGGTACGCCAACGCTTTTAGTATATGAAATCAGTAAAAATAATGTAGTTGGTGAACCAACTATTGGTTAACAAACAGTTTAAAATATAATATAATAATACAGCTTTCAATAATGTATCAAGGCGCACCGCTATTGGAATCTAATTGTTTTTTGTGAGCAACGCAAACAAGGCACAAAATTGCTCTGAATGAAGTTGAGGAAAATTTAGGCTGTTTGCGTTTCAGCCACATTTTAATGACTTTCGGTGCTGACCAGATACAGTAACGCAACGGAATTTCCGTTGCGTTACTGTATTCTTTCGGATAAAACTAGCGAGTTTCGTGATGCATACAATTTTTTATTTTTTTGTTAGGGATGACCGCAGATTTATGTCGGCAAATGCTGCAGGCGGGGAGAATCATTTCCCATAAAAGGATAGCGGGATGATTTTTTAGAGTGTTATGCGAATTGTTCCGTTGAATCAAAGCGCCCGCCGGCATTTTGCCGGCGGGCGCTTTGATCAAGATGCGGTCAAATCTGCGTCCGATCGGATTTACAGGTAGTGGCGCAGCGTCTGTTCGTAGCCCTGTTCGATGGCGAGCAGTTCCCCCGCGAGGGTGCGGATGGCGGTATCGGCATCTTCGCTCTCGCGGATGGAGCGGGTCAGCGCAGTGATGCCCATCACCGTTCCCTGCGTCATCATTTCGGCGATGTGCGCGCGGGAGTCATCCTTGATGGTGTTCATCTTGATCGAGCCCCACATCATCGCCCGCTTGAGGGGATTGGGCTCCTTTAATTCGATGCCCCGTTGCTTTGCGCAGAGCGCTGCTTTGCCGCAGATGCGCTCATAATCTTCGTGCATGCGCTTGAGCTCTTCTTTCAGTTCGCCCTCTTGCGTCGCCGGCAGGATGTCTGCGATGGATGCCAGCGCGTAGTGCGTGTTGCGGTATACTTCGGCGAGCAGTTCCTCGCCCGATTTTTTCTCTTCCAAAACCGTTCCTCCTGTGCGCCCTTCTGCGCGCATCTTCAGTTTGTGCAGGAGCCGCTGAAATGATACGGGAATGCCGCATATACAGGGGCGCGGCGAAGATCAGCGGCTCCGCAGCGGGTGGAATTGTGCGGGGCAACCCGCCGCAGGAGAATAAAAGGGCGGTAAAAAGCGCGCGGCATACGCCGCGCGCAGAAATATATGGCAAAAATAACGTTCGAGAGAGTGCGTCAGCGCAGCCCTTCCGTTTTGCACAGCTCGAAGGCGCTCGCGATGACCTTATCCATGTCGTAGTACTTGTATTCGCCCAGCCTGCCGCCGAATATGACGTCCGGCCGCTCCGCCTTGCATGCCTCGTACTGCTGCATGAGCGCGCTGTTTTTGGCATCGTTGACGGGGTAGTATGCCTCCATGCCCTCCGCGTATTCGGCAGGGTACTCGCGCGAGATGACGGTCTTGGGCTGTTTGCCGAAATTAAAGTGCTTGTGTTCGATGATGCGCGTGTAGGGGACTTCGTATTCGGTGTAGTTGATGACGGCGTTGCCCTGGTAGTCGGGGATGTCCAGCACCTCCGTTTCGAAGCGCACGGTGCGGTATTCGAGCTTTCCGAAGCGGTAGCCGAAAAACTCGTCCGGCATCCCCGTGAACACGGTTTTGCCGAAGGTATCTTTCGTCTCCTTGATAAAGTCGAAATAATCGGTATTCAGCAGCACCTTCGCGCCCGCGAACAGCTTTTCCGCCAAGGCGGTGTAGCCTTCCTCGGGGATGCCCTGATACTTGTCGTTAAAGTAGTTGTCGTCGTAGGTAAAGCGCAGCGGCAGCCGCTTAATGATGAAGGCGGGCAAATCTCTGCACCGGCGCCCCCACTGCTTTTCGGTATATCCCTTGACGAGCGTCTCGTATACGTCGGTCCCGACCAGGCTGATCGCCTGCTCTTCGAGGTTTTCCGGCTGTTTGCCGCCGAGGGCTGCGCGCTGACTCTCGATGATCGCCTGCGCTTCTTCCGCCGTCTTTGTGCCCCAAAGCTGTTCAAATGTATACATGTTGAAGGGCATGCTGTACAGTTTGCCCTTATAATTGGCTTTGACGCGGTTGACAAAATGGTTGAAGGAGGCGAATTGATTTACATATGTCCATACTTCCTCGTTTGAAGTATGAAAGATGTGGGCCCCGTATACGTGTACGTCGATGCCTTCCACCTTTTCGGTATAAATATTCCCTGCAATGTGGCTGCGCCGTTCGACGACGAGGCAGCTCTTGCCCGCGCGCACGGCGTGCTCGCAGAATACGGCGTTATACAGCCCGGCGCCTACCAATAAATAGTCGTAATGCATGTTGTCTCCTTGTGTGGTTTTGGTTATGCGTTTTGCTCGGGATGCATCATCGCCTGGGCGTAGCGGTCGAAGATCTCGCCCGCCGGTCCGTCGGCGATCACATGCCCGCGCTCGATCCAGATGGCGCGGTCGCACAGGTTGCGTACGGAATTGCCGTGCGACACGATGAGGAAGGTCAGTCCCTTTTTCCGCAGTTCGGCGAGGCGGTCATAGCATTTTTTTTGGAAGGCGATGTCGCCCACGGCGAGGATCTCGTCGATGAGCATGATCTCCGCCTCCATCGTGATGGCGATGGAAAAGCCGAGCCGCGCCAGCATACCCGAAGAGTACGCCTTGACGGGGGTATGGATAAAGTCGCCCAGCTCCGCAAACGCGAGGATCTCGGGCAGCTTCGCGTCGATCTCTTTTTTGGTATAGCCCATGATCGCGGCGTTGAGGTAGATGTTCTCGATGCCCGTCGCGTTGCCGTCAAAGCCGGCGCCCAGCTGCAGCAGGGGAGAGATGCGCCCGTTGCAGTGCGCCCAGCCGGACGTGGGTTTGAGGATGCCGGAAACGATCTTGAGCAGCGTGCTCTTGCCCACGCCGTTGCGCCCGATCACTGCCACCGCTTCCCCTTGGCGGATCTTGAAACTCACGTTTTCCAGGCAGGTAAATTTTTCCCGGCGCAGATCGCGGCGGAAGGCGCGCACGATCAGCTCTTTGAGGGAATTGACGCCCACGTCGTAGCGGGTGAACTTCATCGTCACATCGTGCGCCTCGAGCAGGCAGGTCGGGTCGGGCGTGATCTTTTGTCTTGCCATGGCGTCCTCCTTACAGGTTGGCGGCGATGTGGTTGCGCACCGCGCGCATGAATGCGTAGCCGATCGCAAAGGATACGATCGCAAATCCGTAACAGATCAGGTGCTCCATTCCCGACGGAATACCGCCGGAAAGAAGGGTCCGGAAGTATTCGACGTAGTGGTACATCGGATTGAGCCCCATAATGTTTTCGACCAGTTGGCTGTTGAGGCGGTCGACGGTGTAAAAGAGGGGGGTCAGGTAGGTCCACAGCGTCAGGATGACCGAGTACAGGTGTTCGATGTCGCGGAAGAACACGTACAGCGCGCTCAAAAAATAGGATATGCCCAGTGAGAAGAGCGCTACCGCCGGCACCAGTACGACCACTAATACGATCTGCCAACAGAAGACATAGTCGCCCGTCAGGTAGCGCACCAGCGCCACAATGAGCAGCGCGACGAAGGAGAAGAGAAATGTCACCAGCGAGGAGAGCACGTTCGCCGTCGGGAAGAGGGCGATGGAGACGCGCGTCTTTTGCAGCATATCCCGCTGGCGCACCAGGCAGGGGAGGGATCCGCTCGTCGAGGTGCGCATGATGTTGAAGATGATGTTGCCCGAAAGGATATAGATGGGGTAGTCGAGCGGCGTATCTCCGCCGAACAGGCGGGAAAACACGAGCGTCATCACCAGCATATTGAGCAGCGGGTTCAGCACTGTCCAAAGTACGCCGATAAAGGAGCGGTAGTATTGGTTTTTGATGTTGCGCCGCACGAGCAGCCGCAGCAGGTACGCCTGCTGCAGCGGGCGGCGCAGTTTTTCTTTGTTCAGCATTTTATTCTTCTCCCACCAGTGATTGCAGGGCGCGGTCGTAAACTTCACGCAGCCTTCCCGCTTCCTGCCGGATATCATAGCCGGCCTGTTGCAGCCGTTTGGCACAGTCTGTCAGGCGCGGCGCATCCTCTGCCATCGCCGCGGCCCACGCCTCCCGATCGAGCGGGAGGAAGGCGGCCCCGCCGCATACGTCCGCTTCGCGCGTGATCTTGTCCGAAAACAGGCAGGGCAGACCTGCCGCCTGCGCTTCCAAACCCACCACGGGGAATCCCTCGTACAGGGATGGCAGAACGAATGCGTCCGCCGCGGCATACCAGGGCGCCGGATCCCCTTGCGGGATAAAGCGTACACGGCCGGATAGGTCGGCCCGTGCCGCCCGTTCGCGCAGTGCCTTTTCCCCGGCGCCCGCTCCCAACAGCAGCAGCGTCATCGGCCGCCGCTGCAGGGCAAGCGCAAAAGCATCCAAGAGGAAGTGCAGGTTCTTTTGCGGAGCAAACCGCCCGACAAAGAGCAGATTGCGCCCTTGCAGCTGCAGGCGCTCTTTTGCAAGCGGATCGGGGGCGAACCGCTCTAAATCGATGGCATTGGGCAGGATGATCGCCTCTTTTGCGCGTCGGCGAAAGAGGTTTTGTGCCGCCAATCTGCCGCATGCCATGCGGCAGGTCGCATCCTTTGCGGCAAAGGGGCGCAGCGCCGCCTTGATCCAATAATGGTCGGAACGGCGGTCGAAGGTGCTGTGAGCGTGACAGATGCGCACGGGAACACCCGCCCGCCTGGCCGCGCGCAGCGCAAAGGCGGAAAGGGTGGTCATATGCGAATGTGCCACCGCATACCCGCCTTCGCGCAGCAGCTTTTGCAGTGCGCTCATCGCCCGCAGCGGATCCCGGTCAAACCGGGGAATGGTCAGTACGCGCGCCGCGGGGTCGATCGCGCGCAGCTCCTCGTCAAAGCCGCAGTGTTCGTAGGCAAAAAAATCCAAACGCCAGCGGCGGCGGTCCATAAATTTATAATAGTTGAGCACGCAGGAGACGACGCCGCCGATGCGGGTATTCCCCACGATCTGTGCGGCCTTCCATCGCCCGTCTTCCGCGCGTTGCAGGGTAAATTCATCCATGTTTACTCCGCTGCGCGCAGCGCCGCGCGCGTTTCGGGGGGTACGGTATAGTTGCGCTTTACTTCCCGCCGCAGGAAGCGGTGCTCCGCTTCCGATACGGGCTTTAAAAACTTCTTTTCGCCGAAGAGGATGACGCCCAGCGTGCGGAAAAAGATGCCGATGTCCAGCCCGAGCGAGGCGTGCATCGCATAATAAGCGTCATAATATTTGCGGTCGTACAGGCTCAGGTAGCCGTTGCCGCGCACCTGCCCCAGGCCGGTCAGCCCCGGGCGCAGTTCAAATTTGATCATTTCCCAGTCCTCATAGTCGCGGTCAAATACGGGCAGCAGCGGCCGCGGCCCGATGATGCTCATGTCCCCCTTGAGGATATTGAACAGCTGCGGCAGCTCGTCGATCTTCAGTTTGCGGATAACGCGCCCCACTTTGGTCACATTGGGATTTTCGTCCCCGATCACGCGCCGATGCTTGTTGTAGCGTACCCGCGCGCTGGTCATCGAGCGGAATTTGTAGCAGAAAAATTTTTTCCCGCCTCGGCCGGTGCGCTTTTGGCGGAAAATGATCTCTCCCCCGTCCTCCGCTTTGATGGCGATCGCCACGAGCAGCAGCAGGGGGGAGAGGAGGATCACGGCGAGCAGCGCGGCGCAAAAGTCGAAGGAATATTTAAAAAACAGATATCCACGATGCATGGCACGCGCTCTCCCGCTCCGTGCGCCGCTGCGGCGCACCTGTCGTTTCCATTGCATTATAGCACAGATGCCTTTGCGAGGCAATCAAAAACACTACATTCCCTCCAAATTTGACGGGAAAGGCCTTTTTAGAAACAGTTTGCTTCCCTTTCGTTCGGTTATGCGGCAAAGCGCGCCGCTGTGTTTTTATAAAAAAATATTGACAAACGTCAAAACTTGTGATACCATTAAACGCAAATCAAAAGAAAGGGCGCCCTTTCTTTTCGGCCGGAGGCCGAAAAGAATTGCATTTATCCGCTTTGGCAGTCATTCCCTTTCAAAGAGGAGGCAGAATGATCCACGTCGCGATCGTAGAAGATGACCCGGAAGACACCAAGATGCTTCGTTCCTATTTGGAAGAATTTGAGCGGGAAGCAGACGAGCGCTTCTCCGTTGCCGAATTTACGGACGGGCTCGCATTTATCGGCGATTACCGCAGCAAGTACGATCTCGTGCTGATGGACATCGATATGCCGCACCTCAACGGCCTCACCGCCGCGAAAAAACTGCGCAAGGTGGATGAAAACGCCGTCATCATTTTCGTCACGAACATGGCGCAATATGCCATCCGCGGCTACGAGGTCGATGCGCTCGATTTTCTCGTCAAGCCGGTCACGCAGCCGCAGCTCTATTCCAAGCTGCGCAAGGCGCTGCGAAAGATCAAAAACGCGCAGAATAAAAAGCTCTTTCTGTGTACCGACGAATCCGTCCGCTGCATTTCCGTGCGGGATATCCGCTACATCGAAGTGCGCGAGCACCTGCTGACCTATCATCTCGGCGGGGAAGACATCACCGTCCGCGGTCAGATGGATAAGGTAGAGAGCGAGCTGGCGGACTGCCATTTTTACCGCATCTATTAAAGTTACCTTGTCAACCTCGATTACGTCGTCGGGGTGGGCGCAACGACGGTGTGGGTCGGCGAGGACGATCTGTGCCTTTCCCGCGCCCGTAAAAAAGATTTTATGCAGACGCTGGCCGATTATCTCGGCAGCGCGGTCTGACCTCATTTCGATCGTATGTCAAAAGGGGGGCGCCCGGGGCGCTCCCCTTTTTTGACGTTGGCGGAAGAGAGTGATTTTCCTGTGAAGAGGGCGTTATTGGTTTGATAAAAAGGTGAAAATATCCATACGATAACCGTTCAAGGCGCGAAATCGACGGTTCAAGACAAATTTTCACCCAAGGGATCGCTTTTGTGCTATCATTCCGTACGAACCTGAGCGAATGTGCGCCCCGTGCCGGAGTCGGTCCGCGTTACTATGAATGAACGCCGTTCCTTCCCCTTCGCGGCCAGGCTGCGCATTTGCAGGAAAATTGTTTTAGGAGGGAATTATGCACATTACGAAGAGTGTAGTCAAAAAGACGGCGATCGCGCTTCTGAGTGCCATCCTCGCACTGATGCTGCTGTTTGCGTTCAATACGCAGGCGATCGGCAGCGCCTTTGCGGCGGGCGAAAGCGCAAAGAAGTATTTTACCGACTTTGACTCCTACGAAGAAGAGAAGCAGGTCGCGCGCGATCTCAACGAGGTCTTCGCCGACGAGAGCTATGTCCTCATGAAGAATGAGAACAACGCCCTGCCTCTCAAGAGCAGCGAGAACATGATCAGCTTGTTTGCTACCAACAGCGAAACATTGATCTACGGCGGCTCCGGTTCCGGCGGGGGCAATTTGGATAACCCGATCTACCTCGAGCAGGGCTTGCAGGATGCCGGCTTTGTCCTCAATCCTCGCCTCTTGGAGATCTATGCGGGTGCCGGAGATACGGCCGGCGAGCTTCCCGTCGAAGATCTCGTTGCGGCGGAAGGCTCCTATGCCATGTACGACGGCGCTGCGGTCGTCGTGATCTCCCGCACCGGTTCTGAGTTCAACGATGCGCAGATGTGGGGGCTCGATACGCACAGCAACCCGCTCGACCAGTATTACAGCCTGACCGACAACGAGAAGGAGCTCATCCAGTACGTGAAGGGCTACTTTGATAAGGTCATCGTCGTCGTCAACAGCGCACATCCCGTCGAGCTCGGCGATATCAACGACGCAGAGGGCCCGCTGAGCGTAGACGCCATCGTTTGGATGGGCCTGCCCGGCGTCACGGGCGCAGGCGCTCTCGGCCGCGTGCTCAACGGTGAGGTCAACCCTTCCGGCCATACTTCCGATATGTATCCCCGCTATTTTGCACAGGATCCGACCTGGCCCAACTTTAAGGGCAACATTCAGTCGCAGCTGTACCTCAACGATGCGGGCGAGCTCGTCATTAAGGACATCATGACCGGCGAAGAGGTCGCGGCTCCTTCCGATACCGGATTCACCAGCTACGAATATCTCAAATACGCACGCGTTTTGGACGAGGACGGCAACATCGTCACGATGGACGGCCCTTCCGCCGGCGCGCGCTACTACAACACCCTCGATTACGAAGAGGGCATCTATATGGGCTACCGCTGGTATGAGACGGCGTACGCCGAGATCGAGGCGGGCAATTACCTCCCCGGCACCGATGCGGACGAATGGTACGATGACAACGTTGTCTATCCCTTCGGCTACGGCCTCTCCTATACCACCTTCGATTGGGAGATCGCCAGCGACAATATTCCCGACCGCGCGTTCACTCCGAACAGCGACGGCACCAACGGCGATTACCTCGAACTGGAACTCAGGGTGACCAATACCGGTTCCGTTGCGGGCAAAGATGTCGGTGAAATTTATTTCAGCGCTCCTTACTATGAGGGCGAAATCGAAAAATCTTCCGTGACGCTGGTCGAATTCGTCAAGAGCGAATTGCTCGCGCCGGGCGAATCTCAGACCATCAGAGTCTCCTTCCGCTATCAGGATATGGCGTCCTTCGACTACAATGACGCCAACGACAATGATTTCCAGGGCTATGAACTGGAAGCAGGCACCTACACGGTCGGCGTGTACGAAGATTCGCACACCGTGGCGACCGCCGGCGACAAGGCAGCTCTCGTCGAGTTTGAGATCGGCACCGACAAGAAGTACACCAAGGATTCGACCACGGACGCCGAGATCACGACCCTCTTCACGCCCGATAAAGGGGACACCGAGTGGGACGGCACCCGTTCGGACGGCCAGTGGTACGATTCCGTCCGCTCCGAGTTCGTCTCTCCCGAATCGCAGATGACGCAGCTCTCCCGTGCGGACTTCGAGGGCACCTATCCCGAAGCGCCCACCAAGGAAGACCTCCTTTGGTCGGACGAGGCGATCCTGATCATGGATAACCAGGTCTACTACACCAGCTTCAACGACCTGCCTTCCGACCCTTGGTATGTTTCCGAAGAGGATATCCCCGACAGCTGGACGCAGGCGAGCGAGGAAGACGTCGCGAACCGTGTGGACGGCAAGACGGAGATCCAGCTCTATGAGATGAGCGGCATTCCGTTCGACGATGCGCGCTGGGATACGTTCATGAACCAGCTCACCTACGACGAAATGCGCAGCCTCATCACCTCCAACCGCTTTAATACGCCCGCCCTCGAGGCGATCGGCAAGCCTGCGACCATCGATGCGGACGGCCCTGCGGGCTTTGCGGACTTCATGGCCGGTTCCTCGGCGGCGCCCGTGTACGAAGTCGCGCACTATTGCTGCGAGCCGCTCATGGCTGCGACTTTTAACGTCGAATTGCTCGAAGATTTCGGCACGGCGGTCGGCAACGAGGCTCTCGTCGGCAATCAGCGCGGCGACGGCATGCCGTACAGCGGCTGGTATGCTCCCGGCATCAATATGCATCGCAGTCCCTTCGGCGGCCGCACCGGCGAGTATTTCTCGGAGGATCCCTTGCTGACCGGTATGCTCGGCGCGTACGAGATCCGCGGCGCGATGAGCAAGGGCGTCTATACGCAGGTCAAGCACTTTGCCGTCAACGAGCAGGAGACCAACCGTACCGGTATCTGTACTTGGCTGGATGAGCAGGCTCTGCGCGAAGTGTATCTCCGCCCGTTTGAGCTCGCCGTCAAGGAAGGCGGCACCATCGGCATGATGAGTTCTTTCAACCGCATCGGCACGATGTGGACGGGCGGCGACTATCGCCTCCTGACCGAGACCTCCGCAACGAGTGGGGGTTCCGCGGCATGGTCATCAGCGACTACAATACCGGCGGCCCGCTCAATCCGAAGCAGATGGCGTATGCCGGCGGCGATCTGAACCTCACTTCGATGGCGTTCTATCACTGGTCGCCCCGTAAATCTGACCCGAATGACATGAACATCCTGCGCAACTGCGCAAAGAACATTCTGTATGCGGTCAACAATTCCAACATCATGAATACGGACGTTCTCGGTTATAATCTGCCGGTTTGGGTGGTCGTGATGATCATTGTAGACTGTGTGCTCGCCGTCGGCTTGGCCGTTTGGGGTGTGTTTGCCATTCGTAAATCCGTTCGGGCGGAAAAGCAGGCAAAAGAACGGGCATAGCCTCGTATGAGCCTCCGCCGGCCGCCGCATCATATGCGGCAACCGGAGCCGTGCGGCGGCTTGTGCAGGCTGCCGTGCGGAAAATAAAAAGGGCGCCCCGTTCCGGGCCAAACCGGAACGGGGCGTTTTTCACTTTCAAAAGTTTTTGCATTCCTTAATTATATAATAAGGAAAAGCGCCGGGAGTTATGGCGCGGGCCGATCGTGTTCGGCGGAGGGCCCGCCGAGGTATTCGCTCAGACCTTCGCCGCGCACGCGCTCTGCGTTATTTTCGGCAAGGCGGGCAAGCAGGGGCAGTTTTTGTCTGCGCCGCTTCAGCTGTTCGGTAAAGAGGGAGGACCATGCGAGGAAGATGAAATAGATATAGGGCATGCCGAGGTTGGTCTCCAGCAGCGAATTGGTCACCAGTGTGAGGATCTTGTCCGAAAAGTTTTCAAAGCCCGCGCTGCGGATGCCGCCCAGCAGCAGCCCCGCCTCCCAGCCGAATTGCACCAGTATGCCGATGGCGAGGAGCCATAGGATATCGATACGGAGGGCCTTTTCGCGGTGTGCCAAATTCCATACGATCAGGCCGAGGTATCCGGCAAACAGTAAAATCGCCATATACCCGTGGTAAGAGCCCGTCGTGCGCTGGATGACGATGGGCTCGCCGCTCCCAAATGTTGCCGCGATCATGGGCGCGCACAGCCACCAAAAGAGGATGAGAGCCGACCATTCGAGCAGTCGTTTGTCCTTTGAGATCCAAAGCCAGATCCATGCAAAATTTGTAAAGCCGTAGCTCATCGACATCCACAGGAGGACCCAAAACAGGCTGTATCCTTCCGAAATGGTGCGCGCGTGAAATACGAGGTGAAACAGGCCGTAGTCGACGGCAAAATATACAAGTCCGAAAAACAGCCCCACCAGTACGGTCATGTATTTCTTTTTCCAAAGCAAAAGTCCCGCCAGCACGAGCAAAAAACCGATGTCCAGCCAAATATACAGCGGGTCAAACTGCCGCCGCGCGATGATGTCTTCCATTTGATACCTTCCCTGGCAATGTATGTCATAAAAACTTATGACACATATATTATAAAGAGAAGTGCGTCCGCTGTCAATCTCCGCGGGCACATCTTTGAAAAATCCTGCATGGTCCGAGCGGTAAGTGCGCGGCAAACGGCCGCGTTCCATCCCGTTTGAATAAAAATTGCAAATGCCTTGCGCATACGGTACATCTGTGGTATACTGTAATCGGCCGGAAAGCGGCTTAAACGTTACTGAAGACGGCGCGTTATCTTGCTGCTGCGGAAAAGGGAGGAGAAGTGATGAGGGAAAATCCACTGCTTACAGCATGGAGCGAGGGGCGCGTGCCCCGGCCGCCCGAGGGCAAACGCACCCGCAACGGGCTCATCCTGCTGGCTGTTTTAATGGCTGTTTTGATCGCGGCTTTCGTATTGCCGATCCTCGTCTCTGCGCTGGACCAGTTTCATCCGGGCAGCGTGCGCGGTATCAGCCCGGGCGATACGCGCGAGCAGGTCATGGAACAGCTCGGCGTCACGGGCAGCTTCCCCTGGTGGGCGGCGCCGCTGCTGTGCAGCATCCCGTACCTGCTCGCTGCGCTCGCACTCTTTGGCGCGTACGCCGTCTACCGCCGCGTCTGCCGCTCCGCCCCGCGTGCATAGCCTTTGCGCGCACGATACGAAGAATGCCGCCGCCCGCTTCGGCCGTGCAGCCCGCCGCCCGCTCCGTTTCGGAGCGGGCGGCGGGCGTTTTGCGGCAGACAAGCGTCGGTTCGGCGGCGGGCGTTTTTGGTCGGTTCGAAGGAACACACGTTCCCGCAAATTGCGGCAAGCTCATTCATATATTACAAATATATTGCAATTATATTACAATTTAATGTTGAATGGCAGCGAAAGCCGTGCTATAATAAAGTTACAAAATCTGTAGGGGGGGAATTTGTATGAAAGTCAAAAGACTAGTCTGTATGTCGTTGGTTGTAGCAATGTTTTTGCTTGTCTACCTGTTCGGGTCGCTGATAGCGATCCCGGCGAAAGCGGCAACGCAAGAGAGGGATGTATCTTATAGCGCAGATTATACCATCAACAGCGAATATATTGATTCTTATTTGGAAACGAAAGATGTTGCCGAGGATGATGGACGTATTCAGGAATTATTCATGGAACGTTCGGATGTTGTATCTGCCATGCAATTTGAAAATTCACAAGAACTTGAGAGTAAATTGGCGGAAATTGATTCTGAACTTCAACAGCTCAGCGTCTATAAAGCGTCAAATAATGAGGTTTCCAAAATTTTTTCATCGGGCGAAACAGCAACCATGCAGACACAAGATTTAAATCCCCCGACATATCCACCAGAAGATACGGAA
This sequence comes from uncultured Clostridia bacterium, assembly GCA_904419945.1. GTDB lineage: Bacteria > Bacillota > Clostridia > Christensenellales > Borkfalkiaceae > Borkfalkia. Next base: position 75,355 of record CAJFTM010000009.1, read on the forward strand.
ACGATTGACTGGTACTCTACTCAACTTAATAAACAATACGATGGACAAACGTACAGAATATTTATGATGATGGCATCTCCCACTTCAAAAAAAGGGAAATTGTATAATATTGTTACTAAAAATAATTATTTTAAGAATTGCGATTTCACTAATTTAGTTTTTGATTTCTTTTTGGATGATGTTGTTGGGACTGTTCCATATATTTCTTGGATACCTTTTGACTTAATTATACCTGACATCGAAGTTATAAATTTAGATGATGTAACATTTAATACTTCATTGGTTAGCAATACAACCATGATGTATATATTTATCTATCATGAAGATTTTAAGGCTTGGGATCTTACGATGGCAACGCATTATACGAGCGTTACCTCCAGTACTACTTATCTTTTCTTAGATGAATACGGTGTTACACATCCAGAGACGCATAACAAAATTTTTAATGTTCATGCACTGTATTATGACAATATTAATCATGCGATTGGTTTTTTTAGAGAAAATCGCGAGCATAAATATGTTTCCGGGCATCCAATGATCGATTCTATCCCTGGTATTACAGAAGTGATAGAGGGAACAGAAATCTATTTGCAATTTCAGTTTTATCCGTTGCCGGCGGTTTTATATTGAATGATGTAAAGAGGAAATCGAAGATGGTCAAAAGAGTTATCACCCGGATCGTTGCGATCGTTTTGCTCATCGGGATCGTCGGCGGGCTCGCGGCGTGGCTGACGGTCAACCTCGTCACTCATCCGCTCGCTTCTTTTGAAAGAGAAGATATATCCATTCTTCTGATCACCCACTATGAA
>CAJFTM010000010.1:0-27407 GCA_904419945.1 uncultured Clostridia bacterium
AATGAATGAGGAGAATAGAAATGAAAAAAAGGATTCGTACAATTTCTGCATTGTTGTTGGGGTGCGTGTCCGTGCTGTTTGCTATGGCGGGCTGCGCGCGCGAAGATGCCGATGTCAATGTCCTCTTTGCGGACAGGCTCGTCGCTTCGGAGGAATATGAAGTCGTTTTAGAAGAAACTTTGGGCGGAGATGCCGATGCAGGCAAAGATTTTATTGCGCTGTGCCGCTCGCTGTCTGAAATGAAAGCCGTTTGTACGCGCAACGGTTACGGAGGGCTTTTCAATGAAGAAAGTTCGGGAAGCGGTATCTATGATCATGAGGCGGCAGAAGTATTGTGTGGACTTACAAGCCAAGATTTTAAGGATATGGCGTACGTCGTGTGCGGCTTTTATAAATCTACCGATCCGGGGCAATTTCGTATTGAAGGGATCGACGTTGCAGGGAGCCGACTGATCCTGTATGTCGGGTATCCGGATGGTATTTTGGAATATGATAGAGTGGTCACATATTTATTGATTGCAAAAGTCGATCGAGCGCTCGTCCCCGATGTGACCGAGGCCATGTGCATTATCAGGTGAAGAAAAGAAGAAAACTGCGAATTAAAAGAGGAGGGCCACTCCGATGAATAAATTTTTGTTGTAAACATGAATAAAGTCTGCTATGGCTTTGTTTATACTTTTTTGCTATTATTTTAGGGCGGTATTAAAAAGGGGAGGATTTGCATGAAAGAAATTAGGGAAGCAATTCATTTTTATAAATCGAGAATCCAATCAACATATATTGTTTGTCCGTTTTTTATGTTATTCATGGGAGGTATTGCAATTTTTATTTTTGTAAAGCTGCCGGAAGTTTGGTGGATTGGAACAACAATATTGGTTATAGTGGCAATAACTTTAATTTGTTTTATTTATTATATAAAAAAATATACCCAAAAAATTAAAAAACTGGAAAAGGAATTGAAAGAAATAGAGCAATCAATGATTGACAGCAAGTGATTATAAGGAGAAAGAAATGAAGAATATATCTAAAAGAATAAAAGGTTCTGTCGTTGCGGTGTTGTTTTTGAGTATTGTGACGGTGTTTTTATTTAATGTTTTTGGGAGTGGCAACTTCTTCGTTTTAGCATCAGCGCACGGAGCGAATGCAGAAGTGAAGTAGGAAAGGTTGCTTGAAAAGGAGTGAAAATATATGAAAAAGAAAATTTTATGTGGATTGTTCGCGATCGTGATGGTGGCATCGGCGGTTCTATTGGCCGCGTGCGGAGGGACGGATGGTTTGCAAGGGCAAATCGACGAACTGACGCGGCAAAACGAGCAGCTTTCCGAAGAAAACGAACAGCTCTTACAAGAAATGCAACAGTTGCAAAGCGACCTTGCCGAAATGCAGGAGGAATTTGCGAAATTGATCAAAGAGAATGACCTTACGCAAGAGGAACTTCTCGACGCCGAATACAAGTTCAAAAAGCTCATCGGCACAGGCTGGCCGGGTGAGAACGTGGCGTATGCGTCGGATCGCCTTTATGTTCGGGTAGGGCAAGAGTATTTGGACGAGACGTTTACGGCAGAAGACTTTTTGCCGGTCGAGGCGGCAGAAGTCGCATTGACATATCGAGGCGATGCGTTTGCCGAATACCTGCTCACTCTGAGGATGCCAGGGGTGAAAGAATTGATTTACGCCATGATGAAGCTGTACACCTTCGATTTCGTCGAAGAGCTGCAGCTGTATGAGAGGGCGAGCGAGTGGCAGCTCGCGGCGGATCGCGGCGGGTATTTTATCGGCGTTCGGAATATTTTGTTGGACGGGCCGCTGACGGCGGAAGATCTGGCGCCCGTTTCCGTTACCGAAGTCATTCCCGTGGAGGGAGTCCGTGCGTTTACGGATTACCGTGATCCCACCTCCGGTGATGTCTTATTCACAACGGTCGGTTTCTATGTCATTACGGTGGATGGCCCGCGCGAAGGGGTGCTGGAAACTCTGTCGGGTATGGAAATCGTTGACTATGCGTGGGAGAACACATACGACTATGAGACGCGGCAATATCCTATGGAAGAGAAGGAAGTGTTGGAGAAAGTTCCGGATTCCTGGCTCGGCTTTTTCGGTTCCTATGCGCTGAATATCGATCAGGCGTATGCAGCCCGTATATTCACCGTGGATGATTTTGCGGGATTCGCCGCAGAGGAATCTGTCACATGGAGCAATTACAGTGCATTTAAGAACAGTGAAGCATATGATTCTCCTGTGTATTCCATCGGAGTATTAGATCGCGAGGCCCCGCACAGCGTAATAGAAAGATATGGGAAGTTGATCTCCCGTCTCGATTATGTGCAAACCTGTTATCCGAATTATGCAATGACCGATTTCCCGGGATATCCGAGCGAAGGGGAATGATCAAATCAGACGGAACAGATGGAGGAACGGCCCTTGGAAGGCGGGGGCGGTATAGATCGGTCTTATCAAAAAATATCGAGCGGGAGAGCTTTTGCAGCCCTCCCACTTTTTGCGGCCGAAGCAGGGATTTTGAAAATAAGTATTGACAGATATTGGAAACGTTGATACAATAGAATTGTGATAAAGAGGGGAACAAAAACAACAAACAGGAGGGAATAATTGTGACAAGGCGAATTTTGTACATATTATTTGTGGCTTTAATGTGTCTGTGCGTGATCACAGGATGCACAATGAATGAGAATTTAACGGAAGGCGCGCAAGAACCGGAGCAAGAGATGGGGCAGGCGCCGATGACGGAGGAAGAGTATATACTGCCCGATACCGGTTTACCCAACTATATCCCTGTGCTTGCGGAGTGGCAGGAGATCGCGAGCGATGGAGGGTGCTTTGTGACGGTAGACCGAACGCTTTTGGACGAGAAAATCACGTCTGAAACGTTTGCGCCTGTTGCTGTTGCGAGGGTTGCCTTAGTAGAGGGATGTGATATCGTTGGAGCTCGTAAGGACGGTCAACTTCTGCAACTAGATATTTATGCGATTGAGCCCGAGGCAAAGGGGCAAGGTGTGTTGAAGGCTCTTCAGTCGCTGGAGTTTGTGGATTTAGCCTGGGAGAATACATACGACTATCGGGCAGAGCATTTTTCCGTTGAAGCAAAGGAGATTGAAGAGGTTTCAGAGTATCTTCGGAAACATTTTAATTGTAGATATCGTCTTAGTATCGACCGGGCGTTTGAAGGGAGGCTGTTTACGCCTGCAGATATCCCCTTCCTTTGTAGCGGAGCTGTTGAGTGGCGCTCGTATGACGCCTTCAAACAGGGAGAAGATATAACACACCAGATATTTTATGTTTACATCCAAGAAAGCGACGAAGAAACGATGTTGCGTTATCAGCGGGTGTTGAGTGATCTTGCATTTGTGCAAAACTGTCTTCCCGGGTACTGGATAAATGGCTTCATTGGGTATCCTATGGAGTAAGTAGGGGAGTCGTTGATTTATTATAAGGATAATTCTTGAAGCGGGGTATTAAAATGAAAACTAAGAAGAGTCTAAAAAATATATTTTTATTCGTTTTAGCTTTGGGCTTTGTTTTCTTTCTGAATGCGGGACTATCGTATGCTTTTGCCGAGGAAGTGTGCGGTGTGAAGAAAAGGAGTATTGGAACGGATCGCTGGATGAAACGATAGATTGCCAGAATTTATTGGTTGTTGTTGATAAATATCATAGCGGGATCAATAAAGTACATGATGATGCCTTTTTTGGAGATATTCAAAAAACGCATGTTACCGATTTGACTGCAGTGGAAGGAGATGTGGATGATCTTGACTATCTAAATCGTAAGGAATTTAGGCAAATATTTCAGATTGGATTGCCTTCCGGCGGAGGTATAGCATATATGCTGGATGCTATCGAAGCATTGGAGCAGATCGAGGGCATCAAGTATGTTGCGCCAAACTATTTTGAGGAAATAGAAGACACAAATATTCAGGGACAGACACAGAGGACGGTAATTTCGCACGATGATTATCAGAATCAGTGGGGCTTGGAGAGGATTAAAGCAAAAGAGGCTTATGATATTTTGGATGGGATTGAGCTTGAACAGGTGAAGGTCGGTGTCATAGATACAGGAATTTCAAATCATACAGATTTACATTTAGATACAGAGACGGGTAAACGTTTTTGGTTTGATGCAGCACAGGCTGCTATTTGTTCGGATGACAAAACGGATGATGAGGACGGACATGGCACATTTGTAGCCGGATTGATTTCTGCAGTATACCCAGATGTCTTGTTAGTCCCCTTAAAAATAGATACTTATGATGGAATCAATATAATTCATGCGATTTTATATGCAATTAGTCAAAATATCAGTATTTTGAACTTGAGCGGATATGCGATTAGGAATGATGTTGTCTTAGAAAATGGATTGCAGAATTATACCGGATTACTTGTGGTTGCGGGAGGGAATAATGGAATTGAAATGAATTGTCCCGCAACATATCCGGGGGATCAAGTCTTGGTGGTAGGCGGTACAAAGGCGAACAGTGATCTGCGGGCGGAGGGTATAGATTGGCCCGAATATGAAAATGGTTCGGCTTATAGTTCGACAGATGTGGATTTGTTTGCTCCCGGAACACAAATGATAAGCACAAATAATTACGACGGATATAATTATAATGCATATGGTACATCATTCGCGGCACCATTGGTTACAGGGACGGCAGCAATGATTAAAGCCATAGAGCCGTCTTTGTCGACCAGTCAGATAAAATCGCTAATTTTGTCTCAGGTGGATGTCGTTAGCGGCTTATCAGGAAAGTGTACAACTGGCGGGCGACTAAATGTGTTAAAAGCAATCCGGGCTTTGGTGCATGAAGTTACGTTTCAAGTAAATGGTGGTAACGGCGGGACAAGTTCTATATATGTAAAAGATGGCGATTTGTTACCTAATATTAGCCTTCCGACAAAGACTGGTTATTCCTTTACGTCATATGTCGACGCGCAAGGTACTATATTCTATAACGGTTCAACACCGTTGATGGCTTATACGGTTGAGTCTGACATGACTTTGACCGCGGTTTGGACGCCTAAACAATGGACATTGACGATTCAGACGTATATCGCTGATACCGAGATCGTGGACGGGTCGACCGTGGAAATGGTTTACGATCAACCACATCCTACATATGGCACGCAGGTCACTGCTCCCGATATCGAGGGATACACCTTTGTGGAATGGCGCAAATACTATGCCTATTTCCAGCTAAACGATGAAAGCATTTATACAAGCTATACAGAAAAAACAGTCACAATTTATAATGTCTAGCCTGCTACTATATATGGTGATCAGATATTTTTTACCGCCGTATATCAGCCCGCCTGCATCGCAGAAGGCACACTGATCACGCTTGCGGACGGCAGCCAAAAGGCGGTGGAGGATCTGACGGGGGATGAAATGCTGCTCGTATGGGATCTGTACACGGGCACATTCGGTTCGGCGCCCATCCTCTGCATCGACAGCGACCCGGTTGGGCATTATCAGGTGATACAGCTTTCCTTTTCGGACGGCACGGCGGTGGACGTCATTTCCGAACACGGCTTCTTTGACGTCGACCTGAACCAATATGTCTATCTGGATGAGTATGCCGCGGAATACATAGGGCACGGCTTCTTGAAGCAGGGGGCAAACGGGATGACGGAGGTCACGCTCGTCGATGTGGAAATCAGCACGGAAGTGACGGTCGCATACAGCCCCGTAACATACGGGCACTTGTGCTACTATGTGAACGGGATGCTCTCGATGCCGGGCGGCATCGGCGGGCTGTTCAATATCTTTGAGATCGATGCAGAGACGATGAAGTACGACGCGGAGGCGATGGCGGCTGATATTGAGCAATACGGGCTGTATACATACGAAGAGCTGAACGCGCTCGTACCCGTGCCCGAGGTCATGTTCGACGCGGTGAACGGACAGTATTTGAAGGTGGCGGTCGGCAAGGGCATCGTAACGTTGGAGCAGATCGGCGAACTTGTGGAACGATACAGCGACCTGTTCGCCTAAGCGCTGTATCGAGCGCGGAACGAAACAAAATTACATTGTTTTCAGCAAGGGGCCGGTATCCGGCTCCTTGTTTTTCATTCGGAATGCGGCAGCTGCTTCGTTTTGAGGGCGCTTGTACATGCCCTCCCTCGGCTGTCGGCGGGGCGCTTTTTCCCCGCGTCAAACTTTATTGACAAGTTCTTCCTCTTTATGGTATAATCGTATGGCTTAGAGAGGTGTTTATGTTTAAGGCAGACGATTACAGAATGCGCGCCAAGGCGCTCTCCGATTCGCTTGCGGAGACCAAAGAGGCGCTGGACATCGATATTTTGCGCGAAAAGCTGGCGCAGCTGAAGGCGGAGCAGGAAAAGCCGGAGGTCTGGCAGGACCTCGAGCGCTCGGCAAAGCTCGGGCGGGAGATCGCCGCCGTCGAGGGCAAAGTGGGCGCGTACGATAAAGGCAAAAAGGCGCTCGAAGAGGTGAATGAGGTCATCGATCTCATCGAGGAGACGGAAGAGGAGGACCTCATCCCGGAACTCGACAAGTTGCTCGAAACGGCGGAAGCCGACCTCGAGGACATGCGCATCCGCTCCCTCCTGCGCGGCAAATATGACAGCTACAACGCGCTTTTAACGCTGCATTCGGGCGCGGGCGGCACCGAAAGCTGCGACTGGGTCTCCATGCTCTACCGCATGTATACCCGCTACGCCGAGCGCAGCGGATACAAGGTGACCGAGCTCGACCGTTTAGACGGCGACGAGGCGGGCATCAAGAGCGTCGACTTCAAGATCGAAGGGGAAAACGCCTACGGCTACCTGAAGGCGGAAAAGGGGGTGCACCGCCTGGTGCGCATCTCTCCCTTTGACGCGAACAAGCGCCGCCACACCTCCTTCGCCTCCCTCGAGGTCATGCCAGAAATCGAGGACGACGGGGACGTGGAGATCCGCCCCGAGGATTTAAAGGTGACGACCTTCCGTTCTTCCGGCGCAGGCGGCCAGCATATCAACAAGACGGAGTCCGCCATCCGCATCCAGCATATCCCGACGGGCATCGTCGTCTCCTGCCAGAACGAGCGCTCGCAGATCCAAAACCGCGAAATGGCGATGAAGATGCTGCGTTCCAAGCTCATCGAATTGAAGGAGAGCGAGAGGCTCGCCAACGAGCAGAATATCAAGGGCGAGATCAAAAAGATCGAGTGGGGCAGCCAGATCCGCTCCTACGTCTTCTGCCCGTATACCCTCGTCAAGGATCACCGTACCGGCTGCGAGACGGGCAATATCCAGGCAGTGATGGACGGCGACATTCAGCCCTTCATCATCGACTATCTGAAAAAGAGCTGAGCACTTTGCTCAGGGGAAAGGATATGAAAAGATACTTTCAAACCTATCGGCGCCGCTCCAACATGGCGCTCTTCCTCGTTCTCGGCGGCATCCTTGCCGCCGTCGGCGTATTCGGCCTCTTTTTTATGCAGCCGATCGCATGGGGCATCGCCGCCATCGCTGTCGGCGTGCTGCTCGCCGTGCTCCCGCAGTTCGCCGTCTTTTCCCGCTGCGGTTTTCGCGGGGCGGATTTTGTCTACCGCCGTGCAGGGCTTCCCCGCCGCCTCCCCGCAAAGGAGATCGGCGCCGCCGTTCTCTGCATTTACGATGAATACCGCCAGTGGAAGGGGTTTTCGCCCGTCACCTTTCAGGGACAGAACGGGCCGGTCACCTTGCCCGCACTCGTGCTGCTGCGCCGCAGTGACGCGGGCATCGAGGATGAGTTGGATCTGTGCGATACCCGTACGAATACCTGTGCCGTTTTCCGCAAGGATGTCGTCGTCTCCGCGCCGCTCGACTTTGACCTGCTGCGCGAGCTGTACGAGTCGGATTTTGCGGGCAGATTTTATATTTCCGAATACATTTACGAGCTGTATAAACCCGGCTTCGAGCAGCTGTTTGACGGTGACGGCCGCGTCGTCGTGTACGACCGTATCCCGAAATCTGTCAAGAGCAGGCTGAAAAAATGAGTCGGCTTGCTGAGGCATAAAGGAACCCCGCTGCGGGCATTCATCGGCCGCGGCGGCGATTGCAGGAGAGGAGGGCGGCATTGCCGCCATAGGAGAGTTAGGAGTGATCGATATGCAGACGTATGCCGAGCGCGCCGCGGCGCGCCCCCGTCCGGCCGAGCCGGTCATTTTGGGGATCGAGAGTTCGTGCGACGAAACGGCTGCCGCCGTTTTGCGCGGCCGCGCCATCCTGTCCAATGTCGTGCGTTCCTCTGCGGCCGAACAGGCTAAATACGGCGGGGTCGTCCCGGAGATCGCTTCCCGCGCCCATGTCGACGTGGTGGACGAGGCCGTCCTCGCTGCGATCCGCGAGGCAGGTATTAAAAAAGAGGAGATCGATGCGGTCGCCGTCACATATGGCGCCGGATTGTTGGGGGCGCTGCTGGTCGGGCTGTCCTTTGCCAAGGCATTCGCCTTTGCGTTGGGCATTCCGCTCATCGCAGTCAATCACATCCGCGGGCATATGGCAGCGGCATACTTGGCGGATCCTTCGCTCGAGCCGCCCTTTATCACCCTGCTCGCATCGGGCGGGCATACCGCCGTTCTGTATACGAAGTCGTATACCGAGTCTGAGATCCTCGGTTCCACGCGCGACGATGCCGCGGGCGAGGCATTCGATAAAGCTGCCCGCGTGCTCGGTTTGCCCTATCCCGGCGGCCCGAACGTGGAAAAGCTCGCGCGCGAGGGGAAGGCGGACATCCCCTTCCCGAAAATGTTCCGCGGGAACGGATTTGACTTTTCGTACAGCGGCCTCAAGACGGCCGTCATCAATTACTGCCACAACCATGAACAAAAAGGGGAACGCTGGTCGCGCGCGGACGTGGCGGCCTCCTTTCAGAGTGCGGCGTGCGGCGTACTCGTCGAGAGTGCGGCGGAGGCTGCCCGCGCGAAGGGCTGTAAAACTGTCGCTGCGGGCGGCGGCGTCGTTGCGAACGGTTATCTGCGCGGCCTGCTGGCCGAACGGTGCGCGCGCGAGGGCATCCGCCTCGTCCTGCCCGAAAAAAAGTATTGCACCGACAACGCCGCCATGATCGCCGCCGAAGGATTGATGCAATACCGTGCCGGCAATTTTGCGGATCTCACCGTCAATGCCTGCGCGCATATCCCCTTGGGCAAAAAGGGCAAACAATAGGGCGCGCCGCCGTATAAATTTCATGCAAACGGTCGATAAACGTCTCCGAACTCTTTCGGAGGCGTTTTTTGTATGATCCGACGCTTTTTGGCGGCATCCCTCTTGTCGCTCTTTTGCCTGGCGCTGTTGCTGTTGCCGCAGCTTCTCGATTGCCGCCCCCTCTTCCCGGGGGCGGACAGTTACCTCTTTTATGCGCGCGCTGCCTCTTCCCAGGCTGTCATCCTCTCAGCCGCGGCAGAGGATGCAAGCCGCGTCAAGGCAGCCCTCGCCGACCGGACGGGGGAAAGCGCTTTTTATGCCCATGCCGAGGATGCCTTTGCTCAGGCGGATCGGTATGGCGCGCGGCTGCTCTTTACGGAGCGCGCGGGCGATGTGATCAATTATTATTACAGCGCTCCCTCCCTCGGCGGGGGAGTGTTGCTGGAGGGGCGGGCCGTCAATCTGCATATCGCGGTGCGGGGCGGCGGCGCTGCCATCGGAACGCCGATTATTTTCGGTGGGTATTGAGACGATTTATAAATTTTTCAAAAATTTTTCAAAAATTGGTATAAAAAGCGGCAGTTGGTCAAAAATGGAACGCAACAATGAAAAATAACGGAGGAACTGCAATGAACGAAAACAAGACCCCGGCAGATTCGCCGGTCAAGGTCAAGCGAAAGGCACTGTATACCGCGCTGATCGCGGCGGGTGCGCTGCTCGTCGCGGCGGCGATCGTACTGACGATCGTCTTTACCGTCCCGCGCGAACCGGGCGTACTGGATGAGCCGGAAGGACCCACCGATCAGCCGGGAGATGACCCCGACGACGGGGATGATGATTCGGATGATCCCGGTGACGAGCCTGGCAATGCCGAGGTGATCTTTGCACTGCCTGTACAGGGCGCCACCGTCGGCACGGCGTATACTTTTTGGTATAACTCTACGCTCAACCGCTACAATCTGCATACGGGCGTCGACTTCAAGGCTCCCGCAGGCACGACCGTAACGGCGGCATACGCGGGCCGGGTCGAGAGCATCACCGATACGCTGCTGGAGGGCGGAAAGGTCGTTATCGACCACGGCAACGGCCTCAAGAGCGAATATGCTTCGGTCGATGTCTCTTCGGATCTGCGCGTGGGCAGCAATATCGAGCGCGGAGATGTGCTCGGCACCGTATCTGCCGCGGCGGATGCGATGGGCAACGAGTACAACGAGGGCGAACACCTGCACTTTGAAGTGACTCTCAACGGGGAGAGCGTCGACCCTGTCACGTACCTCGACCTCGACGAAAAGTAATTCCCTCCATGCAAAAGAGCGCCCGCTGCGGCGGAGGCAAGGCACACATGGTAAAAGGCAGCCCGCACCGTTTCGGTGCGGGCTGCCTCGTTATAATCAAAAATTCAGTTCGCTTCACGCGCTTCGCGCGCGGCATACGCTTCCTTTTCGCGCAGCTCCGCGATGCGCTTTTTGATGGGGTGGCACCAGAAAATAGAGACCAGCCAAAGCGCCACATAGCATACCACCGCGACGACGGTCATCCCGAGGAAAGAGGCTGCAATGGCAGGCATTTCCGCGATCAGCGTGGGCAGGATCGCGAGTGCAACGATGGGCAGCACCACAAACAGGAGGAAGGGCAGCAGACCGAATGCTTTTACGTACCACATCGCTACTTTTTTGTTGGGGGTAAAGATATGGACCAGGCCAAAGACTGCCAGGATCAGCCAGACGGCGGCCAATGCATACATGACAAAGCCCGCGATCAGGCAGATGGTCTGCAGCAGTTCAGCCGTCTCTTCGTTCAGCTCATCCACATAGCGGCCGGGGTCTTCCAAAATCTCGAGCAGCGAGCTATCGCTTCCGCTTACGCCTTCGGCCCATCCGGCGGTATAGGTCTGGGCACGCAGCATACGTGCGGCCGGCGTTTCGCCGCTGCCGTACTTATTCAAAAGCACCTGTGCCGCATCGGGCAGGCGTGCAAAGGAAAATTCGCCGTCTACCGTCATCAGGCCGATCGCCTCGTCGTAAATATCCTCGATCTCGGCGCGCGTATCCTCGTCGATTTCCATTTGCAGCGATTCGCTCGCAAAGGTATCGACTGCGGCCAGGAAGGAAGCTTTCGCTTCTTCAGGCTTCTGTGCGTCGAGCAGTTCGATGGCTTCGTTAAATACTGCCGTATCCAGGTCGTCGTACGTGATCCCCTCCGGCAGCGAGACCGTTTCGGCAACGGCCAGCGCGATCGCTGCGGGCAGGACCTGTTTCCCGATCTGGGCGACCGCTTCGGTCACGTCGCGCAGTGCATAGTTGACCAGTTCGCGCAGGCCGCTGCGGTCGGGTGCGAGGCCCGCCTGTACGAGGGCGGCAGGGGTCAGCGAAACGCGCACTTCCGCCTGTACGTCTTTCAGTACGAATCGCGCGATGTCTGCATCGTCGCCGAAATCCGCAGTTTCCAGCACTTCCTGTACAAGGGGTTCGTCTACCTGTACGCGCAGGTCCAGCCAGGGTCCGAACAGCATCGACAGCCCCGCGACGAGCGCGATCACGAGGATCGCGAGGTTTGGCCAAATCAGTTTTTTCTGCAGGTCGGCTTCCGCATCGCGGTAAGGCCTGTTTTCCGTTTCCATAGATAAGCTCCGGGCCCGCTCTACCAGCGGGAAAGCGAAAATGGAAATGAGCATTTCGCTCGTTCGCTTTGCATTCATTATATCGTCTGGCCGGGCGTTTGTCAAGGATGCATGCGTTTTGTCATGCCGGAAAATGTTGCCGCTTTCAAAAAAATTTTCCGACTCCGTAAAAATGGCTTGACAGAAACGCCCTGTTATATTAAAATAGATACGTTCGATTAAGTGCTTTAGGCGAAGGAGGGTAGAGAGGAATGTCCACGATCAGAGTCGGAGAAAATGAGTCTATCGACAGTGCGCTGCGCCGTTTCAAGAGAAAATGCTCGCGCGACGGCATCATCGGCGATCTTCGGCGGAAAGAGCATTACGAAAAGCCTTCCGTGCGCAAAAAGAAGAAGTCGGAAGCGGCTCGTAAGAGAAGTTCGAAAAACTAACGGAAACACAAAAGCCTGTTATTTGCAAAATAGCGGGCTTTTTGTTTGCTCGAAATTTGTCGTTTGCGGAGGCATTATGTCGAAGAATCAGCCGAAAAGTTTTAAAAGCATCGCAAAAGAGGCAAAAAACCGGTTGAAGAGCGGCTTTTGGGAGAATTGCAAGGATGAATGGGCCGACGAGCGCGAGCGCGCCCGCCGCGCCGGCGTCAGTGAAAGCCGCGCCGGTCATTATTTTGCGGGTAAGGTCACCTGTACCATCAAGGGCGGCGACGACGATGCCTTTTATGAAAAGGTCAAGTCCATCCTCGTCAAAGAAGGGGAGGTCTCCGATGCGATCGGCCGTCTGACCGATCATGCCGTATTCGACAAGCTTTCGTATGAAGAAAAGCAGCGCTATACCCTCACGCTGTCCGAGCGGTACTTAAAGGCGCTCGAGCGCTACCGCAAGGAGTGCGAGTACGAGGGCCGCGTCTGAAGCGAAATATTACAGCCGCGGCGCCTCTGAAAGAGAAGAAAACAGAGCCGTCCGCAAAAGCGGACGGCTCTGTCAAATAGTATTTCCCAAATGTCAGCTTTTGCGCTTCTTGGTAATACTCTGCGCATTTTTGTACGTCCCGGTCATAGCGGACTAAGGCTGCCTTGTAAGCGCTTGCCTTTTTGCCGTAAACGATCCAGCCGATCAGGGTCAGAACAAAGAGGATGACCATGGCGCCGACGATCACCAGATCGAATCCGGATACCTCGACAGTCGTCTGCGTCATTCGGGCGAGGGAGACGATCAGAAAGAATGCACAAATCACGGATCATATCGTTCTCGCGATCGGTTTGTGCGGTTTTGCGGGGCGGGTCGGGAAAAGGTCCGGCGCCTTATGTTCCAGTTCGACCAGTTTTGCGTAGTTCGGAATCGCCGTATCGCGCCGGAACTGGAGAGTGACATAATTCGTAACTGTTTTGGCTGTGTCTATCGTTGTGGTTACTTTTCCGTCGTCACCGGTAAATCCCTGCATAAACGCGCCGTATGTCCGTGCTTTTGCGTGTACGCCGGTGATTTCCGTGTTCTCGTGATACGTCTCTTGTGCGCTCATCAATTCCCAGCCGAAAGCTGCATAAGTGTTGACAAGATTATTTTGTTGAGCCGGAGCTACGCGCTCTGATTTGTATTCGTACATTCCGTTTCTCCTTTGTATTTTTGATGCTAATATACATCATTTACTGATGTAATTTAATGATTTTACATCAGAAAGTGGTAACTTATTGGCATGGAAATAGCAAAAATTGTCGGCAATAATCTGAAGGTAGCCCGCAGGGCAAAGGGATATACGCAAAAGGCGGTCGCCGCGCAGATGTATATGACGCAGCAGCAGTATAGCCGTTTCGAGAACGGCGTATTCGAATTGAATTATGAACAGATTCTCCGCCTGTGCGAGCTGTTGGATATCACGCCGAACGAGCTGTTCGGCATTTCTTTATAGGCAGTCAGACAGGGCAAAGGCTTGCCGTTTGGCGGCGGATATGCTATAATAGATCAATCAGGATAAAGATTTTTTCAGAGAGGGGACTTTCCGCGCGCAGGTATGCCCGCGCGCGGTGAAATTTTTTACGATGATCGACGAAATTCTTGCAAAACTCAATGAAGAACAGATCAAACCGGTGACGGATACGGAGGGCGCAGTGCTCGTTCTGGCGGGGGCCGGCAGCGGCAAGACGCGCGTCCTCACCTCGCGCATCGCCTATCTCGTCGAGGAAAAGGGGGTCTACCCTTCCTCCATCCTCGCCATCACCTTTACCAACAAGGCCGCCAACGAGATGAAAGAGCGCCTCGCCGCCATGATCGACGGCGCCTCGTCCATGTGGGTCTGTACCATCCACAGCATGTGCGTGCGCATCCTGCGCCAATTTGCCGACCGCCTCGGGTTTAATCAAAATTTTTCCATCTACAGTGAAACGGAACGCGCCAACATCATCAAAAAGGCATTTGCGGAGTGTGGGCTGGAGGATGAAAAGCAGCTCAAAAACATCAAGTTCCACATCGCCAATGCCAAAATGCTCGGGCAAAGCCCCGAGGAGTATGCCGAAAGCAATGCGGACCTCAAGGGCATCCGCGATATCACGCAGGTGTATGCTGCCTATTGCGAGCACCTGAAAAAGAACAATGCGCTCGATTTCGATGACCTTTTGACCGAAGCGCTGCGTTTGCTCGAGACGGACAGGGAGGCGCTCGAATATCTGTCCGGCCGCTTCCGCTATATCCACGTGGACGAGTTTCAGGATACCAACGGCGTGCAGTATTCCATCGTCAAGCTGCTCGCTACCGTACACGGCAACCTCTTCGTCGTCGGCGACGACGATCAGAGCATCTACGGATGGCGGGGCGCGGAGATCGAGAACATTCTCGGATTCGAAAAAGATTTCCCCGGCGCCAAGGTGTACAAATTAGAGCGCAATTACCGTTCCACCCAAAATATTTTGAAGCTCGCCAATGCGGTCATCAAAAACAACGGCCGCCGCAAGGATAAGGTGCTTTGGACAAAAAACGGCGACGGCGCCGAGCCGCAGTATTACCAGGCGGAGACAGAGACGGACGAGGCGCTCTTTGCCGCGCGCACCATTTCCGATCTCGCGCGGCAGGGGTATGCATATTCCGACTGCGCCGTGCTCATGCGCATCAACGCACTCACCCGCCCGTACGAGCAGGAGTTCGCCAAATACGGCATCCCGTACAAGGTATTCGGGGGCTTCCGCTTCTACGAGCGCAGGGAGATCAAGGATCTGCTCGCCTATTTGCGCGTGATCAACAACCCCTTTGACAGCGAGGCGGTTACCCGCATCGTCAACGTCCCAAAGCGCGGTATCGGCGCAAAGACGGTGGAGACGTTGGAGGCGTACGCGGCCGCCAACGACCTCTCCGTGTACGATGCCGTACTCGACGTTGACCTGCTCCCCCTCACGGCGTCCGCCAAGCAGCGGGTGCGCGCCTTTGGGAGCCTGCTCAAGGAGCTGGTCATCAAGGGGGCTGAGGAGGGAGCGGACGAGCTCATCCGCGACGTCATCAATGACAGCGGCATCCTCTCTATGTACGCGGACGATTCGGATGAATCCATCAACAAAAAGGCAAACATCGACGAATTTGTCAATTCGGTGGACGAGTTCTGCAAACTGAATCAGGGGGCGACGCTCGCAGACTTCCTCAACCAGGTCACGCTCAGTTCGGATACAGACGAGATGGACGAGAGCGACTATGTCACCGTCGCCACCATCCATTCGGTCAAGGGGCTGGAATTCAAGGCAGTCTTTATCGTGGGCATGGAGGAGAATATCATGCCCGTATCCCGCGCCGCCTATGACGATAAGGAGCTGGAAGAGGAGCGCCGGCTGCTGTACGTCGCCATCACCCGCGCGCGCGAGCGGCTGTACTTTACCCGTTCGCGCAGCCGTTACCTCTACGGCGAGCGCAGCCCGACGCTGCAGTCCCGTTTTCTGAACGAGCTCTCCTCCGTCATGGATATCCAGCCGCAGGGAGGGCGTTCCGATTATTCCTTCCGCTCGTATGCGGGCGGCCGGAGCGGCTATTCCGGTTCGTATACCGGTTACGGGGCGCGGCGCAGCTTTTCCCGCGCGCGTTCGTCGGATGAAGAGGAATACGGCTATCACAGCGACCTCCCGCCCGAGCCGCAGAGCGCGCCGTCTCCCGCCTTTTCGGCAGCATCCGCGTTCAAGCGCACACAGGCGGCGGGAAAGCCGGGCAAGAGCGGCGGCAAGGATTATTCCGCCTTCCGCGCCGGCGTCAAGGTGCGCCATCCCAAGTTTGGGGAGGGGCTCATCGTCTCTACGCGCGGGGAGGGCAGCGCGCTCATCGCCAACATCAGCTTTCCGGGGTTGGGCATCAAGGCGCTTTCGGTACAGATCGCGCCGCTCACCATCATTCAATAAATTCGGGGAGGAATTGCACTCATGGGAGGGCAGACGCCGCAGGCGGACGCGCGGATGCGCGCGCTCGTCGATACGCTCAATCGCTACGGATACGAATATTATGTCTTAGATGCTCCCACCGTTTCAGATGCGGAGTATGACAGGCTGTATGACGAGCTGGCCGCAATGGAGCGGGAAAGCGGCGTGCGCCTTCCCGATTCGCCGACCCGCCGGGTCGGGGGCGAGCCCATCAAGGCGTTTGCCCGCCATGCCCACATCGCCCGCCTGTACAGTTTGGATAAGGCCGTCACCGACGAGCAGCTGGCCGCCTTTTTTACCCGCGTCGAAAAGGTGTCTCCGGAGGCAGCCTATACCGTCGAATACAAGTATGACGGCCTGACCATGTGCCTGACCTACGAGGGCGGGCAGTTCGTCCGCGCCACGACGCGCGGCAACGGGCGCGAGGGCGAGGATGTCACCGCGCAGGTGCTGACGATGCATTCCTTTCCCCTCTCCGTCAATTATCGGGGCACGCTGGAAGTCAAGGGGGAAGCGGTCATCCGCCTCTCCGTACTCGAAGAATACAACCGCACGGCTGCGGAGCCGCTCAAAAATGCGCGCAATGCGGCGGCGGGCGCGGTGCGCAACCTCGACCCGGCCGTCACGGCGGCCCGCCGCCCCGAGATCCTCTTTTACGACGTCAATTTTATGTCCGAACCCATCCTCTCCACGCAGGAGGAGGCGTTTGCCTTTTTGAAGCGGGAAGGCTTTAAGACCTTCGGCTACCGCCTCTGCCGCACGCAGGAGGAGGTGCGCGCCGCCATCGACGAGATCGAGGTGGAGCGCAAGCGCATCGACGTCCTCACCGACGGCGCCGTCGTCAAGGTCAACGATTTCGCTGCGCGCGAACAGCTCGGGTATACCGATAAATTCCCCCGCTGGGCGATCGCCTTCAAGTTCGAGGCGGAGGAGGCGGAAACGGTCGTGCGCGAGGTGCGCTGGCAGGTCGGGCGGACGGGCAAGCTCACGCCGCTCGCCTTCGTCGATCCCGTCGAACTTGCGGGCGCTACGGTGCGCCGCGCCACCCTCAACAATCTCGGCGATATCCGCCGCAAGGGAGTCCGGATCGGCTCGAAGGTGCTCATTCGCCGCAGCAATGAGGTCATCCCCGAAATTTTGGGTGCCGTCGGCGGAGATGGGGGGACGGAAATCGATCCGCCCGCCGTCTGCCCGTATTGCGGTACGCCGCTCGCGGAAGAGGGGGCAAACTTCTTTTGCCCCAACCGCGCCTGCCGCCCGCGCGTCGCGGCGCAGCTCGCCAATTTTGCGAGTAAAAATGCGATGGATATCGACGGCTTTTCCGAAATGACCGCCTATCAGCTGTACGATTCGCTCGGCGTCCGCCGCTGTTCCGATCTTTATACCTTATTAAATAAAGAGTCGCTCTCGGCGCTCGAGGGTTTCGGCGCCAAAAAGATCAAAAATCTGCTCACCGCCATCGAAAAGAGCAAGGAAGTCCCGCTCGACCGCTTCCTGTTCGCCCTCGGGATCGGCGGCATCGGCCGGGTCGCTTCGGCGGACCTCGCAGCGCGCTTCGGCAGTTTGGAAGCGCTCTCCGCCGCTTCTGCCGAACAGCTCGTCGAGATGGAGGATATCGGCGAAAAGACGGCGGCGAACATCGTCAACTGGTTCGCCGATCCTGAAAACGCCGCAGAGATCGCCCGGCTGCTGGCGGCGGGCGTCCATCCGTATGTCAAGCAGAAGCGCGAGGGCGGACCTTTTGCCGGGGAAAGCGTCGTGCTGACGGGCACGCTTTCGTCCATGAAGCGGAGCGAGGCGCAGGCAAAGATCGAAGAACTCGGCGGCGTCTGCCAGAGTGCCGTCACGTCCAAGACGACGCTGGTCGTCGCGGGGGAGAGCGCGGGCAGCAAGCTGGACAAGGCGAGAGCGCTCGGCATCCGCGTCATCGGCGAGGAAGAATTTGCAAAAATGCTCGGCGGCGGCGCATCGGATACAAAATAGATTGCAATTTTTTTCGAATCCTGCTATAATAAGGAGAACAAAAATCGGATATTGGCCGCAGCGGCTGCTCGGAGGTGAAGGTGCCACGCCCGTTGCAGTCAGGGCGGGTGGGAGCGCTTGTATGTTCAGCATGACCGGTTACGGCAAGGGGGAATACAGAGAGGGCGGGATCGAACTGACCGTCGAGATCAAGACGGTCAACAACCGCTATCTCGACGTTTCTGTCAAGAGCCCGAAAAGTTTCAACGCCTATGAAGAGACCGTCCGCGCTCTCGTGCGCGGTTCGCTCAGCCGCGGCCATGCGGATGTATTTATCGGATTCAATGACCGCCGCGAAAAGGCGAAGCGCCTCGCCGTGGATGAAAACGCGGCCCGCGCCTATGTACAGGCCGCCGTGCAGCTGAAGGCGCTGTTCCCCGCGCTTCCGGATGACTTTACCCTGACGGCGCTGCTGCGCAGTGCAGACGTCATCCGCGCCGAGGAAGACTCCGCCGACGACGAGCAGGTCCTTTCCGCGCTGACGGCGGCCCTTTCCGCCGCGCTCGAAAAGCTGAACGCGATGCGCGCCAAGGAGGGCGAAAAGCTCGCCGCGGATATGCTCGCGCGCATGGATACCGTGGAAAAATTGGTCGAAAAGATCGCCGCGCGCGCGCCGCTGGTGGCGGAAAATTACCGTGTCAAGTTATTTGAACGCATGCGCGAGGTGCTCGCAGATGCGCCCGTGGATGAGGCGCGGCTCCTCTCCGAGGCGGCCGTGTTTGCGGATAAGTGCAATATCGACGAGGAGATCACCCGCCTGCGCTCGCACATTTCGCAATTCCGCAATGTCTGCCGGGAGGAGCGCGTGGGGCGCAAGCTCGATTTCCTCGTGCAGGAATTCAACCGCGAAGCAAACACCATCTGCTCCAAGAGCAACGACCTCACCGTGACCAACGCCGCGCTTGCCCTTAAAAACGAGATCGAAAAGATCCGCGAACAAGTGCAGAACATCGAGTGATTTGCCGGACGGCGCATGCCTTTTCATTACATCGTAAAATTATTTTGGGAGATAGAATGCTATGATCAACGAACCTGTCGTGGATAAATTGGTGGAAAAACTGGGCTCGCCCGAGCACCCCGCGTCGCGCTATGCGCTGTGCGTGGTCGTCGCCAAGCGCGCCCGCCAGATCATCGATCAGGAGCAGAGCCAGGGCCTGCACGAGCTGCCCGGCAACGTCAAGGAAATCGCGCTCGCCTGCCAGGAGATCGTCTCCGGCAAGCTGACGATGACAAAAGACTGACGCACGGTAAGCGGAAGCGCCCCGCGCGGCTGCGGGCGCCCGCGGCCGAACGGGGCACTTTGTTTTTTGCGGGCTTTGTGCCCTTTTACGGAGGAAATTTTTCGCACTATGACGGCGGAAGTGATCGTGGACATCGCCCGCAGCGAGGTGGATCGGATCTTTGAATATACCGCGATCGACGGAGTCCGCGCGGGCTGTCGGGTGCGCGTTCCTTTCGGCGGCCGCACGGTGGACGGCTATGTCATGCGGCTGAAGGAGGGGAGCGATTGCCCCCCCCTTCGTTTAAAGCCCATCCTTTCCGTGGTGGACGATGCGCTGACGCCCGAGTGCCTTTCGCTCGTCCGCGCGATCAGCGAGCGCTATCACTGTCCGCAGGCGCTCACGCTGCGGCTGTTCCTGCCCGCAGAGATGCGCCGCGGGACCGTGCGGGAGCTGACGCGCAATGTCGTATACCCCGTAGAGGGGGCGCAGATCCCCGCCCGGGCCAAGGCACAGGCGGCAGCGTATGCGTATTTGACCGAGCACGGCGGGGCTGCGCTTGCCGAGCTGAGCGAAAAGTTCGGCCGCGCCGCGGCGTCCGGATTGATTTCCCGCGGCGCCGCCCGCGTCGAAAAGGAGCGCGTCGGGCGTTCCCCCTATGCGGCGGTCGGCGGCAGCGGCGTGGCGGGGCATTCGCTCACGCCTGCGCAGCAGGCGGCCGTTTCCGCCGTAGAGAGTTCTGCGCAGACAGTGCAGCTGCTGCACGGCGTCACCGGAAGCGGCAAAACGGAGGTCTACCTCACCCTCATCGCCCGTGCGCTTGCGGCGGGGCGGACCGCTCTCTTCCTCGTACCGGAAATTTCCCTTACCCCGCAAATGCTCCGCCAGCTCCGCGAGCGGTTCGGCTCGCAGGCAGCCATCCTGCACAGCGGCCTCTCGGCGGGGGAAAAATTTGATGAGTGGTGGCGGCTGCGCACGGGTGAGGCGCGCATCGCCGTCGGCGCGCGCAGCGCCGTGTTCGCTCCCTTAGAAAAGATCGGCATCATCGTCTTGGACGAAGAGCACGACGGCAGCTACCGCAGCGAAACGGCGCCCCGCTATGAAACGGCCGCCGTCGCGCAGATGCGAGCCGCATACAACGGATGCAAACTGGTGCTCGGCAGCGCCACTCCCTCGGTCGAAAGCTACCGCCGCGCGCAGGAAGGGGAGTACAACCTCATTGAACTGCCCGAGCGCATCAACCGCAGGCCGCTGCCGGAGGTCACGATCGCCGATATGCGCCGTGAGGTGCGCCGCGGCAACGACAGCCCTTTTTCCGCCGCATTGCGCAGCGAGTTGGAGGATTGCCTCGCGCGCGGCAATCAGGCGATCCTGTTCCTGAACCGCCGCGGGTATGCGCAGAGCGTCATCTGCCGCGAGTGCGGTTATGTCGCCAAGTGCGAACAGTGCGACGTCTCCCTCACCTATCACAGCGAGGAAAACTGCCTCAAATGCCATTACTGCGGCGCGGCGTATAAGATGCTCACCGCCTGCCCCGCGTGCGGCGGCACGCACCTCAGTTATGCGGGCACCGGTACGCAGAAGGTGGTCGGCGCCCTCCAAAAGCTATACCCGCAGGCGCGCATCCTGCGCATGGATGCGGACACGACGGCGGGCAAAGAGGGGCACCTGCGCATCCTCCGCCGCTTTGCGGAGCACGAGGCGGATATCCTCGTCGGCACGCAGATGGTCGCCAAGGGGCACGATTTCCCCTCGGTCACCCTTGTCGGGATCCTCGACGCGGACATGAGCCTGCATTTTTCCGATTATCGCAGCGGCGAGCGCACCTTTCAGCTGATCACGCAGGTCGCGGGGCGGAGCGGCCGCGCGGAGGAGGCGGGCAAAGTCGTCTTGCAGACGTACGACCCCGAAAATTATATCCTGCGCTTCGCCGTCAACTACGACTATGCCGGTTTTTACAAGCATGAGATCGCCCTGCGCAAGGCAACGGCCTTTCCGCCCTTTGCGACCATCGTGCGCGTCATGGCGACGGGCGAGGAGGAGGCGAAGGTCGCCGAAGTGCTCAAGGCCGTTTACAGCGCCTTAAAAGAGCTGTATGACGCGCAGCCCGGCAAATTTTTGTTCTTTAATAAAATGAAGGCGCCCGTCAAGCGCATCCAAAATAAATTCCGCTATCAGGTGCTTATGCGCATCACCGACGGGGCACTGCTGCCGCTCATTTACGAGCGTTCGCTCGCCTGTCGTGCGCGCGACGTGCTCGTATATGTGGAGGAGAATCCCGCCAGCCTCAGCTGAGGCGGCGCAAGAGGAGGTATATCAATGGCGATCCGCAATGTGGTGCAGGTCGGGGATGACGTCCTGCGCAAAAAATGTTTTGAAGTGACCTCGTTCGATGCCAAGCTCGCGCAGCTGCTCGACGACATGAAGGACACCGTCCGCCGCGAGGAGGGCGCGGGGCTCGCCGCGCCGCAGGTGGGCGTGTTGCGCCGCGCCGTCGTCGTAGACGTCGATGAGGGCTTTTTTGAGCTGGTCAATCCCGTCATCGTCGAATCCAAAGGCTCGCAGACGGGCTATGAGGGCTGCCTGTCCGTGCGCGGCCGCCGCGGCGTCGTGACCCGCCCGATGACGGTCACCGTCGAGTATTTTGACCGCAAAGGGAAACCCAGGAAGCTGACCGCGCACGGTTTTTTTGCGCGCGCCGTCTGCCACGAGCTGGACCACCTCGACGGGATCCTGTATATCGACCGCGCCGAGCGGGTCGAGCGCGAAACGGACTGAGGTATCTGCGATGAAGTACGTCTATGCGGGTGCGCCCGCGTTTTCCGTCCCGCCGCTCGAAAAGATGCTTGCGGCGGGCTTTTCCGTCTGTGCCGTGCTGACCCGTCCCGACCGCCCTGTCGGCCGCAAGGCGCGGCTCACTCCTACACCGCTCAAAGCCTTTGCTGAGAGCGCCGGCATCCCCGTGCTCGACTGCGAGCGGGTGCGCGACCATGCACCCGACCTCGCCGCGCTCGGTGCGGATGCGCTCGTCACCTGTGCCTATGGGCAGATCCTTACGCAGGAGGTGCTGGACGCCTTCCCGCGCGGCGTGTACAACATCCATGCCTCTCTGTTGCCCCGCTGGCGGGGCGCCTCCCCCATTCAGCACGCTATTTTGGCGGGAGATGCCGAAACGGGCATCTCCGTCATGAAGACGGACGTCGGGCTGGACACCGGAGATATTTTGCTGCGCCGTTCGTTGCCGCTGGACGGCACCGAGACGGCGGCGACCCTTTCCCCCGCCCTCGCCGAACTGGGCGGGGATTGCATCTGCGAGGCGCTCTCCGCGCTCGAAAAGGGCAGCGCTGTCTTTACGGCGCAGGGAGAGGCGGGAGTCACTCTCTGTAAAAAGATCCGCAAAGAGGATGCCGCAGTGGATTTTTCCCGCTCGGCGGCGGAGCTTTCCCGCCTCGTTCGGGCAATGGCGCCCGAGCCGCTCGCCTATTCCTCGCTGCGCGGCACGGCCGTCAACTTCGGCTATGCCCTCCCGGCGGAGGAAGCGGGGGCGGGCGCATGCGGACAGGTGCTGCGCGCGGACAAGAGCGGCATTTATGTCCAAACGGGCGGCGGCGTTCTGTGCGTGACCGAACTGCAGTTTGCGGGCGGGAAGATGCTGCGCGCGGCGGACGCCGTCAACGGCCGCAAGGTCGCCGTCGGCGACGTGTTCGGGGAAATGCGATGACCAACCCTCTCTACGACGCCTATGCCGTTTTGCACCGCGTATACGGCGGAGGCGCCTATTTGAAGCAGGCGCTCGCCGAAACGCCGATCGAACCGGCCGAGCGCGCCCGCACAGCCAAACTCTGCTATGGCGTGCTGGAAAACGACCGCTATCTCGATTTCTGCATCCGTTCCTTTGCATCCAAAAATCCGAAGCTGCCGGTGCGGATCCTGCTCAAAGTGGCGCTGTATATGCTGCTGTTTCTGGACAAGCCGCGCTATATGGTCGCGGATAACGCCGTTTCCCTCGTCAAAAAGATGGGCAAAGGGGGCGCTTCCGGCTTTGTCAATGCCTTTTTGCGCGCCTTCGATGCGGAAAAGCTGAAGCTGCCGCAGGGGGAGGAAGGGCTTGCCCTGCGCTGTTCCTGGCCGGACTTTGCTGTGCGCCGCGTCATAGCGCAGTACGGTGCCGATGCGGAGGAGATCCTGCGCCCCCGCCCCGCGCGCACCTTCGTGCGCTTCCGCGACGAGGCGGCGGAACAAAAGTACCGCGCCGCCGAGCGGGGGGAACGCACGCCCTTCCCGCTCGTCTGGTCCTTCTCTTCCTTCCGTCGGGAGGAGGGGTACGACCGCGGCGAATATACCTTTCAGTCGGTCGGGTCCGTCGCGATCTGTGCGGCCGTCGACCCCTGCGATCGGCTTTTGGACGCCTGTGCCGCACCCGGCGGAAAGAGCGTGCTGCTCGCTGCAAAGTGCGGCGGCGTCACTGCCTGCGAGCTGCATCCCCATCGCGCCAAACTCATCGAGAGCTACTGCGCGCGCATGGGCGTACAGAATGTCGAAGTTGTCTGCCGCGACTCTTCCGTTTTCGAGCCAGTCTATGAGGGGCGGTTTGACGCCGTCCTCGTCGATGCGCCCTGCTCCGGTTCGGGCGTCGCGGGGGAGAATCCGGATATCAAGCTCTTCCGCAAGGAAGGGGACATTCCCGCCCTGGCGGCAGTGCAGCGCAGGCTGCTTTCCGCCTGCGCCCGCTATGTGCGCCCGGGCGGCAGTCTGTATTATTCCACCTGTTCCTTTTTTGAAGAGGAAAATGACGGCAGCGTTGCCGCCTTTTTGGAGCAAAATACGGCTTTTGCGCCCGTCCCGCTCGAAAGTCCGCTCGGCCACCGACGCACCCGCTACGGGCTGCAATTTTTGCCCAATCTGTCGATGGGCGCGGGCTTTTATGTCGCAAAACTGACGAGGAACGAATTATGAAGGAGATCTTGCAGGACCATTCGTTGGAAGAGATCGAGGCGCTCGTTTCCGAGCTGGGCGAGCCCAAGTACCGCGCCGGTCAGCTCTTCCGCGGGCTGATGCGCGGGGGACGCATTTCGGATATTTCTGAACTGTCCAAGGCGTTCAAGGCCAAACTTTTGGAGCGGTTCGAGGACGAGCCCGTGCGCATTGCGCAGGTTTTTACCGCGTCCGACGGGACGGAAAAGTATCTCTTCGAGCTGGCGGACGGCAATATCATCGAGGGCGTGCTCATGCGTTACAAGTACGGCAATACCCAGTGCGTCTCTACGCAGGTGGGCTGCCGTATGGACTGCGCCTTCTGCGCCTCCGGCCTCAACGGCCTCATCCGCAACCTCACCGCGGGCGAGATCCTCTCGCAGGTGCTCGTCGTCAACGCCCGGCTGGGCGGTACGCCGAATAAGCGCGCCGTCACCAACGTCGTTCTGATGGGCAGCGGCGAGCCGCTGGACAACTACGCCAATACCGTGCGCTTTTTGCGCAACGTCACGGCGCCCGGCGGCATCTGCATCAGCGCGCGCAATATTTCCCTTTCGACGTGCGGCCTCGTCCCGCGCATGTACGACCTCGCCGAAGAGGGCATCCCCGTCAATCTTACCGTGTCGCTGCACGCCCCGTCCGACGAGGAGCGCGCCCGCATCATGCCGGTGGCCCGAGCCTATAAAATTGCCGATATCCTCGCCGCCTGCGACGCGTATTTTGCCAAGACCGGCCGCCGCTACATCTTTGAGTATTCCCTCATCGCGGGGGAAAACGACGGCAAAATGCATGCCGAACAGCTCGTCGCGCTGCTGCGCGGCAGGCCCTGTCACGTCAACCTCATCCGCCTGAACGAGGTCAAGGAGCGGAATCTTGCGGGCGTGTCCGAAAAGGATGCCTACCGCTTCCTCGGCCTGCTGGAGAGGGGCGGTCTGTCCGCCACGCTGCGCCGCACCATCGGGGCGGATATCGGCGGCGCCTGCGGCCAGCTGCGCGCAGGGTATTTGCAGGGAGAGGGAAAAGCATAAGTTTTTGCCGGTCTGATCAATAAAGTTCAAAAAATATTTTTTGCCGCAGAGTTCGCTCTGCGGTGTTTTGTCTAAAAAGAAACCCACCGGTAATGCCGGTGGTAGCAGTATTAATCCTTACTAATACAATAAATTATTTATTGGTTTTGTAATGAACGTAAAAACGAAAAAAGAGCTTGTTTTTGTGTAGGTGACAAACGTTTGATTTCCTGTTGCAGTATGTCGTCTATATCCATTGCAGGAGTTTCATCTGCAAAAAATTCTGAAAGAGTCATGCCGAAAGCGCCGCAAATGGCTCGCAATGTGGAGAGCTTCGGTTCAGTTTTTCGCACATAAAGATTTTGTACTGTAGACTGCGTCAGCATAGCTTCCATTGCCAGATTATTAATTGACCAACCTCGCTTTTTGCGTAGTTGGTCAATTTTTGTTAAAACGTCCATATGAATACATTCTCCCTTAATATATTTCCTATGAGTATTATTTTAAGCCAAAAAGGGTTAAATAAATAACTCAAAATAGTTTACATTTTAACTCAAATGAGATATACTATGCCATATAAGTGTGAACAAAAACAGAGAGGGGGTGCGGAATGAACAAATTTGTTGAAGATTCAGCCGTAAAGAATCGTATTCAAAATTTGTGCGTATGGCTGACGGATATATTTTTGTTGGCGCCGGTTTTGCTTGTTATGAAGGGGATCGGTGTGATTTGGCGCCGATTGTTCTTTCTGAGTATTTCTTTGCGCGGCGTTCGAACGGGTACGATTTATTCGAATTTCGGCGGCTTCAGCCGCAGAAAATAAAATATTTTGGAGGGTTATATGAACAAAAGAAATGCAGGTGCGCTCGTTTGCGGATTGATTGGGGCAATTTTTGCGCTGATTGGCGGGCTCATGTGGTCGGCTTGTGCAGAGAGCTGTGCTGGCTTTGGCATGGAGGTTGGCGTCTATTACATGGCTGGATTTTTGGGCTTAGGTGTTGGCGGTGCCGTATTGGGATTGATCGGTGCAATCCTTGCCTTTGGATACAAAAAAGGCGGAAGAGCGCTACTCATAATCGGGCTTTTGTGTCAAATCGGGTTGCTTGTAGTGGCGTGTATTTTTTATCAGGGTTTCTCGTTTATCATGAATGTTAGCACAATCATTGCGATCATTCTTTTCTTGATTGCGGCGATTCTCGCGCATGGGCCGTCTTCGTACTCCGTTTGATCGATTGAACATATGCTCCCTTCTTTTACGCTGTTCGGGTTGACGCTGTATCCATATTCCCTGTGCATGATCGCCGGAGCAGCGCTCTGCTTCGTCCTGCTGTTCGTCCGCACATTGCGGCGCTACCCGGACGCGTTGGATGAAAATCTGTTTGCGGTATCAGCATTCGTCGTCTCCGCCGCCGTCGCATTGCCGGCGGCGATGGTGACGGATGCCCTGTTCAAGGTCGTGGAGCGGGGAGAGTTCCGGTTAGACAGCGCCACGTTTTATGGCGGGCTGCTCTGCGCCTTGCTTCTGTACCCGGTTGCCCTGTCGCTGCGGAAGGATAGGAAGGTCTCCGTCTATGCGCGCCTGTGCGATTTGGCCGCGTGTATCCCGGCCGGCCATTGCCTGGGGCGTGTCGGCTGTTTTCTGGGCGGGTGCTGCTTCGGAAAGCCGACGGACGGGCCGTTCGGTATCATCTTTCCGCCCGGCTCGCTGCCGTATGAGTTTTACGGGGAGGCGATCGCCATCCATCCGACGCAGTTGTACGAAGCCGCTTTTTTGCTCGCCCTGTTTTTCCTCTTGCTTTTTGCGGGAAAGGGGGCGGAGTTCCCGCTGTATCTGGCGCTCTATGGCGCTGGGCGTTTCATCATCGAATTTTTCCGCAATGACGACAGAGGTGCGCTGTTCGGCTGGGCATCTCCCGCACAGGTCATTTCCTGTGTCCTGTTCGCTGTCGGGGCGGCGATATTCGTCTGGCGCATCGCGCGGCGAAGCCGCGCCGCATCTTCGCGTGAGAGCGCGGGAAGGGAAAACTGAAGAGGAGCGGGGG
>CAJFTM010000010.1:27426-65356 GCA_904419945.1 uncultured Clostridia bacterium
GGAGCGGGGCCGCCGGAGGACGGCCCCGCTCCTCTATATTTGTGCCATTTTTGTCCCGCACGTCGTGTGTGGGACAAAAATTTTACAATTTCATTACATTTTATTACATCTTGGAGAAAACTTTTTGGAAAATTTTAGATAACTTTTTGCTATGATGGTTGCAGTAAGACAAATTTGACAGGAGAAATGCACATGAAACGTTTGGGCAAACGGGTACTCGCCGCCGCACTGGGCGGAGCGATGCTCCTCACTTCCGTCCCCGTGGCGGCGGTCGGCGCGGCAGAGGCCGCGGGCACGCCGTACGGCGAGGACGGGTACGACGTCACCGTTCCGCACGTCGTCGTCAACCAGGTATTCGGCGCGTCGGACGACGCCGAAGTGGTCAGCCACAGCTTTATCGAACTGTACAACCAGGCGGATACGGCCGTCACGCTCGACGGCTG
This sequence comes from uncultured Clostridia bacterium, assembly GCA_904419945.1. Classification (GTDB taxonomy): domain Bacteria; phylum Bacillota; class Clostridia; order Christensenellales; family Borkfalkiaceae; genus Borkfalkia. Next base: position 27,870 of record CAJFTM010000010.1, read on the forward strand.
GTACCTGTGGTATAAATCCTCCGCAGACGGCGGGGAGGAAGCGTGGCAGTCCTTCGCGCTGGAAGGGGAGATCGCCGGCAAAGGGCACTTCCTGATCCGCTGCGGCGCGGTCGACGAGCTCGCAAACGGCGCCTGGCTGGTGCCGGCGGGCGACATGGAGTGGAACATCCAGCTGCACAACAAGGGAGTGTCCGTCGCCCTCTTCTGCGGGGAAGCCGACCTGAATGCGGATGCCGATTTTGCGGGCGCGGTCGGGGAGGAAAACCGCCCCGCGAACTATGTGGATCTGCTCGCGATCCAGGGCAACGACGCGGAGGACGCGCAGATCCCGCCCGCCTACGAGGGCACGTATGAGGCGGAGCAGTCCAAAAAGAAGGCGGTCGCCCGCGAAAACTTTGCTGATACCGACGACAACGCCGCAGACGCGCAGGATCTCGACTATTCGGACGTGACTCCCGCCGATGTTCCCGTGCAGAACAGCGCGGGTGAGACCATCTCCGCGCAGGAAGAGGAGGAGCCGTACGTCGTCAAAGAGGACGGCTTTGAAGCGGATGCGGCGCTCGGCCTGGAAAAGGCGGGCGGCATCGCGCTGGGTACGCCCAATGCGGACGGCGGCGTCGCCGAGATCGTCGCATATGACGAGGAAAACGGCAAGGCATACGTCGTCAACGGGCAGGAGTCCGTCCTCAACATCTTTGACGTCCGTGCAGACGGCAGCTTCGGCGAAGCGGAAAAGCGTGACGTGGCCGCGCTGATGGCGGAGGCAGATCCCGCCTTCACCTATGGCGATATGACCAGTGTCGCCGTCTCTTCGAAGGGCGCCGTCGCGGTCGCTCTGCAGGATGCCGATTATACGGCTCCCGGCCGCGTCGCCCTGTTCGGTGCGGACGGCTCGATTTCCGCCGTATATACGACGGGCGTCCAGCCGGATATGGTCACCTTTTCGGAGGACGGGCGCTATATTCTGACCGCCGATGAGGGCGAACCGCGCGAGGGTTACGGCGAGGGCATCGCCGATCCCGCGGGTTCCGTGACCGTCATCGACACGCAGGCGGAAGAGAATGCCGCGCGCGTCGCCGGTTTTGCCGCATTCGATGCGGAAGAGCTCGCCGCTGAGGGCGTCGTGTTCAACAGGATCGACGGCGCCATCCTTTCGGCCGAAACGGACCTCGAACCGGAATACATCGCCGTTTCCGGCGGCAAAGCGTACGTTTCCCTGCAGGAAGCGAACGCGATCGCCGTCGTCGATATCGCCGCTGCGCAGGTGGAACAGATCCTGCCCCTCGGCTTCAAAGATTACAGCGCGGCGGAAAACGCCGTCGACCTGGATGAAAATGACGGCACCTACTCCCCCAAGACGTACGAGGACACCTACGGCGTCTATATGCCGGACGGCATCGCCGTGTACGAGGCGGGCGGAAAGACGTATATCGCCACTGCCAACGAGGGTGATGCGCGCGAGTGGGGGGATTTTTCTGACGAAGTCAAGCGCGACCTCACCTCTGCCGACGGTACGGTGACGGCCGAAGGCGTGCGCGTGCTGGACAATGCCGTCAAGGCGGGTATCTCGGAGGAGGGGAATTACCTGTACGGGGCGCGTTCCTTCAGCTTGTTCGAGGTGACCGAGGACGGACTGGCCCTCGCATTCGACAGCGCCGCCGACTTTGAAGCAAAGACGTTTGCATATCTTCCCGCCTATTACAATGCTTCCAACGACGACGCAGATCTCGAGAGCCGCACCGCCAAAAAGGGCATCGAACCGGAGGCGGTCGCCGTCGCCGAGCTGGGAGGAAAGACCTATGCCTTTATCGCGCTCGAGCGCATCGGCGGCATCATGGTCTATGACATCACCGATCCCGCGGCTGCGGCATATGTCAATTATGTCAATACCCGCGATTTCAATGCACCCGCAGCGGGTGACGTCGCGCCCGAAGGCCTCGCTTTTGCACAGGCGGGAGAGGAAGCGTACCTGCTCGCCGCCTTCGAGGTATCCGGCACGGTCGCTTCGTATCGGCTCAGCTATGCGGCCGAGGAGCCGACTCCCGACCCGGACCCCACGCCGGATTCCGACCCGACTCCCGATCCGGAACCCACGCCCGATCCCGATCCGGCACCCGAAGAGGGCGGCTGCGGTTCGAGCGGCTGCGGGTCTCTGGTCGGCACGGCGGGCGGTGCGTGCGCCGTCCTGCTGCTTGCGGGAGCGGCCGCGGCCCTCGCCAAAAAGCGCCGCCGCTGAGGCGGGCGCTGCGCCGCAACGGCGCCGCCGTCACGGCGCGCGATTTTTTCAGACCACACTCTTAACAACTTTTTCTTACGGTACCCGCCGCGCCGAAAGGCACGGCGGGTATCGTATTGTGTCAGCGGGCGGCAGGCGACAAAATTCGCAACATTTCACAAAAAATTGTGGACGGAGGGCGGGCGGATATGATATACTGTTTACAGCACGGAATTGTGCGCACGGAGGCCGTATGCAAAAGCGGATCGTCGCCTTTGATATCGGCGACAAGCGGATCGGCGTCGCCGCGAGCGACCCGAACAATACCTTTGCCCTGCCCGGCACGACCTACTATCGCACCAAAGACGCGGAGAAGGACGCCGCGGCGCTCGCCGCAATCGCGGCGGAAAAGGGCGCCGGGCTGATCGTGTGCGGCGTACCGTACAATTATGACGGCACCGAATCGGCGCAGACGCGCAAGACGCGGCGCTTCCTTGCATTGCTGCGCCAAAAGACGGAGATCCCCGTCGTCGAAGAGGACGAGCGGTTCACTTCCGTAGAGGCCGAGCAGGTGCTCGCAGAGGGCGGCGCGCGCCGCAGTCAAAAAAAGAGATCGGTCGACAGTATTGCCGCTTCCTATATTTTGGAAGGGTATCTCGGCCGCTTGAATCAAATCAAAAAAGGAGAACGAGCAGACATGAGCGAAGAAAAGAAGCTGCACGAGGCACATGACGCCGATTGCGATTGCGACGAATGCGCCGGCGGAGAGGTCAACGTGGTCGATTTGGTCGACGACGAGGGCAAAGTGCACAAATGCTATCATATCGGCACCATCGAACATAAAGGGGGCTGGTATGCCTTTTTCCAGACGGCGGACGAAGAGGACGGAGATGAGGACGAAGTCACGATCCTGCAGATCGTGGGCGAGGACGGGGAGGAAGAGCTCGTTCCCGTCGAAGACGACGCCCTGCTCGACGAAGTGTTCGACGAGTTCTGCCGCATGATGGAAGAAGAGGAAGACGAGGAGGAAGAGGAGGAGTAAAGCTCTTCTTCTCCTCGCACAGGCCGTTTTTCCCGCACAAAGGTCCTTTTATCCTATGAAAAGAGCTTTTGTGTGCGGTTTTTGCTTGCCAAAAATTCCTGCTTATGCTAAAATAATCGGGATAAAAATTCACACCTCGGGCGTTCCGCGTTCCGTTCCTGCCAAAATCTCAACCGGGCGGGCTGATGCGCGGAGGTTTTTCGCGCGCGGGGGAGGAATAAACGGAGGTTTTTGAATATGGCAGTCATCACCATGAAGCAGCTGCTCGAAGCGGGCGTGCACTTCGGCCACCAGACGAGAAAGTGGAACCCTAAGATGAAGAAGTACATCTTTGCGGCCCGCAACGACATCCACATCATCGACTTGCAGCTGACCGTCGGCCTCGTCGAAAAGGCGTATGCCTTTGTCGTCGACACCGTCAAGGCGGGCAAGAGCATCCTGTTCGTCGGTACCAAGAAGCAGGCGCAGGAGGCCATCCGCGACGAAGCGACCCGCTGCGGCCAGTTCTATATCAATTCCCGTTGGCTGGGCGGCACGCTCACCAACTTTAAGACCATTCGTTCCCGCATCGACCGACTCAATCGGCTGGAAAAGATGGAGGAGAACGGCGAGTTCGATCTGCTTCCGAAAAAGGAAGTGCTCGGCTTGAAAAAAGAGATGGAGAAGCTCGAGGCCAACTTGGGCGGCATCAAAGAGATGAAGACGCTCCCGGGCGCCATGTTTGTCGTCGACCCGCACAACGAGGACATCGCCGTGCAGGAGGCGCGCAAGCTGCACATCCCCATCATCGCCATCACCGATACCAACTGCGATCCTGACCTGATCGATTACGTGATCCCCGGCAATGACGACGCGATCCGTGCGGTCAAGCTGCTCTCTTCCGTCATCGCGAACGCGGTCATCGAGGCCAATCAGGGCGAGGCCGTCAATGCGGAAATGCAGCAGGCTGTGGCAGAGGTCTCAGCGGAAGATAAGTCCATCGAGGACGTCGTCGAAGAGGCAGAAGAAGCTGCGGCTCCCGCAGAAGAGGCTCCCAAGGCTGAATAATCGTTTCGCCGCATCGGCGGTGTAAAGCATATACCGAATATTATTCAAGGAGAACAAGATCATGGCAATTACCGCAAGTGACGTAAATGCTCTGCGCCAGAAGACGGGCGTAGGCATGATGGATTGCAAAAAGGCACTGACTGAAGCGAACGGCGATATGGATAAGGCCGTCGAGATCCTGCGCGAAAAGGGCATGGCGACCGCAGCGAAAAAGGCGGGCCGCATCGCTGCCGAGGGCATCGTGGACAGCTACATCCATATGGGCGGCAAGGTCGGCGTCCTGGTCGAGGTCAACTGTGAAACGGATTTCGTCGCGCGCGGCGATCAGTTCAAGGAACTCGTCCACGACATCGCGCTGCAGATCGCAGCGGCTAAGCCCCTCTATGTGACCAAAGAGGAGGTCCCCGCCGAGGTGCTCGAAGAGGAGCAGAAGATCCTCAAGATCCAGGCAATGAACGAAGGCAAACCCGAGGCCATCGCAGAAAAGATGGTGCAGGGCCGCATCAAAAAGTATTACGAAGAGTTCTGCTTGCTCGAACAGCCGTTCGTAAAGGACTCCTCCAAGACGATCAATCAGCTCATCACGGAAGCGATCGCATCCATCGGCGAAAAGATCACCGTCCGCCGCTTTGCGCGCTTTGAAATGGGCGAAGGCATCGAAAAGAAGAAGGACGACCTCGCCGAAGAAGTCGAAAAGCAGGTCTCCAAGATGAAGGGCTGAAATCCATCGGCTTTATCGGGCACACAATCGAGCGTTGTGTGCCCTTTTTGCAAATAAAACGTCTTTGAGAAGGCCGCCGTAGCGGGCGGAACGTGCGGGCGCGCAGCCCGCTGCACGGGGAGAACGATCGGCATGGAACGAAAACCTATTTATAAGAGGATCATCCTCAAGCTGTCCGGCGAGGCGCTCGCCGGCGAGAACGGCTTCGGCCTGAACGAAACGATCATTGAGCAGGTCGTCGACCAGCTTATCCGCGTACACGACATGGGCGTGGAGATCGGCATCGTTTTGGGCGGCGGCAATTTCTGGCGGGGCAGGCAGGGTACCAATATGGACCGCACCACGGCAGATCATATGGGCATGCTCGCGACCGTCATCAATTCGCTCGCCATGCAGGATGCCATCGAAAAGAAGGGCGTACCGACCCGCGTACAGACGGCGTTGAACATGGTCAGCGTTGCCGAGCCCTTTATTCTGCGCAAGGCGCTGCGCCACTTCGAGTTGGGGCGCATCGTCATCTTTGCCTGCGGCACGGGCAACCCTTACTGCTCGACGGATACGGGCGCCGCGCTGCGTGCCTGCGAGACCAATGCAGATGTCCTGCTGCTCGCGAAAAATGTAGACGGCATTTATGACAGCGACCCCAAGCTCAATCCGAATGCCAAAAAAATCGATACCATTACGCATATGGAGATCATCAACCGCGGCCTCAAGGCGATGGATACGACGGCGATCACCATGTGCATGGACAACAATATCCCCGTGCTCGCCTTTGCATTGTCTGAGAAGGATGCGATCGTGCGCGCCATCTGCGGCGAGCGGACGGGTACGCTCATTACCAACGACTGACGGGCGGCTGCGGCCGCTGATACATTCCGGAAGGAGGAAAAGAAAATGATCGATAACGAAAAAGTGCAAGAAATGATGCTCGTTATGGAAGATAAATTGGATAAGACGTCCAACGTCCTGCGCGAAGAGTTCACCAACATCCGCGCGGGCCGCGCCAATCCGCACGTGCTCGACAAGATCATGGTCGACTATTACGGCACGCCGTCCCCCATCAATCAGGTGGGCAATATTTCGGTTGCCGACGCCAAGTGCCTCGTCATCAGCCCGTGGGATTCGAGCCTCTTGAAGGGCATCGAAAAGGCGATCCTGCAGTCGAATATCGGGCTTAATCCCACCAATGACGGCAAGGTCATCCGCCTCATCTTCCCCGATTTGACGGAGGAGCGCCGCCGCGAGATCGCCAAGCAGATCAAGGCGCTGTCTGAAGAGGCGAAGGTCGCCGCACGCAACATCCGCCGTGAGGCGATGGACTCCCTGAAAAAGATGAAGAACGCCAAGGAGATCTCCGAGGACGAGTGCGCGTCTGCCGAAAAAGACGTCGAAAAGGTCGTCGCGAAGTGCATGGAGCGCATCGAAAAGCACACCGCCGAAAAAGAAAAAGAGATCATGTCCGTATAAGGCAGGCTGATGAGACGAATCAAACTTCCCGCGCATATCGCCCTGATCATGGACGGCAACGGCCGCTGGGCCAAGCGCCGCTTCCGTCCGCGTTCATACGGTCACCGCATGGGCGTACAGAATATGGTGCGCATCTGCTCGCACGCATTCCGCTTGGGCGTGCGCATCGTCACGGTATACGCGCTGTCTACCGAAAATTTATACCGCCCCAAGGAAGAATTGGACGGATTGTTTGAACTCATCCGCACTTATTTTTCCAAAAAGAAGGATAAGCTGCTCGAGATGGGAGTCAAGATCAACGTCATCGGCGATCTGTCCGTCTTTCCCGCCGATATCCGCGAAAATATCCTGCACGTGATGGATGAGACCAATTCCTATACGGACGGGCTGTTCAATATCTGCCTCGATTACGGTTCGCGGCAGGAGATCGTACGCGCGGTCAACGCGGCGGTCGCGCAGGGCCGGTTTGTGGATGAGGCGAGCTTTGCCGCCCTGTTGCAGACGGGCGGGCTGCCCGACCCCGATCTCATCATCCGTACGGGCGGAGAGGTGCGCCTTTCCAATTTTCTGCTCTATCAGGCCGCCTATTCCGAGCTGTATTTTTCCAATAAAATGTGGCCGGAATTTTCTAAGCGCGACCTCGAAAAGGCGATCGAAAATTATTCCGCGCGCGACAGGCGCTTCGGCAATATCGAAGAGGAGGACTGAGCCATGGTGCTGTATATGGCAAAGCGCATCGGTGTCGGCCTTGCCTATGTGGGGGTGCTCGTCGCCTTCTTTTTTCTGCGCAATATCGACCACCGCCTGTTCGGTATCCTGATCTATGCCTTTTCGCTGATCGGCACCTACGAGATGGTGCACGCCATCAACGGCCCGCACAACGAGACGGCGGAGGCGCAGGTGGGCGCGCTGCGCATGAGCGGCTCGCAGACCTTTTGTGTCTATGCCTATGCGCTCCTGTTTACGCCTGTCTTTTATATCGTAGAGGGGCTCGCAAAGGGACAGGGTTACCGCGGGCTGCTCGTTCTGTCCTTCGTGTTGGCGATCGCGCTGCTCTGTCTGCTCGTCTTCGATCACCGCAACACGACGCTCGCCGGAACGGGAGCCGCGATGCTCACGGCGCTGTATCCGACGGCGATGCTCTCGACCATGCTCCTGACCAACGAGCTGGCCGTCGGCTCCACACTCGGGTTGCTGCTCATCCACGTCATCTCTCCCGCGGCAGATACCTTCGCCTTTGCGGTCGGAAGCGTCTTCCGCGGGCCCAAACTATGCCCCTCGATCAGTCCGAACAAGACGATTTCCGGCGTGATCGGCGGCGTCGTCGCGGGTACGGGCGCCAGCGTCCTCCTGTATTGGCTTTATACGCTCACCTCCGACTATGTCTATACCGGCATCGGCAGCGCGTGGGCGGGCGCTCCGTGGGTGGTTTTTGCCGTGCTCGGCCTGCTCACTTCGTTGATGACCGTTTTCGGGGATCTGGTCGAGAGCGTCATCAAGCGCCGGCTGGGTGTCAAGGATATGGGCAAACTGATGCCGACGCACGGGGGTATCCTCGATCGCATCGACGGCACGCTGTTCGCGAGCATGTTCGTGTACATCGTGTTCGCGCTGTTTGTGGTACCGCCCATCGCGTAAGGGCAAAGGCAACGCTCCGCAAGGCGGTCCATCCGCCTTGCGTTTTCTTTTTATAGCGGCAACGGTTATAGCGGCAACGGGCTGTCCGGTTGCCGGAATGCGGGTGGGCGCGCATATCCAGCCCCCGCCGCGCGTACACTATTGCAGGAGATCGTATGAAAAAGATCGCCGTTATCGGCAGTACCGGTTCGATCGGGCGGCAGGCCCTGTCCGTTGCGGCCCGCTATCCCGAACGTTTTTGCGTCGTCGCCATGGCTGCCAACTCCAATCAAAGACTCTTTGCCGAGCAGGTCGCTTCCGTGCGGCCCGCCTTTGCGGCGCTGCGCGCGGCAGGGGATCTCATTTCCGTCCCCGCAGACGTCCGCTTTGCCCGCGGCGAGACCGCCTTTGAGGAGGCCTGCGCCTTTCCGGACGCGGATATCGTGCTCGTCGCCGTATCCGGCTTTGCGGGACTGAAAGCGACGCTGCTCGCCATCGGGGCGGGCAAGGACGTTGCCCTCGCCAACAAGGAGAGCTTGGTCGTCGGCGGCGAGCTCGTTCTGCGCCGCGCACGGGAAAGGGGCGTGCAGATCCTTCCCGTCGACAGCGAGCACTCCGCCGTCTGGCAGTGCCTGCATTTTGACCGCACCGCGCCGTATGCGCGCATTTTGCTGACGGCCAGCGGCGGCGCTCTGCGCGACGTCCCGCTCCAAGCGCTCTCTTCCGTCACCGCGCGGGAGGCGCTCGCCCATCCCAATTGGAAGATGGGGCCGAAGATCACGCTCGACTGTGCGACCATGCTCAATAAGGGTTTTGAAGTCATTGAGGCGATGCACCTGTTCGGCGCGTCCCTCTCGCAGATCGAGGTGCTCATCCACCGCGAGAGCGTCATTCACTCGATGGTGGAATTTGCGGACGGGGCGGTGCTCGCGCAGTTGGGAGTGCCGTCGATGGAGCTGCCGATCCAGCTCGCATTCACTTTTCCGGAGCGACTCGGCTGTGCGCTGCCGCGAGTGGATCTTGCGCGGCTGGGTGCGCTGCATTTTGAGCCGGTAGACGAGGCTCGTTATCCCTGTTTTCGCCTCGCGTTGAACTGTGCAGAGCGGGGCGGCGGTTACCCGTGTGCGCTCAATGCCGCAGGCGAGGTCGCGGCGGAGGCTTTCCTGCATGGGCGCATCCGCTATACGCAGATCGCCCCCCTGATCGAGGCAACGTTGGATGCCCCCTGGCCGGCGGCGCACAGTTACGGCGATCTGGCCGCGCTGGATTCCGAAGTGCGCGCCCGCGCTCGCTCCCACCTCCCGTCTCCATGAGGTTCGCATGATATTTTCTCTCCTTGCCGCGGCGGATGTGCTCCGCACGATCGGTTCGGTGCTGTTGGCTCTGCTCATTCTGCTCGCCATGGTCACCGTACACGAGTTCGGCCACTACGCCGCGGGGAAGCTGCTGCATTTTAAGATCGAAGAATTTTCCGTCGGCTTTGGGCCAAAGCTCTTTTCGCATACCAAGAGGGACGGGGAAGTCTTCTCCGTCCGCCTGCTCCCGCTGGGCGGATTTTGCGCCTTTGCGGGGGAAGATGCGGAGGACACTCATCCCGATGCCTTTCCGAATAAAGCGCCGTGGAAGCGCATCATCGTCCTGTTTGCCGGGGCGCTGATGAACTACTTGCTTGCGCTGCTGCTCATCCTTTTTTCCTTCGCTTTCTGCGGCCGGCTCCAGCCGATGGTGCTGGAAGTGGAGCCCGCAGACGACCCTGCTGCCGCAGCTTATTCGCTGCAGGACGGAGACATCATCCTCGCCTGCGAGGGGCGGAGTGTCTATCTCGTCTCCGATCTGATGGATGCGCTGGAGGGCAGGCGGGCAGGGGACCGCGCATTGTTCAAACTTTCGCGCGCGGACGGAGAGGATCGCACGGTCGTCGAGACAGAGATCGTGCTGCGTTCGGATGCGGATTTCGCCAATCTCGCCGATAGCGGCGCCCTTTGGCGGGCACTGGGCGTCCGCTATTCGGCGGAGAGGGATGTGTACCGCGTCGCTTCCTGTTCCTATCGCGGGTTCGGCTTTTGGGAAACGGTCGGCGGCTCCTTTGTGTATTCCTTTCGCATCGGCGGAGCGCTCTTTCGTACCCTCGGGCAGCTGCTGACGGGGGATATCGGGCTATCCGCCTTCGGCGGACCCGTCACGACCATTCGTCTGACTTCACAGATCGCTTCGCGCGGGATCCAGCCGTTTTTGGAGATCGCGGCGTTCATCGGCGTCAATCTTGCCGTATTCAACTTACTGCCCATCCCCGCGTTGGACGGCTCCAAAATCGTCTTTACCCTCATCGAGTGGGTGCGCGGCAAGCCCGTTCCCCGCAAGATCGAGGGGGCGATCCATGCGGTCGGATTTGTCCTCCTCATCGCCTTTGCCGTCCTGGTCGACCTGCTGCAGCTCTTTTGACGTATATGCAAAAATCGGGCGGCATCGCACATTGTGCGATGCCGCCCGATCGGCCGCGCCGGAAAATGCCGTTCCGGTTGGATTTAGTTCGATTGTTCGGCGCAGCGGCGGAACAGGTCGTCCCAAGCGGGGAAGCACCGCCGCAGGGAGATGGGCCTGCCGCTCCCGTCGATAAAGCAATGCGCGCTCTTCCCGCGGGCGCGCAGCGTGCCGTCCGGGCCGGTCATCTCGTACGAAAGCTCGAAACGTACGCCCGTATATTTTTCCAGGCGCACCCGTATTTCCACCGTTTCGGCAAAGCGGGTCATGCCCTTGAATTCGCACTCCACGGAGAGCACGGGGCTGAGCACGCCCTCCTTTTCCATCGTGTCGTATCCGAGCCCCACCTGCTCGAGCATATCCACGCGCGCTTCTTCCATCCAGCGGATATAGTTGGAGTGGTGCACGATCTTCATCGTATCCGTCTCGTAATACTGCGCCTTATGGCGGTAAGGGATCCATTCCATGCCGCACCTCCTTTTTCGGAAACATTATAACATGCCGTCCGTGCGAAGTCAAACGGAGGCGCCAACCTGTTGACGGCAGCGCCCCGTTTGTGATACAATTTGCGGGAGAAAATCAGCGGCGGCCGGCGCGTCGGTTCGCCGCGCGGAGAAAGAACATGTACAGCGGCGTTTCCACATCCTGCCTCTTCCTGCGGGAGATGAATGAAGACGCGCTCACCGTCCTCAACGGATTGGGCGTGCGCGCGACGGAAATTTTCCTGACCACCTATTCCGAATATACGGAGGAGTTTGCCCGCCTGCTTTTGTCGAGGCGGGGCGGTCTGCACGTCCATTCGGTGCACGTGCTCAATACGCAGTTCGAGCCGCAGCTGTTCGGCGGGCATCCGCGTGCCCGGGCCGACGCTTTCCGCCTGCTGCACGAGGCGATGTCCTCCGCGCAGATCTTCGGCGCAACATATTATACCTTTCACGGGATCACGCGTCTGAAAAAGAACAGCGCCCCGGCCGATCCCGCGCGCCTCGTGCCCTCGTTTCGGGCCATCCTCGATGCCTGCGCCGAGCACGGCGTGCGCCTGTGCCTCGAATCGGTGCATTGGGCTCTGTACGATCATCCGGGCCTGTTCCGTCCCCTCGTTTCCGCCTGCCCGGACCTGCTGGGCGTGCTCGACGTCAAGCAGGCGCGCCTCTCCGGCTATCCGTATCCCATGTATATCAAGGATATGGAGGGGCACATCGCACACGTCCATCTCTCCGATGTGGACGAAAGGGGTCGCATCTGCCTGCCGGGGGAGGGTATCTTTGATTTTGAAGAATGTCTGCGCCGGCTGAAGGACGCCGGTTTTGACGGAGCCGCCATTATCGAGGTGTATCCGGACAACTATGCCGGCTACGCACAGCTGAAACGCGCGTGCGACTATCTGGATGAGATTATCTATAAAATCGGCGGATAGCCGCCGTTGCGGGCGTTTGCGGGCCTTTCAGAGGGTTTTGATACAATTTTTTTACAAAAGATTCGTCTGAATTGTTTGACAGCGCCGCCCTTTTGCATTACAATAAGAGGCGGTAAAAAAAGGTAGAAAAAAGTGCGGCGCTTGCGCCGCACTTCGGTCAAGGAAACGGAGGTTTTTATGAACACTAGAAGCAAAGAGTGGCGCAACAGCATGCGCCTGACCGTCAACTACAATTACATGATGAAAAAGTTCATCGGTGAAGACGGCTTGAAGGATGCGGACCTGAACGCGATGAAAGGGGAGGCTGCCAATGCTTTCTCGTACGTCAAGGAAAATCGCGGCAAGGGCATGATGGGCTGGACAGAGCTTCCGTATAATCAGAAAGAGATCGTAGACGATATCATCGCAACGGCCAAAGAGGTGCGCCGCAAGTATAAGTATTTTGTCGTGCTCGGCATCGGCGGCAGCGCGCTCGGCCCCATCGCCGTATTCAATGCGCTGTGCCACCTGCACTACAATGACCTTGCGCCTTCCAAGCGCCGCGGCCCCAAGTTCTATGTGGAAGATAACGTCGATCCCGAGCGCATGAAGGCCCTGCTGGACGTCATCGAGCCGGAAAAAACCTGCTTTAACGTCATCACCAAATCGGGTGCGACCAGCGAGACGATGGCGCAGTACCTCATCATCAGCGACATTCTGAATAAAGCGCTGGGAGACAAGGCGAGCGAACACATCATCGCGACGACCGATCATGCCAAGGGCAATTTGATCAAACTTGCAAAGCAGCACGGTTATAAGACCTTTTACATTCCCGACGGAGTGGGCGGCAGATTTTCCGAGCTCTGCCCCGTGGGGCTGCTCCCTGCGGCCGTGCTCGGGCTGGATATCAAGCTGATGCTTGCGGGGGCCGCGTATATGGACGGCCTTTGCAGCCGTCCCTCTATCGCAAAGAATCCCGCGCTTGCCTGCGCGGCCTTGCAGGTCGCGGCGATGCGCCGCGGCAAGAATGTCGGCGTCATGATGCCGTATGCAGACAGTCTGAAACTGATGGCGGACTGGTACTGCCAGCTGTGGGCGGAGAGCCTCGGCAAAAACGTCACCTTGGACGGCAAGCCCTGCAACGTCGGCCAGACGCCCGTCAAATCTTTGGGCGTGACCGATCAGCATTCGCAGGTGCAGCTGTATACGGAAGGCCCTTACGATAAGGTCGTCACCTTCCTCTCCGTCGGCAACTACCGCAACGAATTTCCCATTCCGCACGGCTGTGAAGATATCCCCGACGTCGCGTTCCTCGGCGGGCACACGATGAACGAGCTGATCGCCGCGGAAAACAAGGCCACGGCGTATGCCCTCGCCAAAGCGGGCCGCATGAACTATACCATCTGGTTGCCGGAGGTCAACGAATTTACGCTCGGGCAGCTGATGTTCCTCTTTGAGATGCAGACGGCCTACGCGGGTGCGATGTTCAACATCGATACCTACAATCAGCCGGGCGTCGAGGCGGGCAAGCAGGCGACGTATGCGCTGCTCGGCAAAAAGGGATACGAAGCGAAGAAGGCGGAGCTGGACAGCGCTCCCGCCGAAGAAGAAAAGTATACCGTCTGAGTTGCGGCTTTTGGCTGTATCGATCACATTTATAAGCAGGCGGGCGCCCCATAGGGCGCCCGCTTTTGACGTATGCGCATATTCGCATCCGTCGCGGCGTTTCGTTTTTTGCAAACTTCCTGTTTCTTCGCCGCAAAAAGACAGGAAATGCACGCGCACAGGCATTACAATGGTAGAGTAATAAAAACCATTCGAGGGCATAGACGTGGCGCGCAAAATTGTGATCACATCGGGCAAGGGCGGCGTGGGCAAGACGACTGTCGCCGCCAACCTCGGCATGCGGCTCTCCGTGATGGGGGAGCGCGTCGTGCTGGCGGATACCGATTTCGGGCTGAATAACATCGACGTTGTCTGCGGTGTAGAAAATAGGATCGTCTACGATATCGTGGACGCGATCGAGGGGCGCTGCCGCCCCAAACAGGCACTCGTGCAGCATCCGGAATATCCGAATCTGTTCGTCCTCGCATCCAACCATACCGACCCGAACAAATACATATCTCCGCAGACGGTCCGGCTGATTTTGGACAATCTCGCACCGCGGTTCGATTACATCCTCATCGATTCGCCGGCCGGGATCGACAGCGGCTTTCACCGCGCCGCCGCGGCCGCAGAGGAAGCGATCGTCGTCACGACGCCGCACATCTCATCCCTCCGCGATGCGGATAAAGTCATCTCCGTGCTGCAGAGCTACCGCATGCGCAGCGTCGATCTCGTCATCAACATGGTGCGAGGAGATCTGGTCGTCGACGGGGAGATCCTCTCTCCGAACGAGATCTCCGAGGCGCTCAACCTGCCCCTGCTCGGCATCATTCCGCAGGAGGACGGCGTCTTTTTGGGGGAACGGGGCGGCAGCGGCGATGCCCAAAAGGCTTTCCGCATGCTGGCGGGCAACATCGTCAACGGTACGCGCAAGCTGTACAATGTCACCAATAAGTACGACGGGTTTTTCGGCAGCATTCGGCGCAGCCTGAAAAAGAGTTTATGATCGGAAGAGCAGCAGCTGCCTGCCCGTTACGGCGAGCCAGAGCGCATTGAAGAGGAGATCGCATGCCGTCCAGGCGAGAAGCAGGCGGGCGGCGATGCGTGCCGCGTGCGCGGGGATGCGTGCGGAGCTCTGCCAGAGCCAGGGCCATACGAATTGCATGGCCAGCGTAATGAGCAGCCCCCATAGGATCGCCTGGTCGAGGCTGACGTAGCCGAACAAGTCAAATCGTTTATAGCTGTAATCCCACAGGCGGATGCCGAGGGCACGGTCAAAGAAGGCGGCCGTTACAAATTCAACGGCCGTCGGCAGGAGCGCGGCGATCATAAAATACAGCAGGTAAACGCCCGCGGCGGCGGCTTTCGGGAATCGGGAGCCCTTTGCCCGAATAAAGAGCGGCTGCAGCAGCCCGGTTTGCGGAGCCCCCGGCCCGACCGCCATGCCGAGCAGGCAGAAACCGTAAATGGGGCAGAGCGGAGAGGTCAAAAATCCCCGGTCGGCGAGTACGCCGTAGCGGATACCGAAATAGACCGTTTCTCCGCACCATCCGGCAAACGATATAAAAAAGAACAGGAGTACGAGGCGCACCGCCCGCTGCCCGCTGCTCCTTTGTATGGGATCCAGCATTTTTCCTCCGTGCGCATCATTTTTTTTAGTATAGCACATCCGAGAGAGGAAAAAACGAAATTTGAAAAATTTTTCAAACATTTCATCTTTGCGAAGCGAAAGGAGGGGAAAATATGCGCAGACTGACAGACAACGCCGTGCGCGCAAAAAATATTTTAGAGCGGGAGGGAGCGCCTCTTCCGCCCGATTGCGAACAGATGCTCGCGCGAGATCTTGAACGCGTGCTTTCAGATTATTTTGATCTCGCCGCACCCGTCGAAGTGCACATTGCGCGGGAGGGGAGCTATGTCGTCACGGTCCGCGCCGAAGCGGCGCGCCCGCGCCCTTTCGGCGTGATCAAGTAATACCGGGCCTCCCCGGCGCCGCACTGGTTGTGCCAAAGTGCGGCGTTTTTATTTTTTATCCACAATATATTGTGTTTCCCTTGTGACTGTTGCAAAAGCGACAGTATTTTTTTCCAAACGTGCTATAATAGTAACATACGAAAAATTTATCGAGGGAAATACGATGCAGGTCATCAAAAGAGACGGAACGGTCGTCGATTACGACCGCGCAAAGATCGCCATCGCGATCGGCAAGGCAAACGCAGAGATGGAGGCCAAGGAGCGCGCTTCGGGGACGGAGATCGAGGAGATCCTCTCCTTTATCGAGGGAAAAAAGAAGAAGCGCATGCTCGTGGAGGATATCCAGGACATCATCGAAGAAAAGCTGATGGAACAGGGGTACTACGCGCTCGCCAAAACATACATCATCTACCGCTATAACCGCGCTTTGGTGCGCAAGGCGAATACGACGGACGAGGCCATCCTCAGCCTGATCAGCAATTCCAACAAGGACGTCATGGAGGAGAACTCCAATAAAAACGCGCTCGCCGCGGCGACACAGCGCGACCTCATCGCGGGCGAGGTGTCCAAGGATCTGACCCGCCGCATCCTGCTGCCCGAAAAGATCTCCAAGGCGCACGACGAGGGCATCCTGCATTTCCACGACGCCGATTATTTTGTGCAGCCCATCTTTAACTGCTGCCTCATCAACATCGCGGATATGCTGGACAACGGCACCGTGATGAACGGCAAGCTGATCGAAAGCCCGAAGAGCTTTCAGGTCGCCTGCACCGTGGTCACACAGATCATAGCGGCGGTCGCCTGCTCGCAGTACGGCGGCCAATCGGTGGATATGCGCCATCTCGGCAAATACCTGCGCAAGAGCCGCATCAAGTTTGAGCGGCATTTCCGCGAGACCTGCCCCGAGCTGACCGACGCGGAGGTGGAAAAGTTGGTCGCCGACCGCATCAAGGACGAACTCAAGAGCGGCGTGCAGACCATTCAGTACCAGATCAATACGCTGATGACCACAAACGGGCAGTCCCCGTTCGTGACCCTCTTCCTGTATCTCGACAAGGATGACGAGTACCTCGAAGAGAACGCGATGATCGTCACGGAGATCCTGCGTCAGCGTTACGAGGGCATCAAAAACGAAAAGGGAGTGTATATCACCCCCGCTTTCCCCAAGCTCGTGTACGTGCTCGACGAGATCAACTGTCTCAAGGGCGGCAAGTACGATTACGTCACAGAGCTTGCGGTCAAGTGCTCTTCCAAGCGCCTGTATCCCGATTACATCTCCGCCAAAAAGATGCGCGAGATCTACGAGGGGAACGTCTTCAGCCCGATGGGCTGCCGCTCCTTCCTTTCCCCGTGGAAGGATGAGAACGGGAACTATAAATTCGAGGGCCGCTTCAATCAGGGCGTCGTCTCCATCAACCTGCCGCAGATCGGCATTTTGGCCAAGGGCGACGAAGGAAAGTTTTGGCAGCTGTTCGACGAGCGCCTGGATCTGTGCCGCGAGGCGCTCATGTGCCGCCACCGCGCGCTGCTGGGCACGAAGAGCGACGTCTCGCCCATTCACTGGCAGTACGGCGCCATCGCTCGCCTCGATAAGGGCGAAGTCATCGATCCGCTGCTCAAAAACGGCTATTCGACCCTCTCGCTCGGCTACATCGGCCTCTACGAGGTGACCAAACTGATGACGGGCGTCTCGCAGACGGATCCGAAAGGGGAGGAATTTGCCGTGCGCGTCATGCAGCATATGCGCGACGCGACTGACCGCTGGAAGAAGGAGACCGGCCTCGGCTTTGCGCTGTACGGCACGCCGGCAGAGTCGCTGTGCTACCGTTTTGCCCGCATCGATAAAGAGCGCTTCGGCACCATCGAAGACGTGACAGATAAGGGCTATTACACAAACTCTTATCATGTGGACGTGCGCGAGAACATTGACGCCTTCTCAAAATTCTCCTTCGAAGCGCAGTTCCAGAAGATCTCTTCGGGCGGCTGCATCTCCTATGTCGAGATCCCGAACATGCAGAACAACCTCGAGGCGATGGAAGAGGTCGTCAAGTTCATCTACGACAACATCCAGTACGCCGAATTCAATACGAAGAGCGATTACTGCCATGTCTGCGGCTGGGACGGCGAGATCATCATCAATGACGACAACGAGTGGGAATGCCCCAACTGCCACAATAAAGATCATCGCAAGATGAACGTCACCCGCCGTACCTGCGGCTATTTGGGCGAAAATTTCTGGAATCTCGGCAAGACCAAAGAGATCAAGGCGCGCGTATTGCATCTGTAAAGAAAGAAAAAGGCAAAAGCAAAATTTTGCCTTTTTCGGGTTTTATCTGTAAAAAATTTGCGGGCAGGTCTTGAAAAGCCGGCAAAAGTGTGTTACAATAATAGGAGAGAGGGCCGTTGCCCGCGCATTGCATGAACTTTGCCACTATCAAAAAGTATGACATCGCCAACGGCGTCGGGGTGCGCGTATCGCTGTTCGTCAGCGGCTGCACCCATCGCTGCAAGGGCTGCTTCAATGCGGAGGCGTGGGATTTCGCCTACGGCGAGCCGTATACGCAAGAGACGGAGCGCGAGATCCTCGATGCCGTCGATAAGAGTTATATCGCGGGGCTTTCGCTTTTGGGCGGCGAGCCGTTCGAGCCGCAGAATCAGCGCGCCCTTCTGCCTCTGCTGCGCGCTTTCCGCGCGCGCTTCCCGCAAAAGACAGTTTGGTGCTATACCGGCTATACGCTGGATACAGATCTCGTGCCCGGGGGCAGAGCCTACTGCGAGGCGACGGAGGAGATGCTCGCCGGCATCGACGTTTTGGTGGACGGCGAGTTCGTCGAAGAAAAAAAGGATCTGAAGCTCCGCTTCCGCGGCTCTTCCAATCAGCGCATCATCGACGTCCCGCGCACGCGGGCAGAGGGGGCGCTGCGGCTGTGGCAGGACGGAGCGTACTGAGGATACATGTTGCCCGTACCGGCGCAAGGGCGGGCGAAGGGAGGAGACCTTATGCAAAAGATCGCTGTGAAGATCAAAAAACTCATGCCGGAGGCAAAGATGCCGACATACGCCAGTCCCGACGCGGCCGGCGCCGACCTGTACGTGCTCAGCGACCATGCGATCCGCATCGGTCCGCGCGAGACGGCGATCATCCATACGGGACTTGCCGCGGAGATCCCCGCGGGATATGTCGGGCTGATCTGTGCGCGCAGCGGTTTGGCGACGAAAAAGGGGCTCGCCCCCGCCAATAAGGTAGGCGTTATCGACAGCGATTACCGCGGCGAACTGCGCGTCGCGCTGCACAATCATTCCAAATACGAGCAGAATATCGAGCCCGGCGAGCGGGTGGCTCAGCTCGTCATCATGCCTTATTTGACGGCTGAATTCGAAGAGGCCGATTCCCTGTCCGACACTGCGCGCGGCGAAGGCGGGTTCGGTTCGACCGGGCGCGCCTGAACTGCGCAAAAAACGGCTTGTACTTCCCGCCGATCGCGGGGAGATAAGATATTTTCAAATTAAAAAGGAGAACGACATGGCTAAATACGTTTGCAGCGTCTGCGGTTACGAGTATGATGAAGCGGCGGGCGATCCCGATAACGGCATCGCTCCCGGCACCAAGTGGGAAGATCTTCCCGACGATTTTACCTGCCCGCTGTGCGGCGTGGGGAAAGACCAGTTCAACGAAGAGTAAAAGCTGCGGGGCGCTTTTTTTAAAAAAGCGCCCCATTTTATTTGACAAATGATTTTTTGCGTGGTATAGTATAGAAAATATTCGGAAACCGATGAGGCAGAAGAGTACCGCACTTTTTGCAACACAAAGAGAGCTCTTGGTTGGTGGGAAAGGGCTGTTGCGGGCGCGCGAATGGGCTGCCGAGGGCATCTTCGAGCCTGCTTTGCAGGGGTAGCGGATGACGCGTCTCTCGCGTTACAGGGAGGGGATATAACTTTTCCGCAAGGGGAAAGCGTATCTGCAATGAGGCGGCGGCTTCGGCTTGCCGTGAATTCGGGTGGCAACACGGTTCATTCGTCCCGAGAATGGACCGTGTTTTATTTTTTGCCGCGCGCCGCGATCGGAGGCGGCGGACAAAATCTTTCCAAAGAGAGGACACTTCCCATGAAAAAATTTTTTGCTGTACTGTTTGCTGTATGCGCGCTCTGTCTGGCACTGGTCGGCTTTGCCGGCTGCTCGGGCAGCCAATATACCATTGCCGTCCTGCAGTATGCGGAGCACGGCTCGCTGGACAACTGCTACGAGGGCATCCGCGCCGGTCTTGCCGAGCGCGGCTACGGCGAGGACGTCGTACACTATGAGTTCTACAATGCCAAGGGCAGAGACGCGGACGATACGACGTACGCCAACACCCTGATTAACATGATGCCGGACGTTGCCGTCGGCATCGCGACTCCCTCCGCCTATGCGCTCGCCAACGCAGCGAAAGGAGACATCCCCGTCGTCTTTACCGCCGTCTCCGATCCGGAAGCGGAGGACGCGGATTTCCGTACATTCGACAATGTGACCGGCTCGTCCGATAAACTCCCCGTCGAGAGCCAAATCGACCTGATCAAGGCCTTTCTGAACAAGGGGGAGGAGCCGGTGAAGATCGGCATCCTGTTTACCAATACGGAGGCAAATTCCAAATCGCAGATCGCCGAGTTTGAGGCGCTGGCAGAAGAAAAGAATATCGAGATCGTCTCCCGCGGCGTGAACACCGCCAACGAGATCCCGACTGCCATCGATGCGCTGATCGCGCAGGGCATCGACTGTTTCAACAACCTCACCGACAACACCGTCGTGCAGAATTTGCAGACACTGCTCGACAAGGCAGACGCCGCCGGCATCCCCGTGTTCGGCAGCGAGATCGAGCAGGTCACCAAGGGCTGCCTCGCGAGCTGCTCCCTCGATTACGTCGAGCTGGGCCAGCAGACCGGCTACATGATCGCGGACATTCTCGAGGGCAAGAGCGCGGACGAGATCGAATACCTCTACCTCGATGACGGCTATACGGTCGACTATAATTCGAGCGTGATGGAGAGCTTCGGCCTCACCCTCCCCGAAATGTATGCAGACGCGAACGACGTAGCATAACAACATTCCGCCGTACACTGCGCGGCATTTAAGGATCGCGGCCGAAGGCTGCAAACGGATCGAAATCAATACCGCCCGCCGTGCGGCTTTCAGCCGCACGGCGGGTAAAAAACAGTTCAGAAGGTTTTTAAGCATGTTCTTTTTCAATCAGATGGGCACCGTGTTCGAGATGGGTTTCATCTACGCGGTCGTCGCGCTGGGCGTCTACATCACTTATAAGATCCTCGATTTCCCCGACCTCTCGGTGGACGGGACCTTTCCTCTCGGCGGCGTCGTATTTTCCGTCCTGCTGGTAGCTGGCTGTCCGTGGCCGGTGGCGATGATCGTCTCCTTCGTCGCGGGGTGTGCCGCGGGGTTCGTGACCGGTCTTTTGCACGTCAAGCTGAAGATCAACGGGCTGCTCTCCGGTATCATTACCATGACGGCGCTGCTCTCCGTCAATTACCTCATCGCGGGCGGACCGATGGTCTCTTTTTCGCAGGAGAGCACCATGTTACAGAACGGATTTATCGGCTCTTTCGACCGCCAGTATGCGATCTACATCCAGGCGGGACTGACTCTGGTGCTGGTGGCCGCCTGCAAGGTGCTGCTCGATCTGTTCTTAAAGACAAAGGCCGGCTTCCTGTTGCGCGCTACGGGCGATAACCCGCAGATGGTCACCCAGCTGGGGAAGAATATCGATAACTACAAGATGCTCGGGCTCTCGCTCGCCAACGGGTTGGTCGCTCTGGCGGGCAGCCTGTACTGCCAGTATAACTCTGTATTCAATTCCAGTATGGGGACAGGAACGGTGGTCATCGCGCTGGCGTGCGTGATCATCGGCTGCGTCATCTCCAAACATATCCGCGTGATGAAGGATACGACGGGCGTGATCGTCGGCGCCGTCATCTATTACGCCATCCTGACGGTCGCTATGCTCCTCTTGGGCAGCGAATACACCCAGCTGATCGTTGCGGTGCTCTTCGTGCTCGTGCTCATCTTTGACAGCGGGTTGATCGGCCGCGCGGTCAAAAAGTGGATCCGCGGCGTCCGCCGCAGGGAGGGGAAAGAACATGCTTGAACTCAAAGGCATCCGCAAGGCTTTCAATAAGGGCACGCCGGACGAGGCCGTACTCTTCGACCGCTTCGATTTCTCGGTACAGGAAGGGGAATTTGTCTCCATCGTCGGTTCCAACGGCTCGGGCAAGACCACTCTTTTGAACCTCATTGCCGGGAATATCCTGCCGGACGAGGGGAAGATCTTTCTGCGGGGGCAGGATATCACTGCACAGAAGGAGTTCGTGCGCGCGCGGCGGATCGGCCGCGTCTTTCAGGACCCGGCCCTCGGTGCGGCAGGGCATATGACCATCGCTGAAAATCTTGCTATCGCTGAAAATAAGGGAAAACCCTTCGGATTGACTGCCGGCCTGAGCAAAAAGCGCATCGCCGCTTACCGCGACATGCTGCACCCCCTCGGCTTGGGATTGGAGGACCGCATGAATGTGCCTGTCGGCGCCCTGTCGGGCGGCCAAAGGCAGGTGCTCACGCTGATGATCGCGACGCTGACGCCCGTCGATGTGCTGCTTTTGGACGAGCACACTGCCGCGCTCGACCCGAAGACGGCAGAGCAGACGATGGCATTGACCGATCGCATCGTGCGTGAAAAAAAGCTCACGACGCTGATGGTCACGCACAACCTGCGCTTTGCCGAGCAGTACGGTACGCGGCTGTGTATGTTCGACAAGGGCCGCGTTGTGCTCGACGCCGCGGGGGAGGCGAAGAAGGAGCAGAAGGTGGACGACCTGCTGGCTCTGTTCAACGCCATCTCCATCGAGTGCGGCAATTGAGCCGTCGATCCGACCTAAAAGCGCGCCGCGCAAAACATTTGCGCGGCGCGCTTTTTTGCCTTTCTGTGTGCGGCTGCGGCGGAAGGATTTTACTTTTCCCGCGCTTTGTGGTATAATGACGGCATATTTTCGCAAGAGAGGAACGGTATGCAAAAGGTCAAAATTTCACTTGCGGGCGATCTGGGCAGCGGCAAATCCACCGTCGGCAGGATCCTCGCCAAAGAATTGGGCGCACAGGTATATTCGACGGGTACCATTCAGCGGCGCATCGCCGAAGAGATGGGCATGACGACTTTGCAGCTCAATCAATATATGGAGACGCATCCCGAGATCGACGGCAAGATCGATGACGGACTGCGTGCATTGGAAGGGGAGGACGCGGATCTGATCATCGATTCGCGCATGGCGTGGCACTTTGTGCCCTCCTCCTTTGCCGTGTATATGGCGGCGGATGCCTATGTGTCGGCGGAGCGCATCCTGAAAGCGGGGCGCTCGAGCGAGCCGTTTTCTTCGGTAGAGGAGGCCGTGCGTTCGGTCGCAGACCGCAGGGCGAGCGAGATGCGCCGCTATTCGCAGCTGTACGGCGTCAACATCAAGGATCTCGAAAATTACGATTACGTCGTGGATACTTCCTTCGTTGCCCCCGAGACCGTCGCCGAACATATATTGGCGCATTATCAAAAATTTCGGCGCGGGGAAGCCTTCCCGCGCTACGAACTGTGCGCCGCCCGTTTGCTGCCGGCGGCGGAAGCGGAGGAGGATGGCGAGCCCGCCGCCTTTGAAGTCAACGGCAATTTTTACATTGCGCGCGGGGCAGACAGTCTCGCGCGGCAGATGCGTTCGGGCGCAAGGCTGGTCGAGCTGGTGCGCGCAGAGGTCGGCGCGCCCGGTTCCGCCGAGCAGATCGCCGCATGGGAGGCGCGCACGGGCGTGCGCATCGCTGTCCGCCATGGCTGAGCTGGACCGCCGCGGGCAGATCGAGCGCGCCATCATCACCTCCTGCCGCAAGGGCATCTGGGGCCGCTTTGTCAAGGGCGTCAAGGAATACGCGCTGGTCGAGGAAGGAGATCGCATCGCCGTCTGTATTTCGGGCGGGAAGGATTCGATGCTGCTCGCCAAATGCATGCAGGAGCTGCACCGGCACAGCGATGTGCGCTTTGACTTGCACTTTTTGACGATGGACCCGGGCTATGCACCCGAAAACCGCGCCCTCATCGAAGAGAACGCGCAGCTTTTAGGCATTCCGCTGCATATTTTCCGTTCGGAAGTGTTCGATGCGGCCTTTGCCGCTCCCAAAAATCCGTGCTATCTCTGTGCGCGCATGCGCCGCGGCTATCTGTACGAAGAGGCGCAGCGGCTGGGCTGCAACAAGATCGCGCTCGGGCATCATTTTGACGACGTCATCGAGACCATCCTGATGGGGATGTTGTATGGCGCGCAGATGCAGAGCATGCCCCCCAAGCTGTGGAGTACCAATCACCCGGGCATGCAGCTCATCCGCCCGCTGTATTATGTGCACGAGCAGGATATCCTCCGCTGGCAGGAGCGCTGTTCGCTGCGCTTTCTGCGCTGCGCCTGCCGCTTTACCGAGCGTACGGCTTCGGGCGAACAGGATTCCAAGCGCCTGGAAGTCAAGCGGCTGATTGCAGCGCTCAAAGAGACCAATCCCAACGTGGATATCAACATCTTCCGCAGTGCGTACAACGTGCACGTCGATACCCTCATCGAGTACGATTCGTGCGGCGTGCGCCATCCCTTTCTCGAACGGTATGCCCGCAAAGGGGAGCAGTCCGCGGGGAAAAGGGATTGAACGCAGAGCACAGACGAAAGGCGCGAGCCATCCGTTCAAAACGGATGGCTCGCGCCTTATTTATTTTGAATCGGCTTTCTGCATCGGTTCGGTCAGCACTTCGGGTAGCGGTGTACAAATTTGTTTTTGCGTACTGCCTCGTAGGCGAGCACCGTCGCCGCGACGCCCACGTTGAGCGAGTCGCAGCTCCCTTCCATGGGGATGGCGATCATGCGGTAGTCGCCCTCGTACCATTCGCGGGAGATGCCATACCGCTCGCTGCCCATGACCAGCGCCGTCTTTTCGCCGAAGGGTTCGTCAAAGTAGTAGCGTTCGGCGCGCGTATCGGCGAGGTAGACGGCAAATCCGTGCGCGGCGAGCCAGCTGCGGCAGGCCGTTACGCTTTCAAATTCAAAGAAAGGGACGGAGAGCACGGCGCCCTGGCTGCCCTTGATCAGCTTGGGGTGCGTCATGCGCGCCTTGCGGTTGCAGAGGAATACGCCGTCCACGCCCGCGCCGTCCGCCATGCGCAGCATGGTCCCCACATTGCCGGGGATCTCGATGCCGTCCAGAACCAGCAGCACGGCGTCGTTCGGCGGGTCGAAAGCCGCAAGGTCATGTACAGGCAGTTTGGCGAGGGCAAACATGCCGTCCGGCTGCCCCCGCTCGGAGATCTTTTCAAAAGTTTTGGCGGATACGGTAAAGCGCTCGTCCGTGCGTGCGGCGAGCCTGTCTGCCAGGGCCGCCGCTTCGGGCGTGCGGATGTGCTCGGGGCAGAGGATGAGGCAGTCGAGGGGGGTATCAAATTTTTCGCAGAGGGAAAGGATCCAGATCCCCTCGGCGGCAAACAGTTTTTGCGGATTGGGCTTGGTATTGGATAGGATCGCCCGAACCTGCTTGATCTTGGGGTTCTGTTCCCCGATCGGCCGCCAGATATGGGCGGCGAGTACGTCGTCGATGTTCATATGCGCACTGTAACAAATTTTCCGCCGTTTGTCAAGCGGAACGCACTGTTTGCGGGTTTTCATACCGATGTACAAGTGAACGTACCGCGCATGGCTGTGCCCGCCGGCTGAACGCCGGCGGGCACAGCAGGCACATCCGCCGCATACGATGGTAGCGGAACTTTTTTACGGCGGACGGAAAGATGACGGACATCGGAAACACGAGGGATTCAGTGCGCGCCTGCTCTGCGGGCAGCGCGGTGCGGGCGGTTGCCGCCAATGTGACCGCCCTCCTGTTTGCCCCATTCGCGCGGCTTTACGGCTTTTCGGCGGCGTGGCTGGGGCTGCTGACGGCAGTCGGCTTTGCGGCGCAGATGTGTGCCGATTTTCTGCTGCTCTTTTTGGCGGATCGTGTGGGCTATCGCAGGCTCGCCTGTACGGCATCCCTGCTCGCCTGCGGGGGGCTGCTCGCTTATGGCAGCGCGCCTCTTTGGCTGCACGGAAGCGGCTTGTATGCCCTCATTGCCGGGGCAACGGCGCTCTTTGCCTTTGCGGGAGGCATGCTCGAGGTGGTTTTATCCAATGTGGCGGATACCCTTCCTTCCGGCAGCGGCGCCTCCATCGGTTCCCTGCACACCATGTACGCGCGGGTGCAGGCGGCGCTCTGCCTGTTTTTATTGGTCTATTTTGCTGCATTCGGCGTGGAAGATTGGAATGGCGCGGTGGTTGCGCTCGCAGCGCTTCCGGCCATAGCCTTTGCGCTGTTGCTGCGCGCGCCGCTTCCGCACATGGAGAGGGAGGCGCCTCCGCGCGCGGCGTTTCGTCCCTTTTACATATTTGCACTGTGCGCCGTCTTTTTTGGGTACGGGGCAGAGGTCGTCATGAATCAGTGGATCTCCGCCTTTGTCTCCGAATCGCTCGGTTCGGTGGCGGGCGGGCTGCTCGGCTGTGCACTGTTTGCCCTCTGTTTGGGTACGGGAGGCTGGCTGTATGTGCGGCGGCGGCGGGAGGGGACGTCCTTTTATACGCTCATTTTTGCGGCTCTCGCCGCCGCTGCTGCGTATGTCGCCGCGGCGCTGTCGGCAGACGTTCCGGCTCTCTTCTGTGCCGCGGCGTGCGGACTGTTCGTCGGGTATCTGACTCCCGGCGCCATGGAAGCGGCGAGCGGCTTTCTTCCCCGTACGGGCGGCTGGATGCTCGCGTCCCTCGCAGTCGCGCAGGATGCAGGCGGTGCGGTTTTGCCGGCTGCGGCGGGCGCGTTGGCGGGAGAGGGGTCGCTGCGCACTTCCTTTCTCCTGTTGGCGGCCGTGCCGGCCGCCGCGGCGCTCTCCCTTTCCTGTATGGCAGTCATCCGTGCGCGCGCACTGCGGCAGAGGGGAGGAAAAAGGCGAAAGCTCGGGCGGAAATTTCGATAATTTTCCGCCTTTTTGCGCTGTTTTGATGGTGAAAAGAGCGCCGATATGGTATAATGAGGAGGATACAGCCTGCAAGCAGGAGGAAAGGATGCCTAAAAAACGAGAGACGCGCCGCCCGGCGGCGTCCGTACAAGATATACCGCCCGGCACGGCCGCACCGGCCGAACGGGAGGAGGAAATGCCTGTCAGAGAGCCCGCGCCCGTCAATCCTGAGCCCGCCGCGACGGATGTGCCCGCGGCAGCCGAGGAGCGCGTCGCCGCAGAGGGGAATACCCCGGCTGCGGGGGAAGCGGGGGCGGGATCGGCCGAAAGGGAGGGCGAGACTCCTGCCGTGAAGGCGCAGGGCGAGCAGTATACGCGCGCCGAGCTGCGCAGCCGCAGGCGCAAAAATATTATTTTCGGCTTGGTTTCGCTGGCGATCATGGTATGCGTCATTTCCGTTCTCTTTCAGCTGAGCAATTCGCTCGCGGGCGGAGATTCAGCGACCTTTTCCGAGATGATCGCGGGGTTAGACTGGCGGTACCTGCTCGTCGTCGTCGCCCTCTTTATCATCGCATTTGTCTGCGATTCGCTCAAATTTACCGTGCTGAACCGCTGCAACGGGTATCATCTCGGCTTTCATAAGGATATGAAGATGGCGTTGACCGGTAAATATTACGATGCCATTACTCCGACTGGCAGCGGCGGACAGCCCATGCAGATCTACTACCTGTACAAGCAGGGGATGCCCGGCGCCAAGAGCACGTCCGTCACGATGGTCAAATACGGCATCCAAATGCTGGCGTGGACCATCTTCGGCGCCGTCGTCATGATCGCGCTGGCGGGCACGTTGGGCGCCGTGGAAGACGTCACCGTACAGACGACCATCCGCGTCTGTGCGTGGATCGGCTTCGGCATCAACGCATTTATTCCCGTATTCGTGACTTTTGTCATCTTTTGCCCGCGCGCCGTGACATGGCTGATCAACCTCATCATCCGGCTCCTGCACAAGATCCGCCTGATCAAAAATGCGGACAAGCTGGAAGTCAAGATCCGCAACTGGATGGACGATTTTGCCGCCTTTTCGCAGTTTGTTTATAAACGCCCGCTCATATTTTTGCTGCTGTTGGCGCTCTGTTTGGTCGAGCCGATCACGGAGATGCTCATCCCGTATTTTTTGCTGGTCGCGCTGTGCGGGCAGTATGTGACGCCCGGCATCGAACTCTGCCTGACTGTCGTCGGCTTAGCGATGTACGCGACGAATGCGGCGACGTTTATCCCGACGCCCGGCAACTCTGGCGCCATCGAATCCGTCTTTATGCTGGCGTTTGCAGGCATCGCGGAGAGCGTTCTCTTTTGGTATGTGCTCATTTGGCGGTTCGTTCTGTATTACGTATTCATCGCGCTCGGCGTCGGCATGAATATTTTTGACGTGATAACCGGTTTTCTGCGCCGCAGGAGAGAAAAAAGCGCGCTTCGGCGCAAGCGGAGGGAGAGCCTCCCCTGGAGGCTTTGAAAAAAACCTCTGCCGAAACGGAGGCAGAAGTTCCTCCCGCCGCGGAAAAGGACAATTGAATTTCAATAGAAAAGATAAACGCCGCGCGGGAAGGTGTTACCGTTCCCGTGCGGCGTTTATTGTATGCTCCCCGCAAAATGCGCGGGAGTACGTTTTTATGCTTTTAAGTCAAATTCGGCCGCAAGGCGGTCATATTCTTCGTATATATCGTCAAAGGTAAAGATCTTCAGCTTTTTGTGCACCCGTTCGCGCTGCCACTGCTTGATATTCAGCGGCAGGGGCAGGATCAAATAAAATTTGATGCCCTGGCAGAAGTGCTTGATGACGGTATCCTCCCGCATGCGGCGGCTCTGCTCGTTGTACTTGCGGGGCAGGTAAATGCGTTTTTTGCCCAGTTTATGCAGGGCGGTTTGGTCCGGCATCGCAAAGTGCCGCTCGCACATCAGCTGCCGCGCCCGCTCAAACAATTTGCTTCGGCGGATCTCAGGCATATTTAAGAGAAGTACGCCGGCATTGCAGTAATGCGGGTCGATCCAATATTTGCAGATGGGATCGATGCACGCGGCATATTCATAACCCTCGATATCCGTGTCGAACAGCGGGGCAATGTCGCCCGCGCACATGGTATCGACATCGAGGTAGAGGATCTTGTCGGGGATGCCCGCAAGCTCGCTCAGAAACAGCCGCAGCAGAGTGTAGGGAGTATATTTACTTTTTGCATTTTTATTGCGGTCCGCCGTTTTCATGTAAAGTTCGGTCAGATCGTAAACCGTGACGCGGCTCTGCCCATTTTTGCGCCGCAGCGCCTCTTTTAGCACGTGCATTTGGTTCTCGCTGAAGGGCAGATAGTTGGCCTTTTGTTCGCGCAGATCCATGGTCAGCACGTGTACGTCGAGCGGCCGGTCGGTATGTGCGGCGGCGGACAGAGCGGAGAGCAGCAGCCCGTCGAATACTGCCTTGTTGCCGGCATAACACAGGGAGATCGGTTCGTTTGTCATGTATTTGCCTCCGGATACTGCGCCATCAGTCGGTCATATTCTTCATAGAGGTCGTCGAAACAAAAAAGTTTGAGTTTTTTGTGCACGTTGTCGCGCTCCCATTGTTTATAATTGTAGATGTAAAAAAAGGGGAACCATCGAATACCGCGGCAAAAGTGTTTGATGACGGTATCCTTGCGCGGGGCTCTCTGTTCGTTGAATCGCCGCGGCAGGATCAGCCGCGCTCGGTGCAGGCGGTGCAGCGCCGTTTGATCGGGCATGACCAGCCGCCGCGTCGCAATATAGTCGTGGCAGCGCTGCAGCAGCTTCGTCTCGCGCAGGCGGGGCAGGTTCAGGAGCAGCACGCCCGAGTTGCAGTACGTCGGCGAGACCCAAAATTTCCCCATATGGTCGCGAACGGCTGCATATTCGTAATCTTCGATATCGATATCGTACAGCTGGCCGATGTCGGATAGGCACATGGTGTCGATATCCAGGTAGATCAATTTGTCCGGCAGGTTTTCGATCTCGCCGAGAAAGGTTCGCAGCTGTGCGTACGGCGTATAAAAATTGGCCGTGTTTTTGCCGCGCGCGAGCGTCGCGCGGTACTGGTCGGACAGATCTATGTAAATGACGCGGCTCGCGGCATTCTTTTTTTGTACGACGTGTTCCAGTACATCCAACTGCGCCTGCGAAAAGGGGAGGAAGGCCGGGTTCGCCTCGTGCATGTCCATGGATAAAATAAAGATCTGCAGCGGTCGGTCAGTGTGCTTGACTAAAGACAGCACGGAGAGCAGCAGCCCCGGGAAGACGCGGCGGTTGCCGCTGTAGCAGACGGAAATTTCGGACATGGCTTCCTCGCAGACGGGGCGGCGGCTCGAATAGGAACTTTGTTCCGCCCATAGTATGTTCAGTATAGCATAAAAAGGCGGGGGAAGCAAGGGAAAAGCGGAAGTTATATCGACAATTTGCTATATTCCCGCCGTATGGAGGAAAATAGGGCCGAATGCCGTAAAATGCTTGACGCTGTGTTACAGATATGATATACTCAATATATATCCTGTTATACAAGGGAGAGCTCATGGACGGAGAGGACGGCGGCAGTACCGCCGACAACCCATACCCGATACGAATAAACATTTCAGTAAGTCAGAGGCATAACCGTATAGGCTATGTCTTTTTGTGCTATAATTTTTAAGTAAAGGAGGAATTTTTCCGAACCCATGTTGGAGAGTCAGCAAAAACAGGCCTGGCATACACTCACCGTCGAAGAGACGGAGAAGGCCCTCAATACGACCGAGGAAGGCCTGAGTGATGCCGAGGCCGCCAAGCGCCTCGCCGCCTACGGTCCGAACAATCTGCGCCAAAAAAAGGCAAAGAGCGTCTGGCGGATGATCTGGGAGCAGCTCACGGACGTGATGGTGCTCATCCTCATTGCCGCGGCAATCTTTTCCTTTATTATGTCTTTCTTTGAGGACGGAGAGGGCCTCGCCGAGTGCATCGTGATCCTCGTCGTCGTCATTTTGAACGCGACGGTCGGCGTCGTGCAGGAAAAGAAGGCCGCCAATGCGCTCGAATCGCTGAAAAATATGACGGCTCCCACCGCGCGCGTACTGCGGGAAGGGGAGGAGAGCGTCGTGCCCGCCTCCGAGCTCGTCCCCGGAGACATCGTCTATCTCGAGGACGGCTGCATCGTGCCGGCGGACATACGCATCATTCAGGATTCCAACATGAAGGTGCAGGAAGCCGCGCTGACGGGCGAAAGTGTTCCTTCGGAAAAGGACGGCCCCACCGTGCTGCCCGAAGATGCGCCCTTGGGCGACCGCGTCAATATGGCGTACAGTTCTTCCGTCGTCATGTACGGCAACGCGACGGGTATCGTCGTCGGCACCGGCATGAATACGGAGGTAGGCAAGATCGCCGGCCTGCTCGACGAGCAGGATGAGACGGATACTCCCATGAAGCGCAAGCTCAATGCCGTCGGCAAGACGCTCAGTCTCGTCGGCCTCATCGTCTGCGTGCTCATCTTTGCCATCGGTCTCATCCGCGATGCCGCCGACTGGGTCAATTATATCTTCATCGCCATTTCCCTCGCGATCTCCATTATTCCCGAGGGCCTGCCCGCCACGAGCACGATCATCATGGCGCTGGGCGTGCAGCGCATGGCGCAGAAAAATGCGCTGGTCAAGAGCCTGCCTGCCGTCGAAACACTGGGTTCTGCCACGGTCGTCTGCTGCGACAAGACGGGTACCCTTACACTGAATAAAATGACGGTCACCCACGTGGCCGTGGGGGATGACTTCGAGCGAGGCGCCGCGACGCCCGTCGCCGATCTCTCGCAAAAGTACGATTCCGACATTTACCGCGACCTTCTCGAGGGCAGCGCGCTGTGCGTCAACGCCAAAATGGATCCCGATCATCCCGGCAATGTGCTGGGCGACCCCACGGAGGGAGCGCTGCTCCTCTTTGCCGAGCAGTTCGGCATCGATGCGGAGGAGTTTGAAGATGCCAACCCCCGCAAATTCGAGCAGCCTTTCGATTCCGACCGCAAGCGCATGACCGTGCTGAACAGGACGGAGCGCGGGCTCATCTCTTATACCAAGGGCGCCGTCGATGAGATGCTGCCGCTGTGCACGAAATTGCGGACCAAAGAGGGCGTGCGCGATATGACGGACGCCGACCGCGACCGCATCCTGCAACTGTGCTACAAGATGAGCGGCGAGGCGCTGCGCGTGCTCGGCTTTGCCGTGTGCGAACAGAGCGAGGTCCCCGAGGACGAGAGCGCCGATCTCGAAAAGGACATGACCTTTGTCGGCGCCGTCGGCATGATCGACCCGCCCCGCAAGGAAGTCATCCAGGCGGTGGAGACCTGCCACACCGCGGGCATCCGCGTCGTCATGATCACGGGCGATCACAAAGTTACCGCCATGGCGATCGCCAAGCAGCTGCACATTTTCCGCGAGGGAAACACCATTATTTCCGGCCCGGAGCTGGACGATATGACGGACGAGCAGCTGGACAAGGCGGTCAAAAACTGCGTTGTATTTGCGCGCGTTTCCCCGTCCGACAAGCTGCGCATCATCCAGTCGCTCAAGCGCACCGGTGAAGTCGCCGCCATGACGGGCGACGGTGTCAACGATTCGCCCGCCCTCAAGGAGGCGGACATCGGCGTCGCCATGGGCATCACGGGTACGGACGTCGCCAAGGACGCGGCGGACGTCATCCTGCTGGACGACAACTTTACCACCATCGAATACGCCATCCGCGAGGGGCGGCGAGTGTACCGCAATATCCAAAAGGTCATTCAGTTCCTCGTCGCAGGCAACATCGCCGAGATCCTCATCCTGTTCATCGCCGTATGCATCGGCCTGCCGGAGATGCCCATCGAGGCGGTGCATATTCTGCTCATCAATCTGGCGACCGACTCGCTGCCAGCCGTCGCGCTGGGCGTCGATCCCGCCAGCCCGAATGTCATGAAGCATAAGCCGGTCAAGAGCGGCACCTTGTTCGAAAAGGGAATGATCTACCGCATTATCGTGCACGGCCTGTTTATTTCGGCGGCGGCATGGGCGGCTTACCTGATCGGTACCTATTGCTTTGCGCACGACCACGTGCAGGCCATGACGATGACCTTTATCGTCCTCTCTGTTTCGCAGCTCTCGCATGCGCTCAACCAGCGCTCGAATACGGAGTCCGTCTTCAAGCCGGGGCAGGGGCATAATAAATTCCTCGCACTCGCGCTGCTTGTATCGGCGGCGATCGTTGCGCTCGTCGTCTTTGTTCCGCCGCTGCAGAGCTTCTTCAACTTGACGAACCTGACGTGGCAGGAGTGGCTGGTGAGCCTCGCGCTTTCCCTGTTCCCGCTCGTCGCGGTGGAAATTTCCAAAATTTTTATCCGTATTTATCAACGCCGTCACGGAACGGTCGCTTGATAACACATCATCAAACACGAGGCGCGCCCTTTTTGGGCGCGCCTCTTTACTTAAAACGAGATGACAGGCCTTCCTTCCGTGGCGAGTTACCGTTTTTTCTTTACGATATTGACAAATCGCGCGAATGCGGTTACAATAGTTATGTAAAAAAGTTTACGGCATGCAAACCATTCGATACAGGAGGGGACAAGATGAAGATCAAAACAAGGGTGATGGCAGTTATATTATCGGTGATCAGTATTGTCGGGGTATGCTGTATGTTCAGCGGCTGCCAAACGGAGGCAGAAAGAGTGGAGGCAAATTCGTTTACAGACGGATACTTTAAGTATTATTACATAAAGCAAACGGACAGCTATGCGATCGTGGGGGATGGTGACGTGCCTTATCCTGAAACGCTGGCAATACCGGCGTATTATAACGGAAAAGAAGTGACCGATGTGTATTATTATGTTTCTACCGGACTTATGTTTGGTAAATATTTAGGCCCATCCTTAGTTGGCGTTGAATCAGTATGGTTTCCATATACATATAAATGGCAAACGTCTTTTTTTGAATTTGTTCATGATTATCACAATTTTTCTGGATATGAAAATATGGGGTTAGGAAGTCCTGAGAAATATTTTTTTGTTTGTAATCAACATATAACCAGACTTAATGCCATCCCTGAAGGAGGGAGTTGTCCCAAAACGATATATTTTACATCACTATTATATAAAAATTTAATTGATTATACAGATAAGTATATTTATGAATGGGATGATTGTTTGCATTATCAAATAGCGAATACTTCATATATGTTTAATTATGAAGGGGCGCCGAATGACGGATATTTCTTTATCAATGATTTTGGAAGAGGGGGATTGATCGAAGATACGCCCTACGAACCGCAACGAGAAGGATATACGTTTGGCGGGTGGTACAAAGAGCCGGAATGTATCAATAAGTGGGATTTTGCGCAGGACAAATTGCCCGAAGCGACTTACGATGAAGCCGGGTATGTAACAGATTTTGTGGAAACGAAGCTTTATGCTGCGTGGATCAAAAACGCAGAGGAAATGTAACTTGTTCCGGTCACGCAAAAGAGCGGTGCATCGCTTTGCAATGCACCGCTCTTTTGGAGCTGCTAACCGGATTTGAACCGGTGACCTCGTCCTTACCAAGGACGTGCTCTACCTGCTGAGCCATAGCAGCGTTTCAACTTTCTGCGCTTTCCCAAACACAGCTATATTATTGTAGCCGATTTTGATAGAAAAGTCAATTCTTTTTGCAAAAAAATCTTTATAAATTCGACAAGGAATAACCGATTGCGCACCAGGCGGCCGTTGCGTTCGCAGAGCGCGTCAGCGGCGTTTTGCCGGATGGCGCTTTCTTTGTTTGGCGTAGTGTCGGCGGTAGGCAGCGGCGCAGGGATGGACATCCGTCTTGTCGCAGCGGGTGCAATAGGGGAACTCTCCGCAGACATCGTGTCCGACCCGCTCGCTCTCCATCCATTTGTCTCGTTCTAAAATTTCTTGCAATTCGCTCTCTTCCATGCCGGCGCCTCCTTCCCAAGTATTTATTATACGGGGAAATGGCGGAAAAAGCAACGGTTTGTGAGAGAATTTCTATATAGGCCGATCAGTTGATTTGACCGTTTGTCTGCATCTCTGTTATAATAAAGCAAAGGGGGTTGTATATGGACGAAAAGGAAACGTTTTTACAGATCTATGACGAGGCGATCAAGCGGGAAGGTGCAGATAAATTGCGCGCGTACCTCCTGCGTTCCGATTTTTTTGAAGCGCCTGCCAGTATCCGCTATCATTCCAATCGAGCGGGAGGGCTCTGCTCTCATTCAGTGAATGTGTATCGCCGTTTGCTGCAGCTGTTGCTGCAAGAGCGCGCCGGCGCCTATGCGGATGAAGGGGCATTGCGCGAGACGGCCGCCGTCTGTGGGCTGTTGCACGACGTGTGTAAGATCGGTTATTACCGGCCGGACTTCCGCAACGTCAAGGAGGATGGCGTTTGGGTCCGAAAACCCTGTTATGTGCGCGACGAAGCATATCCCTTTGGCCACGGCGAAAAATCGGTGTTCGTTGTCGGCCGTTATCTTCGGTTGACGGCGGAGGAGGCAATGGCCATCAATTGGCACATGGGCGGATTTGATGCTCGCGTTCGCGGCGGAGACGGCTCTGTCAGCGAGGCGTTCTGCAAGTATCCGTTGGCGGTTTTGCTGCATGTGGCGGATCTGGAAGCGACGTATCTCGACGAAAAGAGCAGCTGACAGGCTGAAAGGAACAAAACCATGTACAGAAGAGGAAAGTTTTTCTGTTTGCTGCGCCGCATAGCGACGGTATCTTTGGGCTTTGCCGTCGTTCTGTTCGCCGGCTGTACGCCTGAAGGGGAGCGGACGGATGGCACGGATAAGCCGCCCGTCGAGTTTTTGTCCGTGTCTCCGACATTGTGCTTGACCATCGGCGAGCAGGCGGAGGTCGCCGTTGCGTCTTCCTATCCTGCCGAGGCTGTCTTGTGGTCGTCGGATGACGAAGCCGTCGCAACGGTCGAGGACGGCCGCATTACGGCGGTCGGTCTCGGAGAGGCAACCGTCACGGCGGCCGCCGGGGAATTGCGCGCTTTCTGTTATGTTACGGTCACAGGGGATGAACCCGAGCCTGAACCCGAGCCGGAGCCCGAACCCGAGCCGGAACCTGACCCCGAGCCGGAACCTGAACCCGAGCCGGAACCTGACCCCGAGCCGGAGCCTGAACCCGAGCCGGAACCTGAACCCGAGCCGGAGCCTGAACCCGAGCCGGAGCCCGGACCCGAACCGGAACCCGAACCCGATCCGGGGCCCGACCCGGATACAGAGCCGGGACCGGTCACTACGGTGACGGATGCGGGGCTGCGCGAAAAACTATGGGCAATGTATACCTTTGAGGAGGACTTTACTCTCAACGGATACGTCTGCGGGGCTGTCGATCCGTTTACGGGGAAAGCGCTCGACGTTGCGGGAAGTTACCATGCCGGGGCCGCTGCGGCGCCCGTCGGGCGGGGCGGTTCGCGGCGCGCGTATCGCTCGGGCAGTGCACCGCTCTCGCTTGTACCGATCGTGGAAAGTCCGGCCGCGGATAGCGGGATTTCCGTCTCTTTTTGGGCGTATAATGCGGAGACGCTCGTCGGTGAAACGGAGACGGGAAGAACGCCCGGCTATTCGAATTTGATCGGTTGGGGTACAGTCAGCATCGGTTGGGGGTATCTGTATGTCGGCGGGTTCCCTGTGCATCCCGGAGATTCGCTGCTTGGACGGGCGGCTTATACGGACGAATCGTATGCAATCGCTTCCGCTGAATTGAGCGCGGAGCAGTTGACTGCAGCAACAGACAATCCGTATTATGTGCCCAACGCGGTCAGCGGCGCGCTCGAATCGGAGGCTGCCGGGGTATACGAGCGTGCTATGGCGGAAAATATGGCAGAATGCTGGCGGTACGTCACGGTCACGCTTTCCGCGGAAGAGGGGATCCGTTTCTATGCAGACGGTCAGCTCGCCTACGCATACAGCGTCGATCTATTGAATATGTATGCGAGTTTTGCCGGTGCAACTTGGGGTGAATTGTGCGCTGACGCATGGACAGCGCTGGAGAACGGAGAAGCATCCCTGTTCGGCGAGCCTACGGGGATCTTTGTGGACGACGTCATTTTCGGTTCGGCGCTGACCGAAACGGAGGCGGAACGGCTGTATGCGGACATTTCCCGCTGAATGGATCATTGAGTAGTAAGTAAAAAGGCAATGTATCGCCGGTTTACTTGAATTTGCGAGACACAAATCCGCATCGGCGCAAGTTTGTTTGTCCCGCCCTTTTGCCTCGGCAAAAGAGCGGGACTTTTGCGGAGGCGGTCTCCTTCACCCGATCGTTTTGCTCGTGTACTCGCGGCGATTTTCAGACCCTCTGTATTTATCGAAGCGGTCGTGCGTTCTCTGCGCGCCGCCACGCAAAAATAAAAGGCAGACAGCACCGCGAATGTGCCATCTGCCTTGTGGTCGAGGTGACGGGACTTGAACCCACGACCTCTTGGTCCCGAACCAAGCGCGCTACCAAACTGC
The DNA here is from genome assembly GCA_904419945.1 of uncultured Clostridia bacterium. Classification (GTDB taxonomy): domain Bacteria; phylum Bacillota; class Clostridia; order Christensenellales; family Borkfalkiaceae; genus Borkfalkia. The sequence continues at coordinate 64,968 of CAJFTM010000010.1, forward strand.
GCTACACCTCGAAAAGAACTTTATCATGCCTGTACAGCCTAATTATTATAACAGAGGTGTCGGCCTTTGTCAATCTAATCGCAGTCATTTTTTGCGGATTTTCAAATGGATTCCCCGCAGTGTTGCCCGTTTGCTCTCCTGTGCGGGTAAAGAGGGAGCTTTTGCATTGGTCTTTCTGTTCCCGCATATCTTGCTCGCACGCTCGCTGCGATATTTCGGGCTCTCTGTTTTGTAGAGGAGGGCAGGCAGTCTCGCTGCAACAAAAAAGCGATGCACATCCATGCATCGCTTTTTTTGTATAACGAAAACCCCGCGATAGTCGCGGGGTTCAAAGGAGGCTAAGCCGATGAGGATGACAAAAGAACTCCGATTGTGTAAAATAAGAACTG
>CAJFTM010000011.1:0-36760 GCA_904419945.1 uncultured Clostridia bacterium
CAGAGTCGTTTTGCCGTGGTCAACGTGGCCGATCGTGCCGACGTTAACGTGGGGTTTGCTTCTGTCGAATTTAGCCTTAGCCATTTTCGTTCCTCCAAAAAATTTTAATATTTAATGATAACTTGTGCGCCGAAAGAACGGCTCTTGCAGCTATCTATCATTAATCTAAGATAAATCTGCCCTGTACAAGCACTTATAATTATAGCCTAAAATGCAGACAGAATCAATCTTTTTGCCACTTTTTTTCAAAAAATTTTTCAAAAAGGGCAATTTATTCCGCCTTCTTGCCGCGCTCGCCGATGATCTTTTCCGCAATGGAGCGAGGCACCTCGCTGTAATGCGAAAACTGCATCGTGAACTGGCCGCGGCCCTGGGTGCGCGAACGCAAGTCAGTCGCATAGCCGAACATTTCAGACAGAGGGATCTGCGCGTCGATGACCTTTACGCCGTTGCGGTCTTCCGTACCGGTAATGGTACCGCGGCGGGAGGAGACGTTGCCCATCAGGTCGCCGAAATAATCTTCCGGCGTCACGATCTCGACCTTCATGATCGGCTCGAGCAGGACGGGATTCGCCTTCTTCAAACCATCTTTGAAGCCCATGGAACCGGCGATCTTGAACGCCATTTCAGACGAGTCGACTTCGTGGTAAGATCCGTCGTACACGACAGCGCGGAAATCGACCACTTCGTACCCGGCGAGGAAGCCGTTCTTGGCAGCCTCCTGGATACCTTTGTCGATCGCGGGAATATATTCCTTCGGGATCGAGCCGCCGACGGTCTCGTCGACAAACTCGTAACCCTGCCCGGGTTCCAACGGCTCGAGGCGCAGTTTGCAGTGACCGTACTGACCTTTACCGCCCGACTGGCGGACATACTTGCCTTCGGCTTCCACCGTCTTGCGGAAGGTCTCGCGGTAGGCGACCTGCGGCTTGCCGACGTTCGCCTCGACCTTGAACTCGCGCAGCAAGCGGTCGACGATGATCTCGAGGTGCAGCTCGCCCATGCCGGCGATGATGGTCTGCCCCGTTTCGTTGTCGGTATACGTCTTGAAGGTCGGGTCCTCTTCTGCCAGCTTGATGAGCGCCATGGTCATCTTTTCCTGGCCGGCCTTGGTCTTGGGCTCGATGGCGACCTTGATGACGGGTTCGGGGAATTCCATCTGTTCGAGGACGATGGGGTGCTTTTCATCGCACAGCGTGTCGCCCGTGGTCGTCTCTTTGAGGCCGACGATCGCGCAGATATCGCCCGAATAGATCATCGGGATCTCTTCGCGGTGATTTGCATGCATCTGCAGGAGGCGGCCGACGCGCTCTTTCTTCTGTTTGGTGCTGTTATAGACGTACGAGCCGGACTCGAGCACGCCCGAATAGGCGCGGAAGAATGCGAGCTTGCCGACGAACGGATCCGCCGCGATCTTAAACGCAAGGCCCGCAAACGGTTCTTCGTCCGAAGTTTTGCGCTCTTCCTCTTCGCCGGTGTCGGGATTGATGCCCCTTACATGGTCGACGTCGAGCGGGGAAGGCAGGTAGTCGATGATCGCATCGAGCAGGAACTGCACGCCCTTGTTGCGGTAAGAAGAGCCGCAGAGCACGGGGGTGATCGCCATGGCGATGGTCGCCTTGCGCAGACCCTTTTTGAGGTCTTCGACCGAAAGATCTCCTTCCTCAAAGTACTTCTCCATCAGCTCGTCGTCCTGTTCGGCGACGGCCTCTACGAGCTCCGCGCGATATTTCTTTGCTTCTTCCATCATATCGGCGGGGATATCCGTCTTTTCGAACTCTTTGCCGAGATCGTCTTTATATATCTCCGCGTTCATGTTGACGAGGTCGACGATCCCCTTGAAGGTGTCTTCCTTGCCGATCGGGAGCTGGATGCGGATGGCGCGCGTGCCGAGGCGCTCGCGCATCATCTTGACGGCGTTGTCGAAGTTCGCGCCGTTGATGTCCATCTTGTTGACATAGGCGATGCGCGGCACTTTATACTTATCAGCCTGGCGCCACACCGTTTCCGACTGCGGTTCGACGCCGCCCTTCGCGCAGAAGGTGGCGACGGCGCCGTCCAAAACGCGGAGCGAGCGCTCCACTTCGACGGTGAAGTCGACGTGGCCCGGAGTGTCGATAATATTGATGCGGTGCCCCTTCCATGTGCAAGTCGTAGCGGCGGACGTGATGGTGATGCCGCGCTCCTGTTCCTGGACCATCCAGTCCATCGTCGCGGCCCCTTCGTGCGTTTCACCGAGCTTGTGCGTCTTGCCCGTGTAGAAGAGGATACGTTCGGTCGTCGTGGTCTTACCAGCGTCGATGTGCGCCATGATGCCGATGTTTCTCGTTACGTCAAGACCAAATTGTCTGGGCATACTCTTCTCCTCCGATTAAAATCTGAAATGCGCGAACGCCTTGTTCGCCTCCGCCATGCGGTGCGTATCTTCCTTCTTCTTGACGGAACCGCCCGTGTTATTGAAAGCGTCCATCAGCTCGGCGGCGAGCTTTTTGCTCATTTCGCGCTCACTGCGCTTGCGGGTGTTGATGACGATCCAGCGGATTGCGAGCGTCTGGCGGCGCTCCGGGCGGATCTCCAGCGGCACCTGGTAGTTTGCGCCGCCGACGCGGCGCGCCTTGACTTCGAGTACAGGCATGACGTTGGTCATCGCCTGGTTGAAGATCTCGAGGGGCTCTTTGTTGAGCTTCTCTTTCATGATATCGAATGCATCGTAAACGATCTTCTGCGCCGTCGCCTTGTTGCCGTCCAGCATGATCTGGTTGATGAGTTTCGCCACGACCTTGCTGCCGTACACGGGATCGGGCAGGACGTCTCTCTTCGGTACGTTGCCTCTCCTGGGCATGATTGTGTCCTCCTTAAATTGATTTTGGCGCCCGTGCGGCCCGCCTCTCAGGCTCGGGCCCCACAGACAGAACGTAAGGGTAAATTCGGTACTACCCTCAGTACAGCTATCACTTGCCTTCCGAAAGCGGAAGGTAGCGAACCTTCTGCCTTGCGGCATACTGCCCTACTTTACGATCGGGTATCCTTATTTATAAATAAGACAGATTCCGACAAGTAGGTTTCTTTTGTGTCCGCCGCGGTTGACCGCGGCTCAGGCCGAACGCTTACTTAGGGCGCTTTGCGCCGTATTTGGAACGGGCCTGCTTTCTCTTGGCGACGCCCGCCGTATCCAACGCGCCGCGAATGACGTGATAACGGACACCAGGCAGGTCACGCACACGGCCGCCGCGAATGAGAACGGAGCTGTGCTCGTTCAGATTGTGCCCTTCGCCCGGGATATAGACGGTACCTTCCTGCTTGTTGGTCAGGCGCACCCTCGCAATCTTGCGCAGAGCGGAGTTCGGCTTTTTGGGAGAGGTGGTGGAAACGGAAAGGCACACGCCGCGCTTCTGCGGGCACTGAGCCATGATCGGCGTCTTGCTCTTTTCCGTACGACGCTCTCTGCCATGCTTGATGAGCTGGTTGATCGTAGGCATGATTTTACCTCCTTGTAAGAATGGAATCTATCTCAAATTGCCCTTACGCAATTTAAGAAGCAACCTCGTTTGCGCGCCATGCGGCGCCGCAATAAACAAAAAACTCGCAACAAAAGGGCGCGCGTAAAAAAATACGCCCACAGTCGCGAGAGCTATTGTAACACGGCGGCGGGCGCTTTGTCAAATATTTCAAACAAAAAACTCGCTTTGCCGACGTTTTTGTGATAAAATATCCCGAATTTGTTTGTTTTAACCGCACCGGATGTCAGCGTCTGCCCGAGGAAGCGACGCGGCCCGCGTCGCCGGAACGCATTTCCCCGTGCACTTCTTCCAAATTATATAAAAAGGCCCTGACGAATTGTTTGCGATAGCGCAGCAATGTTCTCTCCGCCACGCCTAAATCGATGCTCAGTTTGACCTGCGTATCCGCAGAATGATCCTCGTCCCAATACAACCTTTTAAAAATACCCAACATATTGCTGTGTTCAATATGGTCATACAGCTTCCAAAAATCATAGGACCGCAGCATCGCGGCATATGCTTCCGCATAGATCGGATTCCGTCGGCTGTGTACCGCCTCACGCATCATCTGTTCCATGACGTTGCCCCCGTCCACTTAATAAAAACGGTAATATTGAGCCTATTATACACACCATGTTTTGTCATAACACGCCAACTTTTGGCGAACTACGTCAATTTTTGACAAATATCGCCAATTATTGGCCAAATAGAAGGCTTTTTCTTTCCGATCAGTCCAATTCTACGCAATTCATACGCCGGCAACAGATCTTTCCAATATTCCCTTTTTAACTAAGAAGAAATTTTTTTATCACTTCGGCCCGGACAGATTTTGCTCGATCGGGAAACCTCTCAGCAAAGCACTTTTTGCGTTTGTGCCGGAACCGTCCGTTTCTCCCAAATATCCGACGGACAGAAAAAGGGAACAACACTCTGCCGTTGAACCCTTCAAAAAACGGATGCAGGGCCGTCCTCATTGCAGTGACAGCTCTGCATATGCGTCCGAAATTTTCTGCAATTTTTCCGGACTGACACGGTACAGGAAAGGATTCCCTGCCACGCAGCAGTCTTCTGCCGCAAGCCTTTAAACGCGTGAAACAAAACCGACCGAAGTCCATCCATGAAAAGCGGCGCGCATCATGGCTGCGCCGTAAAAATATCTTCAAATAGCCTCTGTTTGGAAATTTTCATGATCCAACGAAAAAACCGAGGGGAACTTTTCGGAAACAATCGATACAAAAATCCCATTACCTTTGCATCTGCGCCGTAGACCATGCGCCGCTTTTTGCGCCGTATGCCGCGCACGATTTTTTTCACCATTCTGTCCCGTTTCGACATAAATGCAGAGATCAGCTTGTTTTCAGTCATCTCCTCTTTTTGCCCGGCAAACAGGTTGGTTTTGGTAAAACCCGGGCAAACGCAGCCGACGTACATCTCCGGGTGTTCGCAGGCAAAACACTCGGTCAGCGCTTTACTCGCCGACTTGGCTGCCGTATACAGCGAAGTGCCGGCCAAAGGAGCAAGCGCGGCAGAACTTGCAACTGTGACGAATGCAGGCGTATCCGATCTGCTGATATGCGGATACATCACCTGGATCGAATAGGCGACCGAGTAAAAATCGACGTTCAGACACTTTTCCAGATCCGCCCTGGACGTGTTTTCAAACCTCTCGAATAAAGGAAATATGCCGGCATTGTTGATCAGCACGTCCGCCTGTATGGAATGGCTCTCCAAATAATTTTTGATCTCCACCCAATTTTCGTATCGGGAGACATCGTAATGCAGGCAGATAAATTTGTCGCTGTTTTCGCCGAGCTCCCGTATGGTTTGATCCAGCCCGACATCGTTGATGATGACGGCTATGACCCTGCACGCATATTCGGCAATGAGCAGGCGAGCGATACCGCCGCCGATCCCGCTTGCCCCTCCCGTTATGATCACCGTTTTATTGTACAGCCAACAACTTTTCATTTCGTTACCGACTTTTCCCCGTCCGCTTTTTTTCTGCAATTTTCCGCTGCCTTTTGAGCGCTTTTCTCTGTTTTTTTGACATAACGGCATATTCATCCGGCGCAAAAAGGGAGCGGGGCGGAACAAGGCCGCAAGAGATCAGCTCCCGGTCGATTTTCGTATAGTAGGGATGAAACTTTTTGTAATAGCCCACCGTCCTCTCGTTTACATAATTGCCGCTTACCGTTTCATCTTCCGCAAGCTTTTCAAATTCGTAGGCGCCGTTCACACGCAGACAATTCAAAAGCCCCATCGAAATGGCATCCTTCGGGCAATGCATCGTACACCGACAGCACATCGTACAGTGGATCCCGAAGTGATACCTGCCGTTTTTTTTGGTTATGTTCTGAGCAGGGCAATTCTTTGCACACATCCCGCAATCGGTGCATTTCCGATCGTTGACCTTATAAAACAGCCCGTTGAACCAGGCGCCGAACCACTCGATCTTTCCGAGAAAACACATGATCGCGCTAAAAGGATTGCCGTGCAGGAATTCCATTTCACCGGATGCAATTTTCTTGGCAGACACCTTCGCCATTTGCTGCGAATATAAATACATCTGCTTCGCGAGTCCGGGAGGATAGCGAAACATGATATTGTAGGGCATGAGGTAGTGCTTTTCGTAAGTGACCTGATACCCTTTTCTCCGGAAATAGCGCTTTACGGCATTTGAGGAAGAATTGTTGACCGAAAACGGCTCGCCGCTGCACTTGATGATAAATGCCCGCTGCCCCCTCTTCGCCTTGGGAAACAGTTTTACAAACCGATTGAAGAGCTGCGGAGCGTTGAACGCGTGACCGGGATAAGCGACGCCGATCAGGTCGTAATCGTTGGGGTCCGGGAAGGCCTTCCTTTTATATGCATCGTATGTGATGTCAAAAATTTCGCCTTCATACTCATACGAAGACAGCTCCGACAAGAGCATTTTGCACACGCGGCTGGTATTTCCCGTACCCGAAAAACAATATAGGATACACTTTTTCATGAGATTTTTTAGACCTTTTCTGTCGACAAAACGGAAACCGGACTTTTACACATTTTCGGACCCACGCCTCGATGCAACGGCGCGCCGCCCCAAAAATCCCCCGGGAGTTCGGCGAATACGGAGCCGCTCCCGATCCGAAAGGACACGCGGCTGCACCGCCGGCAAAGCCGGCGGTGCTTATGGAGCCCGATGCAAAACGCCCGCCCCGACTCAGTGAAATTCACCGGGAGCGTAGCACGCTTTTCCCGTTTCGATAATGGCCTCCTCTACTCCGCCGCGGCCGATATGCAGCTCATCATAGGTAGCGGCGATCTCCTCTTCGGGATAATAGAAGTAGTCGGTTTGGATATCGAGCATGACGTGTTTATAGTCAAGTCCGTGATAAAGGCCCTTCTTTCGATCCTGTTTCGCCATCATGTTGGCGCCCATCGCGCAGAGGCGGCGGGGCGGGTTCCATATTTTGCGCGGCTCGCCCTGTATGCCGATCAGCATGCGGTCCAGCATCCAGTTAAAGTCGTGATTTTCATCGCCGATGGCATAGCTCTTTCCGCCCTTGCCATATTCGATCGCACCGACGAGCGCCTCGCCTACGTGCCTTGTCGTCGTCATGACCGAACCGCCCTTGGGGAACATGATCGTCTTTTTGCCGTTTACAAAATTATCTAAAAACACGGCGCGCCATAACGGCTGCCGGTGGGGGCAGGTACCGAATATGTAGGGCAATTCCATGACGCAGACATCCAGTTTGGGCAGGCCGTCCCTCTCCTCTGCAGCTTCCTTTAAGATCAACTCCGCCTGTTCCTTCCTGACCCGGATATAGGGATGGATCTCGGCCAGCTTCTTTTCCGGGAATTTTCGGTCGAAATACAAAAAGTAAGAACTGCAGAGCGACGCCTTTTTGATGCCCGCATCCCTTGCAGCGCGGAAAACTTTTGCGGCATGATCTACGAGCCTGAGCTTAAAAAATTCGTATGCCGGTTCGGCAGGGGTGATTCTGTCATCCGGGCCTACGGCGTAGATCATAGCGTCGTACCCCTTAAAAATACGGGCAAGTTCGGCCTGTGAAAGTTCGAAAACATCTCCTTCGAGCGTTTTGATCTGTTCGGGATACCAGCCGTCCATAGGGACGTCCGGTATGGCGAGCGAGGTGACCTCATGCCCCCGTTCCAGCGCAACCTTTGCCGCTTCATGCCCTAAAAGCCCCGTACCGCCGACAATGATGATTTTCATGATCCTTCTCTCCACCTTTTTATTTTTCGAGATCGATATGTAACTTTGGGGACGAATTCGCGCATTTTCTCGATCGGATCGGCAAATGCTCTTTCCTGAAAGCCATCCCCCGCACTGCATGAACGATCGATCCTAAGTTATTATACCAATTTTCCTTCACTATTGCAAGACTTTTTATAAAATATTGCCGATATCTTTATACGGCGCATATTTCCAAAGGGGTTCTTCCTTAAAAATTTTCACTGCCGGTGCCTCTCATTTTATAGAAGGCCGCGCGAAAAACTTTCGGCGGGAAGCTGTAATCAACGTGACTGTCCGATACGATTGACCGCCGGCTTTTCGGATGCGCCGCGACCGACGCAGGCGCACATTGCAAAGCCTGATCCGAAATTCGGCAGAGACAAAAATACACCGCGGAGATGAACTCCGCGGCGCAGTCAAAATGCATCAGTGCAGATATTTCATGGAACGGAATGCGACAGGTTTGCACCCCTTTTTCAGGCGCAGGTTCTTGCCCTTGGTGGTTCGGTCTTCAATGGAGAGATCCTCTTCGGTATCCATCTGCAGGAGAGTACCGTCGTCCATCTCGACGGCGATCTTGTACGGATCGGTGACGATATCCGCATATACCACACGCCGCTTGCCGCCAAGGTCGACGATCTTGACGCCCTTGCGATAGCGCGCCATGGGGTCGATCTGCGAGAGGATGACTTTTTTGGCCGTCCCGGCATCTGTCGCGACGACGATCTCGCCCTCGCCGTCGATCTGGGCGGCGAACACGACTTCGTCCCCTTCCGAAAGGGAGATGCCGCGTACGCCCGACGAAATGCGGCCCTGTGCGGGCACGTCGTTTTTGTAGGCATTCAGGCACATGCCGCCCGCCGTGACGAAAAATACGGTCGTCCCGGGGTCCTCGTCCTCCCTTTCGACGCCGATAACGGCATCCCCTTCATTGAGCTTGACCGCCTGGAAGGACGATTTGGCGACGCCGTATTCCTTCCATTCGCTCTTTTTGACGTAGCCGAAGCGGGTAAAGAAGAGCAGGCTGCCCTTCGGCACGGCCTCGCCCACCTCGAAAAAGGCGACCGGCCGCTCCCCATCCTCCGCGTCCGGGAACATCTCGGCAAAGCGGCGGCCCTTATCGCGCAGGCGCCCGGGATCAATGCCGCGCAGATCCAGCTTATGGCAGTTGCCGCGGTCGGTAAAGGCGTATACCGACTTATCCGTGGACGTTTGCAGGACGAGGCAGAAGACATCCGCCCACGTCGAACGCTCGCCCAAATTTTTATCCGTCTGGTTGAAGTTTTTGGGCTGGACGATCTTGAGTTCTTCCGCCGCCGTATACAGGAGCACACAGGGAGAAGAGGGGCGCACGTCGTCGAACTTTTCCACCTTGATGTCCTCCGCCTTGCCGACGATGACGCTGCGGCGCTCACTCTTGAAGCGGCGCTTGATGTCGCGCAGTTCGTCCTGCACCACCTGCATCTGCAATTTCCGGCTCTCGACGATGGCCGTCAGGCGGGCGATGAGCTTTTTCAGCTCCGCCAATTCCTGTTCGAGCTTGTAGATCTCCAGTTTGGTCAGGCGGGCGAGGCGGAGATCGAGGATCGCCTGTGCCTGCCGTTCAGAAAGTTTAAAGCGTTCGCGCAGCCGCTGGCGCGCGACGGGCACGCTCTCGCTCGTCTTGATGATCTGGATGACCTCGTCGATGTTCTGTACGGCGATGATCAGCCCTTCGAGGATATGGCAGCGCTCCTTTGCCTGCGCAAGGTCAAACTTGGTACGGCGCAGGACTACCTCGCGCTGGTACGCGACGTAGTGCCGAATGACGTCGAGCAGCCCCATCTGCTGCGGCTTTCCGTCCGCAATGGCGACCATATTGATCCCGAACGTCGTCTCCAAATCGCTGAATTTGTAGAGCGCCGCCAGGATCTTTTCGGCGTTCGCATCCTTTTTGACCTTGATGACGGCGCGCATGCCGTTGCGGTCAGATTCATCCGTGATCTCGGCGATCCCGCCCAGCTGATCCTTCTTTTCCTCGCGCAGCGAGGCGATCTTGGCGAGCAGCTTGGATTTATTGACCTGGTAGGGCAGTTCGGTGATGACGATCAGCTTTTTGTCGTTTTCCCCCTCCTCGATGTTCACCTTGGCGCGCAGCGTGATCTTGCCGCGGCCGGTCTCGTACGCCTGTTTCAGCTCCCCTTCGATGATGTATCCGCCCGTCGGGAAGTCGGGCGCGGGGATGCGCTTCATCATGTCGGCGAGCTTGATCTTCGGGTTATCGATATAGGCGACGACGCCGTCGATGACTTCGCCGAGATTGTGCGGCGGGATATTGGTCGCGAGGCCGACGGCTATGCCGGACGCGCCGTTGACGAGCAGGTTGGGGAAACGCCCGGGGAGCGTTTCCGGCTCTTTCAGGCTGTCGTCAAAGTTGAGGGTAAAGCGGACGGTGTCCTTTTCGATATCGCGCAGCAATTCGAGCGCGAGCGGCTCCAATCTCGCCTCGGTATAGCGCATGGCGGCGGCGGGGTCGCCGTCCACCGAGCCGAAGTTGCCGTGCCCGTTGACGAGGGTCATGCGCATATTGAAGTCCTGCGCCATGCGCACCATCGCGTCATACACGGAAGAGTCGCCGTGCGGGTGGTATTTACCCATGCACTCGCCCACGATGCGCGCGCTCTTCTTGTGCGGTTTATCGGGAGTGAGGCCCATATCGTACATGGTATAGAGGATGCGCCGCTGGACGGGCTTGAGGCCGTCCTCCACGCGCGGCAGGGCGCGGTCGAGGATGACGTACTCCGCGTAAGGCAGCATCGAGCCGGGCAGCACCTCTTCGAGCGGGGTGAGGAAGATCTCCCCCTTTTGCTCGGGGGCGGGGAGATTGCGCTGTTCTTTATCCTTTTTTCTTGCCAACGGTCTTCCCTCCCTTTACAGATTGACGCGGTCGATAAAGGTATCGACCTTGTTGAAGTTCGCGTTGCGGGCGAGAAATTCCTTGCGCGCTTCGACGCGGTCGCCCATGAGCGCGGTGACCATCTGTTCCGCTTCGGCGGCGTCCTCGATATTCACGCGGATCAGATTCCGGCGGGCGGGATCCATCGTCGTCTCCCACAGCTGTTCAGCGCTCATCTCGCCCAGCCCCTTGTAGCGCTGGATCTGGTACCCCTTGCCCACGATCTCGATCTTTTTCTGCAATTCGGCGTCGTCATAGGCGTACTCGACGAGGTCCTTTTTATACACTTTGTAGAGGGGCGGCATGCCGATGTAGACGTTGCCGTTGTTGATCAGCTCGCGCATATAGCGGAAGAAGAAGGTCAGCAGGATGCAGCGGATGTGCATACCGTCCTGGTCGGCATCGGAGAGGATGATGACCTTATGATATTTAAGGTCGTCCATGTCAAAATCGCTGCCGTAGCCTGCGCCCAGCGCCGAGATGATGGTGCGGATCTCCTCATTGGCGAGCACCTGATCGATGCGCTTTTTTTCCACATTGAGCGGCTTGCCGCGCAGCGGCAGGATGGCCTGCGTCTGGCGCACGCGTGCCTGCTTGGCCGTACCGCCCGCCGAATCGCCCTCGACGATGAACAGCTCGTTCAATTCCGGTTTTTTGCCCGTACAGGCGGAGAGCTTGCCGACGAGGGTGAGGCTGTCGATGGAGTTCTTGGCGCGGGCGACTTCCTTGGCCTGCCTCGCCGCGATGCGCACGCGCGCCGCCCCCTGCGCCTTTTTGACGATCTCTTCGAAGACGGACTTCTTTTTCGGGTCGGCAAAGAGGGCGTTGATCCCCTCGACGGTCGCCGTCTCTACCGGCTGGCGCGCCTCCGCGTTGCCCAGCTTGGTCTTGGTCTGCCCCTCGAACTGTACGTTCTTCATCTTGATGGAGAGGATGGCCGTCAGCCCCTCGCGGAAGTCCTCGCCCAGCAGATTCGCATCCTTCTCCTTCAAGGCGCCGAGGCTGCGGGCGACGTCGTTGAGGCTCTTGGTCAGCCCGGTGCGGAAGCCCGTTTCGTGAAACCCGCCCTCGGGCGTGGGGATATTGTTGACGAAGGAGAAGAGGCTCTCCGTAAACTCGCCCGTATGCTGGATGGCAAACTCGATGAGGATGCCGTCCTTTTCCGTCTTATACCCGATCGGGTCGGGATAAAGGGGCGTCTTCCCCTCGTTGAGGTACATACAGAAGTCGTGCAGACCGCCGTCAAACTTATAATTGACCGTGATCGGCTTCCGGTCCTCCTCCACCCGCTCGTCGATGAGGTTGATCTCCAGACCCTTGTTGAGGAAGGCGAGCTCTTTGAGCCGCTTGGAGACCGCCTCAAAATTAAAGACGACGGTATCGAATACGGTCGCATCCGGCTTAAAGTGCACGAAGGTGCCCGTCTTGTCCGTCTTGACGCCGGTATCCGCCAAATGCCCCTCCGGCACGCCGCTCATCATCTTGTCCGCTTCCTCGTCAAAATAGGAATGGAAAGACATTTTATAGACGGTACCGCGGTACACTTCCACTTTCAGCCATTCCGACAGGGCATTGGTCACAGACGCGCCCACGCCGTGCAGACCGCCCGAAAAGGAATAATTGTGTTCGTCGAATTTGCCGCCCGCGTGCAGCTGCGTAAAGACGACCTCCACTCCCGATACGCCCGTCTGCGGGTGGATATCCGTCGGGATACCGCGCCCGTTGTCCTCGACGGATGCGCTGCCGTCCTTGTACAATTTGACCTCGATGCGCGTGGCATAGCCGTTGGAAGCCTCGTCAATGGCATTGTCGACGATCTCCCAAAGGATATGATGCAGCCCCTTGATGCCCGTCGAACCGATGTACATGCCCGGCCGCAGGCGGACCGCGTCCAGCCCTTCGAGTATGCGGATATCTTCCGCACTGTATTTCTTTTCGGCCATCGTTTCCTCCTCGCTTGATTCTTTTTTACGCCTCGTCGATCGGCGCAAAACTCCCCTTATTTTATCTCATATTATACCACACGCCGCACCTTTTTTCAAGGAAATCCCTCTGTTTCGGAATTGAAAATTTTCAGCGACGGTCAAAGGGATGGCCCGCGCACGACGGTGCGCGGGCCATCCCTTCGGCTCTAAGATCCTACTCGGCCCCTCTGTCCCGGCAAAACAGTCCGCCGCAGGTGGCCGGCCCCGGCTTTTGCGAAAGGGAAATCCCTCGTCCCGAGCGCCGACCGGATGGGCCCCTCACTCTTCCTGTGGGTAGCGCATTCCCATCCGGCGGCGGCACTCGTCCGTCAGCCGCAGCACGTCCACCGTACTCTGCGCCGGGATGCGTTCCCCCTCCTGCCGCCCCGCGCGGATCTCGTCGGCGACCTGCGCAAACTGCCGCGCATATTTCAGGGCACCGTCGCGGAACACCTCTCTCCTCCCTCCGACGGAAAGCACAGCCCGCCGCGCGGCATGAAACTCCGGTACGACGATCTTGCCGCGCTCGCCGCAGATGACCATCTTCTCCCCGCCCCACGAAGACATGGATACGGAGATCTCGGCAGTGAACGAGGGGTAGCGCATCGCGATCTTTTCCCCAAGGTCGACTCCGCCGCGCAGCTTGCCGCGGCAGGAGAGCGAATCGGGCATGCCGAACAACTCGTATACATAACGGACGGGATAAATGCCGATATCCAAAAGTGCGCCGCCGCCCGCCTCCGCCGAGAGCAGCCGGCCGCGGCACTTCATGAGGATGAGCGGAAAGGCATACACCGCACGCAGCGAGCGAACGCGCCCGATCGCACCGCTATGGATCCACTCCCGCACCTTCCGCGCCGTCGCGTTGTGCCATGTCCACATTGCCTCGGAGAGATATACGCCCTTTCCCCGCGCGAAGTCAAAGAGAGACGCTGCCTCCCCCGCACTGAGAGTGAACGGCTTCTCGCACAGGACGGGTACCCCCGCTCCGATGCAGCGGCGCACATACTCCGCGTGATAGGCGGGATTGACGCAGATATAGGCGCCCTCCACGCCGGGCGCCGCCAGCGCCTCTTCGGGCGTGCGGAATGCCGTTGCAGAAAACGCAGCCGCAAAGGACTGCGCGCGGGAAGCCGTGCGGTTCCACACGGACACGATGCGCCCGCTCCCCTCCCTTACGATCTCCGAAGCAACCTTGTGCGCGATGTCACCCGCGCCGATGAATGCCCAGCCGAATTTTTTACGCTTACTCTCTGACATAGTACTATGCTCCCGTTACTTTTCCCAAAAAAGCCGCGATCTCCTCGATCGCTTCCTCGAAATGTACGCTCTCATTCAAGAACTCATGCCGCGCCCCGTCGATGAGACGAACGGTCACATCCCGCACGCCGGCGGAGCGGTAATATTTTGCCAACCGCTCCACGCCGGCGCCCATATCGCCCACCGGATCCTGTTTGCCGGAAAGGAGGAGAATGGGCAGATCTGCCGGAGGGCAGGCGTCCTTTTTGTACAGCCCCGCGAGCCCCTTAAAGAAGGAGGCGAAGAAATGATTGCTGCAAACAAATTCGCAGTATGGATCCGCATGATAGCGGGTATTGTTGGCCGCATCGACGGACAGCCACTCGCCGTCCTTAAATTTTTTGCCGTATCCGCCGAATACGATCTTATGCACCAAACGGGCGGGAGCATCCTTCCCGCGCACCGCCCCGCCGAGCAGGGCGAGCAGCCGCCCCGCGCGCACGGCGAGGGCATTCTGCCGCGAACTGCCGGCAATGATCGCGCCGTCGATCCGTCCGCCGTATTTGCGCACGAATGCCTGCGTGAGAAAGGAACCGTACGAAAAGCCGAACAGCACGTATGGCACCCCGGGGTAACGCGCGCGGTAAAGGCGAACGAGCTCTGCCATATCCTCCACGGTGTCTGCAAACATATCCCCCGGCGCATAGCCGAGCGTCTTCGCGTCCGTGTCGCCGTGGCCGCGATGATCGTCTCCTGCCACAATATACCCGAGCGCGTTCAGCCGCCTCGCAAAGGCATCATAGCGTGCGACATACTCGTTCATGCCGTGCGCGATCTGCACGACGCCGCGCACCTCCCGCACGTCCGTCCACTCCCGCACGGAAATCATCTTTCCGTCAAAAGAATGAAATTGCATCCTTCCCTCCATGCCGCAAGGGCACTTTTTTCTTATTGTACCGCATTTTGAGCCGCCTGTAAAGCGCCCCGCAAAAATTTTATACGCGCATTCATAATCGACGGGACACGCCGATATACTAAAAAGAAAACGCGCGGAGGTTAACAGTCATGCAGACGCTTATCTTGACGGGAGGAGGAAGCGCAGGACACGTCGTCCCCAATCTGGCGCTCGTACCAGAGCTGCGGCGCCATTTCCGCCTCGCCTATATCGGTACGGACGGCATCGAACGGAAACTGGCAGAGCGGGCGGGCATCCCTTTTTATACCATCCCTGCCGCAAAATTGGTGCGCGGATCGCTGCGGGCAAACCTGACGCTGCCCTTCCGTCTGCATACGAGCGTGCGGGCGGCAAAGGAAGCGCTGCGCGAAGCGGAGGCAGACGCCGTCTTTTCCAAGGGCGGTTATGTAGCCCTTCCCGTCGTGTGGGCCGCGAGATCCTTAAAGATCCCCGCCGTCACGCACGAATCCGACCGCACGCCGGGGCTTGCCAACAAACTCATCGCCCGCAGCTGCTGCGCGGCGCTGACCAGCTTTCCCGAGACGGCGCAGCTGCTGCGCGGCGGCGCCTTTACCGGCCCGCCCATCCGCCAAGAACTGTTTGCCGGCAACCGCGCGCAGGCGCGGTACAAATACGGATTTTCGGGCGAAAAGCCTGTCCTGCTCGCCTTCGGCGGCGGGAGCGGCAGCGCAGCGCTCAACCGCGCGCTGGAAGGGGCCCTGCCCGCCCTGCTCCCCCATTGCGACGTACTGCATATCCGCGGCAAAAATGCGGAAGGGCGCGGGCGGTCGGGATATGTTCCGCTCGCCTATGAACCGGATATGGCTTCCGCCTATGCCTGTGCAGACTATGTGCTCGCGCGCGCAGGATCGAACACCGTTTTCGAAGTCCTCGCCCTGCACAAGCCCGCACTGTTCATTCCGCTGGAAAACAGGCGCTCGCGCGGAGATCAGGTACAAAATGCCGCCTACTTCGAGCGGCAGGGACTGTGCCGCGTACTGCACGAGCGCGACCTGACCCCCTCTCACCTGTGTGACGCACTGCGCGCCCTCGCCGCGGACGCCGCACTCCGGCGGCGGCTGGAAGAGCTCGACCTTGCCGGAGGCAACCGCACCATCGTCGCGGCGATCCTGCGAGCCGTCGCCCCACCCCGAAAATGATGCTTTCTGCTTCGCAGGGGCTCAATCAACCTGCCAATACCGGATGGAGGCGGCCGAAAAACGGCCGCCTCCATCTTTACCCTATTCCACGCTGTACCGGTTTCCTCCGTGCGGCGGACAGTCCTCTCGCTTGTTGCTGTCCGGCCTGGTATTTTTCAGGTCGACGAGCACTACATCCGCACCGATCTTGACGACGTTGTGCAGCGAGATAAACAGGTCCTCTCTCTTAAAAAAGCGCAGCCCGTTTTTGCCCGGGACGGCGATGCCGAGCACGCGGCCTTCGGGATAGGTAAAAACGATATCCGTCGTCTTGCCGAGGTTGCGCCCGTCCGTCACATTGACGACGAACTTGCACTTTAGCTCTCTGTAAGATGTTTCCATACCAAGTCCTCCCCGCGCCCGAAGGCGCGCGGACGCAAAATTAGAAGGGCGTCCATTACCATTGTATGCACCGAAGCCGAAGAATGTGCCGAAAAGGGACGAAAAAGGGCGATATCGCAAGTACTCTGCCAGACATAGATCTGCACAGATGCAAAAAATCTCTTGTCCAGCACATACTATCTTAAAAAATACGGGAGGTTCTCATGGCCAAAAAGAAAAAAGCGAAGGTACGTACCCTGACCGAAAAACAGTACAACGATTACCTGATGGCCCTCAAAGACGAGCGGCCGACCATGCTCATCGACAAGGACGGCAAGCGTCACCCGCAGCGCTGAAGTCCAAAAGCGCCCGCCCCTGCATCGGCAGGGGCGGGCGCCGCATTTCCTCTTTTATGGACTGAATATCTCCTGAATACACCCTGCCGTTTGCGGCGCTCTTCCTCGCAGCACTTTCGCAGGAAGAGGGGGAAGGACATCTTATCTCGATCACTGCGCGAACTGCGCGTTGTACAGATCGTAATAGAATCCGCGCTTTTCCATCAGCTGCGCGTGCGTGCCCTGTTCGATGACGCTGCCCGCATTCATGACCAAAATGAGATCGGCATCGAGGATGGTCGAGAGGCGGTGCGCGACGATGAAGGAGGTGCGCCCGCGCATCATCTTGCGGAATGCCTTTTGGATGCGCATCTCCGTCATCGTATCGATGTTGCTCGTGGCCTCGTCGAGGATGAGCATGGGCGGATCGGCGAGCATCACCCGCGCGATGCACAGCAGCTGCCGCTCCCCCTGCGACACGCTGACGCTGCCCGTGAGCACGGTATCGTACCCATCCGGCAGATTGCGGATAAAGTAGTCGCAGTAAGCCGCCTTTGCCGCCGCCTCGACCTGCTCGCGAGAAGCGTCCTCATTGCCGTACGCGATATTCCATGCGACCGTTTCCTGCGCCAAGAAGCTCTCCTGCAGCACCATGCCGAACAGGCGCCTGTACTCGTCGAGAGGGATATCCCGCACATCGACGCCGTCTACCGTGATGCGCCCGCCGCGCAGCTTATAAAAGCGCATCAGGAGATTGATCAGGGTCGTCTTGCCGCAGCCGGTCGGCCCGACAATGGCCACTTTACTGCCCGCTCTGACCGACACGTTGAGATGCTCGATCAGTTTCTGCTCGGGCGAATACGAAAAGGTGACGTCCTCAAAGCGAATATCGCCGCGCACTTTCGGAAGATGCTGCGTCCCGGCGAGGCCCTCTCCCGGCTCATCCACCACCGCAAACACGCGCTCGGCGGAGGCAAATGCGTTCTGCATCTGCGTGACGACGTTGGAAACCTCGTTGAACGGCTTCGTATACTGGTTGGCATAGCTCAAAAAGACGGAGAGCATGCCGGGCGTAAAGCCCTGCAGCGTGACGATGCCGATAGTAAGTTCCCCGCCCGTACTCAGGATGCAGAAGACGGCGCCCAGCACCCCGACAAAGGCATAGATGACCGCGTTCACGAAGCGGGTGGACGGATTGGTCAGTGCAGAAAAATACTGCGCGCGCCATCCGATCTCGTACAGATGCCCGTCGATCTCTTCAAATTTGCGGCAGGAATTGTTTTCCTGCCCGAAGAGGATGACTGTCTTTTGCCCGGCAATCATCTCCTTGGCATGCGCCGCGAGCCTGCCCTGTACGCGCACCTGCTGTGAAAAGCTCTTAAACGTATGCTTGGTGATGAACGCCGCCGCAAACAGGGAGAGCGGGGTGAGTACGACCACGACCAGCGCAACGATATAATTGATCACGAACATGACGACGAGCGTCGCAAAGATGGTCATGACGCCCGTAAACAGCTGCGAAACGCCCTGCAGCAGGCCGTCGGAGACAATATCGACGTCGTTGACGATGCGTGCGATGATATCGCCCTGCGCGTGCGTGTCTACATAGCGGACACGGGCGGCCGTCAAGCTGTCAAAGGCATCGCGGCGCAGATCGCGCACGAGGCGGTAGCAGAGCACATTGACGAGATCCCCCTGCACTTTCTGCGAAACGAATGCGAACAGAACGCACAGCGCAAATCCGCCGACCATAAAATAGACCGTCTCAAAGTCGACCTCTCCCCGCCCCAGCATGGCGTCGATCGCCTCGCCGTACAATACGGGACCGAGCAGGACGAACCCGACGTACAGCAGGCTGGTGATGAGGACGCCCGCCACATATCCGCCGTACGGGCGCACATAATGCAGCAGCCTGCGGACGATATTCTGTTTGAGCCCGCGGCTTTCCTTTACTCTCTTGCTCATTCTTCTGCCCTCGCCTGCGAATCACAGATCTCCCGGTACAGCGGACAACCCTCATACAGCTGCGCGTGCGTTCCGCTCCCGACGACGCGCCCGTCCTCCAACACATAGATGACGTCCGCATTCTGTAAGGACGCGGCGCGCTGCGAAATGATGACGGTCGTCACATCTTCGAGCGCCGCAATATTCGCGCGCACCTGCGCGTCTGTACGGAAATCGAGAGCGGAACAGCTGTCATCCAAAACGAGGATGCGCGGCCTTGCCGCCAGCGCGCGGGCAATGGTCAGGCGCTGGCGCTGCCCGCCCGAAAAATTCTTGCCGCCCTCTGTGACCTTTTGATCCAGCCCGCCCTTTTCCGCCACAAAATCGTAGGCGCAGGCGGCGCGCAGCGCCTCCTCCAGCTCGGCGTCCGTCGCCCCCTCGTTGCCCCAGCAAAGATTGGAGCGCACCGTCCCCGAAAAGAGGGCGGTATTCTGCGGCACGGTGCCGATGAGGGCGCGCAGCGCGCGCACGGGGTATTCCCGGACGTCGTGCCCGAAGACGCGCACACTCCCCTCCCCCGCATCATAGAGGCGGGGCAAAAGGCTGACCAGCGTCGTCTTGCCGCTGCCCGTACCGCCGATGACGCCGACCGTCGCGCCGGCGGGCACGCACAGCGTGACGTCCGTCAAGGAATATTGCTTCGTTCCCGCATAGGAGAAGCAGACATCCCGCAGCTCAAAGGCGGGCGCCGAAAAATCGAACGCGGCATCCCCCCCTTCATCCATCGAAGATCTCGTATCGAAGAGGGCGCTGACGCGGTTCATCGAGGCGTGCGCCTTGGTAAAGAGGGAGACGAGGTTGGAGATGACGATCATGGCGTTGAGGATCTGCGCCATGTAATTGATGAGGGCGATGATCTCGCCGCTCAAAAGGAACCCGTCATTCACCTTCCCGCCGCTGAGCAGCAGGATGACGGCGATGCCGAAGTTGACCACGGCATATGTGAGCGGGTTGATCCACGCGGAAATGCGGCCGATGCGCACGGAATTGTCCAGCATGTCGCGCGCGGCCGCGTCAAAGCGTGCGCGCTCGTTTTCGCGATTGGAGAAGGCGCGCACCACGCGCGCACCCTCGAGATTTTCACCCGTGATCTGCGCGAGGCGGTCCAATTTTTTTTGATTGCGCGCATAATAGGGGACCGTCTTCTGCATGATGATCCAGAGCACCAGCCCCACCCCGACGGACGCCGCCGCGACGATCAAGCCGAGCTGCCAATCGATGAGCAGGCAGAGGACGATCGATCCGACGACGATAAAGGGCGCGCGCACCACGAGGCGGATGATCATGGCGACGGCGCTCTGCATCTGATTGACGTCATTGACGACGCGGTTGACGAGGGAGGCCGAGCCGATGCGATCCAGTTCGCGGTACGAGAGGGTATTGATGTGGCGGAAGAGCGCATTGCGCACATTGGTGCCGAACCCCTGCGAGGCGATGGATGCGCTGCGCTGACAAAAGAGCGCACAGCCGAATCCGACAGCCCCCATCGCGAGCATGATCCCGCCCCCGCGCAACACGTAGCCGATATCTCCAGCCGCGACGCCCACGTCGATGATATCCGCCATCACGAGGGGAACGAGCAACTCGAGCGCCGCCTCGACCCACTTGAACAGCGGGCCGAGGATGCACTGCACTTTATAATTTTTCAGATATTGCAGGTATCGCTTCACGGATTTTCTCTCACAAGGTTTTTTCTTCATTATAAAAAATACGCCCCGCAAAAGCAAGCGTTTGCGGGTGCGGGAGGAAATTTACGGCAAAAAGGCAGATCGCGCGGGTGCGTTTCTTTTCCGCTCCGCCCCGACAAACGGCCGCCGCCCCTGCCCGCCCTATCTTCACCGCGCCGCCTGCACGGCCTATGCGCGCCCTTCCCCTTCCTGCCGATCGCCGCGGCAACGCCCGCACTGACAAGCCGTTTTGCCCGCCCGCACAACATGCCGATTTTTGCCACATACGATTGACAGCTGTTCCCGCCTGTGATACAATTGAAAAAACGGGGAGGGAAAACATGGACAGGACAGACACTCTGATCCAAGAATTTTTACAGGCAGCAAAGGAACAGGGATACAGCGACCTGCGCACCGAAATGCTGCTGGGGCTCGCCTGCTCGCAGATGGCGGAAGAGACCTACGGCAGTTTGGAAGAGGCCGTCGCCGCGCTGGTGCGCCTGTGCAAAAGCTGCAAAGACGACGCCGAATGCCTGGAAAAATTCTGCAGCGAATGACAGTTCCGTTAACGGGCGAACGCAAAAGCGGCGCCGCGCACACATCCGTGCGCGGCGCCGCCTCCCTTTCTCCGGCAGCCGGACGCTTACAATAAAATGCAGAGCACGCCGCCCTTTCCCTCGTTGACGATGCGCACCAGCGCGCGGCGCAGCTTGTCGCGCGCATCGAGGGGAACTGTCTTTTCGCGCAGGCCGTCGCAGACCATGTCGCGGAAGGTGCGGCCGAACATATCGGTATTCCAAAACGCATCTGCATCCCGTTCGTAACAGTCGAGCATGTTGCGCGCGAGCTGCTCGCCCTGTTCCCCCTCGCCGGTGATGGGGCTGACATCGCTGTGCACATCGACCCGCACGACGTGGTAAGAAGGCGCGTCCGCGCGCAGGCGCACGCCGCACTTGGCCCCCTTCCGCAAAAGCTCGGGCGGAAGCAGCTGCGCCTCCGCATCCGGCTGTACCACCGCGTAGCCGCCCGACTCCGCCGCGGCAAATGCCTTGCCGAAGCGGTCATAAAAGCGCTTTGCCTCCCGCAGCGAGCGCACGTACGCCATCAAATGCAGGTCGTCCGCGATCTCCTCTCCGCACTCCTCGGAAAGCACGCGGTAAAAGGCGCCCTCCTTCGCCGCAAAGCGGCAGACCGCTTTTCCCGTCTCCGCATCCGTTTCACACGATTCGCAGACGAGTTCTCCGTCCGCAAAGGCATCCGCGAGCGATGCACAGCCGCGCAACGTGCGGATCGACGGTGCAGCCGCGCGGACGCGCGCCAAAATATCCGCCGCGGGCTTGCTATCCTCCGGCAGAGCAGCCAGCCAATCGGGCAAAACCAGATCCAATCGCAGGGGCGGAAAACAGAGCACCAATGCGGAAAACACTTCCTCCGCATCGCATCCGGACTCCGCATTCAGCGCAAGGGCAGCGCCCCATTTCGCCTCCGCCCCCGCGCGCACCCCTTCACAGTCGGCAGAGTCAGGATCTGCGCCGTTGACGAGGATGAGGAAGGGGATCCCCGCCGCCGTCAGTTTCTGCGCGATGCCCTCCTCTTCCGCTTCCAGCCGTGCGCGCGGCCCGCCGAATGAACCGTCCGACGTGACGAGCAGCGCCGCACGGCACCCTTCCGGCATATCCGAAGCGCATTCCGCGACGGACAGCTCGCCGCTCTCCAAACGGACGGCAAAGCTGCCGTCCTCCCCGCAGACAGCGCCGCAGCCCGCCGCCAGGGCGCGCAGAACGGCGCTCTTGCCGCACTGCGGCGGCCCGATGACCGCCACCGCACAGTTCCCGCCCGCACGGGCGACAATACCCTCTAAGATCCGCTTCTCCATACGCACAGCCTCCGAACGCCGCGGCATGAACAAAGTGGGATGGCGGAGCGCTTGCGCCCGCTCTGCCGCGGTACAGTTCAGTATATGACCCTCTGCGCGCAAAAATGCCTGCCCCGCACATTTCTGAAATAACTTTCCTATCTCCCCAAACATGTAGGAGCGCAAGGCACAGATCGGGGCGCCCGCAGTCCGCGGGCGCCCCGATCGTCCATCTGTTTGATTTTGACTCAGCCGCGCGATTCCTTTTTCCCGTGCGAAAGTTTTTTGACCGAAGTGTGATGCTCCTCTCCCGCGAGCAGCGCGATGATATTTTTGCGGTGCGCGAACCAGGTGAGAAAGCAATCGAACAGCAACAGAAGGAAGATCGCGACCAAAAACCCGTTGGTCTCCTCCCCCGCATAGCGCAGACAGAAAAGGATGCCCTGCACCGCCGCCAGTAGCGACACGCCCAGCAGAGACCCCATCGAGCCCCATTCGCTCGCCCAGATATAAAAGAGGGTGAGCAAGAGGATGCCGAGCACGACAAAGATCATCCACCAATACTCGCAGCAGAGGGCGAAAGCGAACATCCCGAGGGTGGATGCGATGCCCTTGCCGCCCTTGAACTTCATCGTGACGGGATAAATATGCCCGACGATGACGGATACGCCGCACACGTACCGAGCGAGATCGGCAACGTACACGTCCGTCCCCGCAAATACATAGCCGCGGAAAATGAGATGGGCGATAAGTACGGGCAAGCCCCCCTTGACCATATCCAAAAACAAGGTGAGCGCGCCGATCTTCAGCCCGAACTGACGGCTCATGTTCATCGTTCCCGGATTGCCGCTGCCCATCTTGCGCACGTCTTTATGCTTGATCTTGGAAATGAGCAGCGCAAAATTGAAGCAGCCGATCAGGTAGGAAGCGACAGCCATCACGATGAACCAATACCAGATCTCGGAAAATTGCAGTTCCATAGTTCTCTTTCCCCTCTTCCTCAGCCCATCATGCCGCTCTCATTGTCGCCGCGCGGGCGCAGCGCGATGCGGATGGGCGTCCCCGAAAAATCAAATGAACGGCGGAGCACATTTTCCAAATACCGCTTGTACGAAAAGTGCATGAGCGTCTCGTCATTGACGAAGAGCACAAATGTCGGAGGGCAGACGGACGGCTGCGAACAGTAATAGATCTTGAGCCGCCGCCCGTTGACGGAAGCCGGCTCGTTGGTGCGCACCGCGTCGAGGATCAGATCGTTGAGGGTGCCCGTAGTGACGCGGCGGTTGGCGTTTTCAAAGGCGCGGCGGGCGAGCGCCAGGACGCGCTCCGCGCGCTGGCCGGTCTTGGCGGAGATATACACGGACAGGAAATAGTCCATAAAGCTCAGATCCGTTTTGAGCTTTGCCTCAAACTGATTGATGGTATTGGTATCCTTTTCGATGAGGTCCCACTTGTTCATGACGATGACGGAGGGCCTCCCCTGCTCGTGCACATAGCCGATGATCTTTACGTCCTGTTCGGTCAGCCCTTCCGAGCTGTCCACGACCAACAGGCAGACATCGGCACGGCGCACCGCGTCAAAGGCGCGCAGCACGCTATAATACTCTACATCGTCCGAAACATTCTTTTTGCGGCGGATCCCTGCGGTATCGATGAGGGTATACTTCTGCCCGTCCAGCTCGAAGGGCGTATCGATGGCATCGCGAGTGGTGCCCGCAATGTCGGTGACGATGGTCCGCTCAAAACCGAGCAGCCGGTTGACGAGGCTGCTCTTGCCCGCATTCGGCTTGCCGACGACGGCGATCTTGAGGCGGTCGCTCTCCTCCTCGTCGCCGCTTTCAAAATAGGAAACGACTTCGTCGAGCAAGTCGCCGATCCCCTGCGAATGTTCGGCCGAGATCGCATACGGCTCGCCCAATCCGAGCGAATAATATTCGAACAGTTTGTCCTGCGAAAAATGATCCACTTTATTGATGACGAGGATGACAGGCTTTTTGCTGCGGCGCAGCTTTTCCGCCACATCGCGGTCGGCAGCCGTCAGTTCCTCCCTGCCGTCCACCATCCAGAGGATGACCTGCGCCATGTCGATGGCGGCGTCTGCCTGCCGAAGGATCTCCTTCCACAAGACATCTGCCGATTTCAGTTCGATGCCGCCCGTATCCACGACGGTGAACTTTTTACCGCGCCAGACAGCATCCGCATACAGCCGGTCGCGCGTGACGCCGGGGCGGTTTTCGGTAATCGAGATCTTGCGCCCCGCAATTTTATTGAACAGGGTGCTCTTGCCCACGTTGGGCCGCCCGACGATCGCGACCAATGGATTCGCCATATCACTCTCCTCGCGCGCCGCACGGCGCGCCTCGTTGCTTGCTCTTTGCGGCAGAAACCGCACTCTTTTCCGTTCTATTATACAAAATTGCCGGGAATTTGTAAAGAAAAACCGGCAAAGAAAAGCGGCCCGCCGCAGCGAGCCGCCCCTTTTCTCCCCTCAAACCTCAAAACAGGCCGAGCACGGCACTGACAACATACAGCACCAGCGCGATCCAAAACAGGATCGTCCAGACCTTGCCGTGCGCGCGGGCAAAGGCATACGCGCCGAATACGATGCCCAAGAGCAGCGCGACGTCCTTGATGAGCCTGAGCACATCGAAAAAGGCGCCGCCCACATCGATCTCCAAAAGCGGCAGCAGGTTATCGACAAAAATCAGAACGGCCGCGAGCACGAGCGCGACATAGCAGCAGATGCGCACAAAATCCGCCCGGGCCTGTCCCTCCGTCCGTTCCGTCCTTCTCTTTCCGGCCATAAATACCAGTCCTCCTTCTTTTTGGATTTGCCCGTATTGTAGCACTTTGCGCGCGGCAAGACAAGCGAATGCGCCGCCCTTTCTCCCTTTTATAAAAGAATATTTTCCGATGCAGAGGATCGTCCCTTCAAAAAACAACGGTACACGCTCCTGACGGGGCGCATACCGTTCCAAACCCGATCTGTATTGTGCGGCTCAATCGCGCTCGTTGATGTGCGTGAGGCCGCATTCCATGATCTGCGTGACGTGGTCGTCATCCAGCGAATAGAGGACCTCTTTGCCCTGCTTTTCGCCCTTGACGAGCTTCGCCCCGCGCAAGATGCGCAGCTGATGCGAGACCGCAGAGACGCTCATGCCGAGCACTTCGGCGATCTCACCCACATACAGGGCGCGCACGCACAGGCAGCTGAGGATCTTCGTGCGGGTCGCATCGCCGAACACCTTAAACACTTCCGCTAAATTGTGAATGGTCGCGTCGTCCGGGATCTGCCCGCGGACCGCTGCGAGCACATCCCCTTCTCTCTCTTCCGCCATGCCTATCCCTCCGTTTTTCGGGCGCAACTCTTGCGCGGCAGTCGTTTTATATCCTGTCCTTATTATATAATCTTTTGCGCTCCGTTTGTCAACCGTTTGCGGGTGGATGGATACAATTTTTTGCCCCCGCCGGCAGGCGCGGCGTAAAGGAAGACTCGAACGTGCGCCCGCGCAGGTAGGCGAGGACGCTGCCGGCATCGAAGGTGAGCCGCTTTGCGACGAGCAGCTGCCGCCGCACTCCGTATTTGCGGTTGAGCGCCTCATCCCCGTACTTTTCATCTCCGGCGACAGGATGACCGATGAACGCCATGTGTGCGCGGATCTGGTGCGTCTTGCCGCTGTGCAGGCGCACTTCGACCAAAGAATGCTCTCCCTCCGCCGCGCGGACGGTGTACTCGGTGACGATCTTGTCGGCACCCGGAACGGGCTGTGAAAAGACGTGCACCTTTGCAGCGCGCGCATCCTTTTTCAGATAAGCCGTGAGCAGCGCGTGCGGGCGCACGAAGGGGCGGAAACAGACCGCCTCATAAATCTTTTCGGCGCGCCGCTCGCGGAAGGCGGACAACAGCTCCTCCTCCGCTCCGTCGGTGCGCGCAAAGGCAATCAGCCCGCTCGTGTTGCGATCCAGCCGATGGATAAAGCGCGCGCCGTACGCTTCCCGCAGAGCGGCAAAGAGCGCCTCGGAAGAGACGCCCGCATGCTTGTCGGCGATGAGCACGTTTTCATCCAGATAGACGATGCCGTAAAAGGGCACCGCTTCCTCGCGCGGGGTCGTATAATAGGCGACTTCGTCTCCCGCGGCGAGCATGACGTTTTTTCCCGTGCGCACGCCGTTGACGCGGACGTCCCGCTCGCGCAGCAGGCGCGCGAGGGCAAACGAGCCTTGCGCGTATGTCTCGTCGGTGAACTCTTTCAGACTTTGACTTTTTGGAACGACGAATTTTTTCATGATCTCTCTTCCGCAAACAGAACAGGAGCACGGGGAGCGCCAAGGCCAACAGGCTCGCGGCGAGCGCGCCCGCACAGAGCAGCCCGTAAACGAGGTAGGACAGCAAAAATGCGATGCCCGTCTGGGCGGCGGCCATGCCCAGCGCACGGCGGGCGCCCACCTCGCGCGCGGCGGCGGCAACGGCCGACACGCAGGGCGAACAGGTCAGAATAAAAATGAGAAAGGCGACGGCCGACGCCGGCGTAAACGCCGCGGAGAGCTGTTCTCCGTAAAAGAGGGCGAGGGTGCCCGCCACGCTCTCCTTGGCGACGATGCCCGAAAGCGCCGCCAACGCCACCTGCCACTGCGTCACCCCCATCGGATAAAAGAGGAAGGAAAAGGCGCGGCAGGCCAGCGCGAGCATGCTCTCCCCGCTGTCAGCCCCCACATAGTGCAGCGTGAAGTTAAAGGAGAGGAAAAACCAGAGCGCAATGAGAAAGGCCGTCACCACCGTTGCGACCTTTATTATAAACTGTTTTGCGGAAAAAAGCAAGGAACGGAGCACGGGCCGCAGGCGCGGGCGCTGCGGATGCGCGAGTTCGAGCACAAATTCCTCCTCTCCGGGGATCAATCTGCGCAGGAGCAGAGCCGCCGCAAAGGCGAAAAGGACCCCCGCCGCATACAGCGCGACGACGGCCGCGAACGGATGCGGAAAAAAGGCAGAGGCGACCGTCAGATAGACGGGCATCTTTGCCCCGCAGCTGATATAGCTCAGGATGGCGATGACCCGCCGCTGCAGCGGCTTATTTTCCAGCCCGCGCGTGGTGAGGATGGCGGCGGCGGTACAGCCGAAGCCCATCAGCAGAGAAAAGGCCGCCCGCCCCGTCAGTCCCGCGCGGCGAAAGATGCCGTCGGTAAGAAAGGCGACCGCAGAGAGCAGGCCGCTCTCCTCCAACATGGCGAGTGCAAACTCGAGCAGCACGATCTGCGGCAAAAAGGAGAGGATCATCCCTACCGAACCGAAGAAGGAACGCAGGAAATCTGCCGCCACCGGCGCGCCCGCGCCCTCCGCCATCGCGGCGAGCCGCCCGCCGGCGCCGTCCGCCAGCAGCCCCTCGAGCGCGTCCTTGCACAGGATCCCCGGCATTCCCTCCGCGAACGCGAGGAAGAACACCGCCAACAGGATGAAAGCAAACAGCGGCAGCGCAAACTTCGGGTCATAAAACAGGCGGTCAGCGAGGGCAGAGTTCTCCCGGCCCGGCAGGTATACCCCCTCGAGCAGTGCCGCAGCTGAACGGTCCCACGCGCCCATCCGCCCGGCAGGAATGCCGGCCGTCTCGGCCATTGCCCCGCTCCGCTCGGCTGTATCCCGCAAAAAAGCGCGCAGGCGGACGATATCCGCCCGCCGGTGTGCGGAAAGGGCAAAAACGGGGATGCCCAACCGCGCGGACAAGCCCTGCACATCCAGCGAGCCGCCCCTTTTTTCCAACAGATCGCGCATGGTGACGACGAGAGCCGCCGGCCTGCCGCGGCGCACCACTTCCCGCACGAGTGAGAGGGAGCGGGGCAGCGTCAGCGCGTCGGCAATGCAGACGGCGAGATCGTATTCCCCCTCTTCGATCGCGCGGCAGGCAACTTTCTCCTCCATGCTGTACGAGCGCAGCGAATAGACGCCCGGCAGATCGCGGATCTCCGCAGAAAGGCCGTTCAGATCCGCCCGATGCGCCGACTCACCGACGGTGACGCCATGCCAGTTGCCCGTCTTTGCATGGGCGCCCGTCAATGCATTATAGAGAGTGGATTTGCCGCAATTCGGATTGCCGACAAGGATCAGCCGCATGTTTCCTCCCCGAGAAAACGCACCTCGATGCGGGCGGCGAGCGTATCGCGCAGGGCGAGGCGCACCCCGGCCGCCTCCAGCAATAATCCGCCGCCGAAAGGGGCGCGGCGCAGCAGGCAGATCTTTCCCCCTTCCGCGACATTGAGCATGCGCAGCCGCTCGCGCAGGGCGGCCGGCACATGTACCGCCGTCACCGTCGCCGATTGCCCGATCGCAAGTTCTGAAAGTTTCATACCATTATGGATATGCGCCGAGGAGAGCGGATAGAGCACGGGCCGCTCCTTTTTACAATAAAAATCCCTTCGCGGAAAGGATATGCACCCCCAAAGATGGACAGGCTTTGGGAGGGGCATATCCTTTGCAGGTAACTTTTCGTTTTCGGGCAAGCCCTCATTTTTCCGACAGCGCGCAAGCCGCGCCTGTGATGACCGGTCAGTCATGCGATCGTTACCTGCCGCCTGTAAACGGGCTTTTTCCGTGCTTAACTTTTCCCCTATGGCTTCGCTCTTCTTTCATTATTGTTCCTTATTTTTTACTTTTCTGTTTGCTTTTTTATCCTTGCTTTTCCTCCTCTTTTTTGCCTTATTTTTATTG
Source organism: uncultured Clostridia bacterium (assembly GCA_904419945.1). Taxonomy (GTDB): domain Bacteria; phylum Bacillota; class Clostridia; order Christensenellales; family Borkfalkiaceae; genus Borkfalkia. The sequence goes on from CAJFTM010000011.1 coordinate 28,918, forward strand.
CCTTCTCCTTTTTGTTTATCGGCAAAGCCTCTCTCGGACCCGCGGACTTTCCGCGGAATTTTTTGATACGAAAATATCCTCCCGCCCAACGGCGGGAGGACATCCGGTCTCATAATCGGTTCACAGCGTCATCGGCGCGAACGGACCCTTCGCATCCGTCGATCGCGGTTCTCTTTGGCCGTCTTTTCCCCTCTTTAACGACGGCGCAGGAACAGACAGACGACGATGCCGAGCAGGAAAAGCGCCAGCCCGACGAGGAAAAACACCGTCAATTCGACCATACCCGCCTGCCCGGCGGAAACAAAAAACAGCACGCTCGAGAAGAGCATGAGGATCAAACCCGCCACGATACAGAGGAGAATAAAGGCAACCGCCCCGCCCGACAGCGGCCGCCCTGCGGCGGGCACATCCGGCGCGCGCTCGTCGGTGCTGCCGGCCGCTTTGCCGGAAGACGGCCCCACGACGGTATGCTCCTGCCCCTGCACGGGCGCTCCCGACGAAGCACCGGGGAGGGGCAGCGCCTCCTCCCCGACCTCTGGCCGCAACGGCGCGCCGCAGCTCATGTGCAGCAGCTCGCACAGGCGGACGAGCTTATCCGTCTCGGGCAATGCAGCGTCCGACTCCCACTTGGATACGGACTGCCGCGTCACCCCCAACCGATCCGCCAATTCCTCCTGTGTCCAGCCCTTGGCACGGCGGGCTCTGGCAATTTTCTCTCCAATGGTCATGATGATTTACCTCCTTGTCTGTAACCGCATTGTATCATGCGGACGGCATCCTGTCCACCACCCCGAACGTGCTTTTTGTCAACCTGCGGTTGCATTTGGTTGCAAAAAACAAAAAAGAGGGCTTTGCCGGACACACAGCCGCGACAAAGCCCCTCATACCTGCCGAACGGGCAGGACAATTACTTAATGAATGCCTCGAACGCGCTGCGCATGCGGTCGAACGCCTTTTCGGCGGCCTCCTCATCCTTCGCGCGGACGGAATAGTAAATTTTCAGCTTCGGCTCGGTGCCGCTCGGGCGGACACAGATAAAGCTGCCGTTTTCCAGCTCGTAATAGACGGCGTTGGTCTTGGGAATATCCATCGTTTCCTCCGTGCCATCCGTCAAGCGGCGCACCGAAGCAGAATAATCGCGCACGGCGACGACATTATAGATATCGAACTTTTCCACCTTTTTGGTCTTGAGCGAATCGACGAGAGCGTTCATCTCCTTCATCGCGTTCAGGCCGTCAAACTTGATGCTGATATTCTTATCCAAAACGTACTGGTACTTATCGTAGATGTCCATCAGGCGGCCGTAAACGGACTGACGGATATAGGTGTAGTAGCAGACCATTTCGGCGCACAGCATGGAAGCGACGACGGCGTCTTTATCGCGGCTTCCGTCCGTTCCGCGCAGATAACCGCAGCTCTCTTCAAAGCCAAAAATAAATGTCTTTTCGCCGTTCGCCTCGTACTCTTTGATCTTTTCGCCGATGAACTTGAAGCCGACGGGCACATCGACCAATTCGACCCCGAAATCATCGCAGATGGCCTTCGCCATACCGGTGGTGACGAAGCTCTTGACGACGACGCCGTTGGAGGGCAGCTTCTGCTCCTCGCGCAGGCGGGTGAGGATATAATCGAGCAGGAGGATGCCGACCTGGTTGCCGGAAAGGGCGACAAACTCGCCCTTATCGTCCTTAATGGCGACGCCGAGGCGATCCGAATCGGGATCGGTCCCGAACACGACGTCCGCGCCGATCTTCTTGGCGAGGGCGATGCCCATCGAGAGGGTCTCCTTGAACTCGGGGTTCGGCACTTCGACGGTGGAGAACTCCGGATCCTTTTTGACCTGTTCGGGGACGACGGTGACGTTGATCTTGAGCTTTTTAAGGATGGTCGTGACGGGAACATAGCCGCTGCCGTGTACGGGCGTATAGACCAGCTTCAGATTCTTGCCCTCCTTCTTTACCGCCTGCGGCGAGAGGGTGAGCTTGGAGATTCTTTTATAATAAGTCTTATCTACGGACGAGGGTACGGACTTGATCAGCTTATTTTGGGCACCCTTGACGGAGAAATAATCGGCGATCTTCTCGATATAGCCGACGACGACCGCCGTCGCCTCGGGCGACATCTGCGCGCCGTCCTCGCCGTAAACTTTATACCCGTTGTATTCCTTGGGGTTGTGGCTCGCGGTGATCATGATGCCCGCGACCGTACCCAGGTGGCGCACTGCGTACGAAAGCATGGGCACGGGGTGCACTTCGTCAAACAAATAGGCGACGATGCCGTTGGCGGCGAGCACTTCCGCCGCCGCGCGCGCAAATTCATCCGACTTGCGGCGAGTATCGAACGAAATGACGACGCCGCGCTTCATGGCGGATTCCCCCAGCGACTTGACATACTCGGCGAGGCCCTGCGTTGCGCGGCGCACCGTGTACACGTTCATCATGTTCGTGCCATACCCGATAATACCGCGCATGCCGGCCGTACCAAATTCGAGCTCCGCACCGAAGCGATACTCGATCGCCTTTGCGTCGTTCGCGACGGACAGCAGCTCTGCCTTCCCCTCCTCATTCAGTTCCGGGTTGTTGAGCCAGGACTGATAGACCGACTGATAATCCATATACAAGACCTCCGATGAATCGAACTAATTCTATTTTCGGGCCCGCAGTCTGCGGGAACGAATTTCAAACCTCAAAATCGTCGTAAAAATTCTCCTGCGTCCTCTCCTTGGGCAGGACGATGACGTCTTCGGCAAGGAAATACTTCTTCTTGCCAAAATGATAATAACTGACGAACTGGATGCAGATGAGCATCAGATACGACATGGGAATGGTGATGAGCAGCGCCGCACCGAAGCTGGCGAGTGCAAAGAGCACATTTACACACAAAATCAACACGGCCGTGACCAGATACGTCGAAAACAGGGACCCAAACTTTTTCTTCGTGAAGCGAAAACCGTTTTTCAGCGCATCGCGCAGGCGCATCTTCTCCGTCACGAGGGAAGGGACTACATCGTTAAAGATGGTCAGCTTGACTGCCTGCGCCGCCAAAAGGAGAGCGACGGAAAAGAGCAGCGCCGCGACCGACGCCAAAAATGCCACCGTAATGACGCTGAGCAAGATCAAAAAGACCAGATAGCACAGCGCCAGCGAAAGAATATCATAGATAAACGTAACAGGAACGTAAATAACCTGCCACAGGGCGGATCGCCCGAGATTGGCAATGCAGGTGACGGCGAACGGCTCGCTCGCATAGCTGGAGAGCCGGCTGTCGATCAGGCAGCCAAAGGTATAGTTGCCGATGCCATCCAAAAAGCGCGAAATGAGCATAACGGCGATCAGCCCGGTAAAGAAGAGCACGATATTGGATACATTCTGCTGCAGATGGTTGAGCAGAGCGCTGATGGCTGCCTGCAGCTGCTCGGCAAATGTACCCAAAAACTCGACGTCGCCCGACGTGATCGCGCGGAAAAATTCTCCGAAGAGCGTCAGGAGATCCTCCATCGGCTTACTGATAAACAGCCCGCGCAGCGGCGCATACAAAAGGGCTGCCGCAAGCGCAACGGTCACGATGGCCACCAGTGCCTTATAAAGCAGCAACTTGTAATTGAGTTTAAAGTTATCGACCAATAACTGAAAGGCATTTTTAAAGAGCACGAAACGGTACCTCTACTTTCGAATATTGCGCCCCTGCCCGCCTGCAAAAAACGGATGTGATAGCTCAGCCGGCCGGGTTTCGGGGCAGATCCATCCGCTCTTCGCCGGTCAGGGCGAAGTAGGCGACAAACATGAGCGACGCATAGTATAAAAACAGGAGCAGGACCAACAGCTCCACCGTCAGTACAACGGGAATGTTCAAATTACCCAACGAACTCAGCCCCACGACGAGCAGGTCGAGCACCAAACCCGCCGCGACCGGCAAACAAACTGCCAAAAACAGGTTGCCGCGCTCTTTGGCGACCAACTGATTGGAATAGCGCAGCGCCTCCATGTATCCGCAGCCCGTCAAAAGGCGGCAGGGCAGCCACAGCAGCAGAAAGGATGCCCCATAACAAAGCAGGGCAACCAAACCGATCAGAGTGATCAAAACGACGACCGAGCTCGCGATACCGGCCAAGAGCAGCGACTCGGCATAGAGCAAGCCGGCCGTGATCAGCGCCCAAACCTCATAGACGGCAAAGAAGACGAACGTCACGACGCAGGTCGCCAAAAAATTGCAGTCAAACCGCCCGAACACCCCCTTGAATGTGCGGATCCCGAGGCGCATATGCTTCTCGATCAAGCCCAACAGCATCGGCATGCAGATGAGGATGCATACCCCGCACGCAATGGCAAACGGCCATCCGCTCGGATTGAACGGCGAAAGCATAAAAAAGAGATCGTAAAAGAAAAAATCCCCGTCCGTAAAGAACCCGCGCACCAGCCGTGCGAGGCTTTCCAGATCGACCGACATCGCCAAAAAATAAGACGGCAGCAGCGCGAAGACAAAAATAAATATGAAATTTTTGAACATATAGCGCAACGCGCCGCCGATATATTTCACGGGATCAACCATCCCCCTGTGTCCGCAGGGCAGACCTTTTGATTTTATACACTTTTATTATATAATAAAAGTTCCGAAATGTAAAGTCTTTATTTTATTTTATGTCAATTTTTTGCCGCCCATACGCCCGCCCGCATCGAACCGATTTCCGTTGGGGAAATATTGCATTGTCACTCTCTTCCCCTGCCACACAGGTACCCGGATCATTTGCATGCAAAAAGGGCGGCGCGCGCCTGATTGCGCGCGCCGCCCTGCGGCATTTCGATCATCCTGCCCAAAAGCAGGCGATCATTCGATCTCGATGTGGTGCTCTTCCTCTTTCTGCGGCATTTCCTTCGGAATACTCACGCGCAGAATGCCGTTTTCATACTTTGCCTTGATATCCTCTTTGCGAATATCGCCGACATAGTAACTGCGGCTGCAAGAAAAGCTGCGCTCGCGGCGGATATAATTTTCCTTCTTGCCGCTTTCCTCTCTCTCGTTCTTGTTGGCAGTGATGTTCAGATAGCCGTCCTGCAAATCGATGTGGATATCCTTCTTGTCCATGCCGGGGATCTCCACTTCCATCTGATAGGCGTTCTCTGTCTCCTTGATATCCGTACGCATGTACTGCTGCGAACGTCTGCTGCCGTAAAAGGCCGGGAAGAAATCGTGCATTGCTTCTTCAAAGAAATCATAATCGTTGTTGCGAGTCAATTCATGTTTCATAACAATCATCTCCTTTTAGTGCTGGCACTTTCTATATTTAAGTGTTAGCACTCTCTATCAGATTCTGCTAATATTATATCACTCTCATTTTTAATGTCAAGTATTTGATCGCACAATTTTCAAAAAATTGAAAAAATTTTTTCTCCAAACCGAATCAAAACGAAAGGCCCGGCAGATCCACTGCTGGGCCTCCGAAGCAAACTTCGACTCCCTCTTTTATGCCTTTTCAGAAGTTTTTTTCTGATCAGCTTCGAGCAAAGAGACTGCCTGCGCCATGCGCTCGGTGCGGATCTCTGTGCCCGTTTCCGCGGCGAAGCGTTCGAGATAGCCTTCGAGAATGCGCGCATCCTTGTCGTCGTCTTCGACCAGCAGCACCTCCAACATCTCACCTCTCCTCCGCGTCAATGGAACAAAACGCAAATTTTTCAACATCGAACAGTCCCTGATCGGTCAGCTTGAGGGAAGGAATGACGGGCAGTGCGAGGAAGGAGAGCGCCATAAACGGATCGATCTCGCGCGAAACGCCCAAATCGTACGCGGCCTCGCGCAGCTCTTCGGCGCGGGCGACAAACTCTTCGGCCGGCAAGACGCTCATCAGTCCGCCGATCTCCAGCGGAAGCGAACAGGTGCGCCCCCGCCCGACGACGGCCATTCCCCCACCGATCCGGACAAGTTCCCGCGCGGCGGCGGCCATGTCGGCATTGTTGTCGCCGAGGACGATGATATTGTGCGAGTCGTGCGCGACGGTCGTGGCGATCGCCCCGCCCCACAGCCCGCACCCCTCCAGCAGGCCGAGGCCGATGTTCCCCGTTCCGCGATGCCGCTCGATGACGGCCAGCTTCAAGAGCTCTGTGCCGCGCAGGACGACATCTCCATCCTCCGAAGGGACGGTACGCACCGCCCTGCCGGTGATTAAACTGCCATGTTCAAGGCAAATGACGTTGGCGCGCTCCCCCTTCAGGCGCAGCCGAAAGCCGTCGGGCGAGATCTCACCCGCGCGGACCGTGCCGCGCACCTCGTCCGGCAAATATTGATCTCCCGCCGCGAACAGCGGCATGCCGTCCATCGCTACGGCCTCGCCCCGTTTGAACGTATAAGAACAATGAAAATTTTGCAGGTCGTCAAAGACGGCGATATCCGCATCGTAGCCGGGTGCGATGGCGCCCTTCCCCCTCAAACCATAGCATTCGGCGGCGTTGAGCGTCGCCGCGATGACCGCCCAGACCGGATTCATGCCCGCCCCCACGGCGACGCGCAGGGCGTTATCGATATGCCCTTGCGCGCGGATATCCGCGGCGTGGCGATCATCCGTGCAGAACAAAAACCGCCGCAGATTGGCAGCCGTCACAGCGCGGCAGTTGGCGGCGACGTTGCGCGCCGCCGTCCCCTCCCGGAGATGAACGTACAGCCCTTTGGTCGCCTTTTCCTCCGCCTCTTCCGGGCAGGTGCATTCGTGATCGGTGGAAATGCCCGCCGCAATATAGGCGTCCAGCGTTTCCCCCTCTGCGCCGGGGGCATGGCCGTCGACGATCTTGCCGAGCGAGCGCGCCGCTTCCAACTTCTGCATGGCTTCCGCATCCCTTCCGATCACTCCGGGCAAGTTCATGAACTCGCCGAGCCCCCAAAAGAGATCTTCCCGCAGCAGCTGCTCCGTCTCCGCGCCGGAGATCGTTGCTCCGCTCGTTTCGAAGGGCGTAGCCGGCACGCAGGACGGGAGCATGAGCTTGACTTCGAGCGGCGTATTGGCTGCCGCGCGGGCCATATAACGCGCTCCCGCAACGCCGCACACGTTGACGATCTCGTGCGGATCGGCGATGACGGTCGTCGTGCCGCGCGGCATGACGAGGCGGGCAAACTCCTCCGGCGCGAGCTGCGCGCTCTCGATATGGACATGCGCGTCGATAAGTCCCGGCACAGCGACCTTGCCGCGTATGTCGTACTCGCGCTCTCCCTCGTATGTGCCGATCCCGACGATCTTGCCGCCTGTAATGGCGATATCCCCGCTCTGTACCTCGCCGGTAAATACATTGACAAATTTTCCGTTTTTGAGAACGACGTCCGCCGTACGGTTGCCGAGCGCGGCATCGATGTACTGTTCGATCATGGCTGCCCCCTTTCTTCAGTAAGTCACCGTTATTATAACACACCTTTCGGCAAAAGAAAAGCCCTCCGCGAAAATTATATCCAGGGCGGCAAAATCCGTTTCTCCTTTCGCCCCTTCTTTTTCGGCATACATTCTATATCCTCCGGCTGATCCGCAAATTTTTTCACGATCGTCATCTGTATGCGCAGCGCGCGGATTCATTTTTTGCATAGCCCTTATTTACCGGCATAACGCCATGCGCTTTTTCGTTGGTCTGCCAAGCCATGCATTGGTCGCCCGCTGCCCGCCGCCGTGTCTTTTCCGTGCTTGATTTACTTCGCCTGTCATTTCGCACCCTTTTCATAAGCGTTCCATCTCTTTGACGTTCCTGTTTGCTTTTTCAGTCCGGCTGTTTTTTCTCTTTTTGCACGATTGTTCTTGCCTTTTCCCTCTGCTTTCGTGCATCGGCTGAGCCTCTCGCGGACGATCTGCGGGGGGGGGGGGGGGGGGGGGGGG
>CAJFTM010000011.1:36788-44556 GCA_904419945.1 uncultured Clostridia bacterium
GGCGTTATACGAAAAGCATCCCCGCGCCGTAAAGCGCAGGGATGCTGCAAACGATATTTTCGGAAAAACGGATGGACTTAACTACATTTCAGCTTGCGGCGGTAGAAGCGGTAACCGAGCGTCGTTACCTCGCCCTGCCAGCGGAAAGGCATCCAATTGACCAGTGCGGGATACGAACGGTAACGCAGGAAACGATACATCTTTTCGTCCCACGCGCGCAGGGTGCTCCACAGCTCTTGCAGCGCTCTTTTGCGGCGGTCGATCTCATCCTTACCGCCCGTCGTGAACATCACGGTCAATGTCATGATCACGTTCAGGTCGTGCAGTAAGTAACGGCGCAGGCCTTTTGAAAAGCCCTGCAGCTGCTCCCACGAATAGGCGAACAGCATCTCTTTCATCACGCGGATCTGCTGCTCGTAGCGCTTGACGATGTTCGCCGCGCTGACCGACTGGTCGTCCCGCCCGATAAAGTAACGGTACAGGTCGATGTCCATGTAGTACATCGTCTGCATATAGGGCAGCGGTTTATAGCAGTAGATATTGTCCACGTAAAAGGTATGCTCGGGCAGCACTGTACCGCTCGCGCGCAGCCGATCGGTGCGGTAGAGCACCGAGTGCATCAGGAGTGCTTCCGAAAAGCGGAAGGGCCTGACGCTGTCCCAGCCGAAAAATGTATCGACAGGGAAGTTGTGCGTGTAGCGGCGGACGACGCGGCTGTTCTCGTGCAATTTTTCGTACACGTAGTTGGCGATGTACATATCCGGGAGCTGCCCGCTCGCGCGGTGCTCGCGGATCTTGGCGAGCAATGCCGCCAAGGCATCGGTATCCAGCCAGTCATCCGAATCGACGACCTTATAGTACAGTCCCTGTGCGAGCTCGGCACCCTTGTTCACGCCCGAGCCGTGCCCGCCGTTCGGCTTATGTACGGCCCGCACGATGGTCGGGTACTGCGCCGCATAGGCGTCGGCGATCGCCGCCGTTTCGTCCACGGACCCGTCGTTGACGATGATGATCTCCGCCTCCTCGCCCGCTGCAAGCAGCGTGTCGATGCAGCGCTGCATATAAGCGGCCGAATTGTAACACGGGACCGCGAACGTGATCAGCTTTTCCATACATTCTCCTTTCCCCTCGCGGGGAGAAAAGAAGGGGTTTTCTTTTGCATTCTGTGATCAGAATTATGCGGCCTTTTTGGCAGCTTTGCGGGCAGCCTGCGAAGCCTTGACCTCTTCGATGATCGCCTTTTCCTTCGGGGCGACCTCGTCGCGGGTCTCGACAGCCTTCAAAGCTTCTTCGCGCATTTTTGCACACATCGCTTCCAGCTCTTTGAGATCAGCCTCGTTACCGGCAGCTTTTGCCTTTTCGACTCTCTTTTTCATCCCCTGATAACCGTTGATCTTTGCCTCGGCAAGAGATGTAACGGAAGCATAGGACTTCTCCGCATCAAAGCGACGCTTGTTTTCCAAAGCGATCGTATAAGCAAGTTCCGCCTTTGCAATGCGATCAGCATCGCCGCTCTCTTTCGCTGCTTCCAATTTTTTCTTCTTAGAGGCTTCCGTCTTATTCACATCCGGGAAAATGACAAGGAAGACGAAGAAGAACACGACCATAGAAACACCGCCCGTAATAACTGTTTTTATCAGAGCGATCACGGCATCCGGCCAACCCCACAGCGTATCGATAAAGGGATATACGATGCCCCACAGAGCATTCGTAAAGATGGAAACGCCTACCCAGCCGATGAAGTACCACATCGCCTGCCACACGGGATTGCCGTGCGAACGATAGGTAATGTTGCGCTGCAAGGGCATATTGATGCACTGTGCTGTGAACACGGCGATTTCAAATGCAATGAAATTACCCAAACCGCTGAGAGGATTTACGCTGCCGTCTTCCAGATAGCGAACTGGCTCGTTGAAAATTGCATACGTAAGTTCGGTATCGCCGATATTAAATGTAACGGCCGGCCAAACAAATTCAATGCTGGAAAGGCTCTGCAATGCATACGGCAAGAAGAGCATTACCAAATACTGCCAAATTGTGACCCCGTAACTAAATACGAGGAAAAAGAAGACCATGTAGATGATGTTGGAAAGCTTCGGATGCTTCTCCGAAAAGCCGTACCATACACCCTGCCACCAACGCCAGATCTTCTGCCAAAAGGCGACAAATCCGTTGTCTGACAGCGGCTTCGGTTGCAATTTTGCTTCGTCGGCGGCTGTCATTGCCTGCACTTGATCACTCATTCACGTTTCCTCCACACTGAGATTTTTAGTTTTTACCTTTCGAGAAAAACTGACCGATGCCCTTGAACAGATGCCCGTTGAACATCAGCAGCATTGCCTCCATCTGTCTGCGGCTCATGCCGCCGTATTTCGCCAGGCCGCGCACCGGCTGATGGACCATGCCCATCATGATGGTGTTTGCAGTCGTCTTTTGGCCGATCTTCCACAGGAACGCATGCGCAAAGCGGATCGCCCAGCTGAAGAAGCGGCCGACCCAGCGGCGGGAGAAGCGCAGGTCTGCGACCGTGCTGTTTTCGTCGATGATCATGCGGCGCTTTTTATAGAACTTGTAGGTTGCGCGCGGGATCGGGCAGCCGAGAAGCGCTTCAAACTCCTCTTTGCCGACGTCTTCCGCCTTGCCGCTGTAATAGCTGGGGAGCTTGGCTGCATCATACGGGACCTCGGCCTTCGTGCCGGCGCGCTCGACGCTGCCCTGCAGGCGGATATCCGCACAGGACGCGCCGACATAGATCTCGTAATTGCCTCCCTCTTCTTCCCATGCCTGCGTCTTAACGTTGTAATAACGGAAAGTGCGTTTATCGAACGCGATCTTCACCTGTTTGCTCTCGCCCGCTTTGAGCGAAACTTTGACAAAGCCCTTCAATTCGTGGGCAGGGCGGAACAGCTTGCTGTCCTTTTTGCCGACGTACAGCTGCGCGATCTCCGCGCCGTCGCGCTTGCCGGCATTTTTGATGGTGAAAGAAACGCCGTCTTTATCTACCTTGATATCGGAATACTCAAAGGTGGTATAGCTGAGGCCGTATCCGAAGGGATAGCGGACCTTGACGCCCGCGGTATCATAATAACGATAGCCGACGAAGGGCCCTTCGCGGTATTCCACGCTCGCCGCCTTGCCGGGGAAACGGGAAGCCGAAGAGCAGTCCTCATACTTTTCGGGATAGCTCTCTGCGAGCTTGCCGGAAGGGTTGACTTTGCCGCTGAGCACGCCGAGGATGGCGCGTGCGCCCGCCTGTCCGCTCAGATATGCGTGCACGATGGCAGCGGCGCTGTCCGTGCTCTGCAGCTCGACCGCGCTGCCGCAGCACAAAACGACGACGACGGGCTTGTCCAGCGTGTACAGAAGGGAGAGCATCTCGCGCTGATTGGCGGGGATCTTCATATCCATGCGGTCGATACCTTCCGCCTCGCTGACCTCGTCCAGGCCCATGAAGAAGACGATCTTGTCCGCCTTGCGGGCAAGTTCCATCGCCTCTTTCGAGAGTTTGCCGCTGGCCTTGCCGTAGCGCTCATAGCCCTGCGCGTAGCCGATATAGTTGATGGGATATTCGCCGATGCAGTCGATGACGTTGTCCAGCTTGGTCGGGTTGACGACGGAAGAGCCGGCGCCCTGGTAGCGCGGGTTCTTGGCGAAGTCGCCGATCACGCAGACCTTTTCATCCTCGGCGAGAGGAAGTGCGTTGTTTTCGTTTTTCAAAAGCACCATGCACGCTTCGGCGCACTTTTCAGCAAAGAGATGGTGCTCCTCTTTATTGAACTCCTTCGGCGCAGCCTTGACGGCCTTGTCCGTGCGCAGGATGAGGTCGAGCAGGCGGTCGAGCAGTTCGTCGACGATATCTTCGTCCAGCTTGCCGTCCTTGATGCCCTTTTCGATCGCCTCATACTGAGCGGGATATTCCTTGACGTACTCGGGGATGGTATAGCCCTTGGTGAGAGCCTGTTCCATGTCGTCCGCGCCGTAACGGCAGCCGGGCATTTCCAGCTCGTTGCCGGCGATGGCGCCCTGCACGCGGTCATTGCTGCCCGCCCAGTCGGTGACGGCGACGCCGTTGTACCCCCATTCGCCGCGGAGGATGTCCTTCATCAGGTGCATATTCTCGTTGGTGTGGGTGCCGTTGAGCTTGTTGTACGAGGACATGATGGTCTGCGGCTTGCCCTCATCGACGGCGATCTCAAACCCGGTCAGGTAAATTTCGCGCAGCGTGCGCTCGTCGACGATGGTATCGATGACCATGCGGCGCTGCTCCTGGTTATTGCACGCGAAGTGCTTGATGCAGGCAGAGATCCCCTTCTTTTGAATACCGCGCACATAGGCCGCCGCCATTTTGCCGGCGAGGTACGGATCTTCCGAGAAATACTCGAAGTTACGTCCGCACAGCGGGTTGCGCTTGATATTCATGCCGGGGCCGAGCAGGACGTTGACGTCCATCGACGCGGCTTCCTCGCCGAGATATTCGCCCAGCTTTTCGCCGAGCTCGGTATCCCAGCTGTTGGCCATCGTCGCCGCAGTCGGGTAGCAGGTCGCCGGGATGCTCGGGTTGAGGCCGAGGTGGTCGGCTGCCGCCGCCTGTTTGCGGAGGCCGTGCGGCCCGTCGGACAGATATGCCGAAGGAACGCCCAGCTCGTCGATGTTCAGCGTCGACCAAAAGTCGCGACCCGTCATCAGGTCCGCTTTCTGACGAACGCTCAGCTTTGCGATGATATCCGCATGCTTGAGTTCTTTTTTCATCTTTCACTCCCTCCGTTTTCCGTATCGGCATACGCCGAAAGCGCGTGTCTCGCGCTATTTTAACGATCCTAAGTGTATTGTAACACAGATTTAAAAAAATGCAACAGTCTTTACTTCTTTTGCACTTTTTTCAGCCTGAAATGCATACACGGTACCCCCCCTCTTCGGCCCTCTTCAGGCATGCAAACGGCGGAGATGCCGCAGGCAACATACCGCGCTTCTTATTTATTATAACACTTTCTTCATAAATTGCAAGTGTTTTGTCTTAAACGGTCAAAATTTTGTTATAAACAGTAACTCGCGATACATAATCGCGCATTTTTTTGTGCAGCGTGCACAGTTCTTCATAAAAGGAGCATTGCAACGCGCAATGTATTTGCCGCCGAGCGCTCCAATTCGCCGCGGGTGATACCGCCCTCTTTGCCGAGCGTGCGCAAAAGCGAACCGTCGCTCTTGTATCTTTTGCCGAGATAGCTCATATTCCCCGGCATGAGCACATCCACCTGCGCGCGGACGCGGTAAGCGTTATCCTTTAAGGCGGGGAACTCGGGGCTGGCGCTCTTGCGCATCCACCAATCGGTAATGACGGCGCCGCCGAACCCCCATTCTTCGCGCAGAACCGTCGTCGCGAGGTCGTAATGGTAGTGGCTCCATACGCCGTTGACCTTGTTGTAGCTGGTCATGATGTTGTACGGCTTGCCCTCCCGTACGCAGATCTCGAAACCCTTGAGGTAGATCTCGCGCAGGGCGCGCTCAGAAACGCGGCTGTCGTGACGGTTGCGGTTTTTCTCCTGATTATTGCAGGCAAAGTGCTTGGGGCAGGCAATGCGCCCGCGGCTCTGCACGCCGCGCACGGCCGCCGCCGCCATCTTGCCGGTCAGCAGCGGATCTTCCGAAAAATACTCAAAGTTGCGCCCGCAGAGCGGATCGCGGTGGATATTCATTCCGGGGGCCAGCAGCACATTCGAACCGATGCGCTCCATCTCTTCCCCGACGGAGGCGTAGACCTGCTCGACGAGGGCAACGTCCCACGTGCAGGCGAGCGCCGTGCCGCAGGGCAGCAGCGCCGCATAGCGGTTGACGCGGATCCCGGCGGGGCCGTCCGTCGTGACGACGGGCGGGATACCCTTTTCCGCCAAAGACGGGAGAATGCCGCCGTATGCGCCCGCATTGCCGGAAGCCCCGTAGGGCGCCCCCATACAGCCGTAGCCGCGGGTGAGCGCCTCCAGCTCCCGATCGGTCAGCTGTGAAAGGAATGCCTCGAGCGGCGCACGCCCCTCCTTGACATCGGCGAGGCGGATCCCCTGATCCCCCCGATATCCGACGGCAGGCGGAAGTTCGGAAAGGATGCGGGCCTTTCGATCCACTTCGACGGCGGGCACCATTTCGCGCACGGCCTTCCCGTTTTTCGCGACGATGCGCAGGAAAGGATCGCGCACGGGACAGACGGGCCGCAAAGTGACGAGCACCTCATTCTCCGGCAGGAAATATTCGCCGATCGGCTGCGCCGAACGGGCATCCGACCCGATGTAAAACACATAGCTGCCCGCCTCGAGCAGATAGGAACCGCGGCTGCCCGCGGCACCCGTATCATCAAAGGAGGCGATGTCGTACTCGGTACAGGTCAGCAGGAGCATGCACTCCTCGCCCGGCTGCAGCAGCGGCGTCTTGGCGAAGGCGGCAAGGACGCGGGCAGGCTTGCCGAGGCTGCCCTGCGGCGGCTGCACATACAGCTGCACCACTTCCCGCCCCGCAACGGAGCCGGCATTGCGGACCCGCACGGCGACGGAAAATTCTCCGCCGTCATGGCGGAACGATTGTGCCTCGACGGCGAAAACGGTGTAAGACAGTCCGAACCCGAAGGGGAAGAGGACGCGGTCGCGCGCGAACGTCTCAAAATAGCGGTACCCGACGTAGATGTCCTCTTCATAATTGTTATATTTTTTGCCGCCGAAACTGCGCGCGGAGGGGTAATCGCCGTAGCGCACGGCCACGGTATCCGTCAGCTTCCCGCTCGGGTTGATGGCGCCCGTGAGCACATCGACGAGGGCGTGCCCGCTCTCCATGCCGCCCTGCCATGCATAGACGAGGGCAGAGATTTTATCTCCATACCGGCAGAGCAGGGAAAGATCGATGATGTTGCCGCAATCGAGCACGACGACCGTCCTGCGGAATGCCGCCGTGACGACGTCGAGCAGCGCGCGCTCCTCATCGGTGAGATAATAACTTCCCTTTTCCGTCTTGTTTTCGCGGTCTTCTCCGGCTGCCCGGCCGAGAATGACCAAAGCGACCTCGCTCTCCCGCGCGGCGCTCTCGGCGAGCACGCGGGAAACGGGCATTTCGGGATAATGCGTGGGCCAGTGCCCCCACCAGCCGTCGTCCGGAGCATTGTCCGGCTCGGCGCGCCAGCGGCGATAGGCCTGCAGCAAATCCGCATTCTGCACCAGCCGCCCGTCCGCGACCGCCTCGGCGATCGCCTGCGCGGGGCTGACCTTATAGGGGGGATGCACGTCTCCCCCGCTGCCGTAGCCGACGTAAAAATAATCGAACTGACAGCGCCCGAACACGGCCACGCGGGCGCCGCGGCGCAGCGGCAGCGTGCCGTCATTTTTCAACAGAACGATGCCGTCCGCCGCCGTCTGCCGCAGCAGAGCCGACATCTGCGGCGAAACGGCAGGGCCTCCGGACGCCTGCGTTTCCTCCTGCATCAGCCCGTTGCCCATTGCCTTGTCCACGACGAAGCGGGCAATTTTGCGAAAAAGCTTGCGGATAGGGCCCATGGATCACTTTCTCCTTACAAAAACCGCCCAAGGCGGCCGAAAATACGGCAAACTGCCTCTTGTACATTTTTATTATACCAAGCGGAAGAATAAATTGCAAGCAATGCACAAAAATTCTCGCCAAACATGCTAAATTTGCACAAATAAATATCCACCGGCATAGCCGGTGGTTTTTCAGTTTCGGGCTGTTAGCCCTCATATTACCGGCAGCGCGCAAGCCGCGCCTATGACGACCTGGC
>CAJFTM010000011.1:44639-50275 GCA_904419945.1 uncultured Clostridia bacterium
TTGCCTTTTTTCTTATCGCTTTTTCTTTTGCTCGTTTTTTGTTCTTCGGCTTAGCCTTCTCTGAACCCCGCAACTATCGCGGGGTTTTCGTTATACAAAATGCGCAGCTCGGCAATTTTCTGCCGCGCCGCGCGAAGCTCTCTGATGACAACCGTCGGGTGTGCGCACCAAGGGACCCGTTCTGCCCTATGATTCAATTTTGGATCCACGCAGCATAAAGCTTCGTTTCCACAAAATCTGTTACATACCCGGCTTCATCGCAAGTCGCTTCGGGCAATTTGTCCTGCGCAAAATCCCACTTATTGATACATTCCGGCTCTTTGTACCAACCGCCAAACGTATATCCTTCTCGTTGCGGTTCATAGGGCGTATCTTCGATCAATCCCCCTCTTTCAAAATCATTGATAAAGAAATATCCGTCATTCGGCGCACCTTCATAATTAAACATATATGAGGTATTCGCTATTTGAAATTCACAATGCTTTTTTTTGGTACTATTATAATAAATCACAATTTTATAATCACTGAAAGTTTCTTTGAGCCAAGCCCCGCCTGTATATTCTATTGCGTCAAATGCATTTTTTGTATAATATAGTTTAATCCCTCCAAAACGGAACGCACTCATATAATTTTTGTTGTTTACGCAGAATACAACACTAGGATAAAATCTTCCGGCCGATAAACCATCATAAAAACATGTCATTTCGTAATCATCTTCATATAAAAATGGATAATAAACTATTTCTACATTTTTTAATGAAGGTCCCATTACTTTGTTAAAATAGATGCCCGAATTAACAGGATAGTAGATATCGGTCACTTCTTTTCCGTTATAATATGCCGGTATTGCCAGCGTTTCAGGATAAGGCACGTCACCATCCCCCACGATCGCATAGCTGTCCGTTTGCTTTATGTAATAATACTTAAAGTACCCGTCTGTAAACGAATTTGCCTCCGCTCTTTCTGCCTCCGTCTGGCAGCCGCTGAACATACAGCATACCCCGACAATACTGATCACCGATAATATGACCGCTATCATCCTTGTTTTGATCTTCATTTTGTTCACTCCTTCCCTTTTGCCCCGAAAGCCGACAGCCATTCATGCCCCGACGGGCGCATAGCCCGACTTTTCGACCAATTCCTGCCCTTCGGGCGAGAGGATCCAGTCGATGAGCTGCTTCGCTTTCCCCTGCGGCTCGCCGACGGTGACTGCATACACGTCGGCAACGAAGGGATACTTTCCGCTGCGGATATTTTCGTCGTTCGGGGCGTAGCCGTCCAATGCGAGCAGCTTGGTATCGGGATTGGCGTACATCGTCGTCGCGAAAAAGCGATAGGAATACCCGAGCGCGGGATGTACCCCGTTCCACTCCACCGACACCTGCTGCATGAGGCTGTTGGAACCGACCAAGTTCGCATCCGGCAGCGGCTGCGGCACGACGACCGGGCGGCCTTTCATGACGACATTGTACAGCCCCGATTCGCTGCCGGACGTTTCGGGGCGGCGGAAGGCGATGATCTCTCCGCCCTCCTTCCAGCCGAGTGTGCTCCAGCGCGCCGTCTTTCCCGAATAAATGTTGTAGATCTGCTGCGTCGTCAGCCCGTCGACGGGATTCTCCTTTGCCACGACGAAGACGAACGCCTCCCGGCCGATGGGCGTAAGGCAAAGCTCGACGCCCGCCTCCTCCGCCGCGGCCCGCTGCGAGGCGGACGGCCCCGCGCAGAAGATGACGTCCCGTTCGCCGGCGATGAGCGCGCTGTATGCCCCCGCCGTATTGGTGCAGCGCGCCGTTACCCCCTGCACGTAGTCCTCTTCCGCATACAGTGCCTGCGCAAATGCCGCATACACGGGATACAGCGCCGTCGCCCCGTCCAGCAGGGGCAGATCCCCCTCCAGATGCAGGGAGGCCTCCCCGTCCAGGACCGCTGCCTTTGACCCTTCTACAAAGGGATCATACACGGTGAGATCGGGGCTGTCCCCCTCCGAAGAGGTCAGGCCGTAGTCGATCCACCAGTTGCCGCGCAATGCGTTGGGGAAGAGCGCCGCCGAGAGCGCGACCACAACGGCGAGCGCCACGGAGACGGCCGCCGTCGCCCGGCGGTGCTTGATCCACAGCAGCGCGGCACACCCGCCGACAAACAGAAAGGCGAGCGCCACGGGAATGGCGCCGACCACATTGTCGATCTGCGTCCACTGCTGCCAATATTCATAGCGCCACAGCGCCCAAAAAGCGAGGGCGGCAGATGCCGCCGTACCGAGGACGCGCAGCCCGATGCCGAGCGCCCGCCTGACAATGCTACTCATTCCGCTCTCTCCTTACATGAACTGAACGATAAACAGGCCCGTACTGAATATCAAAATATAGACCACCGCCACAAGTATGGGCAGGATGACGGAGACGACTGCCAGCACGACGGCGAGCGCGCTCCTCTTCTCTCCGCGGCCGCTCAACGCGCCGACACCGACGATCAGCCCCGCTACGGGCAGGCCGAGGGCGACGATGAGCAGCACAACGCCGATCACGGTCGGCAAAATTTTTGCAAGAAAGATACAATAGAAGCCAAAGTAGACGACGGGAACACAGGCAACTTCCAGCGCAAGTGCCGCGACCGCGCGGCGCAGCGCGCGCGAGCGGATCCGCCCGATCGTGAGACAGAGCAGAACACCCAGCCCCGCGCACGCGAGCAGCCCGCCGACCGCCCAAACGCCCCTGCGTCCCAGTATAAAGGCGGCTCCCGCCGTGCAGAGGCCGGCAAGAAAGATCGCCGCCGCAGCGATCCATAACCCTGTCCGGCTCCTGCGCGTTTGCTCCGGCACACCCGACGCGGGCGGACACACCTTTCTGTTTTCGTCCATAGCGGTTCCTCCCTTACATCAGGCTGATGCGGATGACGCCCGTGCTGAAAAGCAGGACGATCGTGACGGCGGCAACTACGGGAAGCGCCGCCGCGAGGACGGAGAGGGTCATGCCGACCTTGCTGCTCCGCGACGTGCGGTCACAGAGGGCGCAGATGCCGACGACCACGCCGACGCAGGTCAAAAGCAGCCCCGCCACGAAGATGAGCGCACCGAACGAAAAGAGCTCGACGGCATACCACGAGCCGAAGGCGAGCAGCAACATGCCGCCGAGATCGAGCAGCACTGCCGTCGCCGGAAGGGGCGCCGCCTTGGCGCACAGCCAGCGGAAGCCGATCGAGAGCAGCAGCGCCCCGCCGACCATCATGGCGAGCTGGCCGGGGAGCTCAGCGGCCTCCGCCCACGAAAACATTTTTAGCTCGTACAGCAACAGCGCGCCGCCGCCCAAAGCAAGGAAAGTGCAGCCGGTGGCCAGCGGCCCGCAGTACGCGTACCCAAACAGCGCAACGCCTGCCGCCGCGCAGACAATGGCCAAGACGAGCGCGGCGCTCGACTGCGTCGGCAGGACGCACGCGCCGAGCAGCAGCGCCGCGGCAACCAGCCCGACGCCTACCCAAAGCAGCTTGCGCCGCGCATCGCGCGGCGGCCTGCCGCACAGGCGGCGGAACGCATTCCCTTTTTCTTCGCAGCCCCGCTCCGGCCGCGGCAAGATCTCCTTTTCCATGTGCCCCTCCCTCACATCAGGCTGATGCGGATGACGCCCGTACTCAGCAACAGGATGAGTACAGTGACAGCGATGACGGGCAGCAGGATGGCGACGACGGAGAGCGCCGTGCCCGCCCTGCCGTTGCGCTTGACGCCGCCGCAGAGTGCGGCGATCCCCACGACGATGCCCGCCACGGGGCTGACCAACCCCGCCAACAGCAGGGGAAAGCCGATAAAAAAGAGTACGCCCGTCAGCGAGAGAGCTCCGCCCGCAAACAGGAGCGGCACGCAGGCAAAATCGAGCAGAAGGGCAACGATGGGCCAGACAGACATCCGCTCGCTCAGCCAGCCGATCCCGACGCACAACAGCAGAATCAATCCCACTAAGGCGAGCAGGATCGCCGGGACACCCAACATCGGGCCGACGGGCGTCAACAGCGACACGGCCAGCAGAAGCAGCGCCGCGCCCAGCAAGATCGCGGCAGCGATCAGCCTCCGGCGGCGCAACTCTCTCTTTTTTCCCTCCCTTACCTTTCGCTCCGCCGCGGGGGATCCGGGGACCGGATCCCCCGCGGTGGCGGGACCTGCATCTGCCGGCGCGCGTGCGGCCATTCCGCCCGCAGCAGCGGCGTCCGCCGGGTTTCCCTGCGGCGGCAAATAGCCCTCCTGCGGCGGTATTTCCCGCCCGTCAAAAACAGCGGGCGCGGGATCTGTATGCAATGCCGCCCGCGGCGCGCCGGTCTCCTCCGACCTTGCGTCGGGAATGTTCTGCAAAAACCGTTCTCTCTGTTCCTCTTTCATGCCCTGCCTCCCGGAGTATCTGCATGGCGCGATGCAGTGCCCCTTTTCACCACCATTGTAACATACTTCCGCAAAAAAACAACCCCCTCCCGCCATTTTGTAACATCGATGTAACATCTGCGCCCTATTTTGCAACACAAATGTAACATCTCCCTGCCCGCGACAGAGGCGTCGACAGCCCGTACAGGCACAAAAATACAATGCGCCGCAGCTTAAAGCCGCGGCGCATTCAGACAATTTTTTATGATCCTATATCGAGAGCGACCCGACGCCCTCAGAGCAGCGCCAAAACATCGGCGGCGTTCGTATCCGGCTTGACTTTGGGCATGACTTTTACGATGATGCCCTTTTCGTCGATCAGGAACGTCGTGCGGACGACGCCCATGCTTGTCTTTCCGTACAGTTTTTTCTCCTGCCATACGCCGTATGCCCGGATCGCCTGCAAATCGGGATCGGACAACAGGATGAACGGCAAATTATACTTTTCCGCAAACTTTTCATGCGAAGTGACGCTGTCTTTACTGATGCCGATGACGACGGCGTTTTTCTTTTCAAATTCGCCGTACGCGGCCGCAAACGCGCACGCCTGCCGCGTGCATCCGGGCGTGTTGTCCTTCGGATAAAAATATAAAACCACCTTTTTACCGAGAAAATCGGACAGCGAAACCATCCTTCCGTCTTTATCCGCGAGCGTAAACGCCGGCGCCTGCATTCCTGCTTCCAACATAGAGAGCCCTCCTTCCCTGCCGAAACGGCCTTTTCTTTATTATAACAGACATCGCGCCCGAACGCAATCGATCCGGCCCCAGAGCACAGTGCGTTTGCGCTGCCTAAAACCGCTCCGAGCGCTTCTCGCGGCAGCGCCCCACGCTTTACGGACGGGCGCAAAAGATCCAGCGACCGCAACTTGCAGCCGCCGGATCGCAGCCACGGGACAATGTTCGCGGGTCCGTCACGCAAACTGGCTGTTGTACAGCGCAGCGTAAGCGCCGCCCTTGGCGAGCAATTGCTTATGATCGCCCTGTTCGATGATGTTCCCGTTCTCCATAAAGAGGATATTGTCGGCATCGCGAATGGTCGAAAGGCGATGCGCGATGACAAAGCTCGTTCTGCCGCTCATGAGCTCGCTCATAGCTTTGCCGATCTCCGCCTCCGTTCTGGTATCGACCGAAGAGGTGGCCTCATGTTTATATACACAAATCCCTGAAAGCCGCATAAACACTGAACTTTTTAACCATCATCAAAAAACAGAATATCCCTATAACCACACTGA
>CAJFTM010000012.1 GCA_904419945.1 uncultured Clostridia bacterium
AAACTTCTTATGTCATCCATTTGGATGTCCTCCTTTTGATTCTTAGTTTGCAACTGCCAGGTCGCAACTCTATTATATCAAAAGGAGTTTTTATTTCAACATTCATCGCTAAAGCTCTTTGCTACCCGCGGACTATCCGCGGGTTTTGCTTTACAAAAAGGGCGGTCTCTGACCGCCCCTCTCCTGTCGATTTGTTCCCTTTAAGCCGCCGTAAATGTAACGGCGATGTCGCCATTGTTGCAATTGACCAGCAAAGTCTTATCTCCGCCCTCTTTATTCTGCGGCAGATTGCACTCCCCTTTCTTGAACTCGCACGAAATGGAAAAATCATCCCATCCGCCCAGAACGGAGCCCGTAATATTTCCGTTCTTTGCCGTCAGCTCCAAACGATTGCCGACGCCGATCTTTTCAAAATTCAGATCTCCGCCATTGGCATCGAGCGATACAACGCCCTGTACGGACAGGGGCGCCACCTCGACCGCTTCGTTCGTCGTACGGATCGTGAGATCGGACAAGATCGCGTCGGGCACCAAAAGTTTGATCGTGCGATATTCCGCTCCGGGTTTGGTGCCGATATAATCTGTCCAATCCTTGTCCGTTTGCAGCGTCATCGTCAGCTCGCCGCTCTCAGAAAGTTTTACCTCGTAAAACTCCTTTTCGCTTTCACTGTACTCGATGTGGACCTGCCCGTCATCTGAAAGGCCGACTTCCACAGCCCGATCCTCTACGTCGATCACGACCGATCGAACGTCTGCTTCGCCGGAAGAATAGTTTTTTGCCTCAAACGTCTCGCTGCCGGAACAGCCGACCATCGTAAAAATTGCCGCAAACACCGCACATACGGCGAGCGCTGCCATCTGCTTTTTCATAAAAAACCTCCTTGTTTTGTCCGTTTGACTTTCCTTTTCCTGTCTGGTATAATCAGTATAAACCTTTGTGCAACACAAAGGTCAAGGAGAAATCGCGGCAAAATGAAAAAATTTTATTCTGTGGGAGAAGCGGCAAAACTGGTGGGAATGACGGCGGAGGCCCTGCGCCACTACGACCGGATCGGATTGGTCAGCCCGCATAAGACGGATGAATGGACAAAATACCGCTATTATACCGAAGAAGAGATCGTGCGGCTGAATACCGTGCGCGCCCTGCGCTGCATGGATTTGCCGCTCGAAGAGATCAAAAAGGTTTTAAAGTTCAATGATTTCAATCATATTGTCGCATTTTTGGAACAAGCCGAACGGAGCGCCGACGAAAAAATTGCCGAATTGCAGAGCGTGAAGGAGCGAATCCGCCGCGCAAAAGTATTCTATAAAAGCAAAAACGCGGGATCTCCCCTGCCCGACAGCATCTTTATCCGCGAACTGCCGACGCGCGTCATCTTGCTATCGGACAGCCTGACCGAACCGACGATCGAAAACTTATGGAACTATCATCGCCATTTTTTTGCACAAATCGGCGAAGAAAACCGCGAAAAATTCGCCTTTGAGGATATAGCCGGGATCTACGAAAAGGATGGACAGCGGCGGATGTTCACCATCTGTACCCGCAGTGCCCCGAACAAAGATCTGCTGCCCCTGCCAGCAGGGAAATATCTGTGTGCGGAGTGCACCGAGCAAACGCGCGGCGCAGTGCGCGGCGAACTGCTCGCGCGCGCAGAAGCGAACGGCCATGCCTCCCCGCCCTTCCTCGTGGAACTGGTGGTTTTAACGGGCATACTGCAATGGAAATACGAGATGCAGATATGGACAGAATAGTCCTTCCTGCCGATCTTGGAACCGAAAGGCCGATTTTGGGATCCAAAAGCGCTTCCCTGCATTCCTCCCCCGCAGAGCGCCGAAGATGAAACCAGCGATCTTGCAACACCGATTGACAGCGCGGCCCACATATGTTACAATGCAGTCAAAGGAGAAATTTTATGGAACTGCGGGAATTGCGCTATTTTTTGGCGGTAGCACAGGAACTGAACATCACGAAAGCGGCCGAATACCTGTACATATCACAGCCGAGCCTTTCGAAGCAGATGCAGAATCTTGAAAAGGAAGTGGGAAAGCCGCTCTTTGTGCGCAGCAACCGCAGGATCACGCTGACGGAAACGGGAATGCTGCTCAAAAAGAGGGCGGAAGAGATCCTCTCCCTCTATGAAAAGACGGAAGCAGATCTGTCTGCCCCGCCCGACGACATCGCCGGCGAAGTGTTGATCGGCGGAGGCGAAAGCTGGGCCGTGCGGACGGTCGCCCGGGCGGCCTGCGCAATGCAGCGGCAATATCCGGCCGTGCGCTTTCAATTTTACAGCGGCGACGCGGACGCTGTGATCGAAAAATTGGAAAAGGGACTGATCGACTTTGGGATCGTGGTCGACCTTCCCGACCTGAAAAAATACAACTCGATGCGGCTGCCGGACGCAGACCGATGGGGCGTACTCATGCGCAGGGACAGCCCGCTCGCACAGAACGACACCGTAACCGCAGAGGAACTGCGCGCGCTGCCGCTGCTCTGCTCGATGCAGTCCATGCAGAAAAACAGCCAATTGATCGAATGGCTGGGCGGCAGCTCCCGCGGGCTCCGTATCGTCGGACAGTATAACCTGCTCTACAACGCCACGCTGCTCGTCCAATCGGGCATGGGATACGCCATCTGCCTCGACAATCTCGTCAATACTACGGGAGAAAGCCCCCTCTGCTTCAAGCCGCTCGATCCGCCGCTGTATACCCATTTGGATATCGTTTGGAAAAAGCACACTGCATTTTCAAAGCCGGCACAACTTTTCCTCGATTTTCTGCAAAGGGCGATCGCCGAGCAAACTGATACTGCCGAGGCAAAAGCGGGCTGCCGATCAGAAGCAAAAAAATGACCCCCTTTTGCAGCCGATCTCTATAAAGCGCAGCCGGATCTACTACATTATTATAAAATAAGGAGGAAACATGTAAAGAAAAATGAGCGGATTACGAAAGATACCGAATATCGGCGAAAGGACGGAACGGGACCTGATCGCGATGGGATATACGTCGATCGAATCCTTAAAGGGAAAGCGCGCCGAGGAACTGTACGCGGAAGAATGCGCACTGCGCGGATATACCCTCGACCGCTGCCAGCTATACCTGCTGCGCGCCGTCGAGTACTTTGTCAATACAGAAAAACCGGATCCTAAAAAATGTAAATGGTGGCACTGGAAGGACGAGTTTGTACAGCCCGCACCCTGCGGCACCAGCTGTGCGCAGGACTGCTCCTTTTACCCGGCTTCCTGCCAAGGATGCCGGGCGATCAAAGGCCTTGTCTATTGGCTGCCCTACACCGGCGACAAGTGCTGCCCCATCTATGATTGCTGCGTCAATCAAAAGGGTTCCGAACATTGCGGTACTTGTACAAAGATCCCCTGCGAACATTGGCAGCTGCGAGACCCGACATTGCCGGACGATTTGATCGAACAAAATTTAGCGATGCGATTGGAGCGGCTGAAAACTTCGCCCGCCTCCGAAAATACCGAAAAAGAGGAGGAATCAAAGTGAACCTGAAACAAATGCAGTGGACGCGCACGCCGAAAGTTTTTACCATAGGCGAAGACAAGATCGAGATCGTGACGGCGCCGCACACCGACCTGTGGCAGCGGACATACTACCACTTCCGCAATGACAGTGCTCCCGTCCTGCAGATGCGTACCGCAGAAAAATTTTTTTCCTTTACCGTCAAGACGCAATTTGAGAGCAAACGGCGCTTTGACCAGTGCGGCATCGCTCTATACATCGACAGCGAAAACTGGCTGAAAGCCTCCGTCGAATACGAGAACGAACATTTCCAGCATTTGGGAAGCGTCGTGACCGTAAACGGCTACTCTGACTGGGCGACGACCGCCATCGACGCATCCATCCGGAGCATGTGGTACCGCCTCAGCCGCCGCGAGGACGACTTTTGCATCGAATGTTCGGCAGACGGCGTCCGGTTCAGCCAGATGCGCATCTGCCATATGCCTTCCGCCACGGGAGAAGTTCCCTTCGGCATCTATGCGTGCAGCCCGGAGGACTCCTCCTTCCGCGCCGTTTTTACTCGCTTTACCCTCGGCGAATGCCAATGGAAGGCGCATGTCGGCCAGCCGCCCGACTGTGATTAGAACGATATTCCCCATCTATGTCACGCATAATACTTTACAAACAGCAAAAAAGATCCCCGCATCCTATTCCTGCGGGGATCTTTTTTGATAATATTCAATTTGTGCGTGTATGCAGCATGATATCGATGATCTCTTTATCCGTCTGCGCCATACCCTCGTGCGCGAGGCGTCCGACATTGCGGATCGTGTTTTCCACTCCCTTGGTGACGATACCGTCGCCGCCATAGAATTGGTTGCCCTCCTGAAACATTTCATAACCGAGGATCCCTGCATCGACCGACTGCGAAATTTTGGCGGCACAGGAAGCCTTGGCCCCGTCACAGATCATGCCGGAAACGATGGCCACCGCATTGACGACGGTATGCGCGATCTCCTCGGGACCGCCGCCGTACAGAAAAGCGATGCCCGCCCCCGCGCCGACACCTGCCGATACCGCGCCGCAATAGGCGGACAGGGTGCCGATACCCGTCTTTTGATGGATCGTGATGAGGTCGGACAGGGCGAGCGCGCGGTACATTTCCTCTTCACTCTTGCCCAACTCGCGCGCATAGACGATGACGGGGACCGAGGCGGTCAGCCCCTGATTCCCGCTGCCCGAGACGATGACGACGGGCATTTCGCAGCCGTTCATGCGCGCATCCGAACCGGCGGCGGCATAGGCGCGCGCTTTGAGGCGGATGTCGCCGTTCGCGCGCTTTAAAAGCACCTTGCCGATATTGGCTCCGTAAGGATTGCGCAGCCCCTCCTCGGCTATGGCCATATTGTACTCGACTTGCAGGGAAAGGACGGGTTTGATCTTTTCGAGGGGAACTTCCTTTGCAAATCGATAGATCTGTTCGACGCTCAGACAGGAGCGGTCCGTCCGCTTTTCCGTTCCGCAGGGGCCGATCTCCTTTTCATACAGCGCCTTGCCGTCCAACTCTTTGCGGACGATATTGGTGTGAAAATCGACGATGCGCACGGACGCGATATGGTTTGCCGAACGCAGCGTTATACAGACATCAAAGATATGCGGCGTATCGGCGAGCTCGACGCGAACGGGCAAAGTCCGGCGCAGCTGCTTGATCTGTTCGATCTGCTCCGCCGTGACGGAGGAAATGACCTCCAGCTGCTTTTCGGCAATGCCCGCCGCAATGCCCGCGCAGACAGCAGCATCGATGCCGCGCATCCCGTCCGTATGCGGGACGACGACGCTCTTGACGTTTTTCAGGATATTGCCGCTGACGGCAATGACCGCCTCCTGCGGCATTTCACCCAACAATTCGCGCGCGGTCGCGGCCGCGTATGCGACGGAAATGGGTTCGGTACAGCCCATTGCCGGGCGCAGTTCTTCCTTCAAAATTGCGATATATTTTTCAAAAAGTGTCGGATCCATTGGTTTCATTCTCTTCCTTTGCAGGAGATCGCGGATAAAAATGACTGCAAACGCAATGCCCGCGCAGGTCAGCGCACTGCCGAGCCCCGTATAAAACATTGCCGTGCAGCGATCGGGTATCCACCCCATGGTGCGCAACAGGATGCCCATCGCCATCATGCAGATCATGAGGATGTATGCCTTGACGTCAAAAAACTTTAAAAAACAGTGCCTGCGCGCGCCGTCATACCCGTAGATCCGGCGCGTATGCTTGACGACAATGCGCCAAAACATCCCGCCGAAGAGCACAAAGACGGCAATGGCGGACACGATCATCCACCACTCCCATTTTACGATCAGGCACGCCGCGATGCCCAAGCGCAGGATATTGGCACCCGCAGCCGTCCAGACGAGCGCGGCGATCAGCACTAAATATTCTTTTTTGACCACTATTCTTCCGCCCGATCCGCATGCAGGAAGCAGGCGGCATAATGATCTTCTTCGATCTTGACCAGCGGCGGCTCGCTGAGGCTGCAGCAGGGCTGCTCCTCGGGACAGCGGCCGCAGAAACGGCAGCCGGGCGGCGGATTGATGGGGCTCGGCACCTCGCCCTGCAAGCGCTTGCGCTCGCGCGGGCAATCGATATCGACGTCAAAAATAGAGCCCATCAGTGCGCGCGTATACGGATGCGCAGGATTTTTGAAGATCTTTTGTACGTTCCCATACTCCATCACTTTGCCGAGGTACATGACGACGGCACGATCGCTGACGCGCTTGACGACGGCGAGGTTGTGCGAAATGAAGAGATAGGTAATGTGATATTTTTCCTGCAGATCCATCAGCAAGTTGAGGATCTGCGCATGGACAGACACGTCCAATGCGGAGACCGGCTCGTCGCAGACGAGGTACTTGGGTTTTAAAATGAGCGCGCGGGCAATGCCGATACGCTGCTTTTGACCGCCCGAAAAATCGGACGGAAAGCGATCCATATCCCCTTCCGAAAGGCCGACCTCCTTGAGCATATCGCCGACCGTTTTGCGCATCTCGGCATAGGTGTAGCCGCCCTTTATGCGCAGCGGCTCGGAGATGAGATCGAACACGCTGAAACGGGGATTGAGCGAAGAAAACGGATCCTGGAAAATGACCTGCATGCTGCGGCGCGCTTCCTTTAACTGGCGGCTGGTCATCGCCGTCAGCTCCTGTCCGTCAAAAAAGATCTTGCCGGAATCGACGCGCTGCATGCCCAGCGTACAATTGGCGAGCGTACTCTTGCCGCAGCCGGACTCGCCCACGACGCCGAACGTTTCCCCCGGATAGATCTCGAGAGAGACGTCCGTGACTGCCTTGACGTAGCGCTTTTTTTGAAACGGGAAATCTTTTTTAACGGGAAAAGCCACGCTGACGTGCTCCATTTTGAGGAGGGGCTCTCTTTCATTGCTTGTCATAACGGATCTCCTTATAATTCCAGCAGCGCACGCAGCGGCCCCCCTCTAACTGCTCCAGCGGGGGCATCTCCTGTTTGCAGCGCTCCGTCGCATGGACGCAGCGGGGATGGAAATAACAGCCGGACGGCTTATGCATGGGGCTGGGCAGCGAAGACGGGATCTGGACAAAGCGCTTGCGGTCGTCGTTGATGCGGGCAACCGAACCGAGCAGGCCGTGCGTATACGGGTGCAGCGGATTTTTGAACAGCTCGCGCGTGCGGGCGCACTCTACGATCTTGCCGCAGTACATGACATAGATCTTGTCCGCCATATTCATGACGATGGACAAGTCATGCGTAATGAGCATGAGGGATGTCTTCTGTTTGCGCTGCAACTCTTTGAGGATATCGAGCACCTGCGCCTGAATGGTGACGTCGAGCGCGGTCGTCGGCTCGTCCGCGATGATCAGGTGCGGATTGCAGGCAAATGCCATGGCGATGAGCACGCGCTGGCGCATACCGCCCGAAAGCTGATGCGGATATGCCTTGTAGCGCAGTTCCGCATCGCTGATGCCGACCAACTTGAGCGCCTCGATGGTGCGGCGCTTCGCCTCCTTTTTGCGGGCAAAACGGGACAGAGCTTTTCCCGTTTCGTCGCTGAAATGCTCTTTTCCGTGCGCGAGGAAGATCTCGTCGATCTGCCGCCCCACCGTCATGACGGGATTGAGCGCAGTCAGCGCGTCCTGAAAGATCATGGCGACGTCCTTGCCGCGCACTTTTTGCATCTGCTTGTCGGTCAGGTCCTTGATATCGATGCCGCCGAGGACGAGCTTGTCGACGCGGGTAATGGCGGGCGGAGAGGAGAGCAGCTTCATCACGGCGAGCGACGTGACGCTCTTGCCGCAGCCGCTCTCACCGACGATCGCGACGCATTCGCCCTCATCGATCTCAATGTCGATCCCCTCGACTGCGCGCACGATCCCCGCTTCGGTCGGGAAGATGACCTTTAAGTTTTCCACTTCCAAAGCTTTCATCTCTCCCCTCCCTTTTCGGCGTTCACCTCGGCCGCCGCATCTTCGGCGCGCGCTTCGGCAAACGGTGCCTCCGCGGCGGCCTGTTCTGCCGCGGCGATCTGCGCCGCCGGTACAAAAGCTCCCGCTGCCGCAGCCTGCGCACCGGCAACTCCCGCCGCAGCGACCTCTTCAACTGCCGCCCCTTCCGGCGCGGCCATCTCCGCTGCGATATCGGAAGGCCCCGCCTCTTCGAGGACGGGCGAAGGCGCCTGGTATTCGCCCTTCATTTTGCTGACATCATCCATAGAGGCAAACACCTCTTCCAAATATGTATTGTTGAGATGTTTGAATACTTTGAGCATATTGCTCCCCTTGCGCATGCGGGGATTGAGGATCTCTTCGAGAGCCAAGCCGATGCGCATAAAGGAATAGACGGACAGGAAGATGCCGACGCCGGGTGCGAGGATACTCCACCAATGGCCAAACAGCATGGCGCCGCTGCTCTGCGCATCGGCGAGCATTTTGCCCCAGCTGATCGCCGTCGGGTTGCCGAGGCCGAGGAAGCTGAGTCCCGCTTCGGCGACCATGATGCCCGCGCTGGTGAGCGCCGTGCTCATGATCAGCAAGTTGGAGACGGCCGGAAGGATATGCCTCCACATGATATACCAGCGGCTCGCGCCGGCGATCTCTGCCGCCTTGACATAATTTGCGTTTTTGATCAGCATGACCTGCGAGCGCACGACGCGCGCGAGGCCGGTCCAGCCGAATGCGGCGAAAACAATGACGATGACGACGTAACTCGTGCCGAGCACGTTGGTCATGACGATGACCAGCGGCAGCGTCGGGATGACGAGGAGAACGTCGACGATGCGCATGATGACGGTATCGACCCAACCGCCGAGATAGCCGGCCGCAACGCCCAAAAGAGAACCGAGCACCGCGATGACGAGGCCTGTGATCAGGCCGATGCTCAGGCTGGAGCGCGTGCCGTAGATGAGCATGGAAAAGATATCCTGCCCCGTCGTGATGGATGTGCCGAGCAGGTGCTCCCACGAGGGTGTCGAGCCCTTAGCGGCGCGCTGCGTGACGTCGTACGGATCGTACGGGGCGATGAGCGGCGCGAAGATGGCGAGGATGGCGAGAAAGGCAAAGATGATCAGGCCGATCCGCCCCTGCTTGTGCATCCATAACTTCTTAAAAAATCGGCCGATCGCGTACAGAGCGCGCAGCAATTTGCAGCCGATATACTTCAATGTCTTCATCATCTGCCTCCCAGCGTCACGCGCGGATCTAGCAGGCAATAGACAAAGTCTGTCAAAAGATTGGCTACGAGCGCAAATGCGGACATGAAGATCATAATGCCCATCATCAGCGGGTAGTCGTTGTTGCTGTTTGCCGTCAAAAACAGGGTGCCCATGCCGTTCCAGTTAAAGATCTGTTCAATGACGACAGCGCCGCCGATAAGCGTACTCACGTTCATGCCGAACTGCGTCACGATGGGCAGCAGCGCGTTGCGCAGCGTGTGCCCGTAGATCACCTTGTTGTTGGAAAGGCCCTTTGCCTTCGCCGTCAGGATGAAGTCATCTTCCGATACGGCGATGACGCTGTTTCGGGTGGCCTGACCGTACGAAACGATGCTGCCGATCGCCATCGCAAATACAGGAAGCGACGCATTATATGCCACCTTTGATATCGCCTCCCAACTCCAATCGAAGCCGGCGACCATGTTTTGATCGGTATAGGCTGGGAATATCTCCCACTCAAATCCGAGATAGAATGATAGGATAAGCGCAATAAAGAATGCCGGCAGGGCTGTCGTAAACGTCGACGCGTTCAGCAGCGCCCGATCCTGCCATCGCCCTCGTCGCCAGGCGGCCATCGTGCCGATGATCACGCCGATCACCAGCGAGATGAGCAGGTTGGAGACGGAAAGCACGAGCGTCCACGGGAGGCGTTCTGCAATCAAATCGATGACCGGTTCATTCTTTGTATACGAAGTACCGAGATCGCCTGTAAAAAGGTTGCCGAGATAGGTGATGTACTGCTGAAAGGTGGATCCATCCAGACCGTACTGCTGACGCACAAGCTCCTTGATCGCTTCATACTCGGCGTCAGTCATGCCGGCCGTCTGTGCGGGATAATAGCGAGAGGCCGGATCGTCTACGCCAATGCGCGGAATAAAAAAGCAGAGCGTGACCACAACGAAAAAGATAAACAGCGTGAGCAGGATGCGCTTGATAACATAGGATGCTTTCATATATTACACCACCTTTTCCAAAACTTCGAGCGTATCCAAGTTGAATACAGTCTCGCCCGGGTTTACAACATAGCCGGTGAAGCGGTCTGTCCGCGCCACGGAAATCACATTGCTCGTATAAACAGGGATCTTATAATAATCCTCCGCCAGTCGTTGCTGGATTTGTTTGACTAGCTCGTACTTAGTATTCTGATTGAGAGTGGTACGCATCTCCTCAATCAGCTCGTTCAGCTCCTCGTCCATCAGCCTCCCATAATTGGAAGAGCGATTGTCTACCTGCACGAAATGCGAGCGGTACATGATGTCGACATTGGAGATATTGAGGATGGTCGCCTGGAAGGTCATATCGAAATTACCGTCGAACAGGTAGGTATCCTCCGCCATCGATCCTTCCGCCTTGTACTCGACCTCGACTCCAATGCGCTGGAACTGCTGTTGCAAGTAGGACACCAGTTCCAATTCGCCCGGGTTTGCAAGGATCTCAAAGTGCAGGCGCTTGCCGTCGGCAAGACGATAGCCTTTGCTGTCCTTTTCCGGATAGATGCCGTCTAGGATGGCGTTTGCCTCCGCGACGCGGGCTTCGTAATCGCCGGAAAGGATGTCCGCCTCTGGGTTGTACAGTTCCGTCTGGCTGGGCAGCATCAATCCTGCCGATGCGGGCGTGCCTTCGCCGTTGAGGACGGAAGTGATAATCCTGTCTTGATCGATGGCGAGGGCGATTGCCTTGCGCACATCCTTATTTTTGAGGACTGTGCGCATGTCCGAATCCTGCTCTTCCTTCGGATTGACGTTCATGACCAACGTTTGAATCGAGGTCCCCTCCGCTTTCAACAATTCGATGCTCTCTTCCTCTTCAAATAATTGGCTGTAATTAGAGCTCATGGCAACGTCGAGCATATCGACATATCCCTTCAGCAGAGCATAGATCGCCGTATTTTGATCCAGATAGAGCATGAACTTGATCGTATCGACCTTATAGAGGGGCTGCGTGGGATCGTTTTCATCTTTGATATGATAATCCATCCCACGGTTTTGCAGGACGATCATCTGCGTGCTTGACTGCACCCTATCCAGTGTCCACGCCCCGCAGCCGACCGGATTTTCATATTGCTGCCGAAACGCTTCAGGCAGCTCCGAACTCGTATTGTTGAGCTTATGCTCCTCGGAGACGATTGGCTGCCAAATGTGCTCAGGCAGGATGAGTATGGAGGAAAAGAGCGTCGCCACCGCTCCAAGGACGGGGCGTACATGCAGGTACATGACCGTTTCGTGCTCGTCTTCCTCATACGGATACTTACCCCATTCGTCGTGATCAAAAGTATACATGCCCTGCGTCTGCAATACGCCGCCTTCCGATTTATGCATGAGGTCGGTCGTCCATGCAAGCGCCCCCGCATGGCCGGACAATGTATTGTCCGTCGCAATGTCCAGCGTATAATAGACATCCTCGACGGTGACGGGTTCGCCATCGCTCCAAGTCGCGTCGTCAAACAGCGTCAGCTTGATGACCATGTATTCGGAATCGTTTTCCGCATAATACTGTTCGATCCTGTCGTAATCGTTTTCCCCGTTTTCGTTGACGAGGGGGGCACCGTTCAAGTCGGCATAACACCACTCCTTGGCGAGGCAGGGTTCGTATTGGCCAGTCTCCTCGTCCAGCGTGAACAGAGTGTTATAGATCAGGCTGGCGACAGTCGGAGCAACGCCGTCGCGCGACTGCCAAGGGAAAAAGGTCGTGGGAAAAGAGTCTGTCGAGACCTCGCCGACATAGAGCGTCGAACTTGTATCCTCCCGACGCTCCGCAATGGAGGTGCCGCACCCCGAAGCCAGCAGCGCGGTCAAAAGCATGGCGCCGCTCAGCGCGAATACGGTCACTTTTCGGAATAAATTTTTCATAGGCTACCGTTTATCTACTGTCTGAATAGGAAGAGCGTTGGCGCGCGGCGCACGCCCTGCCCTGCCGGGGAAAACCGATCTTTTGGCGGAGTAGCGCGCAGTACGCGCCCTACCCCGCCGCAAAATATTACTCTTTGGGCATCGGGTATTCGAGCTGAACGCCGAAGCCCTCTTTCGTTGCGCTGTTGTCATAGATCTCTTCGATGTCAAGCACGTATGCCGGATAAGAAAGCCAACGGTTCATATCCGGGGTATGGTACATGTCGTGCTGCGCATTGATAAACTGCTGGTAGATCTCGCGCTTGCCCGACTCCATCTCGTCGTAAATGTGCATGGTGCCGCGGACCTCAAAGGAAACCATGGGCGGCTGATAGAACAGGAGCGTCGCCTGCGGATTGACTTTATAGTTTGCCCACGAATGCTTCTTCGCCATTTCCAGCGAACCGATATGCTCGAAATCGACGCGGTCGCGCGCCTCCTCGCCGTACATATACTTGATGAGCACGCCGAGTCCGCGCTTGGAATAGGTCTTGTCTTCGGGGTCGTACGTCTTGATGTGCTTGATGTACGCCTCGAGCGTCTCTTCGAGGTATTCGGGCTTGGGCATGAAGCCGATGCCCTTGATACTGCCGTTCAGGCCAGCGGGGCCGTTGGAAATAAAGGCAGGGTCGTGCGAGCAGAAGCTCAGAAACATCTTTTCGGGAGTGATCGGCTCGTCGTTATAGATTTTCATGACCGCCTTAGCGCGGGTCGCAAATGCCCAGTTAAAGAATGCTTTGGATGATCTCATGGTTTATCTCTCCATATCAATAAAGTATTTTCTTCGTATTGTTAAGCTGCGGGAGTGAACGTCAGTTCTGCCGTGATCGGGCCGAGAACCATCGCAAATTGCAGGGTCGTGACGCCCTCTTCCGTATCGGCGACTGTAACGGTGCGCTCAGCCTCTCCGTCCGGGAACATGATGCCGTTGCCGGACACGAGATTCAGACCGATATAGCCCTCTTCGCTGAGCTCGCCCATCACAGGATGGGAGCCCTCGATCGTATAAGAACCGTCCACATACACGGTCAGTTCAAAAGTAAAATCCGAACCCATCGCCTCGTAGGAAGAGGTGTAGGTCTTGAATACTTCCGTCGGGGCCGCAATCGTTTCCATCGTGACGGAGGCATTGCTCTGTGCCATGCTGCTCATGCGCAGGCTCGCGGACAAGACGCCGCCTTCCAAAGTCATCGTCTGTGCGGCATCCGCATACACAGAAGAAGTCAGGGCGCAGTCGGTGCCGCCCGTAACGGCATAGGTGCCGTAATCATAGCAGGAGTACGAAGAGCCCATCATGGAGAAAGACACGAACGCGCGGTAGGTATCATCTTCCAACAAGGTCAAATAATAGTTGTAGGTGGTCCCACCCATGCTATCCGTAGTATACTCCGCATAATAGACGCCCGCTTCAATCGCCGTTACCTCCGGCGGCTCCGGCTGTTCTACAGCTACGGGGTTAAGGGTAACTTTCTGCCTGGAGCTTCCGTCCATGCTGAACGACGCAGTCAGCACACCATCTTTCGTCAAACTGATATCGGCAGGAGTGCTCATGCCGTCCGGCAACAAGATACCGGAAAGGGACATCATATTTTCGATACCGATAAACCCGGTCTCGGAAGCGGATTCCTCGCCATCCGCCATTGCAGAAAATTCATAAGCACCGTCTGCATAGATATCGAGGAAAAGTGTATATCCTTCATTGGTACCTTCATATGAGGCAACGATCTCGGTCGGCGCAGTTTTCAGTTTTTCTACTGTGATCTGCACAGTATCGGAAGCCATGCGGCTCATCCTTACGTCCGCCGTGTAGACGCCGTCTTTATCGACGGTGAGCGCCTCGGTCAAATTATCATCGGCCTCCGTTTCCGGATCGTCATAAACGGAGGAGGTCATGCGGCACATGGATCCGGATGCCGAATAGGTACCGTAATCGTAGCCCATGCACGCAGAGCCCATCGCTTCGAAGGTGACAAACGAGGTAAACTTGCCGTCCTCACGGATCGTCAAATAGTAATGATATGTCGTCCCCATCATCCCTTCCGTCGTATGTTCTCCATAGTAAAGGCCCGGTTCGACTGTATTCTTGTTCGTATCGTCGCCGCCGCCGGAAGTATACGGAACAGCGGCGATAGTGACCATCACGCCCGCATCGTTTTCCATCGGGCTGGTGAATGTAGCCGTTCCGTAAGGGATGGTGCCTTCAAACGCCAAACTGCCGTCAGACTGCTTGCTGAAATGGCAGGTATTCGTACCCACATCGACGGAATCTCCATTCACGGAAGAGAAGACCATCAGATAGCTGGAATCCGGCTGGCTGACAGTGCCAGCAGACTTCGCCTCGGCAAAGGTGTCGTTGGCGGCGAAAGTAAAAGCACCGTCTTCCTCGATTTTCAAATACACGGTCATGCCCATGCCCGCCTCAGACAGGTCAATCGAATAGACACCCGCCACATCGATGGGGTCTCCGTCAGAACCTTCGCCGGGTCCGCAGGCAGTCAGACTGACCGCCAGCGTCGCTGCCAACATGAGAGAAAGCAGGATCGCAAGGAATTTTTTCATTTTTCCGTCTCCTAAAATAGATTTTTATAAATACCGCGAACAACCGCGGGATCTAACCGAGCTTCCGGAAAAGCGCACTTCCTTTGCCTGCGGCAAAGGAAAAAGGCATGCCTTTTTCCGGGTGAAGAGCGGGGCGGGAGAATCGCCGCTCTCATTTAGTTACTGTATAAAATCCGCCGAAAGGGATGCAAGCTGCAGGATCTCGCGCTCGTCTGTGACCGCACTGCGCACGCAGGCGTCCGTTTCGGATGCGATCTGCGCACAGAAGGCCTCGTCGCGGATGGAGCCGAGATTGATGCGCACGTTGAGCGCGGCGCCGAGCACCGCCGCCCGGGCGAGCATCGCAGCGACAAGCCCGTCGCTCCGCGCATTCGGATTGCCGCGCGCGACGACTGCTCGAATGAGAGGAAAGAGGGAGCAAGCCGTCTGCGCCGTATGCAGCGGCACGCGGGCGGCACTTTTCAGCCCCTCCTGCATTGCTGCGCGGCGGGCGGCGACGGCGGCTTCATCCGTCTTAGGCATGCGCAGCGCGGCCATATACGCGTTGAAACTGTCCGTATCCCGCTGGACGCAGGCGGAAAGCTCGGCGCGCAGTGCGTCTGCCTGTTCGGCAACGGTCTGCATCTCTGCTTCGGCATCGGCAAACTTCTCCCCCGCCGTCAGGCGGGAAACCATTGCCGCGAGCGCCGCCGAAAGTGCGCCGGCCAGTGCCGATACGCTGCCGCCGCCCGGTGCAGGCGACGAAGATGCCGTTTCGGCGAGAAATTCGGTGACCGTGCGGCCAATCAGTTCGCTCATATCAGACGGCTCTCCAACACTTGTTCAAAGGAGAAATTCTCCAGCTGCAGGTAATACTCTGCGCAGTCGACGAGCGCCTGCATGGGAACGAGCCCGACGATCTCGCTGCCCAGGACATTGACGCCGAAGCGCCGCGCCTCCATCTTGATCGTTTCAAAGACGCGATAGATCGCTGTCTTGCTGTAATCGGTGAGATTCATCGAGACCTGCACGATGCCGCGCTCCTTCAGCTCGACCGCCATCGCTTTGCAGTAGCGGAAGCCGCCGTTGATATGGCGCACCATATGCACGATCCTGTCGGCGACGGTGAGGTCAGCCGTATCCAGATTGACATTGTATGCGACCAGTGGCGGCCGCGCGCCGATCGCCGTGACTCCGCCCGTCGGGTGGATGGTCGCAGGGCCGTAATCGGGCTTCCAGTGCTCCTGATCCTTCATCTTCTCTGCCATTCCCTCGAATTGACCGCGGCGGATCTCCGCCAGGTTGATGCGGTTGGGAGCGGTGGCAGAACTTTCATACAAAAAGAAGGGCTGGCCGAACTTTTCGCTCGCCTCGGCTGCGACCGCCTTGGCTGCCGCGTCGGCATCTTCGACCGTCGTCTCCTTGACGGGAATAAAGGGAATGACGTCGACAGCGCCCATGCGCGGGTGCTGTCCCCGGTGCTTTGTCATGTCGATGAGTTCGAGCGCCTTGCCGACCGAGGCGACCACCGCGGCGACGAGCGCTTGCGGCTCACCGATCACGGTGACGACGGTGCGGTTGTGATCGGCGTCCGAAGAGTAGTCGAGCAGTTTGACACCCGCTTTGCCGCGGAAACAGCCGACGATCTGCTCGACCTTCTCCAAATCGCGCCCTTCGCTGTAATTGGGCACGCATTCCAAAAGTTTAGCCATAAACGAGTTCTCCTTTTTTATAGACGCGGCGGACGAGATTCGCGCCCGTGCGGTATGGTAAAAATTCTTTTTGGGAGCAGGAATAGACGAGGAAATCTGCCTGTTTTCCCGCCTCGATGCTGCCGACACTGTCTTCACGGGCGCAGGCTGCCGCGCCGTTGACGGTGAGCGCCGTGAGCGTCTCCTCGATGCTCATGTGCATGTGGATGCAGCACAGCGCGACCGAAAGCGGCAAATCGTACGTACAGCAGCTGCCGGGATTGAAGTCGCTCCCCACGGCGAGCGCCGCGCCCCCGTCGATCAGCCTGCGGGCGGGAGCATACGGTTCCGCCAGACAAAACGCTGTGAGCGGCAGGACAGTGGCGACTGTCTCCGACGCCGCGAGCGCGGCGATGTCCTCCTCCCTGACCCGCAGCAGGTGATCTGCCGAAACGGCGCCTGCGTGCACGGCCAGCCCCGCTCCGCCGAGCGGATACATTTCGTCCGCGTGCACTTTCAGCCGAAAGCCGAGGTCCGCCGCACGGCGCAGATACCGCTCGCTCTGCTCTATGGAAAAGACGCCCTTTTCGCAGAAGATATCGGCAAAGGCGGCGAGGCCGCTCTCCGCCGCGGCGGGAAGGCTCTCCGCGATACAATCATCGATGTAGCGGTCGGCATCCTCCCCGGCGGGCACGGCGTGCGCGCCCAAAAAAGTGGGGATGAGCTCAATGGGCTGCATCCGGTTCAACCGAGCGACCGCGCGCAGCTGTTTGAGTTCCGTTTGGGTATCCAAACCGTAACCGCTCTTGACTTCGCATGTCGTGACGCCCATCGAGAGCATTTCGGAAAGATACGGGAGAGCGCTCTCGGCGAGCTCCTCTTCGCTCGCGGCGCGCGTCGCAGCGACCGTCGCCGCGATGCCGCCGCCCCCTTCCATGATGGACATATACGACTCGCCGCGCAGACGGCGGACAAATTCTGACGAGCGCTCGCCGCCGAACACGAGATGCGTGTGGCTGTCGACATACCCGGGCGTGACCAGCTTTCCGCCGCAGTCGACGGCGGGCAGGCCGGGAAATCTCCCTTCCAGCTCGCTCCGCTCCCCGACGGCGCGGATGATGCCGTCTTCGACGAGGAATGCGCCGTCACGGACGATGCCCGCATCCCCCATTGCGCGGCCGCGCTTTTTGCCGCCCGCGCACGTCACGAGTTCGGAAATGCCCTTGACGAGGTAACGGCTCATTTGAAAAATTTCTCCGTGAGGGCGTCGTCCGCGACGGCGGGGACGGTGATGCAGTCGGTCGTCGTGCGGTTGTATTCCCGCGCAACTTCCATTGCGTGCTCGCAGCGCGCCCAGCTGCGGCGGGAGACGCCGATCATGGTATCCCAGACGATCGCCTTGCGGATGATCTCGTCCACCCGCTCGCTGCCGTCGAGCACCAATCCGAAGCCTCCGTTGATCGCCTTGCCGATGCCAACGCCGCCGCCGTTGTGCAGCGCGACGAGGCTCATGCCGCGCGCCGCGTTGCCGGCATAGCACTGTACGGCCATGTCGGCCGTCACATTGCTGCCGTCATAGATGTTGCTGGTCTCGCGGAAGGGCGAATCGGTGCCGCCCGTATCGTGGTGATCGCGTCCGAGCATGATCGGCCCGACTTCGCCGCTGCGCACCATTTCGTTGAATTTTAAGGCGATGTTGCGGCGGCCGTATGCGTCCTGGTACAGGATGCGGCACTTCGTCCCGACGACGAGGTTGTTCTTTTCCGCGTCGCGGATCCAGACGTAGTTGTCGCGGTCCTGTCCGCGGCGGTTGCGGTCGATGACCGACATCGCGGCGGCATCCGTCTTGTGCAGATCCTCCGCTTTGCCGGATAAGCAGCACCAACGGAAGGGGCCGTACCCGTAGTCAAAGAGAAGCGGGCCCATGATGTCCTCGACATAAGACGGGAAGATGAACCCGTCGCTCGTGTCGACGCCGTTTTTTGCGATCTCCTTCGCGCCGGCATCAAAGACCGCCTTCATGAAGGAGTTTCCGTAATCAAAGAAATATGTCCCGCGCCCGACCAATGTGCGAATGAGCCGGAAGTGATGGACGAGCGTCTCGTTGACCATCCTGCAGAAACGAGGCTTATCTTCCGCCAACAGGCGGGTGCGCTCTGCAAAATCGATGCCCTGCGGACAGTAACCGCCGTCATACGGGACGTGGCAGCTGGTCTGATCGGACAGGAGATCGATATGGATACGGTTATTGACGGCATATTCGAGCAGATCGACGATGTTGCCGTAATAGGCGATGGAGGTGCTCTCCCCTGCCGCACAGGCCGCCGCCGCGCGCGCAAACGCGTCCGCACAGTCGTCCGTCACCTGTTTGACCCAGCCCTGGCTGCGGCGGGTCTCGATGCGGGAGAAATCCACTTCCGCGATGATGCCGACCCCGCCGGCGATCTCGACCGCCTTGGGCTGCGCGCCGCTCATGCCGCCGAGGCCGGAGGTAACGAACAGTTTGCCGCGCAGGTCGCCGTCCTCGGGCACGCCGAGCACTTTGCGGCCCGCATTGAGGATCGTATTGAAGGTGCCGTGCACAATACCCTGCGGCCCGATGTACATCCAGCCGCCCGCCGTCATTTGGCCGTAATTGGATACGCCCATCGCGGCGGCGCGCGCCCAGTCATCGGGATCGTCGAACATGCCGACCATCAGGCCGTTGGTGATGATGACGCGCGGGGAAGTTTTGTGCGAAGCGAACAGCCCCATCGGATGGCCGCTCGCCATGACGAGCGTCTTGTCGTCGGTCAGTTCTTCGAGATAATGCTTGATCAGGCGATACTGCATCCAGTTCTGGCACACCTGGCCCGTTTCGCCGTATGTGACCAGCTCGTACGGGTACAGCGCGACGTCGCGGTCGAGATTGTTGTCGATCATGACCTGAAAGGCTTTTCCTTCCAAACAGTTGCCCTTATACTCGTCGATGGGCTTGCCGTAAATGCGCCCCTTGGGCATAAAGCGGTAGCCGTAGATGCGGCCGCGCGCTTCCAGCTCCTCCACGAACTCGGGTGCGAGCTGTTCATGCCATTCTTTGGGGATATAGCGCAGGGCGTTTTTGAGGGCGAGCCTCTTCTGCGCGGCGCTCAGCTGCGCCGTGCGGCGGGGCGCCCTGCGGACACTCGGGTCAAATGTCGGATATTCCGGTAATTTTCCGTCTTCACTCAGACAATATTTCAAATCCGATTCCATAATCAAAACTCCATAGGGCCGGCCGCCTTTTCTACCGCGGCGACGAGGGATCCGTCTACGATGAGAGCCTCCGAGAGGTTGATGTCATCATAGAGCGGTCTGTCCTCCGTGAGGTACGGGATCTTGGCGCGCACGCAGTCGTATGCGGCGCGGGTGCCGACGCCCATGCCCTTATCCCCTCGCAGATCGATCGCCTGGCAGGCACACATCAGCTCGATGGCAAGAACGCGGCGGG
Source organism: uncultured Clostridia bacterium (assembly GCA_904419945.1). Lineage (GTDB taxonomy): Bacteria > Bacillota > Clostridia > Christensenellales > Borkfalkiaceae > Borkfalkia. The sequence goes on from CAJFTM010000012.1 coordinate 19,783, forward strand.
CATTGCCGAGGATCTCGCGCGCTTTGCGCGCCGCAATGGTGCCCATGGACACGTGATCCTCCTGATTGGCGCTGGAAGGGATCGAATCGACACTGGCGGGATGCGCGAGCACCTTGTTTTCGGAGACGAGCGCCGCCGCCGTGTACTGCACGATCATAAAGCCGCTGTTGACGCCTCCCTTTTCCACGAGGAAGGAGGGAAGGCCGGACAGGGATGAATTGACCATTCGCTCGATGCGGCGCTCCGCGACGTCTGCGATCTCCGCGAGAGCAATGCCGAGGAAGTCAAAGGCGAGCGCTACGGGCTGGCCGTGAAAGTTCCCGCCGGAGATGGCCTCGGCTGTATCCGAAAAGACGATGGGATTATCGGTGACCGAATTGATCTCGATATCCACCTTCTGCCTGACATAATTGACGGCATCCTTGCTGGCGCCGTGCACCTGCGGAGTACAGCGCAGCGAATAGGCGTCCTGCACGCGTACCTCGCCCTGCCGCGTCACGTTCTTGCTCCCTGCAAGGAGCGCGGAGACGATGCGGGCGGAATCGACCTGCCCCTTATGCGGGCGGATGGCATGCATGCGCGCCTGCAACGCATCGACGATGCCGTTCTGCGCTTCAAAGCTCATCGCCGCAGCGATATCCGCCACTTTGAGAAGTTCGAGCGCATCATAGACCGTCAGCGCGCCGACTGCCGTCATGAACTGGGTGCCGTTGATGAGGGCAAGCCCCTCCTTCTGCGTGAGTTCGAGAGTAGATATGCCGGCTGCACGCATTGCCTCTGCCCCGCTCATCACCTCGCCGCGGTATGTCGCCTTGCCAAGGCCGAGCAGCGGCAGAACCATGTGCGCGAGTGGGACGAGGTCGCCGCTGGCGCCCAACGAGCCCTTTTCGGGGACGAGCGGCGTCACGCCGCGGTTGAGCATTTCGACGAGGGCCTGCACCGTTTCGAGGCGGATGCCCGAATAGCCGTATGTAAAATTATTGACGCGCAGCAGCATGGCTGCCCGGACGACATCGGGCGAAAAAAAATCGCCCGCGCCGACCGCGTGCGATACGATCAGATTTTTTTGAAGAGCGTTCGTGTACTCCCTTTCGATGAAAGTCTCGCTGAACATCCCGAAGCCAGTGGTCACACCATAGACGACTTTTTCGCCGTCGACCAGCTTATCGACAACTTTACGCGAACGTATGATATTCTGTTCTGCTTTTAAGGAGAGTGAAACGGTCGCGCCCTGCCTCGCTACATTTACGATCTGCTGCAATGTGATCTCGTTTCCGGTAAGCACGATCTCGTTCACGGTCAACCTCCTCTTTTTTGATTTTACTTTTTCATACGAGCCCGTCCCTTAGACCGCCGCTGCGATCGAACAAGCTGTATTAAGTTATATTTTATCACAGAATCGTCAAATTGTAAATACCCTTTCGACAAATTTCTGCAAAAATTGATAATAAAATTTTGAAAGTTAACATTTTGCCCTACTTATAGCCCTTTTTTATGGACTTACGCCCGCAAATGCCCCGCCTGCAAGCAGATGATACCCTTTTGCACGGCCGTCGCAATTTTGTCATATCGCGGAAGCCGACACAAATTTTGAAAAGCGCATTGACAATCGCCCGCTTCCGCGCTGCACTGAGTCCAATTTTATCCCTTTCGGGCGGTGCGAAATTCCTCCCCGACTGTCCTACCGTTGTTCCCTTCTCTTCTGCTGTTTTTTGTTCATCGGCAAAGCCTGTTTTGAATCCGCAGGTTTTGGCTTACAACGAAGGGGCCCCGCCGTATGGTATACGGCGGGGCCTTTTTGATTCCCGAAATTTATTCTTTATCGTAAATGAGGACGGCATCCTCCCCGTCGTCCTCCACAAAGCGGACGGCGATCCCCTCCCGGCGGGAGGTGGGCACATTCTTGCCCGTATAATCGGGTTTGAAAGGAAGTTCGCGGTGGCCGCGGTCGACGAGCGCCGCAAAGCGGATGCGCGCGGGGCGGCCGAGCGCCATCACTTCGGAGAGGGCGGCGCGCACCGTGCGGCCGGTATAGATGACGTCGTCGCACAGGACGACCGTCTTCCCGTCCACGGCAAAATTCACCTCGCTGCCCGCAAAACAGACTTCGGATGCGAGGTCCTCGAGATCATCGCGGTACAGAGTAATGTCGAACACGCCCAGCGGAAGATCGGTGCCCTCGACGGCGTCAATGCACGCTTTCAGGCGCTTGGCGACGGTGACGCCGCGGGTACGGATACCGATCAGCACGAGATCCTCCGCGCCGTCCTGCTCGACGATCTGGTGCGCCATGCGGCGGAAAGTATTGCGCATATCCTCCGCGTCCATCAGTTGTCCTTTGATCTTCATGCCTTTTCTCCTCCGTCCCCCGCCCTGCCGCGCAATGCGTCGAGCACTTTGCGGAAATACGCGGGAAGGGGCGCTTCAAACGTCATGCGCTCTCCCGTGCGCGGATGGGTGAGCGTCAGGCGAAACGCATGCAGAAGCTGCCCGTTTAAGTTGAATTTTTGCTTTTTGCTGCCGTAAACGGGATCGCCGGTAACGGGATGCCCGAGGTATTTGCAGTGTACGCGGATCTGATGGGTGCGGCCCGTCTCTAAAACAAAGTGTACGAGCGTGTAGCCCTGCGGAAAGCGCTCGACAACGTCGTAGTTGGTCGCGGCGTATTTACCCTTGCCCGCCGGCACGACGGCCATCTTGAGGCGGTCGGCCGGATGACGGCCGATGTATGTCTCCACGCGGCCGCTGTCCTGCCCGAAGATGCCGTCGCACAGGGCGAGATACTCGCGGGCGCACGTCTTGTCGGCAATCTGTGCGGACAGAGAGAGGTGCGCCGCATCGTTTTTGGCGACGACGAGCAGACCGGACGTGTCCTTGTCGATGCGGTGAACGATGCCGGGGCGCACGACCCCGTTGATGGAGCTGAGGCTGTTGAGCCGATACAGGAGCGCATTGACGAGGGTGCCGGACAGGTTGCCGCTGCCCGCGTGCACCGTCAGCCCCTGCGGCTTATTGATGACGGCGATATCCTCGTCCTCATATACGATATCGATGGGGATATCCTGCGGCGTAAGATCGAGCGCGCGCGGCGGCGGAACATCGGCAACGACGACGTCGCCCGCAGCGACGGGACGGGAGGCCTTGGCAGGGACGCCGCCCAACGTGACCAGCCCGCCGTCGATCAGCTTTTTGGCGGCAGAACGGGTGATGCCGAGCCGTTCGGACAAAAACACATCCAGGCGCGGACAACCGGACTCGGCTCGCAGCTCGCTCCTCCCTTCAGTCACGGTCGTCTCCGCCATCCGCGTCTCCCGGCTGCGGAGGCAGCTTATGGGAAATCTGATCGGATCCGTCTGTTTTGCCAGGCTCTTCGGGCGGGAAATAGGGCTCCTCGTGCAATTCGCCCTTTTGTTCCGGCATATGCAGCCCTTTGCCCTGCAGTTCTTCGACTGCCTCCTCGACCTCTTCTTCCTCTTCCTTCTTGTTCTTGCGGAAGACCGCATCCTGATCGACGAAGAGGAGGGCGACGATGAACAGGATGGCGCCGACGGTGATCTCGAGGTCGGCGACGTTATTGCTGAAGCGGGTAAACCCGAAATCCATGAAAATAAAATCGCGCACGGAGCCGATGGCGATGCGGTCGATGAGGTTGCCCACGGCCCCCGCAAAAATGACTACCAGCGACCAGCGCAGAAAGCGGCGATCTCTGGGCAGTTTCCACAGGAAAAAAAGGATGACCGCCGCAGCGATGCAGGTAATGATGATGACGACCAACTGCGTCGCCTCCCCCGTCTCGTCGCCGGGGATCTTCCAGCTGAACGAGATCCCGTCGTTGTAGACGTTGTTGATGCCAAAAATGCGGCCCAGCCAATAGGTGGCCTCCATGCCGCCGTCATACAATGCAAAGGCAAGCGCCTTGCTCAGCTGGTCGGCAAAGATCAGCGCAAGGCATACAAGTGCGTAAACCATATTACCTCTTTTCGGAAGGATCGTTCGTTTTCTTTGCCGAAGACTCGCCCGTTTTCGGTTCGTCGTCCATCAGGCCGAGACTGCGGCACAGCTTTTCCAGATCGAGCTCACCCTTCGGATTGAGGACGTCGTCGAGATTGAAGCCGGTCGCTTCCTCCCCTTCCACATACTTTTCGATGACGGCCTTCGGATCGAATGTTTCGACGGGAGGCGGGACGGATACATCCTCCTCTTCCTGCGGGGCAAAGGCGCGCGAACGCCCGAGCAGCGCCGAAAGATTTTCCGCGAATACAGCATATTTGCGGGTATCCGCGCCCGGGTACAGCTCTTCCATCTGTGCGGCGAGCCGCTTCCACTTATCCGCAAAAAGGCGGAGCGTCTTCCACTCCGTTTCGGCAGACATACGGTAAAAAGCCTTGATCTCTTCCCCCTTCTCCTCGGCGGCGACGATGGCGCGGCTGACCTTGCTCTCCTTATTTTTATATTCGGCAAGGCTGGCGCGCAAACTGCGGTTTTCGCCCACCAGCCCCTCCAGCCGATAATTGAGCTGGCGGATCTTGATATCGTATGCCTCACGCAGGCCGGCGATAAGTTTTTCCACTTCCTGTTGGGTGAATTTTTTAGCCATTGCTCCGGATCTCCGAAATCAATTTATTTTTAATATCGAACAGCTTCTGCGACAGGTCGACTTTGTACACATGCGGATTATCCGGACGCTTGTACTCGTCCCAGAAGCTCTCCTTTTCCTGTTCGGCATACGTACAGATCTCCGCGAGCGAAGGGAGCGGACGGACGAGCTCGCCCCCGCGCAGGATCTGCTGCGTGAGCGGCCGCACGCGGTAATCGGTAAAGGTCGTGCGCTTCCACGTCTCTTTCGGGTGGAAGATGGTGAGCGGCTCGCTCTCGTCGATGACTTCCCCCCGCACGACGATGAGATCCGCCTCCGCCTTGCCGCTCTTTTTATCATAGATGCGGTACACATCCTTAAAGGCGGGATTGGTGATCTTGTCGGAATTGTCGGAGAGCTTGATCTTGGGGATCTCGCCCCCCTCTGCCGGATACAGGGCGGAGAGCTTGTACACGCCGCCGAGGGCAGGCATATCCGCGCTGGTGATCAGCTTGGTGCCGACCCCCCACAGGTCGATCTTGGCCCCCTGATTTTTGAGGGAGTTGATCAGATATTCGTCCAGATCGCCGGAGGCGCAGATGATCGCGTTCGGGTATCCGGCGTCGTCGAGCAGCTCGCGGGCGCGCTTGGACAGGTAAGCGAGGTCGCCGCTGTCGAGACGGATACCCTTGGGCTCGTGCCCCGCCGCGCGCAGCTCGTCAAACACGCGAATGGCATTGGGAACGCCGCTGCGCAACGTGTCGTATGTATCGACGAGCAGCAGACAGGCATCCGGGAACAAGCGCGCATAAGCGCGGAACGCCTCGTATTCGGACGGAAAATTCATCACCCAACTGTGAGCATGCGTCCCCGCGACGGGGATCCCGAACATTTTTCCGGCGATCACGTTCGAAGTGGAACGGCAACCGCCGATGACGGATGCGCGCGCTCCGTATATGCCCGCATCCGGCCCCTGCGCGCGGCGCAGGCCGAACTCCATCACCGTGTCGCCCCTTGCCGCATACGCCACTTTTGCCGATTTGGAGGCAATGAGGGTTTGATGGTTGACCATATTCAGAAGGGCGGTTTCCACAAACTGCGCCTCGAGGATGGGCGCGCGGACAGTGATGATCGGCTCTTCGGGGAAGACGACGGTGCCCTCCGGCACGGCATACAGATCGCCCGTAAAGCGGAATGTACGCAGATATTCCAAAAACTCCTCGTCAAAGAGGCCGAGCGAACGGAGATATTGGATATCATCCGCCTCAAAATGAATATTGCGGATATAGTCGACCGCCTGTTCGAGCCCCGCCGCGACCGAATAGGTAATGACGTTGTTGCGGCGGAAAAAGAGATCAAAGACGGCGATATCCCGCTGCTTGCCGTTGCGAAGATAGCCGTTCATCATCGTGAGCTGGTAAAGATCGGTCAAGAGAGTCAGATTGCGCTCCATCTATTTGTTCTCCTCCGTCTTGTCCTCCGCACCGACGGCGGATCGATCGCCCGCTTTGGCCGCGTCTTCCTCGATTTTTTCGCCCTCTTTCGCGGCGACTTCCTCTGCAGGCGGCTCAAAGGGCGTCTCTTCCAGCGCCCTTCCCGCCGGTTCCGAAGGAGGGGGTGCCGCCTTGGCTTTGCGGGCGGCGAGGCGCTTTTTGCGCTCCTCCTCCATGGCGAGGCGCTGTTCCTTGGTATAGTAGGCAGGCCGATCGGCATACGCCAAAGCCTCATCGGCCGCGCCGAACAGTCTGCCATATTTTTTATAATTCCAGATCAACAGACAGACCGCCAGCATCACGCCGGCAACTGCCATGACAATTGCCATGACCCAGGAGATCTGCACCTTATCGCCGAGAATATACTGCGGGTCGCGCAGAGGCTCCATGATTGCTCGGACGACGCCGTAGCCGAAGAGATAGCCAGCAAGCGAGAGGCCGCTCGGTTTTTTATGGAACTTCCACATCAGCGTAAACAGCAGAGCAAACACGATGAGGTTGAGCATACTTTCATAAAAGAAAAAGGCATAGTGCCAGCTGTGCGTATTCTCGATATAGACGGAAAAGGGAAACCATTGCAGCGACGGATCGGAAACAAGCCCGCCGTACACTTCCTGATTGAAGAAGTTGCCCCAGCGGCCGATTCCCTGCGCCAGGATGACGCCCGGCACGAGGCAGTCTGCGACGCGCAGAAAGTTGATCTTATGGATGACGCAGAAAAGCACGACGCCGAGCGCCCCGCCCATGACGCCGCCGATAATGGACAGACCGCCCGCACGGATACCGTGATCCTCGTCGAACGAAAGCCAGTACTGAATTGGAACGCCGCCCGTGATGCAATAGAACAGGCGCGCACACACGATCCCGATCGGCAAAATACACAGTAAAAGATCGAGCACCCACTCCACGGGAATGTTCCGCCGCTTGAAGAGCAGCGCGACGACGACCGTCGCAAGGATGATACCGCAGACGATCATGATCGCATAATAATAGATCGTAAATCCGTCTCCGATGGGGATGGTAAACCCGCGAGGCGGAATATAGTAGTTCGGTTCGTTCATAAAAAATCTCCCGCACCCGTATCCTCTCCTGAGGGCAAGGCGCGCCGTTTGGTTATACGTGATTTATTATAACACAACGAAAGAAAAAACTCAATGCATTTTACAAAGAAAAGTAAGCAACGGCTGCTGTATGGGCAGATGAAGGATCCGTTTGAAAACAATCGACATTGACACATATATTTCAGGCACACTACTCTGCAAAACCAAATCTTTTTCCGATAACCCTATACAATACAAAAAAAAGGGAGCCCTGCAAGAGCTCCCTCCCCTGTGCGATCCCCCGCCCGTTATCGCGCGCATCCGAGACTGATGAGCAAAGCGCCGTCCACTTTGCGCATCGTATTGGGCGACAGCGCCCCGATGCGCTCCTTCAGCCGCCGCTTATCCAATGTGCGGATCTGTTCGAGCAGGATGACCGAGTCCTTTTGCAGGCCGGATGCCTGACCGGCGATCTCGATGTGTGTGGGCAGGCGCGCCTTGGTCAGCCGGCTGGTAACTGCCGCCGCTATGACGGTGGGAGAATACTTATTGCCGACGTCGTTCTGTACGACGAGTACAGGGCGCACCCCGCCCTGTTCACTGCCCACGACCGGGCTCAGATCCGCATAGTACAGTTCTCCCCTCTTGATCTCCATCCCTCGCGTCCTCGCAATTTCTCTTTCGGAAGCTCCCTCCCTTCTCAGTATATGTAAAGCAAAGCCTCTGCTGTTCGGGAAGGAACTTCCGGATCGAATGCAGTATGGCCGAAAAGGAGATTTTTTATACAAAAAAAGGGCCGACGGCCCTCTTTTGATAATATCCAGTCTGTATGCCAGACATAATACTGTACAAACACATTCTTTTTTCAGCGTGCTCAGCATTTTGCTCACTCTTCTTTCAGTGAAATGATCGCCGAAGCAAGCGCCGCCACGACATCCGACGCGATGACCGAATCGGCGCACCCGACCCGCTCCTCTGCCAGGCGCCCCGCCCTGCCGAGCAGGAAAGAAGCCGCGCAGGCAGTTTCGAAAGCGTCCGCCCCGCGCGCGGCCACAGCCGCAGCAATGCCTGAAAGCACATCTCCGCTGCCGCCCTTCGCAAGAGCGGGCGTACCCTCCGCATTGAAACAAATGCGCTTACCGTCCGTTATGATACTGGTACAGCCCTTGAGCAGGACCGTACAGTTATATTCCGAGGCAAACCGAAAAGCCAATTCGACGCCGTTACGCAGCACATCCGCGACAGGCGCACCGCACAGGCGGGAAAACTCTTTGGGGTGCGGCGTCAGCAACAGGCGGCACTTATGGCCGCGCAAGACATCCGTACCATAGGCGGCGAGGCTGTTGAGCGCATCGGCATCCAGAATGAGCGTATTCTCGTAATTCTCCAAAAGGAAGCGGACACAGCCGTAAACCCCGCGCGAAACGCCGCAGCCCATACCGACGGCAATGCCTGCCGCGTCGCACAGCGCGCGCAGCGCCCCCTCCTCCGCGCTGAGAGCTCCCTCCGCCGAGGGGAATGCCGTCAAAATGGCCTCCGGGATTCGGCCGACCAAAGGCGGGAAAAGCTCCTGCGGCACTGCCAGGCGGGTATAACCGCAGCCGCACCGCAATGCCGCCGATGCCGAGAGAAGCGGTGCACCCGAATAGGAGAGGCTACCGGCAAGAATAGCCGCTTCCCCATAGCTGCCCTTATGCGTGTTGCGACGACGAGGCGGGAACAGCGGCGCAATATCCGCCCCTTCCAACAGGACACCGGACGGAGGCTCGGGCAGCTCGATACCGATGTCGCGGCGGACAAGGCGGCCGCAATGATCCGGCCCGTCATTCAGAAGATGCCCGCGCTTGACCTCGCCGACGGCGACGGTCACATCCGCCCGAACGGCGGCAACGCAGGTACCGTCCTCTCCGTTCAAGCCGCTGGGAATATCCGCCGCGACGACCGCTGCACCGCTCCCGTTGATGCGGGCGACGGCGTCCGCATATACGCCCTCCGGCTCGCCATGAAATCCCGTACCGAAGACCGCATCGATAATCAAATCCGTCTCAGGCGAAATGCAGCCGACGATCTCTCCATGATACAAGGCGCGCTGCGCCGCACAGTCGGGCGAACAGCGATCCGTCAGCGGCCAGACGGCCACATCAAATCCGCGCAGGGAGAGGATGCGCGCGGCACACCAACCGTCGCCGCCGTTGTTGCCGCCGCCGCAGACGGCGAGCACACGCCTGCCTCCCCGCTCATTCAGCAGAGCTTCCGCCTCTTCGGCGATGGCACGCCCGGCACGCTCCATTAACAGCTGCGACGAAACGCCCCTCTCCGCGATCGTATATCGGTCCGCCGCGCGCATTTCCGCGCAGCTCAGAACATTTTCCATACCGTCCCTCTCATAAATTCCTGCGATTTTCAGCCTTTTTATAGAAAGTTTCTAGAAAAATAACTACTATGTCTGACATGGATCAGTCTTCTTCGTCCCCACGCAGCGAAGCGAGAGCATCTTTGGCTACATCATGACCAAACCCCTTGGACAGGAGATGGCGATATGCCTTCGCCAACACTTCGCGCGTAGGCTGTCTGCCGCGCATATATTTTTCGAGAACGCGGCGGGCCGCTTCTTCCTCTCCCTCGATATTTGCAAGCGCCGCCGCGATCCCCTCTTCCGATGCTCCTTTTTTGCGCAGTTCCTGCGCGATCAGCCGCGGCCCCTTCGAGCGGGAGGCCGATTCGACATACTGTTCACAGTACTGCGCGTCATCCACAAAACGGTATTCGCGCAGCTTTTCCAAAACATAATCGCAGACTGCATCCACATACCCCTTCTTGCGCAGATAATCGCGCATCGCGCGCTCCGTCTTCATGCTGGCCGAAAGGTGCGTGAGAGCCTTATCCAACGCCTGCGCCTTCTCATTTTCCAGCTGGATCTCGTCTAAAAAGGCAGGTTCGACATGCTGCCCCGCGCGCAGGCGGTAGCGCACCGCGGTCTCCAATTTTAACCCGCAATAGAAGCTGCCGTCGACATATATGTTGCACCGCCCCTTGTCTTTGACCTGGGGCGTGATAGCTGTTATTTCAGACATAATACCTCGCAAATCCAAAAATCCCGTTTATTGAAACAGTCCGCTGCCCTTACGGGCGCGGACTGCCATAAACGATCGGATAGGGGCAACCGAAATCTGCCCTGCGGTACCGGCCGCTCAGAGTTTGACGACCCAGCCGAATTTATCTTCGAGGCGGCCGGTCTGGATACCGGTGATCGTATCGTACAGCCACTTGGTGATGGGGCCCATTTCGCCGCCATTAACGACGTAATCCTGCCCCTTATATTCCATCATGCCGACGGGAGAAATGACTGCCGCTGTACCCGTTCCAAATGCTTCGTTCAGCGTCCCTTTCTTCTGCGCCTCGATCACTTCATCGATAGAGACGCGGCGCTCGGAAACTTTGTACCCGTGCGCGCGCAACAACTCGATGCTGCTCTTACGGGTAATGCCGGGCAGAATGGAACCGACGAGAGCAGGCGTGACAACTTCGCCGTCCAGAACGAAGAACATATTCATCGAGCCGACTTCCTCGACATATTTCTTTTCGTTGGCATCCAGCCAAAGGACCTGGTCAAAGCCCTTCTTTTCCGCCTCTTCGCCCGCTTTTAAACTGACGGCATAGTTGGCGATGCACTTGGATTCGCCGGTGCCTCCGACGGTCGCGCGGGTGTAATAATCCTCGACGAGCAGGCGGGTCGGTGCGAGGCCGTGCGCATAATAACTGCCGACGGGCGAAAGAATGATAAAGAAGAGGTACTCGCTGCTGGCATGAACGCCCAGCGCGACGTTGGTCGCGATGATGGACGGACGGATGTACAGAGCGGTACCGGGCGCCGTCGGGATCCAATCTTTTTCGATGCGGAGCAGCTCGAACAGGCCGTCGAGGGCAACCTTTTCATCGATGCGCGGGATGCACATACGATCCGCCGAACGATTCATGCGCTTAAAGTTTTCCTCCGGGCGGAAGACGCGAATCTCGCCCTTTTCGTTGCGAAAAGCCTTTAACCCCTCAAAAATGCCCTGTGCATAGTGGAAAACGGTCGTTGCGAGATCGAACGGGACGGGGCCGTACGGCTGAATGACCGGTTCTTCCCACTTGCCGTCCTTATACTTCATCGTCAACATATAGTCGGTGAAGATCTTGCCGAACCCGAGCTTACTCTGGTCGGCCGGTTTTTCCTTCAGTTTTTCCGCTTGGATGAATTTCATAATCCATACTTCCTTACCGTCGGGCAGACGCCCTGTTTTTTCTTTTTGTATTATAGCACAACCGTCCACATTTGTAAACGATTTGCAAATCGGATTATTCAAATTGCAGCGATCGATTTTGTCGATTGTTCCTATTTTGCGGGCGGAAACGGAAAGAGATATTCTTCCCCCTCGCCGCACACAACGCGCCCTCCCATGAAATCGACCGCACCCGCCGAAAAAGCAGGTACATCTGCCGATCGGACGGCCGCAATGACGCACACTTTGTCTGTATACCGCGTATCCTTGACGGTACACGCGCGCGAGGAGAGATAGCGCCTGAGAGCGTCATAATGCTCGTAGCTGACCGTCAGGCTCATATCGCGGCAGGGCGTAAATTCACGGATATCCGCTTCTGCGAGCAGCTCTGCAGCTGCCCCGGCATAGGCTCGGACCAACCCTCCGGCCCCCAATTTGATGCCGCCGAAATAGCGCGTGACGACGACTGCCGTTTCAAACAGTTTTTTGCTGCGGATCACTTCCAGAATGGGCATGCCCGCCGTACCCTGCGGCTCGCCGTCGTCTGAAAAGCGGAGCAAGTTGCCCGCCCTGTCCGCGACAAAGGCGAAGCAGTTGTGCGTGGCGAGGGAATGCTCCGCCCGCACCGCCGCGACAAAGGCGCGCGCCGCATCCTCGCCCGCCGCGTGCGCGCAGCGGGCGATAAAGCGGGAACGCTCGATCACTTTTTCATGCGTTGACTCCGAACATACGGAGAGATAACTCTGCATTGTTGGACCACCTGACGACTACGATTGCGCACAATGCGCAAAATTACAGAAGGAGGGGCAAGCGCTCCTCCTTCCGGATCCGGCACGCCGCACGGCGCAGGATCAACTTTATGCAAGCAGAACGCGGATATGCACCTTTTTGCCTTTATGAAGGACAAACTCCCCCTTCTCTTTTGCAGAGCCGGGGATGGGCGCATTGACGTCATCTACCTTATCTTCGTCCACTCTTACGGCTCCCCCTTCGATCAGGCGGCGCGCCTCGCTCTTGGACTTCGCGACGCCGCAGGCGGCCATCGCATCAGCGACGGTCGCGGTATCGGCGGGAATGGTCGCGGAGGGCATGTTTTCGGCATCGCCGCCGAAAGCAGCCTTCGCCTGCGCCTGCGCGGCGTTCGCCTTCTCCTCGCCGTGGACCATCTTCGTCAGCTCGTAAGCGAGGCGCGCTTTGGCCGCGTTCATGCGCTCGTCTTGATGGGCGCAGAGTTCGGCGATCTCTTCGAGCGGGAGGAAGGTGAGGAGCTTGAAGCACTTTTCCACATCCGCGTCGTCCGTGTTGCGCCAGTACTGGTAGAACTCGTACGGAGATGTCTTGTTCTCGTCCAGCCAAACGGCGCCCTTCGCGGTCTTGCCCATCTTGCGGCCGTCGGACGTGGTGAGCAGGGTGAACGTCATTGCAAAGGCAGGCCGCTGCTCCTTGCGGCGGATGAGATCGGCGCCGGCGAGGATGTTGCTCCACTGATCGTCGCCGCCCAATTCCAAACGGCAGCCGTACTTGCGGTACAATACGAGGAAGTCGTATGCCTGCATGAGCATATAGTTAAATTCGAGGAACGAAAGCCCGCGCTCGTAGCGAGATTTGAAGCACTCCGCCGAAAGCATCTTGTTGACGGAGAAGTGCACGCCGATCTCGCGCAGAAAATCGATGTAGTTGAGATTGAGCAGCCAGTCGGCATTGTTGACCATGACCGCGCCGTTGTCGCCGTCAAAGCGGATAAAGCGCGCCATCTGTTTGCGGAAGCACTCGCAGTGGTAATCGACCGTCTCGCGCGTCATCATCTGGCGCATATCGGTACGGCCGGAAGGGTCGCCGATCATGCCGGTGCCGCCGCCGATGAGCACGATGGGCTTGTGGCCCGCATCCTGCATATGCTTCATCGCGATCAGCTGCATGAAGTGCCCCACGTGCAGCGAATCCGCCGTCGGGTCAAAGCCGATGTAAAAGGGCACGGACTCTTTGCCGAGCATCTCGTACAGCTCATCCTCGTAGACGGTCTGCTTGATAAATCCCCTCTCGCGGAGGGTGTCCATCACATTTTTTGCCATTTATCCAACCTCTCTTCGTGCGGGGGCCTGCCCGCGCAGTATTTCCGTTGTCTGCGGCGCAGCGGCGTGCGCCATCCCGCCAAACTGCGGGCCCGCGCGACCCCCGCGAGCGCACCTGTCTGCCGCATCGTAATGATTCTAACATATTTTCCGCCTTTTGTAAACAGGTCCGCGCGCGAAAGCGCAATTCTTTCGCAAAAAAAATCAGAAGCGGCGCCGGAATCTTTGGCAAAAATATTGATAAATTTTTGCGAGTATGGTATAATTTTAAGCGGTCAAACTGACAATGTTACGGACAAATTTATATCGGAGGAAGTAGTATGCACTATTCACGCGAAGTTGAAGAGATGATCTGCGTAACCAAGGGCCCCTACCACGGCCCCGCGCCCATCCCCGAAGAAGGAAAATGGGTACAGGCAAAGGAGATCAAAGACATTTCCGGCCTCACGCACGGCGTCGGCTGGTGTGCGCCGCAGCAGGGCGCCTGCAAACTGACGCTCAACATCAAGGAGGGCGTCATCCAGGAAGCGCTCGTCGAAACGCTGGGCTGCTCGGGCATGACCCACTCGGCCGCCATGGCTGCGGAGATCCTGCCGAAAAAGACCATCCTCGAAGCGCTCAACACCGACCTCGTGTGCGACGCGATCAATACGGCGATGCGCGAGCTGTTCCTGCAGATCGTGTACGGCCGCAGCCAGTCTGCCTTCTCCGACGACGGCCTGGTGATCGGTGCCGGCCTCGAAGACCTCGGCAAAGGCACCCGCTCGCAGATCGGCACCATGTATTCCACTGCCGCCAAGGGCGTGCGTTACCTCGAATTGACGGACGGCTACGTCAAGAGAATGGCACTGGATGCGAACAACGAAGTGATCGGCTATGAGTTCGTCAACTTCGGCAAGATGATGGACTTCGTGAAGGGCGGCATGGACGCCAACGAAGCGCTGCAGAAGGCGACCGGCCACTACGGCAGATTCACCGAAGCAGACGGGGCGGTCAAGTACATCGACCCCCGCAAACAGTAAGGAGGTAGCGAGCTATGAGCATCACGTTTGAAGGTTACGAAAGAAGAATTGGCCAGATCCGTCCCGTCATGGACAAGTACGGCATCAAAGATTTTGAAGACGCGAAGCGCATCTGCAACGAGAAGGGCTTCGACGCATACGACATCGTGAAGGGCGTACAGCCCATCGCCTTTGAAAACGCCGGCTGGGCGTATACCCTCGGTTCCGCCATCGCCATCCAGAAGGGATGCACGAAGGCTGCGGACGCGGCGGAAGCCATCGGCGAAGGCTTGCAGGCGTTCTGCATCCCCGGCTCCGTCGCCGATCAGCGCAAAGTCGGCCTCGGCCACGGCAACCTCGCGGCCATGCTGCTGCGTGACGAGACCAAGTGCTTCTGCTTCCTCGCCGGCCACGAATCCTTTGCGGCCGCAGAGGGCGCGATCGGCATTGCGAAGAATGCGAACAAGGTCCGCAAAGAGCCGCTGCGCGTCATCCTCAACGGCCTCGGCAAGGATGCGGCGTACATCATCTCCCGCATCAACGGCTTCACCTATGTGCAGACCAAGTACGATTACTATACCGGCGAACTGACCGTCGTGAAAGAGACCCCCTACTCCACCGGCGAGCGCGCGAAAGTCAAGTGCTACGGCGCGGACGACGTGAACGAGGGCGTCGCGATCATGATCAAGGAGAACGTTGACGTCTCCATCACCGGCAACTCGACCAACCCGACCCGCTTCCAGCACCCCGTCGCGGGCACCTATAAGAAATGGGCTTGGGACAACGGCAAGAAGTACTTCTCCGTGGCATCCGGCGGCGGCACGGGCCGTACCCTGCACCCGGACAACATGGCGGCAGGCCCTGCCAGCTACGGCATGACGGACACGATGGGCCGTATGCACTCGGATGCGCAGTTTGCGGGCTCCTCGTCCGTCCCTGCACACGTCGAGATGATGGGGCTGATCGGCGCCGGCAACAACCCGATGGTCGGCATGACCGTCGCTTGCGCAGTCGCTGTGCAGGAAGGTATGACCAAGTAAGTTGGTTTATATGAAATTGAAAACGGGTTCCCGACAGGGAGCCCGTTTTTTTAGCGCAAGCGACATGGTCCTTTTTGGACCGTCGCTTGCGCAGTGGCTGTGCAGGAAGGTATGACCAAGTAAGTTGGTTTATATGAAATTGAAAACGGGTTCCCGACAGGGAGCCCGTTTTTTAGCGCAAGCGACATGGTCCACTTTGGGCCGTCGCTTGCGCAGTCGCCGTACAGGAAGGTATGACAAAGTAAGTTCACGAAAAAAGTTTTAAGCTGTTAAAACTTTTTTCCGTGAGTAAAAGACAACCCCGCGGGCACGCGCAAGCGCTGACCGCGGGGGTTTTCCTCGGGGCGGCATTTTTCAGGGCACACCACCCATAAATGCCGCCCCTTCACCTTTCCCCGTTCGCCGCCCACGCGGCGCATAGGGCAAAAGCCAAAAGTGTAATTTTGGCTTTTGCGAACCCATAAATGCCGCCCCTTCACCTTTCCCCGTTCGCCGCCCACGCGGCGCATAGGGCAAAAGCCAAAAGTGTAATTTTGGCTTTTGCGAAAAAATTGAAAGCAGAAACGGGTTCCCGCAAGGGGGCCCGTTTTTGCGCGCAAGCGACATGGTCCAACTTTGGGCCGTCGCTTGCGCAGTCGCCGTGCAGGAAGGGATGACAAAGTAAGTTCACGAAAAAAGTTTTAAGCTGTTAAAACTTTTTTCCGTGAGTAAAAGACAACCCCGCGGGCACGCGCAAGCGCTGACCGCGGGGTTTTTCCTCGGGGCGGCATTTTATGGGCACACC
>CAJFTM010000013.1 GCA_904419945.1 uncultured Clostridia bacterium
CTTTTTCTTCTCTTTTTGCCTTTTTTCTTATCGCTTTTTCTTTTGCTCGTTTTTTGTTCTTCGGCTTAGCCTTCTCTGAACCCCGCGACTATCGCGGGGGGGGGGGGGGGGGTCGTTATACAAAAAATGCGCCGGTCTGACGGCGCATTTTTTTGCGAATCCCCCTACACGCTGAACAAAATATCCCCGTAGGTCGGGAAGGGCCAATACTTTTTGGAGGTGTTCTGCTCCATATCGTCCGCAAAGGCGCGCAGCTTCTGCATGGCGGGGATGACGTTGTCCGCAAAGAAGCGCGCCGTCTGTTCCGCGTCGCCCGCTTCCTTTGCCGCGGCGAGCAGCTTTTCCACCTCTTCCGCCGCAAAGTACAGCCCCTCGTTGTCCTCCGAAAGGCGGGCGATCGCCGCTTTATCCGCGTTGACGGGCGCCCCCATCTCCGCCTTGCGGTATGCCGCCGCGCAGAGATCGGACAGATAGGCATTGACGGCGGGATAGATATCCTTTTTGGCCATCTCGATCATGGTGAGGCCCTCGATCGTGAGAACCTTGGAGTAATTTTCCAGCATGATCTCCATGCGCGAATGCACCTCGCGCGCCGTAAACACGCCCATGCGCTCGAACAGCTCGATATTCTTCTTGTCGGCAAAGCGGGGCAGCGCATCGGCACAGGTGCGCAGGTTCAAAAGCCCGCGCCGCTCGGCTTCCTCCGCCCATTCCTCCGAATAATTGTTGCCGTTGAACAAAATGCGGCCGTGCTCGCGGAAAGTGCGCGCGACCAAGTCGTGCAGCGCCCCCGTAAAATCGCTCGCCTTTTCCAGTTCATCCGCAAACTGGCGCAGCGTGTCCGCGACGATCGTGTTGATGATGATGTTCGGCCCCGCGATGGAGAATGTCGCCCCCAGCATGCGGAACTCGAATTTATTGCCTGTAAAGGCAAACGGAGAAGTGCGGTTGCGGTCGGTGGTGTCCTTGGGCAGTTCGGGGAGAGTATCTACCCCCAGCTGCATGACCTGGCGGCCCCTGCTCTCGTACTTGCGGTCGTTTTCCAGCGCCTCGATGACTGCCTCCAGCTCCTCGCCGAGGTACACCGACACGATGGCGGGAGGCGCCTCGTTCGCGCCCAGGCGGTGATCGTTGCCCGCGCTCGCCACGGTCAGGCGCAGCAGATCTTGGTAGTTGTCCACCGCCTGTACGACGGCGGCGAGGAAGAGCATAAACTGGCCGTTTTCGGCGGGGGTCGTGCCGGGATCGAGCAGGTTCAGGCCCGTATCCGTGCTCATCGACCAGTTGTTGTGCTTGCCCGAGCCGTTGACTCCCGCAAACGGCTTTTCGTGCAGCAGACAGTACAGCCCGTGTTTACCGGCGACCTTTTTCATCGTCTCCATCATCAGCTGATTCTGGTCGGAAGCGACGTTGGTGATGGTGAAGATGGGCGCCAATTCATGCTGGCCGGGCGCGACCTCGTTGTGGCGGGTCTTGGCGAGGATGCCGAGTTTCCACAATTCCTGATCGAGATCCTGCATAAATGCGACCACGCGCGACTTGATGGGCCCGAAGTAATGATCCTCCAGCTCCTGTCCCTTCGGCGGCTTTGCCCCAAAGAGGGTGCGGCCGGAAAAGACGAGGTCCTTGCGCGCGTCGTACATCTTGCGGTCGATGAGAAAATACTCCTGCTCCGCGCCGACGGTGGGATACACGCGCTTGACGGACATATTGCCGAACAGGCGCAGGATGCGCAGGGCCTCGCGGTTGAGGGCGCGCATGCTCTTTAAGAGCGGCGTCTTTTTATCCAGCACTTCGCCGCTGTACGAGAGGAAAACGGTGGGGATGCACAGCGTACCGTCCTTAATAAAGGCGTAAGAAGTCGGATCCCAGGCGGTATAGCCGCGCGCTTCAAAGATGGCTCGCACGCCCCCGCTGGGGAAGGAGGAGGCGTCCGTCTCTCCGACGACCAGCTCCTTGCCCGAAAACTCCATGATGACTTTGCCGCCACCGACGGGGGTAATGAAGCTGTCGTGCTTTTCCGCCGTGACGCCGGTCATGGGCTGGAACCAGTGGGTAAAGTGCGTGGCGCCCTTTTCGACGGCCCAATCTTTCATTGCGTTGGCGACGACCGCCGCCACGCCCGCATCCAGCGGACGATCCTCGTCGATCGTCTTTTTGAGCGACTTGAACACTTCCTTCGGCAGACGCTCCTGCATGACCTGCATATTGAAGACGTTCTCGCCGAACATTTCGGGGACTTTCATTTCGATTCGCTTTCTCCTTTCTGCTTTCCGTTCATAAGACTGCCCCTTCCGCCGGGCCGGCGCCGCTATACAAAAGCGCCGCGAGTAATTTGTCTTACCCACGGCGCCCGTTCGGATCTGACGATTTAATTATATGCGTTCGGCGGAAATTTGTCAAATATTTTCGGCAAACTTCGCGCCCGGCAAACGCTTACGCAAAGACGCGCAGATCTCCGGAGATGATGACCGTGACCATGTCGACGATCCAAAAGACGATTTCACCGATAAACAACAGCTGCAACAACCCCATGATCCAGTGTCCGCGCATGATACGGGTAATCCCGCCTAAGAGCCAGCTCGTGACAGGGATGATCGCGAGAATCACATTGATGAGCCAAATCAGCCCGAGGTTCAAATACCCCTTACCGCTCTTTGCCATAATAAGAAACCTCCTGTTTTGCTGCGGTTTTGCCGCGCGAAGTTATCTATATTATACTCTGCCCCGGTTTATTTGTCAACAAGCCGACAAAATTTAACAAATTTTTTCACAAATCCGTGTTCCTTTCGGCGCATGCTCCTCTTTTGCGCCGTTCAGGCCTTGATAAAGGAATTCTGCGCATCCAGCGCGGGGCCGAGCGTCTCGACGGGGCGGTACTTTCCGTCCGGGCACAGTTTGCGCGCCTTGACGTTATCGGCGAGCATCGTCTGCAAAAAGTCGTAGATCTTGCGCTCGATCTCCTTATCGAGGACAGGGGCGGCGATCTCGACGCGCTTATCGGTATTGCGGGTCATGAGATCCGCACTGGAGATGTACAGGATGCGGTCCTCCTCCCCGCCGAAACAATACACGCGCGAGTGCTCGAGGAAGCGGCCGACTATGGAAATGACGCGGATATTCTCCGTTTTTCCGGGCACGCCGGGCAGCAGGCAGCAGATGCCGCGCACGATCAGCTGGATCTGTACGCCCGCCTGGCTCGCCTCGACCAACTTATCGATGATCGGTTTGTCGGTCAGGCTGTTCATCTTGGCAAGGATCTTCCCCTCCCCGCCGCTCTTCGCCTTTTCGATCTCCCGATCGATGAGGGAAATGATGCCGGGCTTGAGCGTTTCCGGCGCGACGAGCAGCTTTTTATAGTGAAAATCCGTATTACAGATTGCGATATTACGGAAAAATGCGACCGCATCCTCGCCGATCTCGGTATCTGCCGTGATGACGTTCAGGTCGGTATACTGCTTGGACGTGGACTCGTTGTAATTGCCCGTGCCGAGGTGGGTAATGTAGCGGATGTCCTCCCCTTCTTTGAGGACGATGGAGATAATTTTGGAATGAACCTTGTAGTTCTCCATTCCGTATATGATGGTACAGCCCGCCTCCTGCAGCTTGCTCGCAAAGTGCATGTTGTTCTCTTCGTCGAAGCGCGCCATCAGCTCGATGACGACGGTGACCTGCTTGCCACGCTCGCAGGCGCGGCAGAGGGCATCGACGATGCGCGAATGGTTGGCGAGACGATAGATGGTGATCTTGATGGAGAGCACGCGCTTGTCCTTGGCGCACTCGTCGAGCAGGTCGACGACGGGCGTCATGCTGTCATACGGGTAAGACAGAAAAATATTTTTCTGCCCGATGTAATCGATCAGAGAGGGCGCATCGGCGATCTCCCCATCGATCGCTCCCTTAAAGGGAGGATAGCGCAGCTGCGCAGCCTCTTCCGGCGGGAAGTAATTGCCCAGCGAAAACATAAATTTATAATCGAAAAAGTGCGGATCCTCGAAGCAATAAGAAGGATCCAGCTTGAGCAGGCGCAGCACAAAATCTTTGAGCGGCGAGTTTTCGTCGTCCACTTCGAGGCGCACCACCCCCATCCGCGCGCGCGACTCGATCTTTTTCTTCATAAATTCAGAAAAGTCGTGCTCCACGTCGTTGTCGTCCACGCGGGTATCGACATCCGCATTGCGGGTGACGCGCATGAGCATGCGCCCTCGCACCGTATAGCCCATGAAGCCGAGGTGGCCGAACGCCTTGAGCATCTCTTCGACGGGCACCAACTTGACCTTTTTGCCGTAGCCGATGCGGTACAGGCGGTCTGCGGCGGGATTGAGATACATCACGCCGATCATCCGCCTCCCCTCGCGCTCGAGGTCGTAGATCATGTAGTGCTTGCGGTTTTCAAACTGCATCATCGGATGCTTGGCATCCAGGACCATCATGGAGAGCAGCGGCAGCACGTGCGCGAGGAAATAGCTCTTGCACTCCTCGCTTTGGCGGGGAGTCAGTTCGGACGCTTTGAGGATGCGCACGCCCGCCTTGTTCAGCTCGCCGCGCAGCTTTATGTACGCGGAGATGCGGTTCTGATAATGCCGCCGCACGACGGGCATGATCCCCTCCAGCTGCTTGGCAGGGGTCAGGCCCGTCTTATTCTCCTTTACGTTGGGGTCGGTCAGGCTCTCGTTATAGAGGCTGCCCACGCGCACCATGAAAAATTCGTCCAGATTGGAGGCGAAGATAGACAAAAACTTGCACCGCTCGAGCAGCGGGTTGGTCAGATCCGTTGCCTGATCGAGCACCCGCTTGTTAAAGAGCAGCCAGGAATACTCCCGATTGACGTAAATACCGCGCATAAAGCGCTTTTTTGCCTTCTCTAAAGATGTCTGCTGTTTCACTCTTGCGTACTCTCCTTGTTTGCCGCCGTGTTTTCCGCACTCTTTTCAACTTTTTCTTTTCCCTTTTTCGGTGGTCTGCCGCGCCGCTTGGCGGCATCTTTTCCCTCTTTGGGCGGCCTTCCCCGCCGCTTCGCAGCATCTCCCCCGCTCTTTGCTGAAAGCTTTTTGGCCGCCTGAACGGCAGCCTGCCCCTTCGAAGAGACGCCCTTGTCCGCACCTTTTTCCGGCAGGCCTTCCGCTTCTTTGGTAGGGAGAATGACCGCCTCTTCCTTTGCAAAATCGTAGTAAGAGGCGCTCGCCTTGCCCTCGGTCACCAGCTGCAAGTACCCTTCCTTGACGCCGCGGTCGCTCACGAGCAGCTCTTTTGCGCCGAAACGCCGGAACACTGCCTTGGCGATGACCGCCGCAATGCCGACCGAATACAATTTTTCGGGCGCAACGTCCAAAATGAGTTTAGAGCGGTCGCGGCCGGTCAACAGGTGTTCGACCAGCTTTTTGAACTTTTTATACTGCATGCTGCGCTCGCCGTTTTCAATGGAGGCATCCGTATATTCGGCATACAGGTCATACAGCGCGAGCGCCGCCGCCCCCACCATGACGACGGTGGCAAACCGGCCCTCCCCCGGTACGTTGGCCTTGTCCAGCTTGCGAGCCACATATTTTTTGATGCGCTTGGCTTCCTCCGCATCCGGCTGGATCTTTTCCACAAATTTATTGTGCAAAGTCAGGATCCCGAAATCGATGCTTTGCATGCCCGAGCGGTCATCCGCGGAGAGATCGCAGATCTCGACGCTCGCCCCGCCGATATCGAGCAAGACGGCGCTCTCATAGGCGTTATAAAAGCGGTTGGCGATAAAGTCGCAATAGGCCTCTGTCTGGCCGTCCACCGCATTGACGGGCAGGCCCGTGCGGTTGAGGATGGCCGCGCCGATCTCCTCGAAATTGCCCACCGCGCGCAGGGCCGCCGTGGAGATGAGATAGACGACGTCCACCCCGAGGCTGACACACTTGTCTTTCATGACGGAGACCGCCTCGACCAATTTGTCGATGCCGCGCTGCGACAGGTCGTGCCCGTCCAGATAATGCAGCAGCGTCAGGCTGGCGCGGTCGCGGAAGATGATCTCGGTGATGCGGTCATTCATATCCGCCACGATCATCGAGATGCTGCTGGAACTGATATCGATCACAGAATATTTCATTACGATGTCCTCAGGCGGGAGGCGTGCCTCCCGAAATATTTGCCGAAAACCGGACGGCCTCAGCGGCCGAGACAAATGCCGATGCCTTCCGCCGCGGCGACGATCTCCGAAGCGGGATCGACCAATTTATAGCGGCCGGCGATGTCCGCCAAGGCGTTGAAGGTGATGGAGCTGCCGCATAGAGCGACGGTCACGCCGAATCGCCCCTCCGCCGCCAATCTGCCCGCATAGCTTCCCAAGCGGGTACAGAACACTTTGTCGTAAGCAGAGGGATTGCCGCCGCGCTGGATATAGCCGAGCACGGTCGAGCGGGTCTCGTAGCCGGTCCGCTCGCCGATCACTTCCGCGAGGTGCGCGGTGACGGTCGCCTCGCCGCGGTCTACCCGCACGAAGGCGCGCTCCCTCTTCTTAAAGGGCGCCTCCACATCCACGACGGCGCCTTCCGCAACGGCGATGATACAGCTGCGCTTGCCGGACCGGTATGTGTTCTGCACGCACTCGCACACTTTATCGATATTGAACGGGATCTCCGGCAAGAGGATGGCGTCGGCGCCGCCCGCCATGCCCGCGTACAGGGTCAGCCAGCCCGCCTTGTTGCCCATCACCTCGACGAGGATGGTCCGGCCGTGGCTGTCCGCCGTGGTGCGGACGCGCTCGATCGCCTCGGAGGCGACATCCACCGCCGTATGAAAACCGAACGTAAAATCCGTCCCGTAAATGTCGTTATCGATGGTCTTGGGGAGGCCGATGACGTTGCATCCCTCCGCGCACAGCAGCGCCGCGGTGCGGTGAGTGCCGGCTCCGCCCAGCGTGAACAGGCAGTCCAATCCCAATTTTTTATAGTTAGCGCACATCTTGTCCAAGCGGGTGGCGCCGTCCTCTTCAGGAACGGTCATCTGCTTGAACGGGGTGCGGTTGGTGCCGAGTACCGTACCGCCCACATCGAGCAGTCCCTCAAAATCCTCCCGGCGTAGCGGTACGCATTCGCCGCGGATCAACCCGACATAGCCGTTCTGAAAACCGACGATCTCCGCATTTTTGATATTGCGGTAGACATACAGGCCAATCGCCCGCATGACGGCATTGAGCCCGGCGCAATCCCCGCCGCTGGTCAAAATTCCGATCTTCATAGCAACCCTCCTCTCTCTATTTTACCATCAAACGGCGCGCGCGTCAACGCGATTTCCGATTCTTTACGCAAAAATGTCGAAAAATCTCGCGCCGTTTCCGCATATCCCGGCAAGTCTCTATGACTGCGCCTGCGGCACGATCGCTGAGAGAAAAAAGAGCGGCGCGGCCGCCCGCAAGGCGCCGCGCCGTTATTCTCCTCCCGCCCGAACTGAACGGAAGGCTCTCGCTTACAGATCGTCGGCATCCTGCACGGGCTTTCCGCCATCCTGCGGGGTACCCGTGTAACTGCCGTTCTCATCAAAGGGAGAGCGCATGGGGCTTACCGGGCGCTTCTTTCCTCCCTTTACTTGCACGACTTGGTCCCCTTGTTCTGCGCGGCGCGGCTGCTGCGGGAAGACTGCGCGAAAGAGGTGCTCTTGTTCTGTGTGCTCCCCTGTGCCGACTTGCCCTGTGCAGCTTTGTTTTGCGCCGATTTGTTCTGCGCAGACTGTGCACTCTTGTTCTGTTCGTTCTGTTCTTTGCTGTTTCTCATTTTCTTTTCTCCTTATAGTTATTGATCAAAGGGTAAAGGGATCTCGACGAATCCCTGCTTCGCCTTGCAAAGCGGGCACACCTTCCACGCCTCGCGCGTCGTCGCACGGTAACCGCATTCGCTGCAGATCCACAGAGTGGGCTTATCCCGCTTATACAGCGTGCCGTCCTTGAGCGACTTGTGCAGGAAACGGAATATGATCTCGTGCTCCCGTTCTACGGAAGCGACCCTTTCGAACAGCGCGGCGGCATCTTCAAAGCCCTCTTCCCGCGCCTGTTTGGCAAAAGATGGGTATACCTCCTCGAACTCCGCGCGCTCGTCTTCGGCGGCAAAGGCAAAATTTTCTGTCAGCGTGCCGAAGCGGAAGGGATACCCCGCATCCAGCGGAATGTTATCGCAACTGCCGGCCTTTTGAATGAGCATATCGAAAAAACTCTTCGCATGGTAGGTCTCGTTCTTCGCGATCGTGCGGACGATATCGGCCAGTACCGGATATTCTTCTGCCGTCGCAAGCTTGGCGATCAACTGGTAACGCATTCCCGCTTGGCTCTCCCCCGCAAACGAACGGGCAAGGTTGGTGAACGTTTTCGTCTGATGAAACTGCATCGCAAGATCCTCCTTACGCCTCCTATTATGCCCGCCGTGCACGGCAATTATGCAACCTTTTTTACCTTTTTAAAAGATTCGCGTACAGGAAAAGGCGGCGCGCAACATGCGTTGCGCGCCGCCGAAGAGCACAAATCTTTAATTATGAAGTCCGCCCCAGTAATCCCACTTGCCGCGGTAGAATATGAGCAAAACGCCGCGCACGAAATCCGCGATGCCTCCTGCCAAAAACCATACAGACACCCCTTCAAACCCGCTCGCCCAGCTGATCATCGCGAACAGCAGCGCCGCCGAAGCAAAGGACAGCCACGCAAAAAAGCGATGCCACGACGCGATGCGCACGCGGCCGGGCACGCTCGCCGCCAGCGGCAGGCCGAGCAGCAGGGAAGCCGCATACAGCGGCGTTCCGTATAGGAGCAGGTTGGAACAGATGGCCCGGCAGAGGTTCGAGACCGTCTCGTTTGCCGAAAAGACGCGCATGCCCACAACTTGGCTCAGATAGATCGAATACGCCGTACCCGGGCCCGCAGAGGAACCGAACAGATAAGTCAAAGCGCCCCAACCCGTAAACGCAAAATCGCCGTTTACCCAGGGCAAAAAGAAGCAGACGATGCTCAAAGCAAGCAATGCCAGCGAAAAGGATGCGATGACGATGCGGTTGCGGCTGCGTCCCCTTTTGCGGGGCGCGACGGCGCGGCGGAAAAAGGGCCGGTAGCGGACGGGGCCTTCCGCCTCGTACGGCTGTGTATAGACGACCGGCTGCACATGCGCCGTATGCAGTGTGAGAGCTTGCTGCTCCGAACGCAGGCGCTCCACCTCGCCCTGCAGCATGTGTACCTCGCCGCGCAGCTGTTCGATCTCGGACTGGAGAGCGGCCCGCTCGCGCGTTTCGGCCGCAACGGCCACCTCATGCGGCGCGGACAGTTCATCCCGGCAGCGCGTGACCGATTCCTGCATCCGCGCGAGCAGATCGCCCATATCGCCGTCCGCCATTTCCCCGCAGTGCGGGCAGCGCAGCGCACTTTCCTCAACGGCAATGCCGCAATGTTTACAGATCTTGGATGCGATAAGCCATCACCTCCCGCCTTTTCCTCCGTTTGTCTGATCATTATACCCGCCGCGCGGCAAATTGTCAAGCGCCGAACGAAAATTTGAGCGGATCTGCCGGCGGCGCCCTTTTCGCACCGCCTTGGCGCTGCAAAGACTTACGTGCGCGGTTTGTTGAAATTATCCTTCAAAGATACGATCTCGGAGAGGACGAGCTTGCCCCCCTCCGTACATTTTTTGAAATACCCGGTGCGCAGCAGCTGGAAGGCCATCCCCTCCTCTGCCTGCGCGAGGTAAGGTTCCGCCTTGGCCGCGACGATCTTTTCGCTGTCCGGATTCATGCGCTCGGAAAAATCCTGCCCGGCATATTCGGCATCGCGCAGCAGGCTCTCGTAGCGGCGCACCTCGGCCTCGGCGCAGTCGTCGGCGTTCACCCACTGAATGACGCCCTTGACCTTGATGCCGCTCGTATCGTGGCCGCTGTGGCTTTCGGGCACATACGAACACAGCACCTCTTCGACCTCGCCGTCTTCATTCTGCACCACTTTGTCGCAGCGGATGATATACGCATTTTTCAGGCGGACATAGCCGTCCGGTTTGAGGCGGAAATATTTGGGAGGGGGATCGAGGGAAAAATCGGAACCATCGATATAGAGATGCTTGCCGAACCTGACCTTGCGCCTGCCGGCACTTTCATCCGTCGGGTTGACATCGAAATCCAGCATCTCCTCCCCCTCGTAATCGGTGATGGTGACTTTGACGGGATCGAGCACCGCCATGGCGCGCTCGGCATGCGCGTTGAGATATTCGCGCACGCACGCCTCAAAGTAAGAATATTCGCATTCAGACTGCGCCTTTGCGACGCCGATGCGGGAGCAGAAGTCGCGCACGGCGGCCGCGGGGATGCCGCGGTTGCGCAGGCCGGAAAGAGTGGGCATGCGCGGGTCGTCCCAGCCGCGCACTTTGCCCTCCTCCACCAACTTTTTGAGATAGCGCTTGCTCATCACGGTATTGGTGATGTTCAGGCGCGCAAACTCGATCTGGCGGGGCTTGGGATCAAAGCCGAGCGAGATGCCGACCCAGTCGTACAGGGGGCGGTGATCTTCAAACTCGAGCGTGCAGAGAGAGTGCGTGACTCCCTGCAGATAGTCGCAGATGGGGTGCGCATAGTCGTACATCGGGTAGATGCACCACTTGTCGCCCGTACGGTGATGCGTCGCGTGCAAAATACGATAGATGACGGGATCGCGCATGTTGACATTGGGGGAAGCCATGTCGATCTTTGCGCGCAGGCACTTTTCCCCGTCCTTGTATTTCCCCGCCTTCATTTCCTCGAACAGACGGAGGTTTTCTTCCGGCGTGCGGTTGCGGTACGGGCTTTCGGTTCCCGGTTCGGTCAGCGTTCCGCGGGTGTTTTTGATCTCCTCGGCGGAAAGGTCGCACACGAACGCCTTGCCCTCCTTGATGAGGCGGACCGCGTATTCGTAAATCGTATCGAAGAAATCGGAAGCGTAGCATTCGCGCGCCCAGTCGTAGCCCAGCCAGCGGATATCCGCGCGGATGGCGTCGACAAATTCCGTCTTCTCCTTGGAAGGGTTGGTGTCGTCAAAAAAGAGGTTGCACTTGCCGCCGTATTTGAGGGCAGTGCCGAAGTTGACGAACATACTCTTGGCGTGCCCGATATGCAGATAGCCGTTGGGTTCGGGCGGGAAGCGCGTCTGCACCTGTTCGGGGCGCAGCTTTCCCGCGGCGATATCCTCGTTGATGATCTGTTCGATAAAATTGGTTGCCTCGGGCAACTCGGTCTTGATGTCTGGCATATAGATTGACTCCGTAAGAGGGATTTTTCAAAGGGGGAGGCGTTCGGCCGGGTCAGGACAGCCCGACGATCTCGCCGTTTTCATCGACGTCGATGTGCTCGGCGGCAGGGTGCGCGCCCAGGCCGGGCATGAGCATGATGTTCCCCGCGACCGCGACGACGAATTCGGCGCCGCCCTTGACGATGATGTCCCGCACATGCAGGGTAAAGCCCTCCGGCCGCGCGAGCAGCTTGGCGTCGTCCGAGAGGGAGTACTGCGTTTTGGCGATGATGACGGGCAGCCTGCCGTAGCCGCGCGCCTCTGCCTCGGCGATCTTCTCTTTGGCGATGTCCGAAAATTCGACCCCCGCGCCGCCGTACACATTTTTGACGATATCCCCGATCTTCTTTTCGATGGGGTCGTTGAGATCATACGAATAATGCAGCGGCCTGGCCTCCTGTGCCGCCGCACAGACGGCCTCGGCCAGCTCCTCGCCGCCTGCGCCGCCCTTTAAGAACACGTCCGTGAACACGGCTTTTGCGCCCGCGCGCTCGACGCCGCGCATGACGGCCTCGATCTCCGCGGGAGTGTCGCTCGCAAAGCGGTTCATCGCGACGACGACGGGCTTATTATAGACGCCGCGGATATTTTCGATATGTTTATACAGGTTGGGCAGCCCGCGCTCGAGCGCGGCGACGTCCTCCTGCGCGAGGTCCGCCTTGTCCGCCCCGCCGTGCAGTTTGAGCGCCTTGACCGTCGCCACGACGACGACGCAGTCCGGCTGGATGCCCGCGACGCGGCACTTGGTATCGAGGAATTTTTCCGCGCCCAGATCGGCGCCGAATCCGGCCTCGGTGACGACCCAGTCGGCGAGGGAAAGCGCCGTATACGTCGCGAGGATGCTGTTGCACCCGTGCGCGATGTTGGCAAAGGGGCCGCCGTGCACGATGGCGGGCGTTCCCTCCAGCGTCTGCACGAGATTGGGCTTGATCGCATCCTTCAAGAGGGCGCACATCGCCCCCTCGACGTGCAGATCGCGCGCATAGACGTATTCGCCCCTGCGGTTTTCGCCGACGATGATGTTGCCCAACCGGCGCTTGAGGTCGGCGATGGAGGTCGCGAGGCACAAGATCGCCATGACCTCGCAGGCAGCCGTGATCTCGAAGTGCTCTTCCCGCTCGAAGCCCTCCCCCTTCTGCCCGACGGTGACGTTGCGCAGGGCGCGGTCGTTCATGTCCAGACAGCGGCGGAAATAGATCTTTTCCGGATCGATATCCAGCGCGTTTCCGCGGAAGATGTGATTGTCGAGCACGGCGCAGAGCAGATTGTTCGCCGCCGTGATGGCGTGCAGGTCACCGGTAAAGTGCAGATTAATGTCCTCCATAGGCACCACCTGCGCGTAACCGCCGCCCGCGGCGCCCCCCTTGATGCCGAACACCGGCCCGAGCGAAGGCTCGCGCAGGGCGAGGCAGACCTGTTTGCCGAGGCGCGCCATGCCGTCTGCCAAACCGATGGAAACGGTCGTCTTCCCCTCGCCGGAAGCGGTGGGATTGATGGCCGTCACCAACACGAGCTTGCCGCGGCGTTTGGTGCAGTCGACGGACAGCTTCGCCTTATACTTGCCGTACCGTTCGATGTCCGCCTCCGCAAGCCCCAGCTTGGCGGCGACTTCGCCGATATCCTTCATTTTGCAGTTCTTAGCGATCTCGATATCACTCAGCATGTCTGTCTCCTCGCAGCGTTCGATTTTATCTATTGTACCATAAATCGGCGCACATTGCAAGCGCGCGCGAAAAGTTCTCCCTGCATCCGGCCGATGCCTTCGTCTCCGCTCATCCGTTCCCGCAGTCGTGCGGCAGGCGCAGATCCTGCCAGGAAGAACGGAACAGATCCCCCTCTCGCACAAAGCCGAACCGCGCGAGGTCTACTCCCCACTCATCCCGCGCCGTGACGAGCGGGATCCATTCGTTCAAGCACTTATTGATCAGCGTGCGCAGCATCAGCTCCTTCTGCGGACAGGCGGGATCGCAATACAGCTCTCCGTCCCCACGCAGCCCGCCGCCGTAGCTGCAGGATCCGTCCGACAGGACAAAATAAAACCGAAAACCCGGCTGTTCTTTCAATAAAACGGATAACATACGCACATTATAGCACAAAAAACGGGCAATGGCAAAAAAACGCTGGCTCGCCGCCGCATTTTATGCTATAATTTTTTCATCCGGATCCATCCGAAAGGAGCCAACATGGACGCTGCCATTCTGCGGGCGCTGGAACACATCCGCTGTCCCTTTTTCGACATCTTTTTTTCCGTCTTCACCGCCCTCGGCGAAGAACTGATCATCGCGGCGATCATCGCCGTCATCTACCTCTGTTTTTCCAAACGGCTGGGCGAACAGGCGCTGGTCACGGTGCTCTCCGCCTCCTGCATCACGACCGCCGTCAAGAGCGGCGTGCAGCGCCTCCGCCCCTATGTCGCCGGGGACGTGACGCGGGTGGACATCGACAATCCCTTTGTTTCCACCGTCGACCTCGACGCGGACATGAGCTTCCCCAGCGGACATGCGACGGCTACGAGCGGCTTTTTCGGCACGGTCGCGCTGTATCTGCGGCGGGCCCTCCCCTCCGTTCTGTGCGCCGTATTCGTCCTTTTGGTCATGCTCTCGCGGCTGTACTTCGGCGTGCATTACCCGACGGACGTGCTGTGCGGGCTGCTGATCGGGGCGGGCTGCGCCGCGCTGTGGCAGCTGATCTATACCAAATGGCGGGGCGCGCGGCTGTACATCTACCTCGGCATTGCGGTCTGCACGCTGCCCCTTCTCTTTTGGGAACGAATCGGCACGACGTCCATGTTCGAGATCTCGGCGATGACGCTTGCAACGGCCATCGGCCTGCTCATCGAGGACAAATTCATCCGCTTTGAGGACACGAAAAAGTGGCTGCACCGCCTTTTCCGGCTGCTGATTACCGTCTGTATCGCGGCGATCCCCTATCTCATCCTGCACTTTGCTCTGCCGGAAGGGAATTGGTCTTCGTTCTGCACATATTTTGCGACGCTGCTCGCGGCGATGACGCTGGCGCCCCTCACCTTCAAAAAACTGAAAATATAGGCACAAACGGCCAAAAGATTTGACTTTACCGCCATAAAAAAGTAAAATAGATAGGATAATTTTGTATTTTTCGGAGAGTTACGCTATGGCAGACAAACATGCGGTGACGATGGACAAGATCGTCAACCTTTGCAAGACGCGCGGCATCATCTTCCCCGGCAGCGAGATCTACGGCGGCATGGGGAACACCTGGGACTACGGCCCCGTCGGCGTGGAGATCAAAAACAACATCAAGCGCGCCTGGTGGAAAAAGTTCGTGCAGGAGAGCGACAACTCCTACGGCGTTGACGCCGCCATCCTGATGAACTCGCGCGTGTGGGAAGCGAGCGGCCACACCGCCTCCTTTACCGACCCGAAGATGGACTGCAAGGAGTGCAAGGCTCGCTTCCGCGCAGATAACCTCATTGAGGCGCACTCCAAGGGCAAAGTCAATCCCGACACGATGACCAACGAGGAGATGGAGGCGTACATCGAAGAGCACAAGGTCTGCTGCCCCAACTGCGGCAAGCACAACTGGACGCCCATCCGCACCTTTAACCTCATGTTCGAGACCTCCCGCGGCGTGACCGACGAGAGCCAGAACAAGATCTACCTGCGCCCGGAAACGGCACAGGGCGAATTTGTGAACTTTTTGAACGTGCAGCGCACGACGCGCGCCAAAGTCCCCTTCGGCATCGCGCAGATCGGCAAGGCGTTCCGCAACGAGATCACGCCCGGCAACTTCATCTTCCGCACCATCGAATTTGAACAGATGGAACACCAGTGGTTCTGCAAGGAAGGCACCGACCTCCAGTATTACGAAGAATACAAGCAGAAGGCGAAAAACTTTTTGCTCGGGCTCGGGTTCAAAGCGGAGCACCTGCGCTTTAAGGATCATGACAAGCTGGCGCACTATGCCAAGTCTGCCTGCGACATCCAGTACCTCTTCCCGATGGGCTGGTCGGAACTCAACGGTATCCATGACCGCACCGACTACGACCTCTCCCGCCACCAGGAATACTCGGGCAAGAACATGAACTACCTCGACCCGACGACGGGCGAGCACTACATCCCCTACGTCGTCGAATATTCCATCGGCGCAGACCGGCTCATGCTGGCGGTGCTGTGCGAGGCATACGAGGAGGAAGAACTGGAAAACGGCGACGTGCGCACCGTGATGCACTTCCATCCCGCCCTCGCCGCCTACAAGGCGGCCGTCCTGCCCCTGCAAAAGAACCTGGGCGAAAAGGCGCGCGAAGTGTACAAACAGCTCTCCAAAAAGTTTATGGTCACGTACGACGAGGCCGGCTCCATCGGCAAGCGCTACCGCCGCCAGGACGAGATCGGCACTCCCTTCTGCATCACCATCGACTTTGACACGCTGGAAAATAATACCGTCACCGTGCGCGACCGCGACACCATGGCGCAGATCCGTTTGGACATCGGCGAAATTGCCGCTTATATCGAAAAATCGCTCGAACACTGATCGGGCGCCGTCCTATACAAAAAGGCCATCCGCTTGCAGGCGGGTGGCCTTTTTTGTTTTCGCCCCATCGAACGCCTATGATCATCTGCTCTTTTTCAGAATAAGGATTGACACCGGTGATTTACGATGCTATAATGGAATTACAATCCATCGATTGATTGCACAGGGATAGACACAGACGCGGGTATCGTATTCAAAATTAGAGAATGAGAAAATAAAAAAGGGGGTATACTCCGATGGGTCGCCTATAGATGTGAGCACAGATAAAGCCTGCCGCGGCTTTGTTTGTGCTCTTTTTGTTTCAAAAATTATGCGGCTCTGTCAACAAAATAAGGAGGTTCATGATGAAAAAGAGAAAGCTGTTTACGATCTTCGGTCTGCTTTTTGCGGCGATGCTCCTGTTCGCCGGGTGCGCCCCTGCCGAAAAAGAGGTCGTCCTGATCGAGTACGACGGCCTGAGCGCCTACGAGATCTTCTGCAAAAATTATATCTACATCGAATCGGAAGAGCAATGGATCAACGACCTGGTGGACGGCACGCTGCAGCGCATCGACAACTCCGTCCTCGAAGAAAAACTCATCTGGAACGGCAGCATCGAAGATAAGTTTACGGACGATAAAATCCTACTGACCATCGACAAATACTTCTGCGATAAGACGTTTACGGTGGAAGACTTCCACATGATCGACGTGGCGGAAGTCAAATCGCTGGGCGGCGGCCGTCTGCCGGACGGGTCCCCCGCAAACCAGATGTACACGCTCACGCTTAAAGAGCCTGGCAAAGTCAATGTGATCAAAGCCATCCGCAAGCTGGAGATCTTCGCCTTTACGAAATGCGCCGCTCCCAACGGCTTAGACGCGGCCGATTCATAAAAACAATCGTGAGGTAAAGTATGAAAAAGAGAAAGCTGTTTACGATCTTCGGCCTGCTTTTTGCGGCGATGCTCCTGCTCGCCGGGTGTGCCCCTGCCGAAAAAGAGGTCGTCCTGATCGAGCATGACGGCCTGAGCGCCTACGAAATCTTCTGCAAGAACTACATTTATATCGAATCGGAAGAGCAATGGATCGACGACCTGGTGGACGGCACGCTGCAGCGCATCGACAACTCCGTCCTTGAAGAAAAGCTCATCTGGCACGGCAGCATCGAGGACGATTTTACGGATAATGAAATCATATTGACCATCGACAAATATTTCTGTGACAAGACGTTTACGGTGGAAGACTTCCACATGATCGACGTGGCGGAAGTTGAACAAAAGACAGAAGGCCGCTTGCCGGACGGTTCCCCCACAAACCAGACGTACACGCTCACGCTTAAAGAGCCTGGCAAAGTCAATGTGATCAAAGCCATCCGCAAGCTGGAGATTTTCGCCTTTACGCAATGTGCATGGCCAAATGCATTTATTACCGTAGCTTAATAGAAAAGAACCTAAAAATAGCGAGGTAAAGTATGAAAAAGAAACTTATTTTCACCATCATCAGTCTGCTTTTTGCGGCGATGCTCCTGCTCAGCGGATGCGCCCCTGCCGAAAAAGAGGTCGTCCTGATCGAGCATGACGGCCTGAGCGCCTACGAGATTTTCTGCAAAAACTACATTTATATCGAATCGGAAGAGCAATGGATCGACGACCTGGTGGATGGCACGCTGGAGCGCATTGACAACTCCGTCCTCGAAGAAAAGCTCATCTGGAACGGCAGCATCGAGGACGATTTTACGGACGATAAGATCCTGTTGATCATTGACAAATATTTCTGCGACAAGACGTTCACGGTGGAAGACTTCCACATGATCGACGTGACGAAAGTTGAACAATGGACGGAAGGCCGCTTGCCGGACGGTTCCCCTTCACGCCAGATATACGCGCTCACGCTCGAAGAGCCGGGCAAAGTCAATGTGATCAAAGCCATCCGCAAGCTGGAGATCTTCGCCTTTACATACGCTGCACAGCCGAATCTTATTCATGAACCTGCAGTATAATTATAAAATTATAGATACTTTTCAAACAGGAGATGAATTAAGAAAATAACATTCAAAAGAATCCGTATCGTTCAAAATCGTTTATAAATGCCTCTCTCCTTATTCTCTTGACAAAAACAGTACCTCGATTGTTATGCAGAGCCGCCCCTTGTAGGGCGGCTCTGCATGTTTGCTGTGCGTTTCCATGCACATTACTGCAAACGGCGCACGATGTCCTTCCCGTTCTCGCCCGAAGAACTGACGCTCAGCGCCGCCGCCACGGGAAACTGTGCAAAATTTCCCTCCGTATCGATCAGTTCCACGGCCAGATAATCGTTTGCCAGCAGGCGCAAACCGATAATAGTCCCGTTAGAACCGCTGCCGCCGCGATCGAGATATCCGCTTATCGGGAAGGATTCTCCCTCCGCATATCCCAAGCCGCGTAGATAAGCGGCTGTGACAGAACTGAGTGCCGCCGCCGATCCGGATACGACGGTCGCATTCCAATACACGCATTGCCCCGAGCCGCCGCGCGTATCGACGCCGTGCAGATAGTGCACATACAGAGCGCTGACATTCTGTGCCGTACCGGCCGTCAGGTTAGGATATGTGCCGTTCGCATCAAAATTTCCGGAACCGCCGCCGGAAAGGGCAAGTTCTGCCTTCGTCGCATAGGTCGCGGCGATGTTGTTCCCGACGCCGTCGCTCACCGCGCTTCCCGCGCTCGTGGCGTATGCTGCATTGGCCGCGTTGTCTGCATTTGTCGCCGTTGCGGCGCTACCCGCGGTCTCTGCGTACGCTGCGGAATCGGCGCTCCCCGCGCTCGACGCATATGCGGCGCTCGATGCAGTATCCGCCTCCTCCGCGTGCGCCGCCTCTCCCGCCGTCAGGTTTGGATAGGTACCGCCCGCATCAAACCCGCCCGCCGCCGCCAGCTCCGTTTTCGTCGCATATGTCGAAGAGATGACATTGCCCTGCCCGTCCTTTGCCGCCCTGTCGGCGCTCGCCGCGCTGTCCGCCTGCAGCGCCCTGCCCGCCGCACGCTGCCGTCGAGCAGATTTTCCACCATCTCCAACGTCACCCCGTTTCCGATCCCCATTTTTCCCTCCTTAAATTTCCGTCACATGATCTGTGACCGCCATTTTCGATATATACAGTGCGTTTTGCGTCATCTTTCCGCTGCTGCTGCGGTACAGGATCCCCAGTGCGTCCGGATATGTCGTATGCTCGCCGATCCCGTACATGAGGCCGTCCCCGTTGAACGTATCCCCCGAGGCGAGCAGCGGCCGGATCTGCGGCGAGATCTGCCACCCCTCGCTCTTTACATAATCGAGGAGGGCCTGCGCCGTCGAAAAGGGCGTCGCGCTGCGATTGATGATCGTACTCGTAAACATGCTGTTCTCGTCCACCGTGATGAACAGGTCATGGCGGTACAGCATCCCGCCGCCGGAACCGCCTCCCGACGCGGCGAGCTCGGACTTCGTCGCATACGTCGCGGCGATGTTGTTGCCCGCTGCATCCGCCGTCGCCCTGCCGACGACGGTCGATCCCTCTTGCAGCTGCGCCAGCGCCGACTGCACGTCGGTCCCCTTGGCATACGTCGCGGCGATGTTGTTGCCCGCCCCGTCGTTCGCCGCACTGCCCGCGCTCGCCGCATATGTCGCATTGGCGGCATTCGCCGCCGAATCGGCGGAAGCCGCGTGCGATGCCTCCCCCGCCGTCAGGTCCGGATAGGTACCCGCCGCATCGAAGTTTCCCGCTCCCGCGACCTCCGCTTTGGTCGCATAGGTCGCGGCGATATCGTTGCCCCCGGCATCCTGCGCAGCCTTTACAGCGCTCGCCGCACTGCCCGCACTTTCGGCATACGCCGCGCTGGTTGCCGAATCGGCAGAAACCGCGTGCGCGGCATTTGCCGCGCTGGTTGCCGAATCGGCAGACGCCGCATGCGCGGCATTGGAAGCCTGCGCCACGGGCGTGCCGCCCGCAAGGATCTCATCGATGCGCCCGCCCAGCGCCGCATCCGCCTGCGAACGGGCGGAAGACTCTGCCGACAGCAGGCCGTCTGTCTCCGCTTTTGTGTAATAACTCTCGCGGGCGGAGAGCGGCGCATCCTGGCGGCGGGTAACGGCGAGCGCCACTGCAATATCCTGCGAAGGGGCGCTCTTACAGGAAAAGATGATGCCTCCCTCCGTCACTTCCGCCGCGCGGACGCCCGCTGCGAGATAGTCCGCCGCATATCCGTCCGCTGGCACGGCGTACACAGCATCCTCCGCGGCCACTTCTGCGAGGGCAAGTATCTGTCTCCCGCCGGCCCAGCCGCCCGCCGCAAGGGTACCGGAGTAAAAGGTTGTCGTATTCAGCACGATGTCTGCCCCGCCGAAACTGACCCATTCCCCGTCATACATCCACAATTCGAACAGGGAATCGCCCTCCCCCAACAGCAGGTACAGTGCATCCGCCTGCGGAGACTGCGGCAGTACGTCGACGAGAAGCACCTCTCTATCCAAAACCGAGGCGAGCTGCTGCGCAAATGCCTGCGCACGGTCCGCCGCATCCTCGGCGCGGTCAACTTCCGCGCGCAGCGCACCAAAATATTCTTCCGAAACGGTGTCGAAGTTGACCGTCTCCGCCCAATGTTCGCCGTTCAGCGTGCCGTCTTCCGCATACGGCGGCTCTGCATTGTCGGCATGCAGGGAGCGCACAAAGGCGCCGTGCTCGCCGACCGGATAAAAGGCGACTTCGTTGGCTCCGTAAGTAAACGCCGCATTCCACGCATAGATGGCGCGCGCGGCAAAAAAACCGTTGCGCAGGTCCGCCCCGATCGCGGCGAGCGCCTCGGCGATCGCCCGGTACACGTCTTCGCCGGGCGCCGCGGGGAGCTGCGGCCGGACGCCGCGCTCGACGGTGAACTGCGCCGCAAATACCGATAACTCTTCCCCCGCAACGATGCGGAAAAACTGCACCGTGACCGAGCCGTACTGCTCGGTCACGCAGGCCGGCAGCGCGCACTGCCAGCCGTAAACGCCGGCGCCGCCCTGCCCGGAGATCCCGCCGATGGCGCCCGCACAGTCGAGGCGGTACCGCTCCGTACTCGTGCCGTCCGGAAGCCGGAAAGCCGCGTAGACCTCTGCATTCTGCGCGAAAGGCGCGACCAAAAAGAGGCGGTTCCCCTCCGCCGAGCCCTGATATACCTGTGCCGGAACGCAGCGCGTCAGCGTGCCGGAAGCATCCGAAAAATAGATCATACCATCCCTCCCCCGAAAAATATGAGCGGCGCGTGCATACGCACGCGCCGCCCTGTGGCAATTCTATTATACTGCATCCGTTCGGCGAAGCAAAGCGTCGCCGCCAAATTTTTCCGACGGGAACGGGAAAATCTCTGACGGGTGGCCGATCATTCGCTGCGCAGCGCCACGACCGGATCGCGCTTGGCTGCCGCCGAAGCGGGGACGAGGCCGGAGATCAAGGTCAGCACCACGCTGATGACGATCATGATGAGCGCGGCATACCATGCCAGCGAAGCCAGCCCCGCGATGCCCGTCAGCGGCGTCAGAATGGCGTTGATAATGACCTGGCACAAGTATGCCACGACCACGCCGAAACAGCCGGAGCACATACCGATGATGAATGTCTCTGCATTGAACACCCGCTTGATATCCTTGCGCCGCGCACCGATCGCGCGCAATACGCCGATCTCCTTGGTGCGTTCGACGACGGAAACGTAAGTAATGACGCCGATCATGACGGTGGAAACGACCAGCGAAATGCCCGTAAACGCGACGAGCACGTAAGTGATCGCGTCGAGGATGGT
The DNA here is from genome assembly GCA_904419945.1 of uncultured Clostridia bacterium. Classification (GTDB taxonomy): domain Bacteria; phylum Bacillota; class Clostridia; order Christensenellales; family Borkfalkiaceae; genus Borkfalkia. The sequence continues at coordinate 21,540 of CAJFTM010000013.1, forward strand.
CTGCACCATGCCCATCAGCAGACCGACGGTATCGGTATACTGCACGGCCGTCTTTCCGTCATCGGGATCCGCATCCGCCTGCGCGTTCCATTCGTCGAGGTAGGAGAGGATGGACTCCTTTGTCTCGAAATCGCGCGGGTAAATGGCGATCGAATTCGGCGTATCGTCGCCGCCGAGAACGCGCTGCGCCTGCTCTAATCCGATGGAGTTGGTGATGTACAGCTCCTGCAGGAAGTCGAGCAGCGGCCCGAGCTCCGGATTCTGCGCCTCGATCTCCTGGCGCTGTGCGTCCGTGATCTGCGCATAGTAAGTCCCGTTCAGATGTGCAGAGGGAGAGAGATAGATGGTGCTCGCGTTGGCGCCCTCGCCGAATGTGATGTAGCCGCCGTCCGCGATCGTAGATAAGTCGTCCAGATCGATCTCCGTGTTCATCCACCGCACGATCTGCGATTCCTTGTTGACCTGCACATATTCCTCGACCAGCTGCTCGGTCAAATTGAGCCCGCGTGAGAGGCAGCCGTAGGTGAGCCCGTCTTTCAGGCGCAGCACTGCGGTGATCTTGACCTCTACACCGTCCTCGCCGCCCGCCGTATCGAAGTCATCCCGCTCGCCGACATAATTGAAGGCGTGGCCGCTGCCCGGCATAATGTAACCTGCATTCCGCTCATATACCGCATCGTTATAATAGAGAGTGAAGGGCTTTTCAGTCAGTTCCTCGAAGGAAATGGACAGATAGTCCCCGATGTCATCGGGATCGTAATCCTCCGTCTCGCCGCCGCCCAGCTCGAACAGGCTGAGAAAGTCGTCCTCCGTAATGTAGCCGAGCTGTGCGAGCAACAGGTCCGTCATGTCGTTGTTCGTGCCGACGACGAGCACCGCATCGTTGCTCTCCTGCGGGAATTCACCGTAGAGGATGTCGTACTGGGAGAGGACGTAGTCGCCGTAGGCGTCGCGCTCTTCGTCAAAGTTTGAAGTGCCGGGCATGGTCGTGACGACGTCGCCGAGATAATCGACGAGGTACGCCATCTGTGCGTACTGCTCTTCCTGATCTTCCAACACATTGATGAAGTACTGTTTGAGGGAGGACAGCGAACGGATCTCCTCCTTTGCGTCCTCTCCGACGCCCGTCGTGACGGTGGTAAACAGATTATCCACCAGCGTGGCACCCGTGTCCTGCGTGATCGCGTAGTACCAGTCTTCCGGCATCTCATAGAGATACTCGAGGTACCCTTCCTGCGTGATCTCATTGGCGACGGTCAAACCCTGCGCGATCTGCGTGAGGAAGGAGTTGACGTACACTTTATTGTCCAGTTCGGACAGATCGGGCATCTCCCCCGCCGTCTGCAGCCCCGCCATGATCGAGGTGGGGTCGAGGGACGTTTCGGTGATCTCCAGCGGATAGTAAGAGAGCATATCCTCTTCCGTCTGGTTGATGTAATTGGTAAAGCCGTTGGACAGAGCGAGCACGAGACAGACGCTGATGATGCCGATGCTGCCAGCAATGCTCGTGACCGCCGTGCGACCCTTTTTGGTGAGCAGATTGCGCCCCGAAAGCAAAAATGCCGTCCAGAAGGACATGCTCGTCTTTTCCCTCTTTTTGCGCTCGGCACGGCGGGCGCGGCGGTCATTCGCCGCACGGGCGACAGCGCCCTCCTCCGCATATTCCTCATCCGGCTCGAACGGATCGGAATCGCCGACGATCTGCCCGTCCTTCAATTCGACGATGCGGGTCGAATAACGGCGCGCGAGCTCGGGATTGTGGGTGACCATAATGACCAGCCTTTCCCCCGCGATCTCGCGGATGAGATCCATGATCTGCACGCTCGTCTCGCTGTCCAAGGCGCCCGTCGGTTCATCGGCGAGCAGGATCTCCGGATTGTTGACCAGCGCGCGGGCGATCGCCACGCGCTGCATTTGCCCGCCGGAAAGCTGGTTGGGCCGCTTGTGCAGTTCGCCGCCGAGCCCCACCCGTTCCAGAGCATGGGTAGCCCGCTCCCTGCGCTCCTGCGGGCGAATGCCCGACAAGGTCAGCGCCAGTTCGACGTTTTCCAGCACCGTCTGGTGCGGGATCAGGTTGTACGACTGAAAGACAAAGCCGATGCTGTGGTTGCGGTATGCGTCCCAGTCGGCGTCCTTATAGTGCTTGGTCGAGCGGCCCTTGATGACCAAATCGCCCGATGTATAGTGATCCAAACCGCCGATAATGTTTAATAGGGTCGTCTTGCCACAGCCGGAATGGCCGAGCACGGCGACAAACTCCTTGCTGCGGAAATTCAGAGAAACTCCCCGCAGCGCATGTACCGCCGAATCGGCGACTTTATAGTCCTTCGTGATCTTGTCTAACTTCAAAATTGCCTGTGACATAACATCCTCTTCGGGCGGAACGCGCCGCCGGCAAACTTTTTATGCCTTCTTCGCCGCACCGGCATCCTTCGCCGCCGCATTAAAGGCACCTACAAATTCGTGCGCCTCCGATAAAAAGTGTTCTACCCTCTCTTCACCGAAGCGTGCGATAATATTATCCAAGATGCCGTTGATGCGCCGCTTCATGTCCTCATAGACGCCGTATGCCTCTTCGGACAGCTCGATATAAGCGATCTTGCGATCCTTCGCATCGGGAACGCGGCGCACGACGTTCCTGGACTCCAGTTTGTTGACGATCTGCGAAACGGCCGAACGCGTGATATTCAGCATTTCCGCAAGGCGGCTGGAGATCAACCGCCGCCCTTCCTGTTTCGCCACGACGATCTCGCACATCATCAGCATCTCCGTATTGTTAAAGGGCAGATCGTGATAAAATTCGCGCACCCCCTCCAGCTGCTTGCTGATACTGTAAATTCCTTGCATCAGGACATTTGCATCCATGGCTTTCCTCCTCTGCACGATCACATATTGATAAGTGCTTAATTGTTAATTATTTTACGCATTTCCGGAAGAAAAGTCAACCGTTTGCCGCCCGCATCCGACGGTTTTCACGCCCTTTTCATGCTTTTTCACCCATCGAAAAAAAAGACCTCTGCACCGCTCCTCGGCGGACAAATACAGCGCCCAAACGCATAGCCGTTCCGCCCAATGCACACACTGGTTACAGGATGCTCACATTGTAACGGCAGGACACTGCGCCGAAAACGGCGGGCTTTTCCCGCTTGCATTCGTCCCGAAAAGCCGCTATACTATACCAAAAAAGGAGGATATTGACATGATCGATCCGAGAAAAGTTGTCATTATCGGCTGCGGGTTCGTGGGAGCCGCGTGCGCCTTTGCGCTCATGCAGCACGGACTGTACTCGAAAATGGTACTCATCGACGCCAACGCAGCCCGCGCCGAAGGGGAGGCGGAGGACATCGCGCACGGCCTGCTCTTTGCCAAACCGATGGACATTTGGGCGGGAAACTATGCGGACGCCGCCGATGCGTCCATGGCGATCATTACGGCGGGCGCCAACCAAAAGCCGGGCGAAACGCGGCTGGATCTCGTCAAACGCAACAGCGCCATCCTCCTTTCCGTCCTGAACGAGCTGGAAACTTGCGGATTCGCGGGGAATATCCTCGTCGTCTCCAATCCGGTGGACGTACTCACGCGCGTCGCGCAAAAGCACTCCCGCCTGCCCGAAAGGCAGATCTTCGGCTCCGGCACGGTGCTGGACACGGCGCGGCTGCGCTATTTGCTGGGCGAACATCTGGATGTGGATAACCGCAGCGTGCACGCCTTTATCGTCGGGGAGCACGGCGACAGCGAGATCGCGCTGTGGAGCTGCGCGACCGTTTCCGGAGTGCCGCTGCACGCCTTCTGCGAAATGCGCGGCCACTTCGATCATGAAAATGCCATGCGCGAGATCGCCGAATCCGTCAAAAACAGTGCCTATCGCATCATCGAACGCAAGGGCGCGACCTATTACGGCATTGCCATGGCGGTGCAGCGCATCTGCGAAGCCGTCGTGCGCGACGAAAAGTCCGTCCTGCCCGTCTCCACTGCCCTGCACGGCGAATTCGGCATCGAAGACGCGACCCTCAGCGTGCCCGCCATCGTCGGGCGGCGCGGCGTAGAAAAGGTCGTGCCCGTCTCGCTGAACGAGGATGAACGCACGCGCCTGCTCTACTCGGCGGACGTGCTGCGCGGCGTCTGCGGCGAATTATGATCGGTACGCTCCGGCTCCCGCATCCCGCGCAAGTAAAGCGCGGGATGCGGGAGCCGTCTTGCGGGACCGCCGCCGCGCCCTCTGTACGGGGAATTTAATGCGCCCCCCGAAATGGCGGCAATTTGGCAAAAAACGTCTTCCCTGTGTGAAGTAACCTCTGTACTTTAATTTATGGTTGCCGGCCATATACAGTTTAGTACAGAGGGGCTTCTTTGTATAACCAAACCACGCAAACTTGCACGAAAACTATTTCACCTGCATAGCCGGCGGTTGACAAAGCACTCGTTGGCTTTACCGCGCGTACTTTTCTGTATAAAGCAAAAGGGAGATCCTCCGAAAGGATCTCCCTTTGTTTTGTCCGGAAATTACTCCATGACGGCGACTGCGCCGGCCTCTTTCATGCGGGCAACGATCTTTTCGGCCTCTTCCTTGTTGACGCCTTCCTTGATCATGCCGAGGTCTTCGACGAGCTTCTTCGCTTCGGCAAGGCCGAGGGAAGTGAACTCGCGGACAGCCTTGATGACGTCGATCTTCTTCGCGCCGATCTCCTTGAGCTTGACGTTGAACTCCGTCTTCTCTTCCTCTGCGGGAGCGGCAGCTGCAGCGGGAGCAGCAGCGACTGCGACGGGAGCAGCAGCGCTGACGCCGAACTCCTCTTCCAAAGCCTTCACGAGCTCGTTGAGCTCGACGACCGTCATACCTTTGATCTCTTCGATGAACTTAGCGATATCTGCCATTTTCGTGATCCTCCGAATTATTTTTTAGATTGGATTTTCCGCCCTGTTTTACGCCGCGGCGGGGAGGCGGCGGCTCATGCCGCGCACACAGAGGAGCCCTTGCCCCTCTTCCGGCTTACGCGCCCTTTTTCTCTGCGATCGCGTTGAGCGCCACGACGACGCCGCGCAGCATCGCGGAAAGCACGCCCGCGAAGTTGGAAATCGGCGCCTGCATGGAACCGAGCATCTTCGCGATGAGTTCTTCTCTCGAAGGCATATCGGCGAGCGCCTTGATGCCCTTCGCATCGATATAAGCATTGTCGACGTACGCGCTCTTCGGGACGATCTTTTCAGGCATGTCTTTCACTGCCTGCGCGAAGATCTTCGCTGCGCCCGTCTCATCCGGGCCGAACGCCGTCGCCGTCGGGCCGTTCAGGTCCGCGTCGAACGCGGTGACGCCCAGTTCGTTGAAAGCCTTGCGCACGAGGGTGTTTTTGTAAACCTTGTACTCGGCGCCTGCCTCGCGGAACTTGTTGCGCAGCGCAGAAACTTCCGCGACCGTAAGCCCTTTATAGTCGACAAAGATCACAGATTTGCTCTTTTGGATCTTCTCTTTGATCTCTTCGACAACCTGTTTTTTTGCTTCCAGATTGGCTGACATTCTCTACCTCCTGTTCAGATTTCTGCCGCAGCCGCCTGACAGAACGGCGCGGCCGATGCCTTTCGGCATCCGCCCGCAGGGTGCGGGCCGCAAACAAAAAGTCCTTACACCGCGCGGATGTAAGGACTTGCAGAAATCTTCTACAATGTTGACTTACGACCTCGGCAGGCGTTGCCATTAAACCTTGTGCGGTACCTGCTGTCTGCGGTGCGGATATGGATGCTTGCGCAATTTACATGAATCATTATACCGACAATGCGGCCGTATGTCAACTGTTTTTCGGGCGCTTTGCCAAACTGCCGCGCTTTTTACAGCTTCGCGTAGTTCACTTTGACGCCCGGGCCCATCGTGCTGGCGACTGTGACGCTCTTGATGTACTGGCCCTTCGCCGCGGCGGGCTTCGCCTTGATGATGGCATCCATCAGCGCGGTGAAGTTTTCGCCCAGTTTCTCTTTGCCGAAGCTCTTGCGGCCGATCGGGCAATGGATGATCGCCGTCTTGTCCAGACGATATTCCACTTTACCGGCCTTGACCTCGGTGATCGCCTTGGCGACGTCCATCGTGACCGTACCCGACTTCGGGTTCGGCATGAGGCCCTTCGGGCCGAGGACCTTACCGATGCGGCCGACGACGCCCATCATGTCGGGCGTGGTGATGACCACATCAAAATCGAACCAGTTTTCCGTCTGGATCTTCTGGATCATCTCTTCGGCGCCGACAAAATCTGCGCCGGCCTCCTTCGCGATGTCCGCGCGCTCGCCCTTGGCGATGACGAGGACCTTTTTGGTCTTACCCGTGCCGTTGGGCAGCACGAGCACGCCGCGGACCTGCTGGTCTGCCTGGCGGGGATCGACGCCCAGGCGCACGTGCAGCTCGATGGTTTCATCGAACTTCGCCTTCGCGGTGTCGATGACCAGGCCCATCGCCTCGTTGACGTCATATGTTTTGGAACGATCGTATGCCTTCAAGCTGTCGGCATATTTTTTCCCGTATTTCATTCTGAATTACCTCCTTGTGGTACGGACGAGATAAACTCTCCCACGGTCTCCTTATCTATTTACTCTTCGACGGTGACGCCCATGCTGCGGGCGGTTCCGCGGACCATGCTCATTGCCGACTCGAGCGAAACGGTGTTGAGGTCGGGCATTTTCAGCTTCGCGATCTCTTCCACCTGCGCGGCGGTGAGTTTTGCGACCTTGTCGCGATTGGGCCGGGCGCTGCCGCTCTCGATCTTGCATGCCTTTTTGATGAGCACGGGAACGGGCGGCGTCTTCAGAATAAAGGTGAACGACCGATCCTGGTAGATGGTGATGACAACGGGAATGATGAGCCCCGCCTGGTCGGCGGTCTTCGCGTTGAACTCTTTGGTAAAGCCGGGGATGTTGATACCGTGCGGGCCGAGCGTCGAACCGACAGGGGGGCCGGGGGTGGCTTTACCTGCGGGCAGCTGAAGCTTGACGACCGCAGTGATCTTTTTAGCCATAAGTTCTCCTCCTGAGATGTGGTTTTAACAAAGCGCCTTGAAGATATTTGCGCTTCTCCCACTTATTAAGAAAAGGGTCTCCCCTTATTCTTGCGCATCTTTTGCGTCCGCGGGCTTTTCCGCGGGCGTGACCTTGCGGATCTGCACATACTCCACTTCCACGTCGGTATTGCGCCCGAACATGAGCACGTTGACCTTCGCTTTTTGGGCGGAGTCGTTCAGCTCCTTGACTTTGCCGACGAACCCGGCGAGCGGGCCCGCATCGATGCTCACCTCGTCGCCCACCGCAAAATCGGCATCCACGGCGACAGTTTCCAGCTGCATCTTGCGCACCTCTTCGTCCTTGAGCGGCAGCGGGCGGCCCTGCGGGCCGACAAAACCGGTAACTCCGCGCGTGTTCGTGACGAGATACCAGACCTGATTCGAATAGATCATCTTGATAAAGACGTAGCAGGGCAGCAGCTTGCGCTCGACGACCTTCTTTTTGCCGTTCTTCTCCTCGATGGTCTGTTCCATCAAGATCTTCAGGTCAAAAATATTATCTTTTAAATTATTGTTTTCGATCAGCTTTTCCAGGCTGTCCTTGACCATCATTTCATACCCGGAATAGGTATGCAGGACGTACCACTTCGCCTGGCTTTCAAGCGGATTTCCCGATTTTTCCATAACTCCTCCTCGCCCCTGCCCGCCAGGGCGGACATGCGCGGTGCACTGCCGCGATTAAGCGGAGGTGCCGCCGAGGCCGCTGCTCAGCAAGCCCAGCAACGAGTTGAGGCCGTAATTGATGGCGGTGAATACGACCAAGAACACAAGGACGATGACGAGCACGACGCACGTCGTCTTGACCACCTTCCCAAAGGAAGGCCATGTCACCTTTTTGAGCTCGGAAAATACTTCTTTGATCTTTCTGCCCATCCGAATAAAGATATTGGGCTTTTTTGCAGCTGTCTTCGCTTTCATGAGAACCTCGCAGTGATTTCGTTGCGGCAGAGCCGCATCCCCTTATCGCGGGAAATTATTTGGACTCTTTGTGAACGGTATGCTTCTTGCAGAAAGGGCAATACTTGTTCAGCTGCAATCTTTCCGGATCGTTCTTCTTGTTCTTCATCGTGTCGTAGTTCCGGTGCTTGCATTCGGTGCATTCAAAAGTAACTTTCGTTCTGTTTATGGCAGCCATCGTTTCAACTCCATGCAAAAAAATCACACCTCGCGCGGTGTGTTCTTAAAGTCTATCATATTCTTTTTTCATTGTCAACCGTTTTTGGAAGAGAAACAAAAAGATTTTGCCGCGCACGCACAATTCCCGCCCCATCGGCAGCAAAATCCGCGCCAAATCATGACTTTTTCACAAAAAACGGACCTTTTCCCTTGCAAGCGGGGCGGCTTTCATTGTATAATACGGGGGAAAGGCGCAGCGCGCATATCTGCCGGCTGCGGGATCCAAACCGAATAATATTTTACTGTAATAGGAGAAGCAATATGAAAGCGATGCAGATCTGCGAGGGCGTCTACTGGGTCGGCGCCATCGACTGGAACTTACGCAACTTCCACGGTTATGAAACGGAAAAGGGCTCGACGTACAACGCCTACCTGATCCTCGATGAAAAGATCACTCTCATCGATACAGTCAAGGAGGGCTTCGCCGACGAAATGCTCTCGCGCATCCGTTCGGTCATCGACCCCTCCAAGATCGACGTGATCATTTCCAACCATGCCGAGCCCGACCACAGCGGAAGTATCCCCGCCCTGCTCGAGATCGCCAAAAATGCAAAAGTCTATGCCGCGGCCGGCGCCGGGCAGAAAGATCTCGCCGCTTATTACGGTGACCGCGGCTACATCGGCGTAAAAGCCGGAGAAACGCTCTCTTTGGGCAAGCGGACCCTCACCTTTGTCCCCACACCCATGGTCCACTGGCCGGACAACATGGTCTCCTTCATGACGCCCGAAAATATCCTCTTCTCCAACGACGCTTTCGGGCAGCATTACGCTTCCGACGAGCGGCTGGATACCGAATGCGACCTGCCCGAAGCCTATATCCAGGCGCGCAAATATTATGCAAACATCGTACAGCCGTACGGCATGCAGACGGCCAAGGCGCTGGCCGCGTGCGCTGGACTGCCCATCCAAACCATCTGCCCCAGCCACGGCATCATCTGGACAAAACATATCCCCGACATCCTCGCCCTGTACAAATCGTGGACGTCCAACGAATACGACGACACGGCGGTCATCGTGTTCGACACTATGTGGCATTCGACGGAGGCGATGGCACACGCCATCGAAAACGGTTTCCTTGCCTGCGGCCTCAAACCCCGCCTGTACAACCTGCACTATTGCCACAACTCGGACATCATCGCCGACGCCATGACGGCAAAATACATCGCCGTCGGTTCCCCCACCCTCAACAACAATATGATGCCCTCCGTTTCCTCTTTCCTGACCTACTTTAAGGGCCTGACGGGCAACAAGAAAAAGTTTATCGCCTTCGGTTCCTACGGCTGGGGCGGCCAGTCTCCGCAGCAGGTCTACGACCAGCTGACGGCCTGCAAAGCGGAAGCGCTGCTCCCCGCCATCAAACTGGCGTACAAGCCCTCTGCCGAGCAGCTGGACAAGATCGCGGCAGATGTGACGGAAGCAGTCAAAAACAGCATGCAATAATGCCGAGACATGCTCCGTTTTACCCACACACAAAAGAACTATAATCGCGAATCGTTTGATCGTTATAAAAAAGGGAGGGCATCGCAGCAAAAGCGGCGGTGCCCTCCCTTTTTATGTCCTCCATAAATCCGCAAGTTCATCGTCCATCTTTCGAAGCGAGCAGGCCGGCGAGCAGGTCTCCCCGCCCGACCGGACGCATATCCCGGTCGTACGTCTTGTCGCTGGCGGGATAATAGTACCCCAGCACGCGGCGGTTTCGGTCATACAACACGCGGCGCGTTCCCGCTTCCCCTTCCTGCAAGTATCCGATCGGCTGCATATTGACATCGTACAATTTGCGCATCCCGCCTTTCCCCTTTTTCCTGATTTATTATAATTATAGGGCCGGGCACGGCGGAATGCAAGCCTGCCTGCCATTTTTTATGCCGGACCGGGCCCATCCGCCATCTGCCCATCGCCCGCATGCGGCCGAACGACGGGAAGCGAGCAGTCGACGCCGGAGAGGAATCCTTTATCGAAGTCTTCCCGCGGCAGCTGCGTACCGCCGTCAAGGCAGGCAAAAAACAGGCCGATCAGGCGCACGCTCTCGCGCACGGAACGATCGAACAATGCATCCGCCCCCTCGGCCGACGCAAGCGACGGCTGCGACGGATTGCGCCAAACCGCACCGCCTGCATTGATGTTGCGCGCGTCGATCTGTTGGCGCCGACAAAGAGTCGAACAGAAGCGCGGAATGTGCAGCAGCCTCTCCATGCCCGTAAAAAAGCGACGGCGACGCCCGTGCTTATCATAAAAAGCGCGTTCAAACCATTCATAGCGGCGCAATGCGCGCCGGAACAGGCGGGGCGATATCCGCTTTTGACCCACCGCCCTGCAGACGCAGTCCAGCACAGGGGCGATCTGCTCCGCATCTGCCGTGCGGCGATCGACCGGAAAGCGATATGCCCCGACGGGGATCCCCTTGCTCTTTTCCACGAAATATGTATCGAGGTCGCTCTCGATATACGAATGCCACCGACAGCGGACGCGCGGATACTGCGCGCACAGCTGAGCCGTCATTCCGTAAACGAACGGATGAAAGACAGTGTCCGCAGCATAGTGCGTGATATAGCCGACGATGTACGAAAGCCCCGCCGGCCCCGCCCCCGCTGCCGCAGAAAGAAATTCCGAAAAAACATCATACACGCGGCAGTTATGTAAAAATTTGCCCAAATTATAGCGCGCTGTACAGAAGATACGCAAAAAATAAAAGACATCCCCGCCCTGCGCTCCGATGCAATATGCGGAAAAATCGGAAACGCGCTCCCGCTGTGCGGCCGGCAGCGCCTCCAAAACGTTTTCCGCAATGATCTGATGCGTGTATTCTGCAGGCATATTTTCTCCTCCAACGCCCCGATGCCAGGGCGATTTTGACCACGATTCCATTATACACCCGCGCGGGCGGAATTGTCGCTCTTTTTACCCAATGTTTTATTTCCTTTTTCTGCCGGGAAAATCCTTCCCTTGCAGAAATTTCTCCGAAAAGCCGCCTTTCAAAAGATTTTTAAAAAAAATTGAAAAAGCAATTGCAAAATAGTTGCTTTTTGTTCTGAGATTTGGTATAGTATATAAGCGTTCGACGTTCGAACGGAAGTTTAGCTCAGTTGGGAGAGCATCTGCCTTACAAGCAGGGGGTCATAGGTTCGAGCCCTATAACTTCCACCACATCGATAATTTATCAATACAGTGCGGAATGCTATGCGGGAATGGCTCAGGGGTAGAGCGTCACCTTGCCAAGGTGAATGTCGCGAGTTCGAATCTCGTTTCCCGCTCCAATCGATTCCGCACTTTATTTTTGGCGCTATAGCCAAGTGGTAAGGCAAGGGCCTGCAAAGCCCTGACTCCCCGGTTCAAATCCGGGTGGCGCCTCCAAAAACAGCCTCCGCTTTGCTGTGTGAAGCGGAGGCTCGTTTCTTCTTATCCTTATATTTATATGCAACCATCCCCGAAAATTATTTTGCAAACCGACCGCCTGCGGCTGCGCGAACTGACGCCCGCAGACCTGCCCGCCCTGTGCCGCGTCCTGCAAGATGAACAAGCCATGTACGCCTACGAGCACGCCTTTTCTGACGAAGAAGTACATGCCTGGCTGCAAAACCAGCTCCGCCGCTACCGCGAGGACGGATTTGGCCTTTGGGGCGCTGAACGGAAGGAAAACGGGCAGCTGATCGGCCAGTGCGGCTTGACCAAGCAGCCGGTCAACGGCATGTTCGTGACGGAGATCGGCTATTTATTCGAGCGCGCCTTTTGGCACCGCGGATATGCGACGGAAGCCGCCGCGGCCTGCAAAGAATACGCCTTCGGCACGCTGAAGATCCCCGCCGTATATTCGATCATCCGCAACAACAATCTCCCCTCGCAGCGCGTTGCATTGCGCAACGGCATGCAGCCGTGCGGAGAAATCGTCAAACACTATCACGGCATCGATATGCCGCACATTCTCTTTCGGGCGATCAATCCCGACCGGGCTTTTTCAGACGAAAGATGACGGCGGCGGTTTTCCGACTTTTTAGCAAGACCGAATATCGTAAAATCGGCCGATGCAATAGGGACTTCAAACTCTTTGCATTACATGAAAATCAAATAGACGTCAATATGCGAGTATGGCGAAATCGGCAGACGCAAGGGACTTAAAATC
>CAJFTM010000014.1 GCA_904419945.1 uncultured Clostridia bacterium
ATAACCGACCAAACGAAAAGCCTTTTGTTCGACGATACGATATTTCATAACGGTTGCTCCTTTGATACAAATTTGGAATTGTATAGGCGGATAGGCTTTTAGCTGAACGCCCTTTTCAGCCCGCGCTTTGCTGGGTGCAACGCCGTGCAACTTCTGAAAGGCACGATTAAAAGCCGTTGGCGAATCGTAACCATATTTACAAGCAATATCCGCTATTTTTTCATCGGTGTTCCGTAAATCGAAAGCCGCCCTGTCCAAACGCCGATTGCGGATATATTCGGATAAAGGTATGCCCGACATAGCCATAAAGAGTTTTTGAAACCGATAGGCCGAATAGTAGGTGATTTTCGATAATTCCTTGCCGTCAATTTCGTTATCCAAATTTGCCTCTATGTAAGTTAAAGCCGCATTCAAGCGTTCCTGAGTATCCATTGTAACACCTCACAGATAGTATAACATACTATAAAGTTTTGTGCCTCTCTTTTTCATCCATTCGAATGAGAGATTAGCGGGAGGAGAGAAGGGTCCATAGGCAAAAAAACACGGCCCGCTGTATGTGACCGTGTTTTTCCATGCGGCAAAATTTTGTTTCCGCCTCCGCTATATTTTATAGCAATAAAAAGGGCGCCTGTACAAGCGCCCTCTTTGTTGATTGGATCTGCTGCAATGTTAGCTCAGCCTTGCCCTCCTGACGCCCCTTCCGGCAGCGGGATGGTGATCATGATCCCCGTTCCGTCTCCGACGACGTCGGGCAGCTCACCGTTCCATTTTGCGAGGTATTCCAAATACTGCAAGTAGCTCAAAATGACCTCTTCTCCCCCCGAATTGCCCCAATCGATCTCGAAGGAAGAGCCCGTTTCGTCCACTGTTTCCGTGACGGCGTAACCGAGCGTGCGAGCAAGCTCGACGATCTTGACGGAGGCGGAGTATGCCTCTGCTTCCGCCAGGGTTTTTTGCGCGTCTGCCTCGCCCTGTGCCTCCTCTAATCTTGCCTCGGCCATCCGCTTGGCGACCTCCAGCTCCTGCTCCGCCTTCGTGATCGCGGCCTCCTTTTCGCGCTCGGCGATCATCTGCGCCTCGACGGCGGCCTCGTACGCATCCGTAAAGCCGATATCCGTCAAAACCACCGTGCGCACATTGACGTAATAACTTTCGTCGATCTTTTCCATCGTGCTCGCGGTGATATTCATAGAGAGCTCCGCGCGCTCCTGAATGATCTCGTCTGCCGTACTGCCGGCCATGACATTTTTCATGGTATCGATGGCGACGCTCTCGATGCGGCTGTTGAGGATATCGAGCGACCCATATGTATTGGCGATGTCGAGGACCTTAGACGTATCGATCTGATATTGAACGGTCATCTCGACGTCCATCGTCTGTGCATCCTTCGAATACGCCTGTGTCACGATGGAGAGATCCTGCACTTTTGCATCGTAATAATCGTATGTTTCCGTCATCCAAAAATCAAAATAGGTTCCGGCCGTACGCACGCCGCGCGCCTCGCCAAGGTGCTTTACGACGGCGACTTCACCCGCCTCCACCGTATGAAAACTAAAGGGAAAAATCACAAAAAGCAGAACAAATACCCCGCCCGCCGCCAGCGAGAGGATGCCGTTCCGCCTCTTTACCTCGGCAGAACTGTCTTTGGCTGGTTTTGATAAACATATACCGCCAAAGGCAAATCCGGCAACAGCCAGTACTCCGAACAAGATCCCTAAAATCAGTCCGATTGCCATTGTTTCCTTTCCTCCTGTCTCATAAAATTGTTGCGAGCCGAAAAGGCTCAACGATCCACCTTATGTGCAACCGATCTCCCGTATGCGGGACAGATCGCCGCTGCAGAGCGCCTCTAAATTTTGAAAGATCTTTTCGGCGCTCCAATCCCACCAGCGCAGCCGCAAGAGACAGCCGATCAGCTCGTCATCAAAACGCTTGCGAATGACGCGGCAGGGATTTCCTCCCGCAATGCAATAGGGCGGAATATCCTTCGAAACGAGCGAATTGGCGCCGATGACGGCCCCGTCGCCGATATGTACGCCGGGCAATACAGTGACGTTCTGCCCGATCCATACGTCGTTGCCGACGACCGTATCCCCTTTATACGGAAGCTCTGTAAGAGACGGCGTGACCTTTTCCCAGCCGTGCCCGAAGAGATTGAAGGGATACGTCGTCGCACTGCACATGCGGTGATTGGCTCCATTCATGATAAACTCGATGCCGCTGCCGATGGCACAAAATTTGCCGATGATCAGTTTATCCCCCAAAATCGGATAGTGATGGGTAACGCGCTCTTCAAATTTTTCCGGAGCGGTCTCGTCGCTGTAATAGGAATACTCCCCCACAATAATGTTGGGGCGGGTGATCGTCGGACGGATAAAGCAGACGGTGCGCAGCGCTTCATTCGGATAAACTGCATTCGGATCGGGTCCGTACATAAAGATCTCCTTATTAAAATGGGGAGACACGGAAAAGAGCGCCTCCCCATACCCCGACGCGGGGCAAATTTATTCTGCCGTGTTGTTCTGCGCGGCTTTGCCGAAAAATTCGCGATAGATGGCACGCAGACATTTTTCGTAATCGTCGTTGTCGATCCCGACGATGATATTGAGCTCGCTCGAACCCTGATCGATCATGCGGACATTGACACCCGCATCGGACAATGCGCAGAAGAGGCGCGCCGAAGTGCCGACGCTTGCCGCCATGCCGTGCCCGACCGTCGCCACGAGGGCGATATTTTCCAGCACGCGCACGTAATCGGGATGGACTGCCGCTTTGATCTGCTCGAGCAGACGATCGAGCATCCCATCCGCGAGGTAACGGCTCTCGATGACGATGGAGAGGGTATCAATGCCCGTAGGCATATGTTCGAAATTAACGCCGTCCTCCTCAAGTATGGAGAGTACTTTGCGGGCAAAGCCGATTTCTGCATTCATCATCGACTTTTCCAGGAAAATGACGGTAAAATCCTTTTTACCGGCAATACCGGTAACGATATTGCCCTGCTTTTTATATTTTTTGGAAGGCAAAATGAGGGTACCGGCATCCTGCGGGCGGAAGGTGTTTTTGATCTTGATGGGGATATCCCCCTTGCGCACGGGGAAAATAGAATCGGCATGCAGTACATTCGCACCCATATACGAGAGCTCGCGCAGCTCCTTGAAGGAGATGACCTCGATCTTTTCCGGCTTTTCGACGATGCGCGGGTCGGCGGCAAGGAAACCGCTGACGTCCGTCCAGTTTTCATACAAGTCGGCATTGACGGCGCGCGCTACGATGGACCCGCTGATGTCGCTGCCGCCGCGCGAAAACGTCTTGATATTGCCCGCCGCGTCCGTACCGTAAAAGCCGGGAATGACGGCATTGGAACAGTTCTTCAGACGCTCGGCGATGATAGGATACGATTTTTCCTCGTCGAAAGCGCCGTGCCCGTCAAAGAAAACGAGATCTTTTGCGTCTACAAACTCCCAGCCGAGCTTTGCTGCGATGACGCGCGCATTGAGATACTCGCCGCGGGAAGCGGCAAAGTCTGCGCTCTTGCGCGCATCGATCTCGCGCTCCGTTTCGTCGAGAATGCCCTCGATATCGAAGCCCTCCAGCCCCAGCTCCTCTACGATGGAAACAAAGCGGCGGCGGACTGCCGCAAAAGCGGCGGAACAGCTGCCCGTTTCGCAGGCGGCGCGATAACAGCTGTATAACAGATCTGTGACCTTTACGTCCGCCGAAAAGCGCTTGCCGGGCGCGGAAACGACCGCAAAGCGGCGGGCGGGATCGGAATGAAGGATCTCGGCGACCCTGTTGATATTGCTGCCGTCCGCCAAGGACGAACCTCCGAACTTACAGACGATGAGTTTCATGCGTGTATCTCCTTCCCTTCGACGTAGTATCTTTTCTCCTCGCTTTCCCCCATCGAAAAGGTCTTGCGCGGCAAACTTCCTCCGCGTTTGACCAAGCCGAACAGCGCCGATTTTTCCATTGCCGGCAAGAGTATGCCGGCCGAATCGGGATGTACTTCCGTATAAGCGCGCACAGCCTCCTCGCCGTGCACAAAATCGACGCTGCCGCCCTTTTGCAGCATATAATCGTTGATATAGGCATCGACGGCAGCCACTGCAGCCGGCGCCTCTTCCGCGACGCCGAGCGGGATCCTCCGCCCATGCACGCACAATCCGCCCTCGGCCGTGCCGAAGGGGCGCAAACCGCGCACAAAATCATCCGGATCCACTCCCTTGACAAGGCGGTGGATCGCCTCAAAGCGGATGCCCCGGTCGTAAATATTGACCGCTTCACACAGGGCAAAGCGCGCGGGGTGGGCGGCACGCTCCTCTTCTGAAAGATCGGCCTTGCGGCGTTCCCAGGCCGCCTTGGCGGTGGCGAGCGAATGGTTGCCGTCCCCCACCATGAACAGGAGCCCGTCGCGGACCAATCCTTCAAAAGCATCGAGCACGGGCTGTACGTCCGGGATAAAGTCGCCGCGGATATGTCCGCCGCCCATATTCAATTCAAAATCGTACAGCGTTTCGCCGCGATGCGCGCGCGCCGCAGCGACCACTGCATCCTGCATATCTTCGTACAGCAACAAAATGTGCGGGAACTCGAGATCGGCCGCCTCGCGGATCTTCAATCGGGGCGGAATGCGCTCGAGTATGGTCGCCTCCGTGGCGCGGATGAGCGCTGCACTCTGCCTTTCGAACGAATACGCCTCGAGGTCGACCGCCAGCACGATCCCCGTACGCACGGGCGAAAACGGCGTCTTCCGCTGCACCAGTATGAAGCCGGGAGGCAACGTGCGGAAAATCCCACGCGCGCGATAGGCGCGCATCTCTTCCGCAATGCGCGCGATACGGGCAGGACAGTCTGCGTCTTCAAGATAGATCTCCGGCAGTGTCAGGCGCAGGGTCGACGGTTTATCCCCTACGAATGCATCCAGCGCGTTCCAGTAAGCGCGGTCCGAGGTGTGCTGGTCGCAGGCGATGACAGACCATGCAGTCATATCGATATGCGGCTGCGGCAGTAAAATACGCGGTACGAAAATGCAGCTGTTTTTCATTTGTAATACACCGTCTCCTTTCAGCCGCCGTAATTGACAAAAGCAAACACGACGACGGCCAAAGCGATCGCCAAAAGTTTAATGGGCACGTTGTCGATAAAGATGCCCGCGACGCGGCGCCAAAAGCTCTTCTCTCTCATATCCGTTTCCTCCCGTCGGCACTCAGGTCTTTCCAGTAATATTCGTTGAGCGTCTTTTTGAGCAGATCGTAATCGGCGTAACGCGAGATCTTGCCGCGCTGGGCGATCGTGATAATGCCCGTCTCTTCCGAAACGATGAGTGCGGTGACATTGGACGTCTCGGTGATGCCGATGCCCGCGCGGTGGCGGGTGCCCAGTTCCTTGGGAATATTTGCGTTCTGCGTCAGCGGCAGGAAACAGCCCGCCGCCTGGATCTTATAATTGTTGATGATCATTGCCCCGTCGTGCAGGGGCGCCTTGACAAAGAAGATCCCCTCGATCAGCTGCGAAGAAATATTTGCGTCGAGGATGACGCCGCTCTCCAGCACCTGCGCGGGAATATTGTCGTTGGAGAGAATGATGAGGGCGCCGATATTGTCCTTAGACAGATTTTGCAGCGCCTTGATGATCTCTGAAACATAGCGCGCGACCTCTTCCTTGCTGACAGCGGCCTGATGGCCGGGCTTTTCGACAAGGACATTGATCGAATTGAGGCCCAAAATATCGCGCTTGACCTCGACGTTGAATATGACCAGCACCAGCCCTGCCAGCAAAACGGGAATGATCATAAAAACTTCGCCGTTCAATTCGGTATTGAACACGAAAATGACGCCCGTGACGAGGACAAGGATGGTAAAGAGGGCGATCATGAAGCGCACGTTGCTGTTCTTCAGAATGCGGAACACATAATAGAAGATGAGTGCGAACAGGATGATCTCCAGTGCGTCGATGAACCCGAACGGGACAAACGCGGCACGAAGGTTTTCCAGAATTTCTTGCATAACTTACTCCGTTGACCGATGCATATACGCAGAATCGTATATCTGTATTTTACAGGAAAATGCGGAAAAAGAAAAGCGTTTTACCCCTCTCTTCCGCCGATATTTGCACTGCCGCCGAAAAACAGCCGGGCATTGACGCGCAGCAGCGCCGATTGCGGGGTCAGGGACCCTCCTTTTACGGCGTTGATACTGTCGAAGATCGCCTTCCAGATTTCGTACACCCGCCGCTCCCCGAGCGCCGCCGCCTGCCGGCGGTTGACCTTGACGGCATACTCCTTCATTCCCAGAATGCGCGCCGATTCGGCATCTCCCTTGTTCAGCAAAAGGATCTCGGACATGGTGCGGTAATAGGCGCACAGCGTGTTCAGCACAGCCATTTCATCCGCTCCCTTCTCGAGCAGATCCCTCTGCACGGAAAGATATTTCGTATAATTTTTCAAAGCGAGGGCATTCGTCATCTCGTACATTTTATACGCGCTGTCGCGATAGACGACGGCATCGACATCCTCCGCTGTCAGCGCTCCCCCCTCGCCCGCATAGGCGATCAGCTTCTCTGTCTCGCCCGCAATGCGCGACATGTCCGCCAGACAATAATGCAGGATCCGCTCGCAGCACTCGGTGTCCGCGCGCACCCCTGCACGCTTGAAGCGGGTAAAGATCCAGCGCAGCAGCGTCTCCTCATCCCCCTTCGAACAGTCGACCCAAGTCACGCCGGGCGCCTTTTTCAAATCGAACGGCTTGCCCTTCGGCGGAACGGAATTGACGATGAGCAAGATGGTGCTCGGCTGCGGATCCTCCAAATACCGCCGCAGATACTGTTCGTACTCACGCTCGGTCGGGTAAAAATCCGTCACCTTGACGATGCGCTTTTCACTGAGGAAGGGAAAACTCTGCGCAGCCGCGACGAGGTCTGCAAGCGCATTCCCGTGCAGCGTTTCGCCGCGGAACAGGGAAAAGTCGAGGGTGGGTTCGCGCAGATACTTCGCGCGCAGCATCTCCTCTCCCCGCTCCTTAAAATATTCTTCTTCGCCGTCGAAAAGATATACCGGTTGAACGCCCTCTTCGAGGCTCCTTTTGAAAAGAACAAATTTCATGATACCCTGCCTTTGACGGAAATTATACCATCTTTGCGGCCGATTTGCAAGCTGCCGGAAGAATAAACGGAGAGTTTTCCCTCCGCAGGGCCGAAATATACTTCCAGCGAAGGGGAACAGGCGGCCGACAGCGCCGCGTCCTCCCTCTCCGCCACGAGCAGATCGCAGCGGGGCAGCCGCTCGGGCGATTCGCCCATTGCAATCAGCACGCCCGCGCCGCCGAAATTCCAGTACAGCGTCTCTTCATTCAGAAAAACGGCCTCTCCGCCGCCGAAAGAGAAGAAAGCAGACTCCCAGCGCACCTCGACGGTGCGGAAGAGCGATTCGGGAAACTCCGCCTCTTCGGAAACGTACAAAACATCCGCTTCCGCATATTGCAGCAGCACGGGCAGCGAAGCATTCACCTCATAGGCGGGAGCGAGGAAGATGACCTCGGAAAAGTGATCGATCCCTTCGCGCAGGCAGAGCTTTTCGAGAAAATCGCCGTCCGGGCGGCCGGATGCGACCAAACCGACGCCGCCCGCATGCCGCACGAGCAGGGCGCTGCCGCCGTAATCGGAAACCAGCGTAAACACCGCCTCGTACCCGATTGGAACATTGGCAAAGACCATGCCGACGACGAGCGCGGCACTCAGAAGCGTACAGGCGATCGCGCGCGGAAGCGGGCGCAAATTGATCTTTCCCGACAGTGCCCAACAGAGAAGATACCAGAGCAGCGCACAGGAACCGAATGCGAAACCGCCGATCAGCCAAAAGCGGAAATCGACGGCGAGCACGGGAAAAATGCAGACGCGCAGCAGAAATTCCGGAATCAGGAGCAAAACGCCCGCAGCGAAGGGCAGGATACAGGCAAGGAGCGCCAAAACGAAGAGCACACCGTATGCGGCGCTGACCAGCGGGACAAAGAGAATATTGAGCGCAAGGCCGATTCCCGATGTATAGCCGAAGCAATCGATGAGGATGGGAAAAGTGGCGACCTGTGCAGACACGGCGACGCCCAACGAGGAAGCGAGGGAGCGCGGCAGACGGATACGGGAAAGAAGGCGCGCAATCGGCCCGCCTAAAACGATGATGCCGGCCGCGGCTGCAACGGAGAGCAAAAACCCGACCGAAAAGAGATAGAGCGGGTGCACGATGAGCACGGCGAGGAAGGCGACAGCCACGGAATTGACACGGTCGTACGCGAATCCTCCCGCTTCCATCAGCATGAGTACGAGGCACATGACCAGAGCGCGAACGGCAGAGGGCGCAAAGCCGCAGATACCGGCATATAGGATCAGGACGGCCGCGATGACCGGAACATAGATGCGTGCGCGCAGACGCAGGCGCTTGCACAGGAACAGGAGCGCCGCATACACGATGGCGAAATTCATTCCGGACACGGCAAAAATGTGTGCGACCCCGCCGTAACGAAAATTTTGCAAGACATCTCCGTCCATCCAGCCGCTGTTGCCCGTGAGCAGCGCAAAGGCGAGCGCGGCGTTCCCCTCCTCCATGTTCTCAAAGAGCAGCCCGCGCAGATATTCGTTTGCCATGCCGAACAGATCGGGCGTCCCTTCGGCGAGCACGGTCACATCGCCGTCCGAGAGAAATGCGGTATAGCGCACGCCGTCGATGATGTAAGAGGCATTGACGCGGCCGTAAGAAACGGCGTCGTAAGAGGTGACATCTGCCGCAAAGGTAACGCGCGCGCCGAGGGGCAGTTCCGCTCCGCCGTAGGCATAAGCGCGGATGCGGCCTTCGGAGGCGATCGCTTCTCCTTCCGGGGTATAAAAGACGACGGCTCCCAAGGTAAGGGAAGTCGTCTTTTCCGTGCGGCCGACCTCTTCGAGAGTCCCCGCAACGACGACCTCGCCCTCGATGACGGGAGAGCGCTCGAAATCCGCCGTGCGCATCCCAAAGGCGAGCGAACCTGCCGCACAGGTCAAGCCGAGGGCAAGCGCAAACAACAGAACGCCGACAGCGGCCCTGCGGCCGGAAGGAAACAGGAGGGGCAGCAGCGCGGCGGCCGCCGCCATGGCAAGCGCGATCCACAGGGCATGCATCCCCAAGCGATAAGCCGCAAAGATGCCGCCGCCGAAAGCGATCGCCAAAAACAATAACGGGCGGAAATTGACTATGCGCCTGCCGCGGTATAGAAGATGTGCATCCCCTTCGAATTTCTTCATGCGTGTCCCCTATCGGTCCCCGTCAGACGACGATATACACCCGCCAAATGCCGTCCCGTCCGAGTACGGCATCCTGCCCCATGCGCACAGGAGCTTCCGGCGGATACGGCGATTCGCCCGCAAAACCGGCCAAAGCAAAGAGCTCACCGTAGGTCGTTCCATAGGGAACCGCATAACTGCCCGGAAACGCGACGCCCTCCCCCTGCACCGACACGTACAGCGTGCCGTCGAAGGGCGCAGTCTGCCCCGCCGGAACAGCCAATCCGTCCGTGCGGGGCGGAACGAGAACGGGCAGCAGGGCCGCGCCGCCGGCAAGGATCAATGCCGCCGCCCCTGCAATGAACTTGACCAGGCCCGCGCGCATATCAGGAAAGGCTGATGCGGTCACTGACCGAGCGCACGAACAGCGCACGGCTGACGGCCAATTCCAGGCAGGCATGGATGAACGAGACGAGCGCATCGCTCGGCCGCTGCACTTTCAGCTCCGCACAGATGCGCGCATTCAATTCATCCGCATATAAGCTGACCTTATTTTCTAAAATGCCGCGGGCGAGCGCGATCACTTCATACGGGGTAAAATCTTCGGCGGCTGAGCGCGTCGGTTCCTCCTCCGCTCGGAAAAAATCCATGGCAAGGCACTTATCCGTCTTGCGGAGATAGATATGTCCGCACAGCTCCTCGCTGCGGAAATGACAGGAATCGATGAGGGTCCGCAGGCGTTCCTCTGTCCGCACTCCGCCCTTGCGGATGCCGAGCGAGGCGAGGCAGCGCTTGATCAAAAACTCCTCGCTGATCGGCTCCTCTGCGGCGACGATCGCCTTCAGGCGGGCGACGATGTCCGCATCGTGCTCCCCGCCCGTCACATAAGCGGCGCTCTCGGCGAGCACATCCAGTTTGGCGAAGCGATAGGTGCGGCGGTAGCGGCCGAGGCGGTCGCGCGCGCCCTTTTCGGCGCCCACCAAGCGGTCGAGCGTTTCCTTGATGCGCTTGATCTCGCGCTTAGGATTGTTGAGGAAATCCAGCGTGTACAGGCGCAGGACATTCCAGTTGTTGCGTTTGAGCGTCTGTACCTGCAAGACGGTGCGGTCACGAGCACAGGAAGCCGCCGCGGCCGGACCGTCGCAGAGAACGGCGAGGATAAATTTCCCGCCGCCGCGCGGATCGAGCACGGCGCAGTCGATCTTGAAATCGGATACGCCGAGGTCGGCGCGGCATTCATAGCCGTAGGCCGCGAGTTCCTCCGCGATGAAGCGGCCCAGCCCCGTGCGGGGCGCGGACAGTTCCTCCGCACCGATCGCGAGGGAGGTTTTCCCCTTTTCCGCAAATTCGAGGAAGGCCTTCAGCCCCGCAACGCCCTTGCTGTTGGTGCGGGCGAGATCGATCATGGCTGCGGTCATGGACGAAAAGACGACCATCTCCTCCCGCGCGCGGGATACGGCGACGTTCAGCCGCCTCCATCCGCCCTGCTGGTTGAGCGGCCCAAAGTTGAGAGCGACGCGCCCGTCGCGGTCGGGACCGTAACAGACGGAGAAGAGAATGACGTCCCGTTCGTCCCCCTGCACGTTCTCGAGATTTTTGACGAAGAGCGGCTCTTCGCGCTCGTATGCGGCCTCTTCCAGCTTATTTTTGACGATCGCCTCGGAGAGGCGGCGCTCGATATAATCCTGCTGCGCAGAGCTGAACGTGACTACGCCGATACTCGAACGGCGCAGCTTTTCGTCGGAGAGGCGGCGCACCACTTCGGCGACGAGGGCGTCCGCCTCGGCGCGGTTGCGCTTGCTGCCGCCGCGGTCATATACGCCGTCGGCGACCAGCGCGAGGCGTACCTTGCTCTCCAGCGCGTCCGGTGAAGGGAAGGTACACAGCCGATTGCCGTAATACATGATGTTGGAGAAAGCGATCAGGCTCTCGTGTTTGCTGCGGTAATGCCAGTTGAGGTGCTTTTCGGGAATACTGAGGGCGAGGCAGTCATCGAGGATGCTCTCGAGGTCCTCCGCCTCCAAATTCTCTTCGTCGATATACCCGGAAGAGAAAAACGCGGTGGGAGGCATCTGTTTGGGGTCACCCACGACGACCGCACTGCGGCCGCGGGCGAGCGCACCGACCGCCTCACAGGTAGGCATCTGCGATGCTTCGTCGAAAACGACGACATCGAACAGGTCCGGCTGCGGCGCGAGGTATTGCGCCACCGTCGTCGGGCTCATGAGCACACAGGGCGCCAGCCGCGCGAAGAGTTCGGGGATCTGTGCAAACAATTCTTTGGGCGTCATGCCGCGCATATTCCCCTTTTCGATACGGCGGAAGGCGAACACTTCGACGCTGAGCGGTCCCTCCGTGGAGGCAGTCGGCAGCGCCGCGATGAGCTTGGCGCGGATGTGCGCGCGGGAAAGGCGCATGAATCGCTCGTCCAGCGCACGGAACTGCTCGATCTGCTCATCCAGCACGGAAGAAGAAAACCGGGAGA
Source organism: uncultured Clostridia bacterium (assembly GCA_904419945.1). GTDB lineage: Bacteria > Bacillota > Clostridia > Christensenellales > Borkfalkiaceae > Borkfalkia. The sequence goes on from CAJFTM010000014.1 coordinate 11,735, forward strand.
GCACCGGATCCGCCGCGACATTGGTCTCAATAAAGTTGCGGTAGACGTTTTTACGGAAGCTCTCCGCCATATTTTCCGCCGTGACCGCCCCCGAAGCGAGGGAATTCGTAATGAAGGTGAGCCCCTCTTCGTCCAATCGATGGGCGATGTCCTTGAAGCGGCACCATGCGGCGAGCATATCGATGTTGTCGATGAGGGCGGACGCCTTCGTCTGAAAATAATCGAGTACATCCTCGTCGGCAAACTTATCCTGTGCGGCACCCGTTGCCGCACAGAAGGTTTCGGCAGCGCGGCGGAAACCCGCCGCCGCACCGCGGAATCCTTCCAGAAATTCGCCGAGGTAATCCCCCGTAACGGCCTGTACGCAGACATCGTTAAAACTGTCGGCGTTATAATCCATGAACACGTTCGATGCCAGCGCATGCAGCTCTTCGAGCGGGCGCATGAACTCGGCCCGGCGGCGGAAATTGATGCGGCCGGCGCGGTCTGTAAAGTTGACGGAGAGATCCGTATTTTGACAGACAGTGCTCATATCCGCATGGATGCCGGCGAGCAGCCCGATATAGCGATACGCCTCCGATTCCTCCATCCTGTCGAGCGCCGCCCGGCGCAGCTTTTTTGCGAGGGAAGTAAGCAGGCGGGAGGCGCGGCTGGTCTCGCCCCAATTCTCCAGTTCCTGCGCGACGACCGATGGATCCGCATCCAGCTCGACCAATGTGCGGAAGCGGGAAAAATATTCCTGCAGCGATGCATCCAAATGGCGGCTCGCGCGGAAAAAGGAGCGGAACTGCCCCTCATCCGCCCGAAAATAGCGGGCGGTTTCCTCGCTGCGCAGGCGGGCGATCATATCCAGCAGCGCGCGCATCTTGGCGCGGGTAAAGGCGCTCACCTTCTGCCGGAAGAAGTCGAGCAGCAGGCGCAGCGCGGCGCGCAGGTGGCGCACCTCGACCAACATTCCTTCCGCCGCATAATAGACGCGGTTGCGCACGGAAGCATCATAGGAGCGCAGATCGACGTTTTCGAAGGGGGAACGGTGCACGCCGCCGCACTGCCGCGCCGCCGCAGCCGCCTCTGCCAGCATGCTCTCGCAGCGATCCAGCTTTTCCTTGGTCAAGCGGTCGTAAAAAGTGCTCTCGATGTCCAAAACATCCGGAGCGGTTTTGTTCTTTAAGTAAATGATGGCGGCCTCGTATACCGAACAGCCCAACCGCCGCTTGCGGTGCAGGGCACGGATCGGCTCATTGAGCAGAGCGCGCAGTTCGCCCAGCCGCTCTGCTGTCGCGGCGAAATCTTCCTCCCCCTCCGCCGCGAGAGAGAGGGTTGCGCCAAGATCTTTGAGCAGCTGTGCCTTGTCCGCCTTGCCCGAATGCATTTCCAGGCAAAATTCGCCGAGGCCGATGGAATCCAATCTCTTTTTGACGACGGAGAGCGCCGCCTGCTTTTCGGCGACGAAGAGCACGCGCTTGCCCCGATAGAGGCAGTTGGCGATGATATTGGTGATCGTCTGGCTCTTGCCGGTTCCGGGCGGGCCGTGCAGGACAAAAGTAGAACCTGCCACCGCTTCCGCGACCGCCTCAAATTGCGAGCCGTCTGCCGTGAGCGGACAGAGGATATCGTCGGGCGCATAGTCATCCTCCGATCTGTCCTCGAACACATTGTCGGGGAGGAGCAGGCGATTTTCGAGCAGGGATGCTATGAGCGGATTATTGCGGAAAACGTCGATATTTTGGCGGACATCGTTCCACATCGCATAGCGGGCAAAGGAAAAATTGGCGAGATAGACATCCGACTGCACCGACCAGCGCTTCATATCGAGGATCTCCGCGCGCACCATGGCGAGGATCTCGGATATACGCAGGCCGTCCGTATGACTGTCCAGCCCGCGGATATCGATTTTATACTCGCGCATGAGAAATTCGAGCAAAGTCGTATTGACCTGCAGATCGCCGGCGGCGGTGAGAGCATATCCCTTGCCTCCCTTGCCGCGGGAGAGCTTCATCGGCCAAAGTACGAGCGGAGCGTACAGCGGCTCGCGCGCGCTGTCAGACTCGTACCAGCGCAGAAAGCCGAGTGCGAGAAAGAGTACATTTGCGCCCGTTTCCTCTTCCGCCGTCTTGGCCTTGCGCTGCAGGCCGCGCAGCATCTCGTCCAGGCGGGCGGCATCCGCAAACGCGCGCAGGCGGCCGTTTTTCAGTTCCAGGCCGAGCAATTCGGACAGAGCAGACAACTTGCCCGGCGCCGCAAAGCCCGGATCTTCCGGAAGGACGGCGCGCATATCTGCCGTGCGCTCAGCGATGGCAAACGTCCCGGCCGCGAGCGCCTCCCGCAGAGCGTCCGGATCGGATGCGGCGATATGCAGCGCATTTTTATCCGGGCGGAAATGCAGCAATGCATTTTTGAGTGAGAGGTCGAGCAAGCGGCGCTCCCACTGTTTGTTTTTGGTGATCTTCCCGTCTAAACTGAGCTTGCGCGCGTCGGCAATGGCGGCGGGCGCCGCGGAGAGATCTGTATCCTCTTCTCCTAACAGTTCGATGCCGCGCGCCCCCTTTACTTTCAGGGGGAGCGGGAGCACGCGCGCCAAACGGCAGCGGCGCACGTCGATCACCGTATCGTAACAGCCGCTCTCCAATTTGCGCGCAAAGTGTTTTTCGGCGGCCGCCGCATTGACGCTTCTGCCGGCAAACAAATCGTCGGTATCCAGCATGGCGACGTTATTGATCCCGTCCGCAATATACTTTTGCAAGAGGGAAATATCGTCGGAGGCGCCGTCGGCAAAGCAATTGTCGTACAGCCAGACACCGCAGGCGATCTCCTGCCTGCCGAGGGCCAGCACCGGATGCAGCCCGGCACACTCGAGGCAGGATGCAAAAAAGAGCGCCATTTCAAAGGCGGACGCAGACTTGTCATGTAAAACGCGCGAAGCCCCCGCCGCGGATACAGGCTCATCGAAATCGCGCGCATCTCCCGCGCGCGCAACGGAATATTTTTTGACCGCGGCAAAGAGAGCCGCAGCAATGCGCCGGACCGTGGTCTTGTCCCCCTCGGCATATCCCCGCCACTCGCAGGGAATATTCCATTTTTTCAGCTGTTCCTGCGCGGCGTCGAGAACGCGCAGGCAGTCGGCGATCTTCGGGCGTACAAAACTTGCGAGCAGTTCTGCGTTGCCGCTGCGGCCGCTCCACAAATCGAACGGCAGCACGGTAACTTCGGCGCGCGCCTCGGCCGTCTCCTTGCCGCAAATCAGCTTCGCGCGGATCTCCGTAACGGCGACGTCCGCAAGCTCGGTCAGATACAGCGGAGAAACGATATCCTCCGGGGCAAGTTCGACATTGCTTTCAAAGGGGACCGCATCTAAATGGCGGCTGTACGGGAGCAGAAATCCTTCCGTATTTTCGAGGGTGACGTCCACTCCCTCTGCCGTCTCTGCCCCGGTATTGACGACCTGCAGGGCGGAAAAGAGTGGAACCCGGTTAAAATATTCCGCATATCCGTAATAGTGCTGTGCCGTGCAGTACAGGGACAGCCTGCTCTCCCTCGGTGCCTTTTTTTTGCCTGCCATTTTTGCCTCCTTTCGAACTCTTGTCCGCCCGCCGCCAGCACGGGGCGACTTTCCATTATCGCCCAAAAGCGAGCGGCCGTATACCTTTTTTCGATCTGTTACCGCAAAGAATCGAGAATTTCGAGGATTTGCAGATAACTATGCGCGACATAATCGGCCGCTTCAGCCGATTTGGGCGCGCCGTTCGGCGCATATAAAACACAGGGAAGCCCCGCATTGTTCGCGCCGGCAATATCCGACGTGAGCGAATCGCCGATGACGATGCTGTTATCCCTGTCTGCCGGAGCATGCGCAAACACATATTCAAAGAAGCGCAAGTCCGGCTTGGCAAAGCCGATCTCGTCCGACACAAAGATGCCGTCGAAATAACTGCGGATACCCAGCGCATCCAGCCGCCCGTACTGTGCGGCGGGCGTACCATTGGTGATGAGAAATATTTTGCCCCGCACGCGCAGGGCCTGCAAAAATTCCTCTGCCCCCGAAAGAAGATAGCCCGTCGAGCAAAGTCTGCCGAAATACAGCTGATTGACTGCGGCCGCATCCGCCTCTGCACCCTCTGCCGCGAAAAAGCGGGAAAAACGTTCGACAACGAGTTTGGCCTTGGTCACCTCGCCGCGCTCGTATTCCTTCCACAGCGCATCATTGACGGCGCGAAACTTCTCATAATCGGCGGCCAGCTTCCCTAAGCCCGCCTCGGCCATCGCCCAGGCGAAGCTCTCGCGCGAAGAGCGCACAAAATCCAAAATGGTCTCGTCGGCATCCAGCAGATAATTATTCCGCACCGTTCCCCTCCCTGATCACCGCGAGCTCTTTAAGCGCGCGCGTATATGCGATGTATTTTTCCTGTTTGGTCATATTTTTGTCCGCCACGGCGACGCAGGTAAACTCCAGCCCCTTCGACTCGTAGACGGTCATCAAATTGATCTTCTTTTTCGAGAGCCTGCCCGTATCGCCGAGCACATTGTAGCTCTTGCGGCGGTAACGTTCGATCTCCGATTCCGGGACGATGACCGCTTTCAGGCCCTTCTTCTCCCGGAAGAACGCGCTGATGCCGCGTACGCCGATGCGCGAGACCTCCGGCCCGTCAAAGCCGATCGGCTGCATGGCGATGCCGAGTTCGCTGGCAACATAGTCGACGATCTGATTCGTATTGCGGTAATTCTGTTCCAGCGTGTAATATTCGCCCGTATTGACTTTAGACCAATCGGACAGCCCGCGGAAACGGGTGATATTCTGGGCAAGATCGCCGTAAATATTGAAGACTGCATCCGGATTGAGCAGCCGCAGAAGGCGGTACTCGTTGACGGAGATATCCTGTCCCTCGTCGATGAATACGAGCCCGAAACGGGGGCCGGGCCGCGCGCCGAGCAATGCGAGGATCAGACAGATGGAATAGGCATCGCTGCGCACCAGCCCTTTGCCGACCCCGCAGCGATTTTTCGCGCGGCGGACCGTTTCGCGATAGAACAGGCGGGCGAGCTCGACGCGGGTCCCGCACTTGCCCAACTTGACAAAATAATCGTTGCCCCGCAGAGTCTCAAAAAACTCACAGAAACCGGTAAAACGCTCTTCGATCTGCGCGATGCACGCGCGCATCTCCTCGATCTCCCGCAGCAGTTCACCGCGATGGGCGATGCGGTCGGCATACGTCTCCACTTCTTTGTCCCCGCGCACGAGCTTATAGCGGCGCAGATCCGTGATCTCCTTAGAGACCGTATCGTGCAGCCGGGCGAGATCTTCATCCGCTGCCTGCGCGACGCGCGCGTGCATATGGGCGATGTGCGTCCCCGCCCGATAAAAAGAGAGGAGCAGCCCGTAAAAGGCGCTGTAATTGCGGACGCGCTCGCCGTGCAGGCCGGTCGTGAGAAATTCTTCGGCGGCGGTGACCTCATTCATCAGGCCGCGATAGGGCTTTGTGTAATACAAACCGCCCTCCGGCTTCTCTTTGATTTCACCGAGAACGGCCCGCCGAACGCGCACGCTCGCATTTTTCAGGCGGCCGAACAGTTCGAGCTGGGCGCGGCAGTCAGCTGCGATGCGCCCGACAATGTCTGCACATTCCTCGCTCAAAAACATGCCGAGGATCCCGTCGTAAATCTTCGCCAGACGAGATTCGGTGTCCGCATAAAATTTTTCCGAATATATATAGCTGAGATAGGCGGGCGGCTCCTTGACCGACGCATCGATCTTGCCCGCGATATCCACCCCTTCGCTCTGCAAGAGCTGCAAAAAGTACTCGTCGATCTTTCGCGTCTTGATCTTTTCCAGCTCGAGCACCTGCGAGAGCTCGTCGATAAAAGCGTTAAAGGAGTCGCTCGGGGTAATGACGAGCACATCGGATGGCTTGAGGTCCTCGTTGTTGTACATGAGAAAACTCAGCCGATGCAGCATGATCATCGTTTTGCCGCTGCCCGCACAGCCCTGTAAAACGAAGCTCGCTCGCTCCGGCTTGGTGATGATCTCGTACTGCTTTTCCTGAATGGTCTCGATGATGTCGGAGATCTCTTCCTGCTCCTTGCGCGCACGCAGGATCTCCTTGAGGTAGGGATCGAAGATGATCTCCTCGTCCCGCCCGGCGATCTCCTCCTTTGTCAGGTATTCGCGCAGGCTCAGATATTCGTTTTTAAAATCCAAAAATTTTCCGTTTTTGGTACGGAGAGCGCGGCGCAGGATCTGTTTATAATGATACTCGTTGATGGAGAATACGATTTGGCTCTTCTGATAATATTTCCTCGCAAGGGGCGCCCGCCAGTCGACGATCTCCAAATTCAGATCCCCCTTTTTGCCGATATAGTAGCTGTTATACCCCTCCTTATCGTCCACAAGATCCATCCGCGCAAAATACGGCTCCACAAAAAAGCCCTTATATCCTTCGATCTGTGCCCGCCAAGCGCGGATCTCGGCATTGCGCGCAATGATCGTGCGGTAATTTTCCGCCGAAAAATCCCCTGTACGCAGCGAGGCGATCTCCTCCTGCGCCCCCTTGATCTTGAGTTTGAAATTGTTGATATAGCAAAGTTTGAGCAGCGTCATCACGGCGCGCACCCGCTTATCTTCATACGCGCGCTGTTTATCCTCATCCAATAGATCCAGATAAAATTGTTTGTCCGGCTCTTTATGACTCTTGATAAAGTCGCGAAGCTGCCCGATCGTCATTTCAGCCATTTTCCACCTTATTCATTTTTCCGTTTCGGCCATAGGTAAAAAGCCATCAACTAAGTATAACATATTCTCCCGAAAAAAGAAATACCTTTGCAAAAATTTGCAAAGGTATTTTTAAATCAAATTTTATGGGCACTTTCACGGCCGCCGCAAATGTTCAATATAGAGATCCGACTCTGCACGATCGTGAAACACGGTAATCGCCCGCCCCTCTCGGAAACGTTGCAAACATTTCTCGATGCGCGGCTTTTGCGAAAAAGGAAAATCTTCGATCCAGCGACGAAACTCATCGTCCAATGAATCCTCGAGCCACGGAAGATCTTCTCGCGGGCGACCGAGACGTGCGCGAACACCTTCGAAACAGACCCCGACCGGTATATCCAAATAGAAAACGGCGTCGCAAACGGAAAGCCTCTGCTCAAACGTGCGCAGATAATTTCCGTCTATGATCCAATGCTCTTCCCGCAAGATCTCCCGCAGCCGCCCGTCAAACTCTTCTTCCGAGGCGGTCGTACGATCGGGTCTGTGCCAAAGAAGATCCAAATAGTACAGCGGAAGCCCCGTAACGGCGCTCAATTTCCGTGCGAAAACGCTTTTCCCTGCGCCGGGACAGCCAACTACTAAAACGCGCTGCATAAATTGATCTTATCCTCCAAGATGGCTCTATAATCTAAATGCTTTTCCCTGAGAAATCCGATGCCGTTTGATCTTCCCTGATACCCATTATCCTTCCCCTCTAACGGTTGCTGTCCTCCGTCTGAACCGATTTTATCTTTCCGTTACAACCGTAAGCAGAACCAAATCGGCATCCCCTGTATTCATAATACTATGTTTAGACCCTCTTTTACAAATATGACAAGTTCCGGGTGTAAGTATTTCTTCTTGCCCGTCACAAATTGCCGTCCCTGTACCTGATAGAACATAATTAATATCATCACTCGTTTCGTGTGTATGCAAACCAATAGAACTCCCTGCTAGAACTCCCTGCGTGCATTGTGCAGAAAATGACTTTGCCCTGTGTGTCCATACACATTTTCACTGTCATCATACCTGTCCCATTATTCATTCCCGGCACAACGACTTCTTTCATTTTATTGAAGTCCAGCAGTATATTTTTTCCTCCCAATGGCGATTCCTTATTCTTTTAACAATCGCAGATCACAAACAAGCGCGTAATGTCATTTACAATATTTTCGTATAAAGAGCAGCGGCGGCGTTTGCGTTCTTTGCCCGGCAATTTCCGCCGCCTGCGCCGAAGCACAAGCCTGTTTGACCCGCTCATAGCCGGCAGCGAATGGGAAAACCCGCAAGCTCTTTGAAAAAAGAACCTGCGGGTCGAACATATTATTCCCACTCGATGGTGCCGCAGGGCTTAGGCGTAAGATCATACAAGACGCGGTTAACGCCAGGCACCTCTTTCGTGATGCGATCGGTAATGTGTTCTAAAAGAGAGAAGGGCACATCCTCGACCGTTGCCGTCATCGCATCCTTTGTATTGACCGCTCGAAGTATGACGGGATACTCGAACGTGCGCTTGCCGCCCTTGACTCCGACAGACTTAAAATCGGGCACGACGGTAAAATACTGCCAAACTTTTCCAGATAGTCCGTTTTTTGCGAACTCTTCGCGCAGGATAGCATCTGACTCGCGCACGCATTCCAAGCGCTCGCGCGTGATCGCCCCGAGACAGCGCACCCCCAATCCGGGGCCGGGGAACGGCTGACGATAGACCATTTCATCGGGCAAACCGAGCGCCTTGCCGACGACACGGACTTCGTCTTTGAACAGGAACTTTAAAGGTTCGACCAGTTCAAATTGCAGATCTTCGGGTAAACCGCCTACATTGTGATGCGCTTTGACGGGACCGCTCTCCAAAATATCCGGATAGATGGTACCCTGGGCCAAAAACTCGATCCCGTTTAGCTTGCGCGCCTCTTCCTCGAATACGCGAATGAATTCTGCTCCGATGATCTTGCGCTTCTTTTCCGGTTCGGCAACGCCTGCAAGCTTATCGAGAAAACGATCGACCGCATCGACATAGATAAGGTTGGCATTCATCTGGTGACGGAATACCTCGACGACCTGTTCCGGCTCACCCTTGCGCAGCAAACCGTGGTTGACATGCACGCAGACGAGATTTTGCCCGATCGCGCGAATGAGAAGTGCGGCGACGACGGACGAATCGACCCCTCCCGACAATGCGAGCAGCACCTTCTTATTTCCGACCTGATTTTGAACGGCCGCAACCTGTTCGGCGATGAACGCTTGCGCCTGTTCCGGCGTCTCGATGCGCGCCATGTTTTCCGGGCGCTTGTTGCTTTCCATAAACAGCTTCCTCCTTTGACCGCGCCCGCCAAACGATGTGCGGGCTATCTTTGAAGACAGTATACCATATTTCCCCAAAAAAGAAAACCCCTTTCCGAAAAATTTCGGAAAGGGACTGAAAATCGTAAAAAAAGCAATCCAACCCATCACTCCCATTCGATGGTTGCCGGGGGTTTGGAGGTGATATCGTAGACGATGCGGTTAGCGTGCTCGACTTCGTTGATGATGCGGCTGGAGATCGTCTCCAACACATCATACGGAATGCGCGCCCAATCGGCCGTCATGGCGTCTACACTGGTGACCGCACGGATCGCAATGACCGGCTCATATGTACGCGCGTCGCCCATTACGCCGACCGTATATGTCGAAGTGATGACCACAAAATACTGCCAGATGTCGCGGGAAAGGCCGGCTCTGGCGATCTCTTCGCGCAGAATGTAGTCGGCATCGCGCAGCGTCTGCAACTTTTCCTCGGTCACTTCGCCCATGATGCGGATCGCGAGGCCGGGGCCGGGAAAAGGCTGTCGCCACACGACGGAATCGGGCAAACCGAGCTCGGTACCCACTTTGCGGACCTCGTCCTTAAACAGATCGCGCAGAGGCTCGATGATCTCCTTGAAATCGACGACAGAGGGAAGGCCGCCCACGTTGTGATGGCTTTTGATGACTGCCGAAGAACCCTTGCCGCTCTCGACCACGTCGGGATAAATAGTTCCCTGCACGAGGTAGTCGACCGCGCCGATCTTTTTTGCCTCCGCTTCAAATACTTTGATGAATTCCTCGCCGATGATCTTGCGCTTCCTCTCCGGATCAGAGACGCCGGCAAGCTTTTTGAGAAAAAGTTCGCGCGCGTCCGCCTTGATCAGGTTCATGCCCAATCCGTCGCGGAATACGGAAACGACCTCTTCCGCCTCCCCTTTGCGCAGCAGACCGTGATCGACGAAGACGCAAATCAAATTGTCGCCCGCGGCACGGTGCACGAGCGCTGCGGCGACGGCGCTGTCTACGCCGCCGCTCATCGCGCACAACACCTTTTTGCCGGCAAGTTTTGCTTTGAGCAACTCGACCTGTTCGGTGACAAAGCCGGACATCGTCCAGTCTCCCTTTGCCCCGCAGACGGAGTACAGGAAATTGTGAAGGATCTTGTCCCCTTCCATGGTATGATGCACTTCGGCGTGGAACTGAATGCCGTATATTTTACGAGACACATCCTCAAAAGCGGCGGCCGGGCAGGTCTTTGTCGTTGCAGTGACGGTAAAACCGGCGGGGACACGGCTGACATAGTCGGTATGGCTCATCCAACAGATATTCTGCGGCTGCATCCCCGCAAAGAGGGCGCTGCCGCCATAAGAAATATCGCTCTTGCCGTACTCGCGCGTTTCGGCATGGGTGACGTCGCCGCCCAGATCATACGCGATGAGCTGGCAGCCGTAACAGATGCCGAGGATGGGAATGCCCAGCTGGTAAATGCGGGGGTCCACATCGGGAGCGCCGTCCGCATAGACGCTGTTCGGCCCGCCTGTAAAGATGATGCCGATGGGGGCATATTCGCGAATGCGCTCGATGCCGATATCGTACGGGAGGAGATCGCAATAGACCCCCTGCTCGCGCACGCGACGCGCGATCAGCTGATTGTATTGTCCGCCAAAATCGAGGACGAGAACTTTTTCGTGTCGCATATATCTCTCCGATATGTAAAATTTGCTTTGCAACAAGAAAGCACCGCATCGTTGCGGTGCTTTCCGCCTCTTACAGGCCGCGGGGGCTGTAATTGGGGGATTCCTTGGTGATGGAAATATCGTGCGGGTGGCTCTCGATCAGGGAGGCATTGGTGATGCGCACGAAGCGCGCGTTTTGGCGCATCTCATCGATCGTATGCATGCCGCAATACCCCATGCCGGCGCGCAGGCCGCCGAGCATCTGATACACGATATCCGCAAGGCGTCCGCGGTAAGGCACGCGGCCCTCGACGCCCTCCGGCACAAATTTGCGGTTGCTTTCCTGGAAGTAACGATCGTTGCCGCCGGCAGCCATCGCTCCCAGCGAACCCATGCCGCGGTAGACCTTAAAGTTACGGCCCTGGTAGATCTCGATCTCGCCCGGGCTTTCGAGCGTACCGGCAAACAGGCTGCCGATCATGACGACGGAAGCGCCCGCGCCGATCGCCTTGACGATATCGCCGCTGTATTTGATGCCGCCGTCTGCAATGATGCGTTTACCCATCTTGTCCGCCATTTCGGCACACTCCATGACGGCGCTCAGCTGCGGCATACCGATGCCCGCAACGATGCGGGTGGTGCAGATCGATCCGGGCCCGATACCGACTTTAACGACGTCCGCACCGGCATCGATGAGCGCCTGCGTCCCTTCCGCCGTCGCCACATTGCCGGCGATGACGGTAAGGTTCGGATATTTTGCTTTAATTTGTGCGACTTCTTCCAAGACGCCCTTCTGATGGCCGTGCGCCGTATCGACGACGATGACGTCCACCTTAGCGGAGACGAGCGCGGCGATGCGCTCCATCGTATTGGGTGCCCTGCCGACCGCTGCGCCGGCGAGCAAACGGCCGTTCTTATCGCGCGCGGAATTGGGATACTGGATGCTCTTTTCGATATCCTTGATCGTGATCAGGCCCTTGAGATAGCCGTCCTGATCCACGATGGGGAGCTTTTCGATGCGGTGCTTGCCGAGGATCTTCTGCGCCTCTTCGAGGGAAGTGCCGACGGGCGCCGTGACGAGATTTTCCTTCGTCATCACGTTGTCGATCGGCTGATCGTAATTGGACTCGAAGCGCAAGTCGCGGTTAGTGAGAATGCCGACTAATTTGCCGTTTTTGGTGATGGGGACGCCGCTGATCTTATAGCGCTCCATCAGCGCGACCGCCTCGCGCACGCTGTTGTCCGGAGCCAGGAAGAACGGATCGGTAATGACACCGTGCTCGCTGCGCTTGACCTTATCGACCTGGCTGGCCTGCTCCTCGATAGACATATTTTTGTGGATAATGCCGATGCCGCCTTCGCGCGCGAGGGCGATCGCCAGCTTACTCTCCGTCACCGTATCCATCGCCGAGCTCATCAGCGGGATGTTCAGCCGCACATCATCGGTCAGGCGCGTCGTCAAATCCACTTGGGACGGCAGAACATCGGACGCGGACGGGATCAGCAAAACATCGTCAAAAGTCAAACCCTCTCGCACAATTTTGTTCATAAGCATCTCCTTTCGTCAAATTTTTCTATACGATAAAATGGAAAACTTCTTCAATGGCGGGCAACAAAACGATCCCCCCTATGCCCGCAAGAAAAAGAAGGCCGCGCCCGGCCGTCAGGCAGCCTCGCGCAGCATATCTTTAAATTCTTTCAGATCCTCGTGCAGATCCTCGTCAAAAGCGTTCCCTTCCGCGCTCAACTCGTCCAAGCGGGAAAGAATTTGTCCGCAACAGGCGGCATCCTCCGCTTCGATCGCTGCGCCGGCGACGTACGTCACCGCATCGGCATCGTCAAAACTTGCGCCGATCGACTCAAACGCCGTGTCCAATGCGGCCTGGGTTTCACCGCTGCGGTACTGCGACTCTGCCGTGATGCCCGCAAAAAACTGATCTGCCGTACCGAGCAGCCCGCCCAGAGAACCGGTAAAATCCGTTTCCGCATCGCGCTGCGCACAGTATTCGTCGTAGCCCGCATCCATGCGCAAAATGATGCCGTACTCGGCGACGTCCTCATAATGCTCGGCCTCATAACTGCGGCTGACCGCATCGGCGAGGTCGGAAATATCGCCGGATTTTTCGTATTGAGCGACACTGTAATAAGCGCATGCGCCCGTCATCCCCAGCGAATCCGTCAAAGCGACCATCACGGAGGGCACGAACAGGCTGAAGATGCCGAAGAGCACCAGCGCCAAAACGATGATACAGGCGAAAGTGATCGCCGCTGTCTTTGCAATCAGTTTACCCAAATCGATACCCCGTAAAAGATCAGGCGCGCATTGCCGGCACGATCCGTTTTCACACCGATAGCGGCGGGACGCGCGCATTGTTTTTGGATTTTGACTATTTTAACATACAGCAGAAAAAAAATCAACCGTTTGGGGAAAAATATCATTTTCTGCCGCCGAAAAAAATACATTAATGACTGTAAAACCGCAAATTGCAGGGAGGGACCCCATGAAAAAGATCGCCTGTATCCTGCTCGCACTGGCGGCATGCATCCTGCCCGCCGGCTGCGCAGCAACGCCCGATTTGACAGAATATGTCTCTGAATACCGCAGCAGCATCTACGAAGGAACGGAGGGAGGCTATACCGTTTTTGCCTCCTTTACCCGCCGCGAATATCCTTACCGAGCCGACGGGAACGTGGGCGAAATGCAGGAGCTGTTCGAGATCGCTCTGACAGCCCCGGACAATACGCGCGTCTACCACATCGAGTATACCGTCGCCGGAGAGACGCACTCGGCCGACCTTGCCTTTGACAGCGTGCGCCTTGCGCACACAGCTTCCCTCTCCATGCCGGAACCGACGGAAGAGAGCATCACTTTCACCGTGCGCGACGCGGAGGATACAGACGTACAGCCGCTCGCCATCGAAGCCGCCTGTCTGCGCCCGCAGGGCGCCCTCAACCTACCAGATCTGCTCGACCGGGTACGCACGGCGGAAGAAGAGCGGTTTTCTGCGTTGTCTTCCGGGCACAGCTTTGCGGGGGAACTGTACGTCCGCCTGCTCTGCGAAAACGGCGCAAGCTATTATTATATCGGCCTGACCGACCGATCGGGGCACACCTATTCGATGCTGGCCGACGCCGGAACCGGCGAGATCGTAGCGACGCGCGAATGACCCGCAGGCAGAAAAGCCCGTTCTTACGCCTCACATAGTACTCTGTTTTTAGCTCAAAAAGTCAATGATGATCGTGTTCTGGACATAGAGATACGCATCTTTGATGCGCACAGAAGTATCCGTACAATCGAGATAGGCCGCGTTCTTTTTTAAGGGCGCGGCAAAATCTTTATAAAAATCGCTGCCGAAACGGGCACGGTATTCGGCAATGTCCAACCCCTTTGCCGTGCGGAGGGAAAGCATGACCGTTTCGAACCGGGCGTCCTCTTCGCCGATCTTTTCGTCCGCAACGACCGGATAATAGTTACTGAGGATACACTTGATATATTCGTCGAGATCGCGCGTATTGGTGAAGCGCCGTCCGCCCATAAAGGAACTGGCATCCACACCGAAGCCGATATACTCCCCCCTCTTCCAATAATTGAGATTGTGGCGGGACTCGAACCCCTTCTTGGCAAAGTTGGATACCTCGTACCGCTCGAAGCCACATCCGGCAAGGTAGCTGCGCGCTCCGTCATAAAGGGCGGCGACCTCGTCGCTGTCGGGCAGCTCGCCGTTCAGGTAATCTGTATAGATAGGCGTACCGTCTTCCGGAGTCAGTGCATACATCGAGATGTGCGAAACGCCGCCTCGAACGGCGAGATCGATGCTCGCGCGCACCTGCTCCGCCGTCTGACCCTTCAGTCCGATCATGATATCCGCGCTCTTATTGGCATCGCCGATCAGTTCGCAGGCTTGCAAAAAATCGGCGGCAGTATGAATGCGGCCGAGCTCTTCCAATTGGGAATCGACGGCCGTCTGCAAACCGATGGAAAAACGATTGATCCCGGCCCGCCGATAGGCCGCGATCTTTTCCGCATCGACCGTACCGGGATTGAGCTCGATGGTAATTTCCGCCCCGTCGGCCAAGCAATAACATTCGCGCAGACGATTCATACATCCGACGATCAGCTTCGCGTCGATGACGGAAGGCGTTCCTCCCCCGAAATAGACCGTATCGAATACTCGATCGGACAAGTCCTTTGCGCGCAGCTTCATTTCTTTATACACGCATGCCATATACGCCTCGGCAAATCCGATCTTACCGGGGTAGGAGGTAAAATCGCAATAGCGGCACTTCGATATACAGAAGGGAATGTGGATATAAATGCCGGGCATACCGTCTCCTTTGCGCTTTTATGTCACGCATAGTACTTATTTTTGTCTGCCGGACCAGCCATAACGGGCCAGATCGACATAAAAACACCCGTCCCGTTCGACGGACGGAACCCCCTCCGCGGCCAGCAGATCGCGCTGCACGGAAGGTCCGCCGAAGGCAAAGGCGGGAGCAAGGCGCCCCTCACGATTGACGACGCGGTGACAAGGGATCTCGCCCGGAGTCGGATTAACGTGCAGCGCATACCCCACTGCGCGCGAAGCGCGCGGACGGCCGCACGACCGAGCGATTTGCCCGTATGTCGCGACACTGCCGCGAGGAATGCTGCGCACTACTGCATAGACGCTTGCAAAAAAATTTTCCGCCGAGGGCGATGCGGAAACTGCCGCAGACGGACCAAAATCCGACCCGGGCGAAAGATCTTTCCTGTACACCTTCCATTGGACGAAGGCACCGTTGATCTCTTCGCGGCATTCCTCCCGCACGGAATAGCCGTGTTTTTCGTAAAACGGCTCCCCGGGAATGGATGCATCCAACTCCGCATACGCAAAATTTTGCGCAATTTTTCCTTCCGCAAAGGAAAGCAATGCACTGCCATACCCGCAGTGCTGCGCTGCGGGCAACACAAACAGGCGACGAATGTGCGGGCCGTCTACCGTGACCGTCCCTACAATCTTCTCCTCCTCGCGCAGGACGTATAACATCCCATTATTTATGTCTGACAAAATACTCTGTAAACTATGAAATTCGTGAAAAGAAGCGATGATTTCGGGCACATAGACGGGCGCATAATTGACGCGAATGCATTCGCGAACCAGAGAAAAGACCGCCTCGCCGTCGCTCCTTACAGCTCGTTCGACACACATATTACTTGTTCGTTTTCAGGATGGACATAAACACTTCGGACGGCACTTCGACCGAACCGATGCTGCGCATGCGCTTTTTGCCCTCCTTCTGCTTTTCGAGCAGTTTCTTTTTGCGGGTGATGTCGCCGCCGTAACACTTGGCAAGCACGTCTTTACGGACCGCCTTGACCGTTTCGCGGGCGATGATCTTGCCGCCGACAGCCGCCTGAATGGGGATCTCGAACAGTTGGCGCGGGATCGCCTCCTTGAGATTTTCAGCCAGTTCCCTGCCGCGCGGATAGGCGCGGTCCTTATGGACGATCATGGAAAGGGCGTCGCACACATCCCCGTTGAGCAGGATGTCAAGCTTGACCAATTCGCTGCGCTCGTAGCCGGCAAGCTCGTAATCGAAACTTGCATAGCCGCGGGTACGCGACTTGATACCGTCAAAAAAGTCATAGATGATCTCGTTGAGGGGCATGGTATAGAGCAGCTTGACGCGCTTGGCGTCGAGGTAGGTCATATCTTTGAAGATCCCCCTCTTTTCCTGACAGAGGTCCATGATGGAGCCGATATATTCGGGGGGAGAATAGAGTTCGACGCGCACGATCGGCTCTTCCATATAGTCGATATCCGTCGCCTCCGGCAGATGCGACGGATTATCCACGAAGAGCTCGCTGCCGTCCGTCTTGTGGACGAGATAGGAGACGCTGGGCGCAGTGGTGATGATGTCGAGATTAAATTCCCGCTCGATGCGCTCCTGAATGATCTCCATGTGCAGCAGCCCGAGAAAGCCGCAGCGGAAGCCGAAGCCGAGGGCGACGGACGTATCCGGCTCGAACACGAGGGAAGCGTCGTTGAGCTGCAATTTGAGGAGCGCGTCTTTGAGGTCGTTGAACTTGCTGCCGTCCAGCGGATAGATGCCGCAAAAGACGACCGGCTGCACCTTTTTATAGCCGGGCAGCGGTTCTGCCGCGGGCGAGAGCGCACTCGTCACCGTATCGCCGACGGCGACATCCTGGATGCTCTTGATGCTGGCAGCAATGTAACCGACTTCCCCCGCCCGCAGGATCTCCTTGGGGGTCAATTTTGGATTGAATGCGCCGACTTCCGTCACGTCATACTGCTTGTCGGAACGGAATGTGCGGATCACGTCCCCCACCTTCACGCTGCCGTCCTTGACGCGAACAAACAGAATCACCCCTTTATAGTTGTCATAATAGCTGTCAAAAATCAGCGCCTTGAGAGGCGCCTCGGTGTCCCCGTCGGGAGGGGGGATCTGCGTGACGATCTTTTCCAGAATGTCGCGGATGTTGGTCCCCTCTTTGGCGGAAACGCAGGGCGCATCGGATGCGTCGAGGCCGATCACTTCCTCGATCTCCTTTTTCGTCCCCTCGATATCCGCCGAAGGGAGATCGATCTTGTTGACGACGGGAACGATCTCGAGATCGTTTTCGAGGGCGAGATAGACGTTGGCGAGCGTCTGCGCCTCGATGCCCTGCGTCGCATCCACGACGAGGATAGCCCCCTCGCACGCGGCGAGCGAACGGGAGACTTCATAGGTGAAGTCGACATGGCCGGGGGTATCGATGAGGTTGAGCTCGTACTCATTCCCGTCCTTGGCGGTATAATACATGCGCACCGGCGTGAGCTTGATGGTGATGCCGCGCTCGCGCTCGAGATCCATCGAATCGAGCAGCTGCTCTTCCATATCGCGCTCGGAGACCTGCCCCGTCAATTCCATAAGGCGGTCCGCAATGGTACTCTTCCCGTGGTCGATATGTGCAATGATGCAAAAATTCCGAATAAACCGATCAGGTTTTGCCATAACTTTCATTCTCCGCGGAGCGTCCGCCCGCTTCGGCCGCTGCAGCCGATCGCGCACACGGCGCACCTCCGTCTTTCTATTATAAACGATATCGATGCTCTTGGCAAACAAATCGCCGCGCGCCGACAGGATATTTTTTGCAGCAAACCGCACTCGATCCGATAACGGGCAGCCGCCAAATTTTCCCGATCAGACAAAAGCCCTCCGCGCGATGCGCGGAGGGCAAAACTTGCTGCCGCAGGCCGAGGGAGGTTGCTCAGTCCTGCCGGCGATTATAAACGATCGGCATGCGGCCCGCATATCCGTCTGAATGGATGACGTCGGCCAAACAGGAGGCCAGGTTTTCCGTAGAGACGCCCGCCTTGATCTTTTCCCCCTCCTCCGCGAGGACATAGCCTCCCCGCGAATGCTTCAAAAAGGGATTGAGATAACGAATGACCGTATAACGGAGGCCGCTCCCGCGCACAGCCTCAAGCAGGGCGTCTGCATCGCGATACATATGCGGAGCGAAAGAGTGAAACAGCCTGCCGAACAAGCGAAGCATCCCGGAACGCTCGGACGGGCCTTCCCCGCATGCCGGCGCCGCGATAAAAATACGGCTCTTGCCACAGGCGCGCATCGCCGCAAACACGGCCGACAAGCCGTCGCTGTGCGGAGTTGTACGATCTTTACGCCGGCCGAGGACAGCATCGACACAGCAGACCACGGCATCCGCCGCGCGCACGGCGCGCTGCATGGCTTCCGGATCATCCATTCTCCCGCAGACGACCTCGCATGCAGTGCAATCCGCCTTGCAGCCGTCTGCATCATCCGTATACAAATAGACGTAATCGCCGCCGGCGATCAATTTTTGCAGGACTGCCCTGCCGATCTGCCCGCACGGCCAAAATAATGCGATCTTCATGCGCTCCCCCGCACTGCCCGAACAGAACAATGCCCAAAGGCGGGTATCCCGCCGAAATTTTTACAATTATATTGTATACAATTTAATTGTATAAGTCAATCTTTTTCTTGACATTTTTTGAAAAAAAGGTTAAAATGACACTATTCTAAAAATGGATGGGTTCTGCAACGACAACCCCAAACAAAACAGATGGAAAAGGAACGAAATCTTCCCCTGCAACTGGATAACGAGATGGGTTTTACCCTGTATGCCTGTTCAAAGGAACTCATCCGCAAATATTATACCCCCGTTCTGGAACGGCTGGAACTGACGTACACGGCATACTTGGCGATGCTTGCTCTGTGGGAACAGGACGGCGTGCGCGTTTCTGACTTGGGAAAGCGGTTGTATCTCGACTCCGGCACGCTGACGCCCCTGCTCAAAAAAATGGAAAAGCAGGGACTCGTCGAACGACGGCGGAGCGAAGAGGACGAACGCACCGTGCGCATCTTTCTCACTGCACAGGGCCGCGCCCTGCGAGAAAGGGCAAAGCCTCTGCTCGCAACATTGCGGCATACGCTGCCAGACGCCCCCGCATTGTTCACACAGCTCAAAAATTTGCTGCGCGGATTATAACCAATAACGGCAAGCGCGCTCATCCGCAGGTTTGCGGATGAGCGCGCTTTTTCTTCGACCGGATGCACCGTCCCGCCGACATTCTACGCTAACTTTCCACTTTGCGCCAGGTAATCCAAAAAGGCGGACACCCCTTCGGCGATCTCGGCATAAGCGGCGGCAAAGTCGCGCGTCCACCACGGGTCAGCGATGTCGCGCGGGCGGGCCGTATAATCGAGCAGGCGGACGATCTCCGCGCTTGCCCCGGGGCACATGCGGCGGGCGGCGCGCGCATGACTCTCCTCCATGCAGAGGATATAATCGAAATTTTCGCCGTCCTCCCGGCGCAGCCGGCGCGCGCGCTTTCCGTTACAGGAAATGCCGTGCCTTGCAAGCTCGGCACGAGCGGGCGGGTAGACGGGGTTCCCTTCCTCCTCGCCGCTCGTCCCCGCAGAGGCGACATGCAGTTTTTCGGCGAAACCGCGCGCCGCAGCCTCGCTTTTGCAGATAAACTCGCCCATCGGCGAGCGGCAGATATTTCCCAAACAAACAAATAAGACGCGGACCACGGCGCACCTCCCAAAGCTCAAAGATTTCCCCGTTATTGTACCCGAAAGGGCGGCCGGCTGTCAACCGATCAGGCGACGCACAAGCCCGCCGCCCCGCTTTATGCGACGCATAGTACTCTGCAAACACAAAAAAACGTATTCAAAGCAAAAAACAAGGAGTTCTCCTTGTTTTTTGCTGTATAGGATTTTGCTCGCGCTTTTTGCCATCGATCTTTCCGATCTCTGTGCGCATTGCGATCGCCTGCCGGATGACTTCATGCAAACGTGAGGTCATCCTCCGCGTCGTAGAAATAATCGCCGATCGTCAATATAGGCTTTGGTGTCCCTCTGTTGATAACGCAAACCCTGTCGCCATTTTCGTTGATACAATCCGTGCCGACAACTTCACTGTTCAAAAAATTTTCTTTCCACCCATCATAAAAAAATGATGAAGAAATTGAACCTGTTCGCAAAGTTAAAACATCATTTTCAAGAGTAATACAAGCCATTGGAAGTAACTCATAATTACCCAAACCATGAGACCTT
Organism: uncultured Clostridia bacterium; assembly: GCA_904419945.1. Classification (GTDB taxonomy): domain Bacteria; phylum Bacillota; class Clostridia; order Christensenellales; family Borkfalkiaceae; genus Borkfalkia. The sequence continues at coordinate 32,027 of CAJFTM010000014.1, forward strand.
TTAATATACATTTCAAAAATGATTTCATCCTCGCTAAAATTGCCAAACAATTTTTCCTTCAATTCCTCATTTAAGGCCCTGTCTGTGCGGTATTCCCGATCGAAATTGGAGTAGGAATAGGAGTATGAAATTACCGTCGAAATTTCCCTTGGCAGGGTTTGAGATAATTTTACTTTTAAATTTTCAATGCTATTATTATAGTCGTCCAAATCAACAGACATTTCTAACATCACAAATCTTTGAGTATTTTCATGAATATCTTGCATTTTATATTCGCTAAGATATCCCATTTGATACTTTCCATATTCATCGTCGTAATTTGTAAATGCTTGTTCTATATTCTTAAAGCCAAACAATTTAGCTTCTAATGGAGATACATCAAGCCCAGGAAATTCGGTTGTCATATACTCATTGAACGCGTCACGCACACCGTCCTTATTGAATACCTCGACAAAATTGCCCCGGCTGTCCGTCTCCCAGCCCGTGTTGTCCGCCTTTGCCACATATTGGTAAATTCGGTTTTCGTTTTCTTGCAGCTCCTTTTCCGTCAACTGCGCGGGCTCTTCCGGTTCGGGTTCAGGTTCGGGTTCGGGCTCGGGCTCAGGCTCGGGTTCGGGCTCAGGCTCGGGTTCGGGTTCCTCGATCACCGGATCGTCCGGCTCCTCGATCGGGTCGTCGAGAAAGACGATGATGGGAGGGTCCGGAACATCCGGCTGCTTTTGCACATCGCACCCCGCAAAGGCACTTGCAGAAAGAGTGAGCGCCGATGCCAGACCAAAGGCGACCAACGTATTCAGAAATTTTGCTCTTTTCATACTGTATCCCCTTCCTTTCGTTTCCGCTATTATAGCATAGATTCAATAAATATCCACCGGCATAGCCGGTGGTTTTTCAGTTTCGGGCTGTTAGCCCTCATATTACCGGCAGCGCGCAAGCCGCGCCTATGACGACCTGGCA
>CAJFTM010000015.1:0-30198 GCA_904419945.1 uncultured Clostridia bacterium
CAGTTCTTATTTTACACAATCGGAGTTCTTTTGTCATCCTCATCGGCTTAGCCTCCTTTGAACCCCGCGACTATCGCGGGGTTTTCGTTATACAAAAAAGAAGGACAGATGCAACATCTGTCCTTCTTTTTTTGATCTTTCCCGGGAAGTGACCGGCGGACGCCCCCGCGGCCGGCTCTCGGCAAAGGCCGCGCCCGACAATCCCGCCGAATGCATTTCCCTATCGGAGGACCTCTCCTCCGAATACGCCCTGAAACAGGCAGACATACTTACGGCGCGCAGCGTGTAAACGCTGCGCGCCGTATCATATTTCCTCACTCGATCCGGCAAATATCTTTCACCCTGCACAGGGCGGGCGTCCCTCCACCGCTCGAAAATACGATCTTTGCAAAGACCATAATAGGCCGGCCCGCAGAACGGACCGACCTATTATAGTGAGAGAATATGAAAAAAGTTTGTGTAGGCCAATTGGATTTTGTGCCTCTATTATACCGCGCCATTATGTTTGTTTCATGAAAAGAGAATGACGCTCTCATAAAAAGTAACGCCCTAAGAGTACTTGGCACAGATCGCTTCCGCTACGCGGATCCCGTCCGCCGCCGAACTGGTGATCCCGCCCGAATAACCGCATCCCTCCCCGCACGGATACACGCCGGCCGCAGAGACGCTCTCCAGCGTCTGCCCCCGCAAGATGCGCACGGGGGAAGAAAAGCGGGTCTCCACGCCCGTCAGCAGGGCGTCCGGATGCGCAAAACCGTGCAGGCGGCGATCCATATCCGCCAGGGCCGCTTTCAGAGAGGAGGCAATCGGCGGGGGAAGGATCTCGTTCAGTTCTCCCATGGCCGTACCCGCGGCGTAAGACGGCAGCACTTCGCCGAAGGCCGACGTACGGCGGCCGAGCAAAAAATCTTCCGCGCGCTGCACGGGGGCCGCATACCCTCCCCCGCCAGCACGAAAGGCAGCCCGCTCGAGCGCGCGCTGAAATTCCACGCCGTCCAGGACGCCGCCCCGATCGAAATCGGAGAGGCGCACCTGCGCGAGCAGCGCACTGTTTGCATTGACGGCATCGCGCGCGTAATCGCTCATGCCGTTCGTGACGACGCCGCCCGCCTCGCTCGCTGCCGGCATGACGTATCCGCCCGGACACATACAGAAAGTGAAGGCCGTGCGTTCCCCCGCATGGCTGACCAATTTATAGTCCGCGACCGGCAATGCGCCGCGTTTACGGCCGTATTGGGCGATATCGATCTTTTCCTGCAGATGTTCGATGCGCACACCGACGGCAAACTCGCGCGCCTGCATGGCAAAACCGCGCCCATGCAGCATGCGGAAAGTATCGCGCGCGGAGTGGCCGACGGCGAGGACGAGCTCGCACGCATCCACCCTCTCTTCCCGCCCCGTGCGGACGTCGCGCAGCAGGACGCCCTGCAATGCGCCGCCCCGCAACAAAACGTCCTCCAACCGGCAGTGAAAGCGGATCTCCCCGCCCCTCTCCAAAATAAAGCGGCGCATGTTGCGCACCACCTCGCGCAGCCGATCGCTGCCGACATGCGGCTTGTTGAGGTATGCAACTTCGGGCGGAGCGCCGAATTCCACAAACGTTTCGAGCACTTCGCGGTTGCGCGCATCGCGCGTCTGCGTGTTGAGTTTTCCGTCTGAAAAGGTACCGGCGCCGCCCTCGCCAAACTGCACATTGCAATTTTCGTCTAAGATGTGCTCGCGAAAAAAGCGTTCGTTCTGCGCGGCGCGCTCTTCGACCGTCCCGCCGCGCTCGACGATGAGCGGACAAATACCGGAGCGGATCAGGCGAACGGCACAAAACAGTCCGGCCGGGCCGCTGCCCGCCACGATCACGCGGGCGGGCCGGCGAGACACGGCGGAATAAGTGCGCGCTGGCGGTTCGATCGGCTTGCGGTCCGCCTCCACGCTGTACACCCAATGTATATCCGACTTATCGCGCGCATCCAGCGACTTTTTCAGGATGCGGATATATGAACACCCGCGCAGCTTTTTGGCCGCGAGGCGGATCAACTTATCCTCGCTCTCGCCCGGGCGCAGCCGCAGATCATCGATGCGCATGCTCCCTCCCCGCGACGGATGCAGCCGCAACGGCCCCGCTGGAGAATGCCCATTGCAGGTTATAGCCGCCGCACTCGCCGTCGACATTCAAAAGTTCTCCGAGCAAATACAGCCCCTCTGCCTTGCGGCTCATCAGATCGCCGTCCACCTCGCGCAGCGGCACGCCTCCCTTGGTGACCTGCGCATAATCAAAGCCCAGCGAACCGATCACCGGCAGGCGAAAATCTTTGACGCAGGATGCCAAACAGGATAATGAGTCCTGTTTTTGGCAGAAAGGCGAATTGGCAGAGTACTTTGCGAGACATTTACCGACGGCACTGTTGACGATGCCGCGCAGCAAATCCTCCTCGCGCATCTGCGGATAGCGCGCCGCCTTCTCGCGAAGCGCCTCTTCCACGACAGATCCCGGACAATCCGGCAAAAAATCGACGGACAGCACATCCCCCTCGCGGCAAAAAGCCGAGAGGCGGAAGATGGCATCGCCGCTGACACCGTAATCTGTAAAGAGGAGATCCCCCCGCATACATACGCGGCCGCCCTGCGAAGAATGTCCCCTTCCGCAGGAGGCGATCCGCACCGCGCAGTCAGCCCGCACCCCCTTCAATCCGCGGATGAAGGTCTGCTCCGTCTTTAACTGAACGAGCGAAGGGCGCAGCGGCGTGACCGTATGGCCGAAGGCGCGCGCGAGCGCATAGCCGCTTCCGTCCGTACCGAAATGCGGGGCCGCCTTGCCGCCGCAGGCCAATAAAAGCGAACGGCCGCAGAACTCTTCACCCTCCGTGCGGACGAAGAAGCGATCCCCCTCCGCATCGGCGGAGAGGACGCGCGCGCCCGTGCGCACATCGACGCGCCCTTCTATGGCGAAGCGCAGAAGGTCTGTAACGGACGCCGCCTGGCGGGAAGTCGGGTAGACGCGCCCCGCCTCGTCCGGGAGAAAGATCCCTCCCAAAGAAGACAGAGAGCGCAGGAGTTCTCCCCAACCAAACCGGCCGAGAACGGATGCGACCAGCGCCGGATCGTCCGAAAAATAATGCTCGGCGGACATATGGATATTGGTCACGTTCCCCTGGCCGTTGCCGGTCGCCGACAACTTCCGGCCGAGGCGGTCATTCCGCTCGAGGAGAAGGATATCCTTCACCCCGCCATCCGCCAACCGCTGCGCGCAGAACATCCCCGAAGCGCCGCCGCCGACGATGATCGCCGCGTATTCTTTCATAGTTCCCTCCGCAGTTCTTTTTCAAAATCATTGTACAGCACCGTGCCCCCTCTTGTCAATCGTTCGCGCGGGCGATCTGTTCCGCACACAAAAGAGCGCGCAACCGCTTGACTTTCCGCCCGTTTTGTATTACTATACCGATAGAAGCGATGCGCTCAATGCACATGCGGAGGTCAAGCAAATGGATCGACTCATCACTTATTTTCAGGAAAATCCCCTCTTTTTTTGGACGCTCGTCGTACTCGCCGCGGCGATGGCCGCGCTCGGCGTTTTGCTCATCGTCCGCGCCGTCCGGCACCGGGCGCCGCAAACGGAGGAGGAGCAGGAGGGAGTAGTCGAAATGAAAAAACGTCCGTAGCGCAATCCATGTGTGGCACAGTACTTCATATAAATATATAAAAACGGCTCTGTAATCCTGCAGAGCCGTTTTTTGCGATAAAATCGTGGTTTATTTCTTTTTCGGGAGCAGGACCTCTTTCCCGCCCATATACTTGCGCAGAACTTCCGGCACGGTGACACTGCCGTCCGCATTGAGATGATTTTCGAGCAGTGCGATGAGCATGCGCGGCGGTGCGACGACGGTGTTGTTGAGGGTATGCGCAAAGGCATTCCCCTTTTCCGTCTTGTAACGGATGCCGAGGCGGCGGGCCTGTGCATCGGTAAGGTTTGAGCAGCTGCCCACCTCAAAATATTTTTTCTGACGGGGGCTCCACGCCTCGACGTCGATGCTGCGGTACTTCAGATCGGCGAGATCGCCCGAGCAGCACTCCAGCGTGCGGACGGGGATCTGCATGGAGACAAACAGTTCGACGGTATACGAATACAGCTTTTCGAACCAGTCGCAGCTTTCTTCCGGTTTGCAGACGACGATCATCTCCTGCTTTTCAAACTGGTGGATGCGGTAAATGCCGCGCTCCTCAATGCCGTGCGCCCCCTTCTCTTTGCGGAAGCAGGGCGAATAGCTGGTCAGGGTGAGCGGCAGCTCCGATTCGGGCAGCACTGTATTCATGAAGCGCCCGATCATCGAGTGTTCGCTGGTACCGATCAAATAGAGATCCTCGCCCTCGATCTTGTACATCATGCCGTCCATCTCTTCAAAAGACATGACGCCGGAGACCACGTCGCTGCGGATCATAAAGGGCGGAATGACGTAGGTGAACCCTTTGTCGATCATAAAATCGCGCGCATAAGTCAAAACAGCGGAATGCAGGCGGGCAATATCGCCGATCAGATAGTAAAAGCCCTGCCCGCTCGTGCGGCGCGCACTGTCGAGGTCGATCCCTCCCAAATTTTCAAGAATATCCAGGTGATACGGCACCTCGAAAGGCTTTTCGGCGGGCTCTAAAAAGCGACGGCGCTCGACATTTTCGGAATCGTCCCTGCCGATCGGAACTTCGGGCGCGATCATATTGGGAATGGACATCATGTCCTTTTTCAGCAGGACGGCGATCTCCTCCGCCTCCTTCTCGATCTCGGCGATGCGCGCATTGTTCTCCGCGGCCTCCGCCTTAGCCGCCTCTGCCGCGGCGAGATCCTTTTCGCGCATCAGCTTGCCGATCTTTGCGCTGATGGCATTGCGCGCAGCGCGGCGTTCGTCGCCTTCCTTTTGCAGAGCGCGGCGCTTTTCGTCCAAAGCGAGCACTTCGTCGACCAGCGGCAGTTTTTTGTCCTGGAACTTTTTTCGGATATTTTCGCGCACCGCTTCCGGATCGCGGCGCAGCAAATTGATATCGATCATCTTCGGCCTCCGTATAAAAACTTTCCTACCTATTGTAAACCAATTTTGCACTTTTTGCAATAAAATGTGCGCCGCGCCGGCAAAATCTTTTCCATTTTTTCTGACGGGATCACCCGAATGCAGCAAACGCAAAAAAATCGATTGTAAAAGCACCCTTTTTATGCTATAATAAAGTAGGACAATTTTGCCCAAAGGATGGTAATGCCATGGCTCTGTTCCGGATCAACCGACATGATGCGCGCTCGGCCGAGCGGGAAGAATATGATCGCCTGCGGCGCGCCGCGCTCAGAAAAAAAGAGCCGCCCGTTCGCTGCGACCGAGCCGAGCGTTTTGACGCGCCGATCGAGCACGGGCTGACGCACGAACAAGTCGTTCGGCGGTTCGAACAGTCGCTGTTCAACGAGAGCAAGCAAAAATTTTCCAAATCCTATGCGAGCATCTTTATCGAGAACGTGTGCACCTTTTTCAATCTTCTGTGCGTGCTCGCCGCGATCGCCCTCGTCTATTCCCAAGCGCCCATCTCACAGTTTCTATTTGTATTTATCTTTGCGCTCAATCTAGGCTTCGGCATCGTGACCGAAGTGATCGCAAAACATAAGATCGATCACCTCTCCATCCTGACTTCTCCCCGCGCGTGCGTGCTGCGCGACGGGAGGACTTCGGACATTCCCGCCAACGACATCGTGCTCGACGATATTCTCCTGCTCTCCCTCGGGGATCAGATCCCCGCCGACTGCATCGTGGCGGAAGGAAACGTCGAAGTCAACGAATCGCTTTTGACCGGCGAATCGGTCCCCGTGCGCAAAAAACAGGGCGACCGACTCTATGCCGGGAGCTTTGTTTCCGCCGGCCAGTGTAAGGCCCGGACCGATAAAGTCGGACAGGATACCTATCTGCATTCCCTCTCCGCCAAGGCGAAAAAATATAAAAAACCCAATTCGGAGCTCATGCACTCGACCAAGCTGATCATTCGCTTTATCGGCTTTTTGATCGTGCCGATCGCGCTGTGTATGTTCTTCGTCAACTGGAACAACTATACGCCGCCCGCGACCGCCGTGCTCGACGCCATCGATTTGGGCAACACCGCACGGCTGAACGATACCATCCAGCGCACGGTATCCATCGTCATCGGCATGATCCCTTCTGGAATGCTGCTGCTGACCAGCCTTGCACTGACGATGGGCATTATTCGTTTGATGGCCCGCAATACCCTCGTGCAGGATCTGTACTCCCTCGAGATGCTCGCGCGGGTCAACGTCCTATGTCTCGATAAGACGGGCACCCTCACCGACGGACGAATGAAAGTGATCGAGTGCATCCCGCTCCAGGAGCCGGAGGACTACACGATCGACGAACTGATCGGTTCCTGCCTGAACGCTTTGCGGGACAACAATCAGACGGCCATCGCCCTCTACAACCATTTCGGACACGACTCTTCGCTGCGCGCATCCGCCAAACTCCCCTTCTCTTCTGCCCGAAAATTTTCGGCCGCATCTTTCCATGAGGCGGGCACCGTTGCGATGGGCGCGCCCGAATATATCCTGAAAGAGATGCCGGAAAAGCTGCGACGCATGGTCGCGCAATATACCGCCAAAGGGCTGCGCGTTTTAGTCGTTGCGCGATCCAAAGAGCAGATCGTCGGGGAAGACCTGCCGGACGGTTTGGAACCTGTGGCCCTCGTCGCCCTCGCAGACAATATCCGCGAAGAGGCCGCGGATACCATCCGCTGGTTCCGCGAAAACGACGTCGCCGTCAAAGTGATTTCGGGCGACGATCCGCGCACCGTCTCTGAAGTTGCCAAGCGCGTCGGCGTGGAAGACGCGGAAAAATACATTTCCCTCGAAGGGCTCAACGACAAGGAAGTTGTTTCCGTCGCAAACAAATACACCGTATTCGGGCGCGTTTCGCCCGAACAGAAAGCGATCCTCGTGCGCGCGATCAAGTCGTTCGGAAAGACGGTTGCAATGACCGGAGACGGCGTCAACGACATTCTCGCCATGAAGGAAGCGGACTGTGCCGTCAGCGTGGCATCCGGCAGCGAAGCCGCGAAAAACGTCAGCCACATCGTCCTGATGGACAATAATTTTGCTTCCATGCCCAACGTCGTTTTCGAAGGGCGCAGAGTCATCAACAACATTCAAAAATCCTCCTCGATGTATTTGATGAAGACTCTGTTTACGACGCTGTTTGCGATCATTTCCATCATCACCATGCAGGTCTATCCCTTTAAGACCAACAACCTGATGCTGCTGGAGATCTTCGTCATCGGGGTATCCACCTTCTTCCTTTCCCTCCAGCCGGACAAGAGCCGTGTGAAAGGAAAATTTTTGCCATACGTCCTATCCCGCGCGATCCCCTGTGCGATCACACTCGTACTCGCCGTACAGAGCACGAAAGTCGTCAACTTCTTTTTCCCGGGCCATTTCGGCGAATTTATCGATGAAATATCGGTGTACATCATCACTTTTGCGGGACTTGCCATGCTCTACCGCATCTCACTGCCGCTAAATTTATACCGCACAGTATTGTTGCTCGCGATGTGCGCCTGCTGCATCGTCGGACTGACGATCTTCCCTTCCTTCTTTTTGGGAGAAGGGTATTCCCCCATCGACTTCACTTCGGGGCTGTACATCCTCGTCGTCGTACTCTTATGCTTCCCCTTGACGGATCTCACGACTCTCGCTTACGACAAATGGCAGGAGAGCAAACGGGCCCGGGAAGGCCTGTTTGAGACATTTATGGAACGGAGAAGAAAGTGACCCTTCCTCAAAACCAAAACGGGCCCTATAGGTCATACTGAAATACGCTCAAAACAACTCGGTATAAACAGATTCTAATTTGAACAGACCGCCCCGGCAGCTTTTCGCTGCCGGGGCGGTCTCTTTATGAAAAACAATTCCTTTTTGACGCGCAGTTTACGTTTGAATTTGTTCGTTTCATGACAAAATCTCACCTATCTTTTTCTATTTGCTGTATAATGCGGATGGTGAAGATGAATTTGGAGGAGATCATGATGAAAAAACTTTTAGCGCTCTTATTGACGATCGTGTGTTTAGTCACGACCGCTCTTTCGGCTACTGGATGCGCGGAACAGAAAATGCCCTCCTTTTCCATCAACGAAGCGGGTGAACTGATTTGTACCCTCCCGGATGGTTCTACTCAAAATTTGGGCAAAGTCCGAGGCCGGGACGGAGAAGACGGTCAGGACGGCCGGGATGGTTTGGACGGCAAGGACGGACAAAACGGGCTGAACGGTAAAGACGGCTTAAACGGCCAAGACGGCAAGGACGGCGCCGACGGACAGAACGGCAAGGATGGCGAAGACGGCAAAGACGGCAGCGTGATCACCATCGGGGACAACGGGCATTGGTATATCGACGGCGAAGATACCTTTATCATCGCGGGAAAGCGCGACGCCATCGAAGTCGACATGACCGGAGAACCTTTCGGAAACAACGTTCCCCTGCCTGTACAGTTCCGCAGTGAATCGCATACAAATCACGTATTAAATATGGAGAATGTAAACCACTTTTATGATACAAACGGGGAATTAGATTCTTTTCAAATTTACACAGAAGATGTGCGCGATATTTATGCTTATTATGATTTAATTTGTTATGATTTTGATCCTGACTTAAACGGCTTACTCATCCTGCCAGATACGAGAAATCTTACCGGTATTACTACTACTTATAATTTTGTTCAATACATATCGGATAACAGTAACTTACACAAAAAGGTTATTTATCAATATATTTTAAATGGCAATGTCAGCATTCAGGGAAATATATATCCGTTTGAAATAATTATTAACCCGGTTGGTATTGATGAAGAGCAAATCGCGAAAAGCCCTCTGATGACGCCGGGGTATGAAGATACCTTTTCTCGCTATATCTGTGCAGACGGGGATAAGATTATTACGCAACCCAGTCAGCTAATGCTTGTCGGAGATATTTGGCGAGTGTCGGGATCTGATTTTGGCGATTGGGTACGTCCTGATATCACTTCCTGCGGCGGCGGGATCTATTATCCTAAAACAGAAGGAAATCCTTATACAGAAGATATGCCAAAACTTGCTGCGGCTGTTTCGCACGAGGACGAATATTATTTTTTAAACGTTGTATTTCAGTTTTACGATGAGCTTAGTATGAGTGACGAAGAGGTTTATAATGCCGTGCGGAGCATCATGGGAGTGTTGAAGGATAGTTTCGTCGTGTATGACTATGACCACTATCGGCATCAGTTTGATCATGAATAAGGAGGAAGATCATGATGAAAAAACTTTTAGCACTCGTATTGACGATCGTATGTTTTGGCACGACCGCTCTTTCGGCTGCGGGATGCGCGGAACAGAAAATGCCCTCCTTTTCCATCAACGAAGCGGGCGAACTGATTTGTACCCTCCCGGACGGTTCCACTCAAAATTTGGGCAAAGTCCGGGGCCGGGACGGAGAAGACGGTCAGGACGGCCAGGATGGTTTGGACGGCAAGGACGGACAAAATGGGATGAACGGTAAAGACGGCATAAACGGCCAAGACGGCAAGGACGGCGCCGACGGACAGAACGGCAAGGATGGCGAAGACGGCAAAGACGGCAGCGTGATCACCATCGGGGATAACGGGTATTGGTACATCGACGGCGAAGATACCTTTATCATCGCGGGAAAGCGCGACGCCATCGAAGTCGACATGACAGGGGAAGCGTTTGGTCCGGAGATCCCGCTGCCTGTACAGTTCCGCAGCGTTCCGCAGACGGATCATGAATTGAATTTAGATTATGTGAACATCCGATATGATGATAACGGAGAGATATATGCCGTTTCTTTACAAACAGAGGACGTAAAGGATGTTTACATCCTCTACGATATGATCTGCCGCGATTTTGATCCCGATATGAACGGCTTACTGCTTTTGCCAGATACACGACAACTTTCGAGCATTCATACTGTTTACACTGCCACTTACTTTCCTCCGACCGCATCCGATCTGAATGCATCTCTGTTTCTTCAATATAAACTGTTTGGCTATATTCGTATACAGGAAACCGAATATCCGTTTGAAATTATCATGCGTCCCTGTTCGATCGATGATGAACTCTGCGGCATCACAAACCGCAATGGCCCATCGGATACCTTTGCACGCTACATCTGTGCCGATGGCGATAAAATCTTAACCCAACCCAGCCAATTTATGATTTCCAGAGATATGGGCGGCGTTGGCGCGCATCACGGCGCGTATCGTCCAGCCGGAATCTATTACACAAAAACCGAAGGAAACCCTTACACAGGCGATATGCAAAATCTCGCCTCTTGGTTTATGATCAAAAACAATTACTTCTTTCTGAACTGGGATATTCTGATCTACGATGATTATATCCTGCCTGATGAAACCATTGACCGCGCTGTACGCAGCATTGTAGAAACGTTAAGAGACAGCTTTGTCGTGTATGACTATGACCACTATCGGCATCAGTTTGATCATGAATAAGGAAAGTATTCAGTATGAACTCTATTTTTAAATCATTTATAACAACTATTTTTTTTCTTTTGCTGATGCTTGGTCTTTTAACACCTTACCGGCAGCGCACAAATATATACGCAAGTACTAATACATGCATTGCGCTTAATTCCGAAAAAACTAGATATGGTAAAGATATTCAAAACTATGGAGGTATCAGTCGATTACAAAAGGGAACAAATGATACTTTTTTAAATTATTACTTTACAAATCTTATTAAGAACTTTGGTGAAAATCCTGAAAATTACTGTAACTTTGTTGCCACCGGCATGGTGCTTTCCTATTATGATACGTATTGGAACGACACACTAATTCCTGAAAATTATGAAATCAGTGAACAACTTACTCAAAATTCTCTTAGTTATCTTGATACTATAACACAAAGCCCCGGTGTTCAAGAAAACTATACTTATATTTTAAATGGCGATATTCATGGTGCAGCCGAAACATTCAAGGCTGTTAGTATTGCCCTCGGCTTTGCTAATTTGGAAAAATTGCTTGAGCCACATGCATCAACTGATGGACAACTATCATTTACTCTTGACTACTTAGATCAAGGATACCCTGTCATTATTGAACTGAGATCTAACACAAATGATTTTGGGCATGTCACTGTCGCGTTTAGCTATAGCTATGATAAAAATGGTGATATTTTATTATTTTTGCACAATGGTTATGTAGAAGCTCCTGATTGCAGCCGTATAATTGTACTCAAAGGCAACGAAATTAATTTAATATATACAGCTACAGTCTTACGCACAGTAACCGGTTTACCACTCCCACACGTATGCAGCGATAACTATTATTATACAAATACAGACGGGAGCGTGACGGCGCACTGCCCCTGCGAGTTGGAAGATCACCCCGCGCACAGCGATCGATATACGCATTCTCTCGCGCCCTTAAACGGCTCACAGCATTCTATTCTCTGTTTGGGGAACGGAAATATCGGCACGGAAGATCATACATTCCAAACCGTCTCCTTTACCGATTCGGCCCATACGCTCTCCTGTGCATGCGGGTACACCGCTGCAGAAAAACATTCGTTGACTTACAGCGGCAACTTTAATGATTGGATCGATGACCCGATCCAATCGACGCATACGGTTGCCTGTGCGTGCGGATATGTAGATGAACTCCCGCACGAACTGACCGCGCAGAGCCTGAACGGCGGTTGGCACAGCGTCACCTGCCCCTGCTTCGGCACAGAAAACGAGCCGCATCTCGCACACTTTATGGACGTGTACATCGACGGGCACCTCTACAAACAGTGTACCGTCTGCGGCTACCTCGAATGGTGACCGCTGAAGGAGCAAAAGCACAAAGAGAAAAGTCTCCGACAAAAAATGCGGCCCGCCGATCCATCGGCGGGCCGCTCTCGCATGGTTTGCGGTACACCGCAAACCATGCATTTTTCAAAATATTATTCTTCCGTTTCGTCCGCCGCATCGGGAGGCTCTGCTCCTTCCGGAGCCGATTCCGCACCGTCTGCCGCGGGCTGACCGCCGGCACCGCTCTCTTCCTTCGCGCCCTCTTCCTCCTCGTTCGGAGCGATGGCGACGGTCGCAACTTTTGCGTCCTTTAACCGCATGATGCGCACGCCCTGCGTGTTGCGGCCGATGAGCGAGACATCGGACGCATGCAGGCGGATGATGGTTCCGCTGTCCGAGATGATCATGATGTCCTCGTCGTCGGCGACCACCTTGAGGTTGACCAGCCAGCCCGTCTTTTCGTTGAAGACGCCCGCCTTGATGCCCTTGCCGGCGCGGCCCTGCAGGCGGTAATCGTCCACATCGGAGCGCTTGCCGAAGCCGTTGGAAGTGACGGTGAGGATCTTGCAATCCGGCTTGACGACGAGCATATCGACGAGGCAGTCCTCCTCGCTCAGAGATATTGCGCGCACGCCCTGCGTGTCGCGGCCCATCGGGCGGACATCCTCCTCAGAGAAGCGGATGCACTTGCCCTCGCGGGAGGCAATGATCAGCTCGTCCTTGCCGGTCGTGAACTGAACGGAGATGAGCTCGTCGCCCTCGTTGATCTTGATGGCGATCTTGCCGACTTTTCGGATATTGGCAAACTCCTCGAGGGCCGTCTTTTTGATGAGGCCGCGGCGGGTCGCCATCGCGATGAATCCGTCCGCCGTCCCCGTGAGCGGGATCATGGCGGTGATCTTCTCCTCCTGCCCGATCTGCAAGAGGTTGACGATCGCGCGGCCGCGCGCCTGGCGCTGCGCCTCGGGGATCTCGTACGCCTTGATGGAATACACCTTGCCGAAATTGGAGAAGAACAGAATCGAATCGTGCGTGGAGCAGATAAAGAGATTCTCCACAAAGTCCTCGTCCTTCGGCTTGTGTGCGGTGACGCCCATGCCGCCGCGGCGCTGCGCCTTATACTCGGCGACCGGCTGGCGCTTGACGTAGCCCGAGTGCGTCATGGAGACGACGACATCCTCTTCCTCGATGAGGTCCGCGACATCGATCTCGCCGTAATCGTGGGAGAGCTCTGTCTTGCGCGGCTGTGCATATTTGGTGCGGATCTCGGCGAGATCCGTCTTGATGATGTCGAGCACACGCCCCTCGTTGGCGAGGATATCTTTGAGGTCCGCAATGGTGCGCTCCAATTCGGCCAGCTCTTCCTGCAGTTTTTCCACTTCGAGGGAGGTGAGGCGCTGCAGGCGCATTTCAAGGATGGCGTTGGCCTGTTTATCGGAGAGTTCAAACGCCTCCATCAATTTCGTGCAGGCGACGTTTTTATCCGCCGAGGCCTTGATGATGGCGATGACTTCGTCGATGTTGGCGAGCGCCAAAACGAGGCCCGCAACGATGTGCGCGCGCTCCTCCGCCTTGTTCAGGTCGAAGCGGGTCCGGCGGACGATGACCTCTTTTTGGTGTTCGATGTAGTGATGGATGATCTCCTTCAGGCTGAGCACCTTGGGCTCGCCGTCGACGAGGGCGAGCAAAATGATGCCGTTCGAAGTCTGTAGCTGTGTATGTTTATACAGGGTGTTGAGGACGACCTGCGCGTTGGCATCCTTGCGCAGCTCGATGACGATGCGCATGCCGTCGCGGTCGGATTCCTCGCGGATGTCCGAAATGCCCTCGACCCGCTTATCCTTGACGAGGTCGGCGATGGTCTTGATCAGTTTTTCCTTGTTGACCTGATACGGGATCTCGGTGACGACGATGCGGGTGCGCGTCGCGTTGCCGGACTGGTACTCCTCGATCTCGCAGCGGGAACGGAGCACATAATTGCCGCGGCCGGTCATATAGGCGCGCTTGATGCCCGCCCTGCCCATGAGGATGGCCCCGGTCGGGAAATCGGGCGCGGGGATATGCTGCATCAGCTCCTCGACGGTGATTTCCGGGTTATCGATCTGGGCGATGACGCCGTCGATCACTTCTGCGAGGTTGTGCGGCGGAATATTGGTCGCCATGCCGACGGCAATGCCGTCGCTGCCGTTGACGAGCAGGTTGGGGAAGCGGGCGGGCAGCACCGTCGGCTGCATGCCCGTATCGTCGAAGGTCGGATAAAAGTCGACCGTCTCTTTGTCGAGATCGCGCAGCATCTCCGCCGCGAGCTTAGACATGCGCGCCTCGGTATAACGCATGGCCGCGGGCGGGTCGCCGTCCACCGAGCCGAAGTTGCCGTGGCCGTCAACGAGGGGGCAGTTGATGGTGAAATCCTGCGCCAGGCGCACGAGGGCGTCATATACGGCGAAGTCGCCGTGCGGGTGGTATTTGCCCAAGACGTCGCCGACGATGCGCGCGCACTTGCGGTACGCCTTGTCGTTGTACAGGCCCATCTCGTGCATGGAGTACAGGATGCGGCGATGGACCGGTTTAAGGCCGTCTCGCACGTCGGGGATGGCGCGGCTGACGTTGACCGCCATCGCGTAGGCGATGAAGGACTTTTTCAGCTCGTCATCCACCTCGACATCGATCAGGTTGGTCATGGCGAGGGTTTTTTTGAACTCTTCCGTCAATTCGGGGCTGGTCTCTTTTTTAGCCATACTTCACCTCTTACACATCCAGCTCGGCGACGAGCTTCGCGTTCTGTTCGATGAACTGGCGGCGCAGTTCCGGCTTCTCTCCCATGAGCAGCGAGAACATCTCATCCGCCTCCACCGCATCCTTCATGTTGACGCGCAGCAGCGTGCGCGTCGCGGGGTTCATCGTCGTCTCCCAAAGCTGGGTGCTGTTCATCTCGCCCAGGCCCTTATAGCGCTGCAGATCGAACTTGCCGGGATTGGAATTGCGGTACTCTTCCAGCTCGGCATCCGAATACATATATTTCTCTTCCTTTCCGCGCGTCGCCTTGTACAGCGGAGGCTGCGCGACGTAGACATGGCCCCTTTCGATCAGCGGGCGCATGAAGCGGAAAAAGAACGTGAGGAGCAGGATACGGATATGGCTGCCGTCGACGTCCGCATCCGTCATGCAGATGATGCGGTCATAGCGCAGCTTGCTCTCGTCGAAGTCGTCGTGGATGCCGCAGCCGAACGCGGTGATCATGCTCTTGATCTCTTCGTTTTCGAGTACGTGGTTGAGGCGCGCCTTTTCGACGTTGAGAATCTTGCCGCGCAGCGGCAGAATGGCCTGGAAGCGGCGGTCGCGCCCCTGCTTGGCGGTGCCGCCCGCCGAGTCGCCCTCGACGAGGTAGATCTCGCACAGTTCGGAGCGCTTTTCGCTGCAGTCGGCGAGCTTGCCCGGCAGCGTCGTGTTTTCGAGGACGCCCTTGCGGCGGGTCAGCTCGCGCGCGTTGCGCGCCGCGTCGCGCGCCTTCTGCGCCGTGATGCAGCGCAGGATCAGCTCCCGCGCCTGCGAAGGATTCTCTTCGAGGTAGGTGCCCAAATGCTCGACCGTCGCCTTCTGAACGAAGGAACGCATATTGCTGTTGCCCAGCTTCGTCTTGGTCTGTCCCTCAAACTGCGGCTCGGTCAATTTGACTGAAATGACCGCCGTGATGCCCTCGCGCACGTCTTCGCCGGAGAGCTTGTCGTTCTCTTTCAGGATATTCAGCCGACGCCCCGCGTCGTTGATAACTTTGGTGAGCGCTGCCTTGAACCCCTCGAGATGGGTGCCGCCCTCTTCGGTATGGATGTTGTTGGCGTAACTGAAAATGGTCTCGTTATAGCTGTCGTTGTATTGGATGGCAACTTCGATGGCGCTGTCCTCCTGCGACTCTTCAAAATAGACGGGCCGCGAAAAGAGCGTCTCCTTATTCTTATTGAGATCCTCGACGAAGTGCAGGATACCGCCCTCGTAGCAAAACTCGTCGTATTTGGGGGGATCTTCGCGGTCGTCGCGGATGGAGATGGTCAGTCCCTTGTTCAGGTATGCCAGCTCGCGCAGGCGGACTTTGAGATTTTCGTAGCGGAAGACGACCGTTTCAAAGATCTCGTCGTCCGGATAAAAGGTGACTTTGGTGCCCGTTTTATCCGTATCGCCGATGACGGCGAGCGCGCGCTGCGGCACGCCGCGGTTGTAGATCTGCTTATGGATGCGGCCGTTCTGGTATACTTCCACTTCCAGCCACTCGGACAGCGCGTTGACGACCGAAAGGCCGACGCCGTGCAGACCGCCCGAAATTTTATAGCCGCCCCCGCCGAACTTGCCGCCCGCATGCAGTTTCGTGAGCACCAGCTCGACCGAAGAAATCCCCTCTTTGTGGTGGATCCCCGTCGGAATGCCGCGGCCGTTGTCTTCGACGGAACAGGACCCGTCTTTATTGATCGTGACGCGGATGGTATCGCAGTAGCCCGCCAACGCCTCGTCGATGGAATTGTCCACGATCTCCTGCACGAGGTGATGCAGACCGCGCTCGTCCGTCGAACCGATATACATTCCGGGCCGCTTGCGGACAGGCTCCAGCCCTTCTAAGACCTGGATCTGCTCCTCGCCGTATTCGCCCTGTACCTTGTCTGTCATAGTCGCTCTCCTTTCCTTACAATGCGCCGAATTTAGTACTTTTGTATACGTTTATTATACCATATTTCGGCCGAATTTCAAAACGATTTGGGCTGACTTTTGCAAATTCATTTTGCGACGACCGCGTTTAACGCCGTTAAAGCCGCCTGTATGCCACGAAAAAGAGAAGCTCGACAAAACATTCAGCTTTTGAAGAAGTCTATCCGTTCGGATGAGACTGCCGTTCCCGTATAATGCGCCGCTCTGCCGCACATACTGGAAAATACAGGAAGAAAAAGGAGGCCGGATCATGAACGATCAAAATGAATGCGCCGGATGCGGCGCGCCCTGCGAAGGCGCGCAGGCGTATGTTTGCGAAGACTGCGGACGGACCTTTTGCGCGAGCTGCGTGCAGCGGGGCGGCGCGCTCTGCCCCCATTGCTGCGGCCGGCTGAGCCGCCCCTGCTGACCGCCGCCCTTGCCTGCGGCGCGCAAAAAGCCCCCGGCGGCGGCCGGGGGCTTTGTCTGATACAAACAAAAATAAACTTAAAAGGAAGCGTATCCTTCCGGAATGATGCCATAACGGATACAGTCGATCAAGCGGCTCTCATACTTGCGCAGCCCCTTGATCTCGCACTGCTCTGCCTTCTGTTCGGCGGCATTGAGCGCGTGCAGCGCCGCCATGCGGTCGCCGTTGACGTACAGCTCGTATGCTGCGGCGATGCGGTAAGTTTGCAGCGATTTTTCCGCGAGCAGATATCCCTTCAATTCGCCATATAAGCGGCGCGCCTCCGTTTTATCCTCTTTCATGCTG
This sequence comes from uncultured Clostridia bacterium, assembly GCA_904419945.1. GTDB lineage: Bacteria > Bacillota > Clostridia > Christensenellales > Borkfalkiaceae > Borkfalkia. The sequence goes on from CAJFTM010000015.1 coordinate 17,271, forward strand.
CACTCGCAGAAGAGGATATCCGCGGCAATGGCGTTCCGGTAATATTTGGGGACATAATCGAGCACGCTCGCGAGGCGATCGCTCTCGCGGATCGCCGCAGGCGTATCGCCGCTGTCGATACAATACATCAGCCGATAATCGGTCATCAAAATGAAATGCCAGTCATCTTCGGGCAGCTGCGGAAGCCCGTAAAAGAGCGCTCGATCGATCTGCGAGGGAGCATCCCCCTGATACATCCGCCCCTCGATCGCGAGGATGTTGACCGCCGTGAGGCTGGACGCATCCTTTTTGCGCAGGCTGCGGAGGATCCCTCCGTCCGTATCCGCGCTGCCGTCACAGCGGGGCAGCAGATTGTAGAAAAAGATGCCGAACGCATACGGCAAGGCCGTACAGGTGAGCACATAGACGGCAAAGGGCATCCCGACCAAAAAGTACAGGAGGAACGCCGCTGCCGAAGCGAGCAGGCAAAGGAGGGAAAAGGCCAATCCGCCCGCCGTCATACGGCAATAGCGGACATACAGCCGATCGGTGCGGTGCGGGATCATTTCCGCAACGCCGGCGACGGAGTCCGGCATTTCGCGCAGGGTGAAGCGCAGACGGCCGTCTTTACGGTAAATTTTCAGCCAGCCGATGCGCACGCTGTTGAAGCGAAAGCCGTTGGCGAGGCCGAACAGAACGTGCCCGAGCTCGTGCAGGGCAATACACACAAAGGATGCGAGCGCGCCGCCCAATACGAGGGAGAGAATGATGAGCACGGAAGAATACCACTGCCAATAATTTGCGTCCCGATAGGCGACCCAAATGACGGCGCCTGCAAGGACGAGCGATGCAATGAAGATGAGTATACGCAGAATGCGTTCGAATACGCGCTTCATTCCCCTATTCCTCCCTGCACGAGGGCGAGATACCCTTCCAAATTATCTCTCTCGCTGACGGTTACGCGATCGGCCCCCGCCCTGCGGACCGCCGCCGCGAGCAGCAGCGCGCCTCCGCCGAGGATATCCGCGCGGCGCACATCCATGCCGGGCAGACGCAGCCGCTCTTCCTGACGCGTGGAAAGCAGGCGATGCGCCCAGCCTTCGATCCCGTCCGCCGTGAGAACGGTGCCCTCGATTCGGGCCGGGTCATACGGAACGACTTGTTTTTCCAGAGCGGCGAGAGAAGTTGCGGTCCCTCCCACGGCGACGAGATCCGGACAGACGGGCGCATCGGCAAAGAGAGAGAGCTTATCGGCAATGAATGCGGAAAGAGCCGCCTCGTCCTCTCCGCAGGCATCTTTCAGCCGAACGGCACCGACATCCGCGCTGCGCGCATAGATCCTGCCGCCGATGCGAACGGTGAGTTCGGTACTGGCTCCGCCTACATCGACGACGCCGCCATCCCGGTCTCCCAATGCCCCGGCGAGGGCTGCGAGCGCCTCCCGCTCGCCGCTGAGCACGTCGACATCCAGCCCGCAGTGCTCCTTGACGATGCGGACAAAATCCGCCCCGTTTTCGGAACCGCGCACCGCGGCCGTGGCGAAGGCACAGACGGGGTCTGCGCCCGCCTCGATCGCCTCTGCGCAAAAGCGCGCGACGGCTTCCGCCGTGCGCGCCATAGCTTGCGCGGACAAAGCGCCCGTACGGGCGAGCCCTTCGCCCAGCCGGGTCGTGTCCGTCTTTTTATACAAAGTGCGACCGTCCGCCCACAAAAGCAGACGGACGGAGTTGGAACCGATATCAATCGCAGCTGATCTCATAGACGATCTCCCCTTCGCCGAAGCGCAGCCCTTCGGCCGCGGCTATGTAAGACGACAAGTCCGCAACGTCGCCCGCTCCCAACAGCCCGAGCTTGCGCGCGGCCATTTCCAGCCAAACGCGGTCTTTATAGATGGAGATATCGCCGGCCTTATCTTCAGCCATCTGCTCGTACAGAGCGATCTGCTCGATCAGTTCCTGCTCGAGACTGCGCTTCTGTGAGACGGAAACCAACTGATAGATCATAAAAACGATCAAAAATACCAGCAATACGACGGCAGCGACGGTGCTGCCGATGACGATCCTCTTAAACTTTTCTTCCTTCATCGTACCCAGACGGCCGATGCGCTTTCCTTTTCCGCCGACGGCCGCTCCTGTATCTATTATACAATTTCCCGTATAAAAAAGCAAGTATTCTGTGCAAACTTCCTCGCCAAAGAGCAAATCCGGCCGCTGCCGCAAGCGCCATGTACGGGCGGAAGGAGGGAAAACGGAAAAGAGCGGAAAAAAGGACGAAGAGCGCGCCGCAAAGCAGAAAAAAAAGGAGGTCGAGGAGGGCCGCCGCGGCGGACAGGGCCGTACGAAAAGCGGGCCTGCGGGCAAGCGGAGCACGCGCCGACAGCCTGCATGCAGCATAGCCGAACGGCTCATACAGTGCCCCCGCCAGTTCTCCGCAAAACAGGCAAACAAAGAAAACGTACAGGCCGCTCACTTGGCAAAGAGTTTGCGGACCAATTTTTCGCGCTTGGCGGAAAAACGAACGCCCGCGATCTTCCCGACCGCGGAAAAACTGCCGTTCGCCTTCGAAAAACCGACAATTTTCAGATCGTCTCCGGCAATAAAGGCGCGCCCGTTTTGCAGCGTGAGCACGATCTGTTGGGCCGAAAACGCATCCACGCTCTCCACTGCGGTCAGGCTGATCTTTTTCTGCTGCTCGATGAGCGTCGTCTGCGGCCTTTCCTCTTCCATGTTCGCACCTCCGGAGGGAATTCATCCCGACAATATCGTATGCCGCAAAAGGCGCAAACATGCTTGCGCAAATATATCGCCGCAGAGCTCCGCCGCCCATACAAAAATGCAAAAAAACAATAAAGCAGGCAGGCGGCCCCATCCTTTTCAGGTTTGGCGGGATGATAAAATTTTGCCGCCCCTATGGGGATCTCCCTCGGCTCAATTTCAAAATACGGATCTCTCCGCAGCAAACAGGCCAAAATCCCTGCCTCTGCGCTGGAAACGAGAGGCTCAAAACAAAAATCAAAAGAGGACAGACGAACGTCTGTCCTCTTTTGATTTGGTGGGGATGGTAGGGCTCGAACCTATGACCTCATGCATGTCAAGCATGCGCTCTAACCAACTGAGCTACACCCCCGCAACAGCTTGTATATCATACCATTTTTGAAGCACCTTTGTCAATTAAAATATGGCTGTTTTCCGATTTTTTTAACAAACGGGCGAAATTTGTCGGCGGCAGAGCAGCCGCCCCCTGCCCTCGCTGCATCCACAGCCGGGCAGGGAAAACTGCCCGATCACTGCGCCGCACCCTCCGGCGCGAGCATGCTCTCCCGCTTTTTAAGGATGCGCGGCAGCAGGACAAAAAAGGTGGTCGCCGTGACGATGCCCGCCGCGATGTCGGCGATCCCTTCGCTGTAAAATACGCCCGCCACGCCGAACGCATACGGCAGCGCAAAGCAGAGCGGGATAAGCAGGATCACCTTGCGCAGACAGGCCAAAAAGATGGAGACCTTTGCCTGATTGAGCGCGATAAAGACATTTTGCAGAGTCATCTGCGCGAAGAACATGACGGTACCCATCATGAACACGGGCGTATAGCGCCGTACCAGCTCCATGACGGCATCCGAGGCGTTGAACATATAGCCGTACACCTGCGGCGCGAGCAAAGATAAGAGCCATACGGAGACGCTGCCGCACAGCGCGACGACGGCGACGATCTTTACCGCGCGCTTGATGCGCGCGGAATCGCCCGTACCGTAATTATAGCTGACCAGCGGCTGCACGCCGTTTCCGAGCCCGTTGAGAGGCATATAGACCATCTGCACCGCGCTGAGCATGATGGTGATGGCGGCGGTATAATCGGGATTATCGCCCGACCAACGGACGAGATTGACGTTGAAGACGATCTGAATGGCGCTCTCCGTGACGCTCATGATAAAGGGCGAGAGCCCGAGGAAGAGGATGCGGCGGACGATGCGCCACGGCGGCAGAAACTGCGAGGGGCGGAAGCGGTAAGCCGTCTTCCTGCGGAAGAAGAAGGCGACCGCCCAAGCGGAGGAGACGGCCTGCGAAAGGATGGTCGCGAGCGCCGCCCTTTCCACGCCCATATCGAACACAAAGATAAAGAGCGGATCGAGCGCGATGTTGAGGACCGCGCCGATGGCGACAGTGAACATGGCGGTAAAGCTGAATCCCTGCGCCGTGATGAAGGGATTCAGCCCCAGCGAGAGCATGACGAAAAGGGAACCCGCCCCATAAATAAAGAGATAGCTGCTGCCGTACGGGAGCACGGCCGTCGGAGCGCCGAACAGGCGGACGAGCGGCTCGCAGAAAATGAGGACGGCGGCCGTGAGCAGGACGCCGAACAGGACGAGCAGCGCGACGCCGGCATTGAAGACGCGGCTTACCTCCCCTTCTTTCCTCTCCCCGAGAGCGATGCTGGCGAGGGGCGCCCCTCCCAATCCGACGAGATTGGCAAAGGCGCTGACGATGAGCGTGATGGGGAACACGACGCCCAGCCCCGCGATGGCGAGGGTGCTCTCTCCTTCCGGCAGAGCGCTCACATACATGCGGTCGACGAGGTTATACAGCAAATTGATGACCTGCGCGAGGACGGCGGGGAGAGCCAGTTTTAAGACCAGCACTCCGACGCCGCCTTTGCCGAGGTCGATCGGTCTGGATTTGTGAAACATACAGATTCCTCTGAAAACAATGCAAGCAAAAGCGCCCCGCCGCAGGCGGGGCGCGACAGGTACGCCGTTACAGCGGCGGAAGGATCAGATTGAAGACAATGCCGCTGATGAGGATGATCGCCATGCAGACGGGCGCAATGTAGCGCACCATGATGCGGAAGTAGGCGCGGCTGCTTTGCTTTTTTAACCCGATCTCGTCCGGAATGAGATTCTTATCGATGAAATATCCCGCGAGAATGCAGGTCAGGATGGCCACGACCGGCATGAGGATGCTGTTGGCGAGATAATCGAAGATATCCAGAATCTGATAGGCGGAACCGGAGGGAAGTTCAAGCTTTACGCCGGAGAGCACGCCGAAGCCGAGCGAGGAGAGCACGCCGAGCACGAGGACGATGCCGAACACGACGACACAGGCGACCCAGCGCTTGAGGTGCAGATTCTCGCGCAGGACGGCGACGATCGCCTCCACCAGCGAGATGGAAGAAGTGAGCGCCGCGAAAAAGACGAGGATGAAGAAGACTGCGCCGATCCAGCGCCCGCCGGGCAAATTATTGAACACGGCCGGGAGCTGCACGAACATAAGCGAGGGGCCGGAGGTGCCGAGCGCATCCTGCGCGGCATCCGGCGACGCCGAAAAAGCAAAGATGGAAGGGATGATGATGGTCGCCGCGACGATGGCAAACGCCGAGTCGCAGATGGCAATCTGCAGGGAGGATTTCGATACGCTGACCTCTTTTTTCATGTACGAGCCGTAGGTGATCATGATGCCCATCGCGAGCGACAGCGAATAAAAGAGCTGGCCGAGGGCAGCGAGCAGCGTCTCGTAACTGAATTTGGAAAAATCGGGCGTAAAGAGATATGCGACGCCCTCCAGCGCACCGTCCTGACAGAGCACATAGATCATCAAAAAGATCGAGATGGCGGCAAGCAGCGGCATCAGCACCTTGCTGATGCGCTCGATCCCCTTTTGCACGCCGAACACGACGACGAAGATGGTCGCCGCGGCAAAGATCAAAAAGAAGATGAGCGGCTGCCATGGATCCGCAATGAAGGTATTGAAGTATGCGCCGGTATCGACCGATCCGGGCGAGCCGACCAGCCCCGCGGCGCCGCCGAAAAAGGCGACGATATACTTGACCACCCAACCGCCGATGACGCAATAATACGGGACGATGATGATGGGTACGGCGAGGCACAAAAAGCCCAGCCATTTGAATTTTTTGTTGAGTGCTGCAAACGCGCCGAGCACCCCTTTGCCCGTCTTGCGGCCGATGGCGATCTCGAGCATGAGCAGCGTGATGCCGACCGTCGCGGCGAGAATGATGTAACATAAAATAAAAATGCCGCCGCCGTATTTGGCCGCCAAGTACGGAAAACGCCACAAATTCCCCAACCCGACCGCTGAACCCGCTGCCGCGAGCACAAAGCCGATCTTGCCGGTGAATCCGTGGTGCTTTTTAACGGGCTCCTGCGCGACCGAAGACTCCGCTCCCGCCGCTGCCTCTGTTCCAGGCGCCTTTGCCTGTTCTTCCTGCATGACAATTCTCTCCCTTACGTTCATCCTGTGATCCTCTGCAAAGAGGATGCGAACCTTTTTCTACCGACTATTGTAACGGAAAACCGACCGTTTGTCAAGGCGGTTTCGCAAAAAAGGCGAAGATCGCCCGGCAGCGCACCCCGACCCCGCCGGAAAGGAGCGCGGCCCGCAGCGCACCGACGCCCGGACTTGCGCGCCGGGAGGCGACAGTTTGTCCGGCTCCCCTTCCGGAGGGATGCCGAAGTCTCTTGCCTCGCCGGTCGCCGGCTCCTCCTCGACGGAGGGGAGGGCGTCCTTCCCTTTCGGAAAGCGCCGGAAATAGTCCTTGGTCTCGCGGATGACCACGCCCGAAAGCAGCGCGAGCGCGATGAGGTTGGGGATCGCCATCAGGCCGTTGAAGATATCGGCGATATTCCAAACCGCTGCGACCGTCATGTACGGCCCGATGAGTACGGCGAGGATGTACAGGATGCGGTAGATATAAATGGCGACCTTTTTGCGCCCGACGATGTATTCGAGGCAGCGCTCGCCGTAAAAGTTCCAGCCGAGGATGGTCGTAAACGCGAAAAAGATGAGGCAGACCATGAGCAATACGGGCCCCACTGTGCCCAACACGCCGGGCAGGCCGCTTGAAAAGGCCGCGATGGTCACATCCACCCCTTCCAGCCCCAAAGCGGGATCCCATGCGCCCGTGATGACGATGGCGAGGCCCGTCATCGTGCAGACGATGAGGGTGTCGAGGAAGGTACCCGTCATGGAGACGAGACCCTGGCGAACGGGCTCCTTTGTCTTGGCGGCAGCTGCCGCAATGGGCGCGGAGCCGAGCCCCGCCTCGTTGGAAAAGATGCCGCGCGCGATACCCTGCTGCATGGCTACGAGCATGCTGCCCGCGATGCCGCCGGCGACCGCCTTCGGATTGAAGGCGCCCACGACGATATCGGCAAATGCCTGCGGGATGGCCGTGACGTTGGCGCCCAAAATGATGAGGCAGATGAGGACGTAGAGGATGACCATGAAGGGCACGACCATCTCCGAGACCTTGGCGATGCGCTTGACGCCGCCGAGCAGGACGAGCGCGACAGCGGCCGTGACGATCAGCCCGCCGATGATGACGGCGATGCTGTATTCGCGGCCGAACAGTGTGACGGAGGGCGCGTTCACGAACACATTGTTCACCGCGCCCGTGATGGAATTGACCTGCGAAAAGGTGCCGATGCCAAACAGACCGACGCACATACCGAGCACGGCGAAGATGACGGCGAGAAACTTCCAGCGTTTGCCGAGTCCGTTTTCTATATAATAGAAGGGGCCGCCGAGGGTGTGGCCGTCGGGATAGACCTTGCGGTACTTGACGGCGAGCAGGCCCTCCGCATACTTGGTCGCCATGCCGAAAAACGCCGCCAGCCACATCCAGAAGAGGGCGCCCGGGCCGCCCGCGCAGATCGCGGTGGCGACGCCGACGATGTTGCCCGTGCCGATGGTCGCCGAGAGCGCGGTGCAGAGCGCGCCGAAGCTGGATACTTCGCCCGCGCCCTCCTCCTTCTCGAACATATACTTGAACGCGCGGCCCAGCTTGCGGACGGGCAGGAATACCAGCCGCACCGTCAGATAGATGCCGACGCCGAGGATCAGGACGATGAGGGGGATGTCCCACACAAAGCCGTCCACAGCTGCAATGATCTCTTCCAATTTCTGCATACTTTTTTCTTTTGCCAAAAAAGAAAGCCGCCCGAAAGCGACTTGCGGAAAAAACGACCGCTCCGTCCTTTTGCCTGAGAGATAGCCGCGACAGCGGCATACACCTTCGGCGCCTTTTTTTGGCCTCTCCGGAGTTGATATTGATACGTATAGTATAGCGCAGGCGGCGCACATTGTCAAACAAAAGTCGGGGCCGGGTACAGATTTGCCCGGAAAGTTGCGTATCTGTCGGGGAAAGAGCCGCTGTTCTGCCGCAGAAAAGGCGGCCGCGGGCAAAGACATCGGCAAAAACAGCATAAAAGCGAGCAAAGCGGCCAAAAATCGCCGCCGCCGTTGCAGTATCATGGATGACGCAATGGACGCGGCTCCCAGCCGCGGGCGGAGGTCGGTATGCAAGTGGTCGGCAAGGTCTCGGATAATACCCTGTACATATTCCTCAGCGGAGAACTGGACGAACACAGCGCCCCGGCCGCGCGGAAGATGGCGGACGCCGCCATCGACGCGAATGCCGCCTGCGAGCGCGCCGTATTTGACCTGTCCGGCGTGCGGTTCATGGACTCGACGGGCATCGGGTTCCTCGTCGGGCGGTATAAGCGGCTGCGCCGCTACGGCATACCCGCCGCCCTGCAGTCCGTCGACTTCGCGGCAGATAAAGTCCTCGCGATGAGCGGGATCTATGCGCTCATCCCCAAACTGTAAGAAGGAGGTCGCTATGAATAACCGTATGACGCTGGAACTCCCCTCTCTCTCCGCAAACGGGCCCTTCGCACGGGACACCGTGGCGGCATTCTGCGCGCAGCTGGACCCCTCGCTGGACGAACTGTCCGACGTAAAGACGGCGGTCAGCGAGGCGATCACCAACTGCATCGTGCACGCCTATCCGGACGGCCCCGGCACCGTGCGCATCGAATGCGCCGCCGAAAAGAGCGCGCTACATATCCGCATCATCGACTACGGGCGGGGCATTGCGGACGTCCCGCGCGCGCTCGAACCTTTTTATACCACGCTGGAGAGCGAAGAGCGGTCCGGCATGGGCTTTACCATCATGCAGGCATTCATGACGGATTTTTCGGTATATTCGGAACCGGGAAAAGGAACGACCGTTTCGATGCGGAAAGAATTTTTGCGCGGCGGCGCGCGGGAAGAGGGCGCCTGTCTGCCGAAGGATGCCCGGCTGCCCGCCGAAAGCGCGGGCAGCCGGGCGGAGGCGGAAGCCGACGGCTCCGCGGACGCAAAGGTCGCCGATGCTCGCTGAAGAGGAAACGCTGCGCCTGATCCGCGCCGCAAAACAGGGAGACGAGAACGCCAAGGCGGCACTGCTCGAAAACAATGTGTCCCTCCTCAAGAGCATCGTCCGCCGCTACCTCGGCAAAGGCACCGAATACGACGACCTCTTCCAGCTGGCGGGCATCGGCCTGCTCAAAGCGGTCAACGGCTTTGACGAAACGTACGGGGTGCGCTTTTCCACCTATGCGGTGCCCATGATCGCCGGAGAGATCAAGCGCTTTCTGCGCGACGACGGATCGGTCAAGGTCTCGCGCGCGATGAAGGCGGCGGCGCGCAGCATGAACAAATTCATCCAGGAATATTCCGCCGAACACGGGGATGCGCCCTCGCTGCATACGATCGCCGAAAAATTCGGCATGAGCGAGAGCGAGGCGGTGTTCGTGCTCGGCTCTTCGCGCATGCCCCTCTCCATCGATGAACCGGGAGAGTACAAGGACGAAAAGGCGCGCACCCTGCTGGATAAACTCCCTTCCGCCGACAGCCAGGAGGAGATCGTGGAGAAATTGCAGCTGAAAAACGCCATCGAACACCTGTCCGAACGGGCGCGCAAGATCATCTTTCTGCGCTACTTCCGCGATATGACGCAGAGCGAAGTGGCGACGGTGATCGGCGTATCGCAGGTGCAGATCTCGCGCATCGAGAGCAAGGCGATGGCGGAAATGAAAAAAATGTTGGGCTGACGCGCAAAAAAGCGCAGCGATTCGTTGTAATACTTGACATTACAATAATTTTGGTATATACTGTCTTACATCAGTCAAAAAACAAACGGAGTACAGACATGAAGATCACTTCGCGCTTTACGGTAGCGGTGCATACGCTGCTGGTCATCGATCATTTCGGAAAAACAAACAAAGTCACTTCGGATTTTATTGCAGCCAGCGTACAGGTCAACCCTGTCGTCATACGGCGCGCCCTGCTGAGCCTGAAAGCGGCCGGGTTGGTCGACGTCAAAGCGGGCAGCGGCGGCGCAAGCATCGTCAAAGATTTGAAAGATATTACGCTGTACGATGTATATCGAGCGGTGGATGCCGTAGAGAACTCGAACGGCGGCCTTTTTCACTTCCACGAAAACCCCAACACCGACTGCCCCGTCGGGCGCAGCATCCACCGGGTGCTGGACGGACATCTCGCCGACGCCCAGCGCGCCATGGAGAACGAGCTGAAAAAAGTGACGCTGCAAGACCTGACGCACGAATTGACCGAATGCCTGTAATCGATTGCAAAGAGAGCAGACCTGTCCTCTACCCGAGGCCGGGTCTTTTTTTCTGAAAATTTTTCTGAAAAAATAAAAAAAAGTTAGTTGTAATGCTTGACATTACAACAATAGGGTGCTATACTATCGGTGTAATTAAAAAGATTACAACAAGTCAAAAATCGTTTGGAGGTAACGATCATGAAAAAAGTAGCTATTGTATGTGCAGCCGGTAAACAGGGAACGCTTTTGGTAAACGAGGCGGTCTCCCGCGGGTATGACGTGACGGGATTCGTGCGCGGGCAAGACAAGGTTGCCAATCCCAAGGCAAAGACCGTCGTCAAAGACCTGTTCGATTTGACGAGGGAAGACCTTGTCGGGTTCGACGTCGTGATCGACGCGTTCGGCGCATGGACGCCCGAAACACTTCCCCTGCACAAGACATCGCTCGCTCATCTGTGCGATATCCTGAGCGGCACAAAGGTACGCCTGCTCGTCGTAGGCGGCGCGGGCAGCCTGTATGTAAACCCCGAGCATACCGTACAGGTCAAGGATCTGGAGAGCTTCCCCGACGTATTCAAACCGCTGGCAACGAACATGGGAGAAGCGCTTGCGCAGCTGCGCAAGCGGAACGACGCGCTTTGGACATATCTCTCCCCCGCCGGTGACTTTGTGGCGAACGGCGAACGCACGGGCGAATATCTGCTCGGCGGCGAGGAATATTTTGTCAACGAAAAGGGTGAAAGCCGCATCAGCTATGCCGACTACGCCATCGCCATGATCGACGAGATCGAAAACGCAAACAATATCCAAAAGCGATTCTCCGTGATCGGAAAGTAAACACGATGCGAAGGATACCGATTCCTAACAGAGGACGTGGCAGAACCGGAACGGCAAGTTCTGATCTGTTAAAATAAATCACTCATTGTAAATCAGGAAAAAGAAGGAGTATATGACCATGAAAAAAGTATTGAGCTGCATCACTGCTGCCGTTTTGGCTGCCACGTTGAGCGTGGGGCTGGCCGCCTGCAATACGGCGGAGGAAGAGACCCTGTCCTATACGGACAAAGCCCTCGCCGTCATCGGGTCGTTCGCGTCGGGCGACACGCAGCCCGTACTCGATTATATGGCGGAAGACTATATTCAGCACAATCCCGACTATGCGACGGGAAGGGACGCCTTTATCGAGTCTGTCGAAGGGCTCGCCGCGGCGCCGGCCCAAACGACGGTGGAAAATATCCGCGCGTTCGAGGACGGCAACTACGTTTTCCTGCAGACCGTCTATAACTTTGCCGGCGCAGGCGAACAGGTCGCATTTGACATCTTCCGCTTTGAAGGCGGGTTGATCGCCGAACATTGGGATAACCTTGCAGAGAAAGCCGATCCCAATCCCTCCGGCAACACGCAGACGGACGGTTATACCGCGTTGGAAGATACGGATAAGACCGTCGAAAACAAAAACCTCGTTATCCGCTTTTTACAGGACGTGATGATGGGCAACGATCTCGGCAATATGGCGAGCTACTTTGACGGAGACAATTATATCCAGCACAATACGTGCATCGCCAACGGCGTGGCCGCCCTGACGGAAGCGCTCGGCCAGCTCGCCGAAGCGGGACAGGAGATGCGCTACGACAAGACGCACATGATGCTCGCGCAGGGCAACTTTGTGCTCGCCGTGTCCGAAGGCAATATGGGCCCGGTCGGTGCAGATGCGGCCACCTGCTTTTATGATCTCTGGCGCATCGAGGACGGAAAGATCGCCGAACACCGGGACGTCGTTTCTGCGATCCCGGAAGAGAGCGCCAACGACAACGGCAAATTTTGATCGACAGCGGCACGCAATGGCAGAGGCAAAAGCCTCTGCCATTGCCCGCGATCCCCTGCCCGCCGCTCTCAAAAAGCAAAAATTAAAATTTACCATTCCGCAAAAAAATACAAAAAAACAGTTGACTTTTCCTTCTGAATATCATATAATAGACAAGCGTTGTGATTGAGACAATGTAACCCGCACAGACAGGGGCCTTTAGCTCAGTTGGTTAGAGCGGTCGGCTCATAACCGATTGGTCCGCGGTTCGAGTCCGTGAAGGCCCACCATTGTTTCTCATATTACGGCCCGGTAGTTCAGTTGGTTAGAACGCCAGCCTGTCACGCTGGAGGTCGACGGTTCGAGACCGTTCCGGGTCGCCACTTTTTCGGAAGAGGCCTGTTTGATAGCATATGTGGGCTGCCAAGCAGGCTTTAAAATGCCTCGGTAGCTCAGTCGGTAGAGCAAGGGACTGAAAATCCCTGTGTCGGTGGTTCAGCTGATTTGTAATCAGCAGGTTGTGGGTTCGATTCCAATCACCAGCTCCAACGCCAACACGGAGCCATTCTCCAGTTTTATATTGCATACGGGAAGATTCCAGAGCGGCCAAATGGATCAGACTGTAAATCTGACGTCTACGACTTCGGTAGTTCGAATCTACCTCTTCCCACCACCAAAAGGCGATACCCATCGGGGCATCGCCTTTTGTGTTACGGGAAGAGGTAATTGAGGTCTGCCGACGTTCGG
>CAJFTM010000015.1:30241-40633 GCA_904419945.1 uncultured Clostridia bacterium
CCATCGGGGCATCGCCTTTTGTGTTACGGGAAGAGGTAATTGAGGTCTGCCGACGTTCGGTAGTTCGGGCAAGCGGCACAGAAAAGAAATTTTGCTCAACCCTGCCCTGCTCCTCTCGTGCCGCGCCGCTTTGCCGAGGGGGCCCCTCAGGGGTTTCGGCAATATGTACCCTTCCCACCACCAAACGGCTCCCGCATGGGTGCCTTTGCGGCGCAGATCGAGATCCCCTCTGCCCCTGCGCAGGCATGCGGCTTGGCTTTTCGGGACCTCCCCTGCCCGTCTGCCATGGCCCTCTTTGCCGAAACACCCGCCAGACAGGTTCCTTTCGGCAACAGATGCCCCACGAAAAAGTGAAAACGGTACCCCTTGATTCTGGTTTGGCTTTTTTCGGAAATATTCCACGATGCCGGCATACAGAAAGGCACATACAGACTATTCCGCATCTGTTCAAATACAGCGCCAGGCCGCAGCCGAACAGGCGGCAGGATGCCGAGCCCCAAAAAAGAAACGATTGATACGGTAGTAGCCCCTCTTGTTTATGAAGGAGAACGCCTGCGCGGAAAGAGCGAACCATCCGATGCAGAGAGCCACGCGCCGAGCCCCATCAGCACAAGGGCGATCCAGAACGTGAAATGCGGCCACTCGCGGAAAAGCAGAAGGGAAAGCAGTACCCCGATAAAGGGCGCAACGGCGTAGTAAGCGCTCGTGCGGGCGGCGCCCAAGCGGCGCTGGGCATACACATAGAAGAAGATGCTCAACCCATACGCCACCAAACCCACTCCCAACACGGCAAAGACGCTCCACGCAGAAGAGAGCCGCTCGCCCGCGAGCAAACCGATCGCAATCGAGCCGCCGCCCGAAAAAATGCCCTTCAACAGCACGATCTCGAGCGGATCTTTGGAAGCGAGCCTGCGGGTACAATTGTTTTCCAGCCCCCAACAGACGGCCGCGAGCAGGATGAGCAGCGACCCGGGTGAAAAATCGAATGCGGACAGATCGACGGCGGAGAGGAGCGCGCAGGAGGCCGTCACAAAGGCGATGCCCGCCCAAAGGCGGGGCGCAATCGCCTCCTTGAACAGGAGCAGCGCAATGAGGGCGGTCGCTACGATCTCGAAATTGTTCAGCAAAGAAGCGTTGGCCGCGGTCGTCGAGCGCAGCCCGAACAGCAGCAGGATGGGCGCGGCGATATCCAAGACGATCATGCCGAGCACAAAGGGAAGATCCGCCTTTACGAAGCGCTCTCCGCCGCGCGGCGCACCGGCCGCGCGGCGGAAAAAGGCGATCGCCCCCATGCCGATACCCGCACCGAGGTACAAAAAGCCCGCCATCAGCGTGGGCGACATATAATCGAGCAATATTTTAGAAAAGGGCGACTGCACGGCGTACAGCGCCGCCGCCAGGAGTGCGAGCAGGATGCCAGCGCGCGCGCCCTTTCGGTGTACCGCGCTTTCTCGCTGCGGACCGCTCTGCGGGGGATCTTTCTCCCGCAGCCCTTTTTGCCGGGCACTTACATCCGATCGGCTTTCCTTCTGCCGGTGTTGGGGCGCCATGCCCCTCTTGCCGCTCATAAAAAGGCGTCGATCGCCCGCTGCAGGGATGCGATCGCCTCTCCGTCCCCTTCCTGTACGGCATCTACCAAGCAGTGCCCGACATGCTCCCGCAGGATGATCTTGCCCGTCCGCTCGAGCGCAGCCCTTACCGCCGCCAGCTGGACAAGGATCTCGCTGCAATCGCGCCCTTCCTCTACCATCTTGCGAATGCCGTTCAGGTGACCGCCCGCCCGCGCAAGGCGGTCGAGCACCTCTTTCCGATAAGCATGTTCCCGCATTTTTATTGCCTCCGTATCCCCCTCGGGGGGATATGGCTATAGTATAGCAAGCCAGCGGAAAGATGTCAAGCGCGGAAAGATTTTTTGCGGTATTTGCGGGAAGACAAGGGAACGCAAACGCTTGCCTTTTCAAGCGCGCCATGCTATACTGCGGATAAAAAAGATAGGAGGATACTATTTATGTTAAAAGATCTCGGCGTACAGCCGTACGTATTCCCGATGCCGGTGCTCATGATCGCCACTTACGGCGAAGACGGCAAAGTGGATGTCATGAACATGGCATGGGGCGGCATCTGCGCCGAAAATATGGTCGCCCTCAACCTCGACGAAGACCATAAAACGAGCGAGAACATCAAAAAGCGCGGCGCCTTCACGCTGAGCATCGCAGATGTTGCGCACATTGAAGAAGCGGATTTTTTCGGCATCGCGTCCGGGAACAAGATGGCGGACAAATTTGAGCGCACGGGCATGCACGCCGTCAAGAGCGCGCACGTCGATGCGCCCGTGATCGAAGAATTCCCTCTGACGCTCGAGTGCAAGGTGGCGGAGATCCAGCATCCCTCTTACGGCTTCCGCGTGGTGGGCGAAATCGTCAACGTGCTCGCAGACGAAAAGGTGCTGGACGAGAAGGGAAAAGTTGACCCGACGAAGCTGAACGCCTTCGTATTCGACCAGATGCGCAGCGGCTACTATGCCGTCGGCGAAAAGGTCGGGCAGGCATGGCAGAGCGGCGCCAAGCTCATGAAAAAATAATCGGGAGAAAAGAGAGATGACGATCGCTGTGACCTATGAAAGCGGACAAATTTTTCAGCATTTCGGACACGCGCAGGCATTCAAACTGTACGACGTCAAAGACGGCGAGGTGACTGAGGCGCGCGTGCTCCCCACGGACGGATGCGGCCACGGGGCACTTGCAGGCTTCCTGAAAGCACACGGCGCGGACACACTCATCTGCGGCGGGATCGGAGGCGGCGCGCGGGCGGCGCTGGCAGAAGCCGGCATCCGCGTATACGGCGGCGCGAGCGGCGACGCGGATGCGGCCGTACAGGCACTGCTGCGCGGCGAACTGTCCTACGATCCGGACGCCGCCTGCACACACCACGGACAGGAAGGCGGCCACAGCTGCGGGCATGGGGAAAGCCATACCTGCGGGCACGAGGGCGGCCGGTGCGGACACTGAGCAACCGCTGTTGAAACCAATCGCTGAAATAACGGAAACGGGCGCAACGCTCGATTTCCGCAAACATCAAAAAAGCGAAGATTGCAACAATCTTCGCTTTTTTGATGTTCGACGCGATCTGCATTATCGATCGGCTTCCGCCTCCATAGCTTCCAGCAGAAAACTGACCGGCCGAAATCCGTCGTTGCAGGAAATCATTGCCGACCTTTTATTTTTCATCCAACCGTCGTAAAAATCCTCGCCGCCGTGTGCCAGCGCCATTACAAAAGCGGACAGGCTTTCCCAAGCGCTGTCGCAAAAGCCCTGCGGTTTTTCCCAGCCGTTTGCGATAAAGATTTGCCCTTCCTGCATATCGCAGGAGTGCGAAATCGGATTTTCATATTTTTCAATCAAGTCTGTATAGCACGCCGTTTTCATGACCGTGATCTTTACTTTTTTCATGATTCGTACCTCCGCGATATCGCCGTTTCACGCACCATCCGTTCTATGGCCAACGGCCTTGCCGGCAAGGCCGCGGCGCTATATCGACCATTGCCGCAAGATTCCTGATCGGCGCCTGCGGTCAAGCCCCCCTGTTTTCCTCTCTTTTACCGGACGAGTACAGGGAAGACGGACGATTTACTTCCCTTCAAAATACGATGCGATGGCGCGCATCTTATCCTGCTGCCTGACGCCGAAGGGACAGCGGCTGTCACAATGGCCGCACTGCAGGCAGGCACTCGCCTTGACGGCGAGCTTGTCGTAATGGCCGGCCGCCATTTGATCCCCCGCGAGAGCGAGGTCGTAGTATTTATTGACGATGCCGATGTCGATGCCGGCCGGACAGGGACGGCAGTGGTTGCAATAGACGCAGTTGCCGGCGGCCTCCTGCGGCGTAAAAGCGGCGATCGCCGAATAGTCGCACTCCTCCGCCGTCGCGTCCGGAAAGGTGAGCAGCTCGTCGAGATCGGCGAGGGAACGCACGCCCGGCACGACGGAGAGGACGGCGGGCCTGTCCAGACAATAGCGCAGGCACTGGTTGCGGGTGAGCGCGCGCCGGAAGGGCGAAGTTGCCTCCGAAAGGAGCCGCCCTCCGTGAAAGGGCTTCATGACCGAGATGCCGACCCCTTCCGCCTCGCAGCGGCGCATGAGCACGGCGCGCTCCGCTGTGGTACCGATGCCGTATTCGTCCCCTTTTTCGAGATCGTACGCGGGGTTGACGGAAAACATCATCAGGTCAAAGCACCCCATGTCGAGCAGTTTGTTCGCAACGGCAGGCGTATGCGAGGAGAAACCGAGATGATGCAGGGTCCCCCGTTCGCGCAGGCCGAGAACAAAATCGATGATCCCGTTTTTACGGAGATCCTCTAAGTCGCTCTCCTCGTCGACGCAGTGCAGAAAGCCGAAATCGGCATAGTCTGTACCGAGCAGCCCCATCTCCCAATCGAACGTGCGGCGGATCTGCTCCAAGTCGCGCGACCAGCCGTATTCACCCTGCTCGTCGTACACCGCGCCGAAGTGCAGCTGAAAGCAGACCTTTTCGCGCCGGCCGCGGATGGCCCGGCCGAAAGGGGCATAGACGCTGCCGCCGCCCGCGCACAGATCAAAGAAATTGATGCCGTGCCCGATCGCCTTTGCGACGACGGCCTCGATCTCTTCGGACGAAGCGACATGAATGCCGCCCATGCCCAACCCGAGGGCGCTCAGCTGTTCCGTACCGTGCGGAAGTTTTCTGTATTCCATCCTCTGTTCTCCCTCTCTTTATAAATTTGCAGAGTACTCTGCCACACATATCGATGATCATACGGGAGGCGGGCCGCGCGCGAGTGCGCGCGGCCCGCCTGTTTTCAGCCATTATTGTATCACAAGAGCGCACAAAAAGCAATCCTTGCGCCCCCAAAAAGTCAGCCAACGGAATGCAAAAAGCGGATCCACTGCGGGTCGAAGTGATCGACGATCTCGCTGCGGCCAAGGTCCATCGCCGCGATCGCGGCCATGTCCTCGTCGGTCAGCGCGAAGTCGAACACATCCAGATTCTCGCGGATGCGCTCGGCGTGCACCGATTTGGGAATGACGACGACGCCGCGCTGCAAGTTCCAGCGCAGGGCGACCTGCGCCGCGCTCTTGCCGTATTTTCGGCCGATCGACGTCAAGACGGGATCCCGAAAAAAGTTGCGCTTGCCTTCGTCGAACGGTGCCCATGCCTCGGGGACGACGCCGTAGAAGCGCATGGTTTCGAGGTTGCGCCCCTGCTGAAAGAAGGGGTGCATCTCCACTTGATTGACCATGGGCCTGACGGCAAACGTCTCGCACAGATCGGCAAGCACGTGCGGATAACAGTTGGCCATACCGATGGCGCGCACCTTGCCCGCGGCGAGCATCTTTTCCAGCCCGCGCCACGCGCCGATGTAGTCCCCCATCGGCTGATGCAGCAGCATGAGGTCGACATACTCGCTCCCCAGCCGCTCGAGGGTGCGCTCGGTCGCCGCCTGCCCACCTTCGAAGGAAAAATCGGACAGCCAGATTTTGGAGGTGATAAACACCTCTTCGCGCGGGATGCCGCTCTCGCGGACGGCCTCGCCGACCGCGCGCTCGTTGCCGTACGCCTGTGCCGTATCGATCAGGCGGTAGCCCGCGTCCAGCGCGGTGCGTACCGCGCGCTTTGCCTCTTCGTGATCGGGAATCTGAAAGACGCCGAAGCCGAGCATGGGCATGCGGACGCCGTTGGACAGAGTGACGTATTCCATTTTTCTCCTCCTCAGTCGTGGATCTTGTAGTTTTTCAGGAGCATCTCTCCGACGCCGGGCGCCTCGGGATCGTGCGAACCTTTGCCCGTATCCAGCGCGCGGAGGGTCGCCCGCTCTTCCTCGGTGAGGGAGAAGGAAAAGATGTCGAGATTGCTGCGGATCCGCTCGGCATGCACCGATTTCGGCAAGACGATAATGCCCTCCTGCACCTCGAAGCGCAGCACGATCTGCCCCGCATCCCTGCCGTACTTTTCCGCAAAGGCGAGGACGGCCGGCGAATACAGCAGCCGCGCATTGCCCTGCCCGAGCGGCGCCCAAGCCTCTACCCGCACACCGAGCGGATCGAGAATGGCGCGCAGTTCCTTCTGCTGGAAGAAGGGGTTGCATTCGACCTGGTTGACTGCCGGCAAGGAAGAGAAATGCGGAACAAATTGCTGCCAGATCTTCGGCGTCATATTGCTGACGCCGATCGAGCGCAGCTTGCCCTCTGCCTTGCACTTTTCCAACGCCTCCCACGCATGCGGCACATCGCCGTACGGCTGATGCAGCAGATACAAATCGATGTACTCAGTCCCCAAATTGCGCAGGGAAACTTCCGTTCCCTTGACGGCGGGAGCAAAGCCATAGTCCTGCAGCCAGAGTTTGGAGGTAATAAAGATCTCCTCGCGCGGGATGCCGCTCTCACGGACGGCGCGCCCGACTTCTGCCTCGTTAAAATAGGCGGCCGCCGTATCGATGTGACGGTAGCCCGCATCCAACGCCGCACGAACCGCACGGTACGTCGACCCGTCGTTCGGAATCAGAAAGACGCCGAAACCGACGGAAGGGATCAAATTGCCATCATTCAGACGAAATGTTTGCATCACTGAACCTCCTTATTTTCATTCCATACAATTTTCACGCGGGATCACTGCACATCCGGCGCCCGCACAGCCGGGCAAAAAAACCGTCACGGCAGGTTATTTTTCAGAATATCCGGCAGCAACGCGCGGCAAAACGCCTCGGTACGCGCGCGCAGCCCGCACTCGCCCCCCATACACCACGCCAACAGCTGGCCGTACAGGAGATCGATGAGCGCGCCCGAAAGGGCACCGAGCGGCGCATCTGCGCGCAGCAGACCCTTTTGCACACAATCGGCGAGGAGGGCATCCATATCGGCCCGATCGCTGCGATACTTTGAATCGTCCGCGCGGGCATGATCGACAACGCCGCGGATCCAATCCCGCGCCAGCCCTCTGCCGCTCCGCTCGATCCATTCGGAAAAGCGGGACATATACAGGGCGACCTTTTCCGCACACGACCCGGACATTTGCTCCGCCTCCGCGCGCGCACTGCCGAACATTTCGGCCGAAAGCGCGCAGGCGATCTCCTCTTTGCTCTTGAAATAGGTATAGAATGTCCCCTTCGATACGCCGCTTGCCGCCGTGATATCCTCTACGGCGATTTCAGAAAGCCCGCGTTCGGCGATCAATTTTTTACCCGCCGCGAGCAGCTTCTGCCGCGTCTCCTGCGCAGCCGCCTGCCGATTGGTCATTGCCGGCCCCTCCTTGCGTTTTCACGGACAGTATACCATGTGATTGACTAAAAGTCAATGACTTTCAGTCAATAAAATGTAAAAATTTTGCCCCGCAGCTTTTATAACTGCGGAGCGCTGCAAATTTATGAGGGCTTCCGCGCCGCATGGCAATGATGCGCCGTTGCACGGTAAACCATTAAAGATGCCTCACAGAGTACTCTGCAAATCTCTCTATGCGCTGATTTCCCGCAAAAATCAGGCCCGGCCGCCCCTGCGCCGTTCCAGCAGCGGGAGCGTGCGCCGCGCAATGAAGGCACTGAGCAAACATTGCAGGCAATCGCCGGGGAGAAAGAGAGCGAAGCAGGAGACAAACAGTGTATAGGCCGTCACCTCCCCTCCCAGATATACGCCGGCAATGAGAAAGTAATAGCTGAGGCCGAAGACGTAGACAATGATATCCGTGACGGCATTGGCGAGCAGCAAGCGCCCTAAGCCGGGCGACGGTACCGCGTGCGCGATGCGCCCCCCCACATAAGCCCCCGCAGCAAACCCTAAAATATAGCCGAAGGTGGGTGTCAAAACATATTGCAGACCTCCCCCGCCCGTAAAGACGGGGACCCCGAGCAGCCCCAGCGCAATGTAGACGCAGACGGCCGCAAAGGCCTTTCCGCCGCCGAGCACTGCTCCCGCCAGGGTCACAAAGAGCACCTGTAAGGTAACGGGCACGGGCGGCAAAGGGATACGGATAAAGGCGCCCGCCGCGATGAGTGCGGCAAACAGCGCGATGAGAACGAGGTCTTTCGCCTTGATCTGATGCATGCGTCCTCCTTATATGCGGATACTGATCTCGCCGGCATAGAGTTTTTCCTCAGAGCCGTCTTCATAGCGGACGAGCAGATGCCCGTCTGCACCGATATTCAGCGCGCGCGCGCGGCGCGCGCCTCGCGCCGAAAGGACGTCGATCTCCCGCCCTACGACACAGCTGCGGCGGCGGTATTCCTCCATTACGGGGGGATCGTCCAGATGAGAATACAATTCAAAAAAGCGGCTCAATACGGCGGCCGCCAGTTCATTTTTGCCGTCGCCGCGCGGCGCGGAATATACGGCCGCCGCGACCCCTTCGAGCGGCGGAGGGAAGCCCCCTTCCGGCTCGTAGACGTCGATGCCGATGCCGAGCACGACGTAGCGGAGGCAGTTATCTTCCATGCTGACGGACGCCTCCGTCAGGATCCCGCACACCTTTTTGTCCTCGATATAAACATCGTTGACCCACTTGATGCGGGCATCTCTGCCGGAAACGCGCGCGATCGCATCGCAGACGGCGACGGCCGCCGCCGAAGTAATGCGCACGGCCTGCGCCGCCGTATAGCGAACGGGGCGCAGCAAAAGGCTCATATATATGCCCGTATCGCGCGGGGAATAAAAGGGACGAGCCAGGCGGCCGCGGCCCGCCGTCTGTTCCTCGGCAAAGAGGGCCAGCCCCTCGCTTTCCCCCGCCTCTGCACGCGCGCGGACGAGATCGTTGGTGGAAGCTGCGGAGGGGATCACCTCGAGCCGCACCGGCAGAGATGCGGGCAGATATTTGCGGATGCCCTGCGGCGAGAGCCTGTCACTGCTTTCCGCCAGGCGATACCCGCGGTTTTTGACCGACTCGATGCAATATCCCTCCCGGCGCAGCGCCTCCGCCGCCTTCCAGACCGCATTGCGCGAGACGCCCAGCCGCAGCGCGACCTCTTCTCCGGAAACAAACGCGCCCCGGCTGCCTTCCAATAAACCGAGCAATGCGTCCTTGACCATGCACACCTCCCGCCTTCTTCTGAACTTTCATCCGCTCTATTATAGCCGTTTCGCTCCTATTTGTCAACCGGATCGATAGATTTGGTTTACTGTTTGAATGTGCGCCCGCTCATTCGCCTTAAATCTGTCTGGCATAGTATTCTGCAAAACCCGCTTATATGCGGCCGCGCTCGATCACTACCCCTTCGGACGGGTAAACGCTGTCCGCAGTGCGGATCACTTCGCCAATGCGATCGGCAACGATCCTGCCGCTGCGCGGATTTTTGACCGAGAGGATCCCGCCGCGGACCTCTGCCTCGACATCGCTGTACTCGAAAGCGAGGTCGCAATCCTCCATCGTGCAATCGATCAGCTTCAGGTCCTTGCAATAGCAGAGCGGCTGCGTCCCCTTGATGTGGCAGCGGATGAGGGTGAGCCCCTCCGAATACCAGCCGAGATACTCGCCGTTCAGCACCGAATCGGTGACGGTCACATCCTTCGCGTGCCAAAAGGCATCCTTGGTTTGCAGGCGGGATCGGGAGATGCGCACATCCTGCGCGTATTGGAAGGAATACTTGCCCGTAAAAGTCACATTTTCCGCGCGCAGGCCCTGCGTCTCAAAAAAGGCGTATTCCTCCGCTTCGATCGAAGAATCTTTAACTTGGACATCCGCGCAGCGCCAGCCAAATTCGGGGGAATGCACCGTGCAGCCGAAAACGGATGCGCGGCGACACTCGCGCAGCGCCTTGATCCCGTTCATGCGGCAGCCGCGCAGTTCGACATCCGTATCGTACCAGAGAGCCGCGCGGCAGTTTTCCGTCATCTCGGTATCCGTCACGCGCAGCCCGTGCACATGCCAGAGCGGATAGCGCAGATCCATATAACACCCCTCGACGGCAATCCGGCGGCACTCCTTGAGGGCAGACTCACCGCCCTCTTCCCCCTCGAACCGACAGCGCCTGACGCAGATATCCTGCGAACGATATAAAGCGCGTTCCTCGCCGAAGCGCTCTCCCTCTATGATCTTCATACAACACCTCTCTTTCCGCGGCGCATGTGCAGATTTGCCTTCTGCCCTGTATCCGCCGCCGCAAACGGGCATAAACGCCCCGTATCTTTTCAGCCCCGATTATACCACAAGTGAAAAACAATGTCGAATACTTATTTTTTATTAAAAGCCATAACCGCCGCGCATGGTCTGCCACTTAAAAGCCGGCCGAAATACCAAAAGGGCGACCGTCCTGCGCCGCCGATCGCCCCCCCCGCAAATAAATATCCACCGGCATAGCCGGTGGTTTTTCAGTTTCGGGCTGTTAGCCCTCATATTACCGGCAGCGCGCAAGCCGCGACTATGACGACCTGGCAG
>CAJFTM010000016.1 GCA_904419945.1 uncultured Clostridia bacterium
CGCTGATTGCTACCGGCGTTGTGCTGTTTGTGTTCATCCTGCTGATCAATCTGGCGTTCTCGGTGCTCAAAAGGAGGAAGGACGCATGACGAGCGAAGCTACAAAAACCACGGAAAAAGTCGAAACCAAGGCAAAGGAGCAGCCCAAAAAGCTGTACGGCCGCACCAAGGCGCGCGTGCAGAAGGGCTTTGTTTACGGCGCAGCAGTCATTACCTTTGCCGTGCTGCTGTTCCTGATTGCATACATCCTGATCAACGGCATCCCGAACCTCAAGCCCTCGCTGTTTGAGTGGACCTATAATTCGGACAACGTATCCATGATGCCGGCCATTATCACCACGGTACAGATGACCCTGCTGGCGCTGGTCATTGCCGTACCGCTCGGCCTGTTCACCGCGATCTACCTGAACGAATATGCCAAGCGCGGCAACAAGCTGGTCAATATCATCCGCATCACGACCGAGACGCTGTCCGGCATCCCGTCTATCGTGTACGGCCTGTTCGGCATGCTGTTTTTCGTCACCCAGCTGCACTGGGGCTACTCGCTGATTGCGGGCGGCATGACGCTGGCCATCATGATCCTGCCGCTCATCATGCGCACCGCAGAGGAAGCGCTGATGGCCGTGCCGGATACCTTCCGCGAAGGCTCGTTCGGCCTGGGCGCCGGCCGCCTGCGCACGGTATTCCGCATTGTGCTGCCGAGCGCGATGCCCGGCATCCTGTCCGGCATCATCCTGGCAATCGGCCGTATCGTCGGCGAGACCGCCGCGCTGATCTTCACCGCGGGCACGATGGCGCAGATCCCCAGCCTGTTCCAGTCCGGCCGTACGCTCGCCATCCATATGTATGTACTGTCCGGCGAGGGCCTGCACATGAACGAAGCATACGCGACCGCAGTCGTGCTGCTGGTTGTCGTGCTGCTGATGAATGCACTCTCGGCGTTTGTCGCCAAAAAGCTGACCAAAAAGTGATGGGCCGGAAAACGGAGGACGGTATGGAGCGGAGTGAATACATACAGTCGATCCGGCGCATGGCGCCGTTCCGCAGCGCCGAGCAGGATACCGATGTGTACGATGCAGCCGCTTCGGCGCGCGCGCTGCGGCAGGCCTCCGGCATGAATGATAAAAGAGGGTTATCTATGAACGAAAATAAAATTGAAATCAAGGACATGAACCTTTATTACGGGGATTTCCATGCCCTGCATGATATTGATTTGGATATTAAGGCCAACGAGATCACGGCTTTTATCGGCCCGTCCGGCTGCGGCAAGTCCACCCTGCTGCGCTCGCTCAACCGCATGAACGACCTGGTGGAGGGCTGCAAGATCACGGGCGACATCCGCCTCGACGGCGAGGATATTTACCACGACTGCGACGTGAACCTTTTGCGCAAGCGCGTGGGCATGGTGTTCCAGAAGCCCAACCCCTTCCCGATGTCGATCTATGACAACATCGCCTACGGCCCGCGCACGCACGGCATCAAGAGCCGCGTCAAACTCGACGAGATCGTCGAGACCTCGCTGCGCCATGCCGCCATCTGGGACGAGACCAAGGACTGCCTGAAAAAGTCCGCGCTGTCCATGTCCGGTGGCCAGCAGCAGCGTATCTGCATCGCCCGCGCCCTCGCGGCCGACCCGGAGGTGCTGCTGATGGACGAGCCGACCTCCGCGCTTGACCCGATTTCGACTGCGAAGATCGAAGACCTTGTCCTCGAGCTGAAAAAAGATTATACTATTGTTATGGTGACGCACAACATGCAGCAGGCCACCCGCGTATCCGACACGACCGCGTTCTTCCTGCTGGGCGATATGATCGAGGTCGGTGAGACCGAGAAGCTGTTCTCCATGCCGAGGGACAAGCGCACCGAGGACTACATCACGGGGAGGTTCGGCTGATGAGAAACCGTTTCGATACCCAGCTGATAGAGCTGAACAACGAATTGATCGCCATGGGCGCGCTGTGCGAGAACGCAATCGCAAGCTCGGTCAAGGCGCTGCTGAGCGAGGATGTCAAGCTCGCCGCCTCCGCTATCCGCATCGACCAGGAGATCGACCGCAAGGAGCGCGAGATCGAGTCCATGTGCCTCAAGCTCCTGCTCCAGCAGCAGCCGGTCGCGAGCGACCTGCGCCTGATCTCCGCCGTGCTCAAGATGATCACGGACATCGAGCGCATCGGCGACCAGGCAAGCGATATCGCGGAGATTGTCACCTACCTGCCGAAAATCAGCGGCCATAACAAGCACATCGAGGAGATGGCGCAGGCGACCATCAAGATGGTCACCGACAGCCTGGACGCGTTCGTGCGCCGTGACCTGACGCTCGCGTGGAGCGTCATTGAATACGACGATGTGGTCGATAATCTGTTCACTGCGTGCAAAAAAGACCTGATTGCGGACATCGCAAACAACCCGGCAGACGGCGAGCGTGTGCTCGACATCCTGATGATCGCCAAGTATCTGGAGCGCATCGGCGACCATGCGACCAACATTGCCGAGTGGGTCGAGTTCTCCATCACAGGCACGCACAAGAGCGCGGAGTAACGGCAGAGTTTTAAGGAAATCACTGCAACGCAGTGATTTTCTGTTA
This sequence comes from uncultured Clostridia bacterium, assembly GCA_904419945.1. Lineage (GTDB taxonomy): Bacteria > Bacillota > Clostridia > Christensenellales > Borkfalkiaceae > Borkfalkia. Next base: position 2,584 of record CAJFTM010000016.1, read on the forward strand.
ATGTGCGCCTGACGGCGCGGGATTTGGGCTGAAAATGGCCGCAAGGGGCGGCCTACGAGGAGGAAACGCATGATTTACTGCGTGGAAGATGACGCAGGTATCCGCGAACTGGTTGTTTATACGCTGCAAAACACCGGGCTGGAAGCGCGCGGCTTTTCGGACGGCGGCGCGCTGTTTGACGCGCTGCGCCTGGATAAGCCCCAGCTGATCCTGCTGGACATCATGCTGCCCGGCGAGGACGGCATTACCATCCTGCGGCGGCTGCGCGCCGCGCAGGACACCGCAAAGATCCCGGTTATCCTGCTGACTGCGAAAAACACGGAATATGACAAGGTGGTCGGGCTGGACAGCGGCGCGGACGACTATATCGCCAAGCCCTTCGGCATGATGGAGCTGGTGGCGCGCATCCGTGCGGTGCTGCGCCGCACGCAGGGCGAGGCGCCGGAGGAGTCCGGCTCCCACCTGCTGGTTGCGGGCAGCATCTGTGTGGACGAGCGCGCGCACAGCGTGCATGTCGGGGAGAACGAAGTGCAGCTGACGCTCAAGGAGTACCAGCTGCTGTGCCTGCTGATGAAAAACCGCGGTGCGGTGCTCACCCGCGACGTGCTGCTCGAGAATATCTGGGGATACGGCAATGAAAGCGAGACCCGTACCGTGGACGTGCATATCCGTACGCTGCGGCAGAAGCTGGGCACGGGCGGTTCGATGATCGAAACCGTCCGCGGCGTCGGCTACCGTATGGGAGACCACGGATGAGGAAGCGCGTATTCGGCAGTATCTTCTTAACGGCGCTCGTCACCCTGCTGCTGACCGCGTCGCTGCTGCTGATTGCGGTGCATTCCGGCCTGTCCCACGATATGCGCGGGCGGCTGGCCAATGAATGCAGCTACATCGCTGCGGCCATCCAGGACGACGACTGGCAGGAGCTGGTGCGGATCGGCCGGGTGTATGCGGACCGGATCACCCTGATTGGGGAAGACGGCGCGGTTCGGTCAAGCGCGCTGCCACTCTTCCGTGCGCGTGGTCAGCAGTTCTGCCGCTTGCGCGGGATCGGCGAGCATTTGTGCGGAGAGCGGTTCGCCGCCGATGTCCCAGCCGTCGGGGTCGGTAAACGCGGCGCGTACAAGGGCAGGGCAGGCCGAAAAGGCGCCCGCTCCGATATGAGCCAAATTTTCGCCGAAAGAAATCTGTGCGAGGGCGGAGCAGTTGGTAAAGGCGTATCCACCGATATCGGTGACGGGGCCGGGCAGGGCAATTTCTTCCAGATACAGGCAGTTTTCAAAGGCGGAATCGGCGACGGTCTGTACAGTTTGGGGCGGGATAAAACTCGTGCGTTCATGGGCGGACGGATATTTGAGGAGCTGTGTACCGTCTGCGGAATAGAGGACCCCGTCCAAGGACCGGTAAGACCGGTTTTCAGCCGCGACTTCGATCGCTTTCAGCCCGGAGCAGCCGGTGAGCGCATACGTATCCATGGTTTGCAGCGATGCCGGCAGGGTGATCGCCTGCAGAGAGGTGCAGTTGCCGAGAGCCATATACCCGAGTGATCGTACATGGTCGGGCAGGGTCAGCTCTTCCAGCGAGGTGCAGTTGAAAAAGACCATCGCTTCGATCGTTTCGATCGCGGAAGGAAGATTCGCGGAACGGAGGAGCGAACAGCGTTCAAAGGCGGCCGTTCCGATCTGTGTCAGCGAGCTCGGCAGGGCGAGACTCTGCAGAGAGCTGCAGCCGCGGAAGGCAAAATCCCCGATCGATACGACCCCTTTCGGGAGGGTAAGCTCTTGCAGTTGCAGGCAATTTGAAAAGGCATATTCGGAAATTTCAGAAATATTGTCGGGCAAGGCGATCTCGCGCAGCTGCGAACAGGCAGAAAAGGCGCTGTTCCCGAGTTCACATACCGTTTCCGGCAGGGAGATGACTGCGGCAGCGCTGCAGGAAAGGGCATAGTCGCCGATGCGCTCGATGCCGTCGGGGAGAAGGACCGTGTCCGCTTTCTGTCCGGCGGGATATTGCAGCAGCACCGAGCGGTCCTCCGTGTACAGAGCGCCGTCTTGGTCGGAATACACGGTATTCTGCGGTGCGACAATAATTTCGCGCAAAGTCAGACAGTTGCGGAATGTTCCTTCCGGAATATCCTCGATGCCGGCGGGAATGATCAGGCGTTCCATGGCGTTGGCGCCCGCAAGGGCATCCGAAGCGACGGCGCATACGGGCTTCCCTTCGTAAAAGGAGGGGATCCGTATCTCGGTTGCCCGTGCCGCATCGCCCGCTCCGATCAAGGTATAGCCGTCATTGCCGGCGTTTTCTGAAAAGAGCAGCCCTTCTGTCGGGGAGCAGCTGCATCCGCATACGGAGCACAGGCCGTTCGCATCTTCCGTATGCGCGGCATTTTGAAAGGCTTGCCCGCAGATCTCGCAAAGGTACCGGTGGGCCTCAGCGTCGTAAGAGAGCTGCGTCCCCGTATGGGTGTGCTCCGGTACTTCGGGCGGGCCCGGCTGATCTGTATCCGATCTCGGTGCGCAGGCGGCGAGAGAGAAAAAGGCCGCCGCGGCACAGAATAAAAGCAGCACGGTAAAAAGTTTTTTCATGGCAGCGCTCCTTCGGTTATCTGCATCCAGTATACTACAAGCGTTTCGAAAAAGCAACGCTCTCGCCCGAATGCGCGCGAATTGTTTGCATAGATCGATTTTGGCTTTACAATTGCCGCCCGTGTATGATATAATTTTTATGTAAGCAAATTTTTGGGCGGAAACATGAAGTACGTTTTTTTCGATATTGAGTGCGCATGCGTGTATAAAAATGTGGCAAAGATCTGCGTATTTGGTTATTGCATTGCGGACGAACAGTTCAACATTTTGGAAAAAGAAGATATTCTGATCAATCCGAACGGGAAATTTCATCTGACCGATCACGGCGGAGAGGGCATCGTTCTGCCTTACGACTATAACGACTTCAAAAAATATCCCGATTTTAAAAAATTTTATCCGCGCATCAAGGAATTGCTGGAAGGAGAGGATCGGCTGGTATTCGGGCATGCCGCCGTCAACGACGTCAAATATCTCAATCTCGAGACGAAGAGGTATAAGCTTCCTTCGTTCTCTTTCCGGTTCGCCGATACGCAGGTGCTGTATATGGCGATGACGGAAACATTTGACCGTCAGGCAGGGCTTGAATCGCTGACGCAGATCTTCGAGATCGACTATACGCCGCATTGTGCGGCGGATGACGCCTATGCGACGATGCGCATTGCGCAGGAGATGTGCGTCAAGGAGAACTGTACGCTGCCAGAACTCCTCGAAAAGTTCAACATCCGCTTCGGCAGGATCGGCAATTATCAGTACTGCAACTGCTCTTCGACCCGCAGGACAGAGTATCTTCGCGAAAAGAGCCGCCTCAAGCGCGAGCGCGGTGAAAAGCGCGCCAAGTTCAATGATTTTGTCTATGGCTATCGCGTCCGCCCGCAGACGGACGAGTGGCGGGGCAAGCGCTTCAGTTTTTCGCGCAGCATCGAGGAGGAGCTCCCCCTCGCCAAGAGTCTGGTCAAAGAGATCGTGCGGCGGGGCGGGCGGTATTCGCTCAAACTCTCCGGCTGCAATACCTTTGTGGAAGAGGCGGGGGATGACAGTGTCCGCTGCAGCGCTGCGCATAAATTGCAGGAGGAGGGTAAGATCGCGGAGATCTATACATTAGACGATTTTCGCGCTCGCTTTATGCCCGCAGAGGAATGAACGAACGCTATTCGGAACGCATGCGCGATCTGCTGGGGGAGGAGTTTTCCGCTTATGAGGCCTGCCTCAGCGGTGCGCCCGTCCGCGGGATCCGCATCAATACGCTCAAACTTACGCCCGAAGCCTTTCGGGTCGTTTCGCCCTTTTCGCTCGAGCCCGTTCCTTGGGAGGCGAGCGGTTTTTATATTGAGGAGGAAAAGCCCGGTAAATGCCCGTATCACGATGCGGGGCTCTTCTATGTGCAGGAACCGAGCGCGATGTGCGCGGCGCCGCTGTTAAAAGCGCGCCCGGGCGAGCGGGTGCTCGATCTGTGCAGTGCGCCGGGGGGCAAGGGTACGCAGCTCGCGCAGGCAATGGACGGGCAGGGGCTCCTCGTGCTCAACGAAAAGATGCCCGACCGCGCCCGCATTCTGCTGCAGAACGTCGAGCGGATGGGGGTGGCGAATGCCGTTGTGATCAGTGCAGATCCGGCGGCGCTTGCGGCGCGCTTTGAAGGGTACTTTGATAAAATCCTCGTTGATGCGCCATGCTCGGGGGAGGGCATGCTGCGCAAGGAGCTGGCGGCGGCTTCCGAATGGAGAGAGGAAAAGGTACGGATGTGTGCAGACCGCCAGGCAAAGATCTTAGACAGCGCCTCCCGTATGCTTGCGCCCGGCGGAACGCTCGTCTATTCGACTTGTACCTTTTCGCGCGAAGAGGATGAGGACAACGCCAGCCGTTTCTGTGCAGGACATCCGGATTTTGCGTTGAAGGAACAGATCAAGTTGTATCCCCACCGCGTGCGCGGGGAAGGGCATTTTGCCGCCCGCTTTGTGCGGGCGCAGGGCGAGCGGATGCGCATCCGGCCGGCAAAGCTGCCGGTCGACCGCCGCGCTGCCGAGGCATGGCGCCGTTTTGCGGCCGATTTTTTGCTGAAGCTCCCGCAGGGGGAGCTGTTCTCCTTCGGCGATTCGCTCTGCCTCGTCCCGGAGGGGCTCTTTTCTCTGGATGGGTTGAAGGTGCTGCGCCCGGGGCTGTGCCTCGGGACGTATCGAGGCGGAAGATTTGAGCCTGCCCATGCGCTGGCGCTGGGCCTGCCGCGCGCAAATTTTACCCGCGTCGTGGATTGTTCGGATGAGGAGATCGCCCGCTATCTGCGGGGCGAAGAATTGTCGGCCCAAGGAAACGGCTGGTGTGTCGTCGCATACCGCGGATGGCCTGTCGGGCTCGGAAAGCTCTCGGGCGGCAGGCTTAAAAATCATTATCCGAAGGGGTTGCGCCGCTAAAAGCAGATATTTTATTCAATAGCGAAGTACTGTGCGAGACATAATTGCGCAGAAGAGTTGAGGGGCATCGGCGTTGCCGATGCCCCTCTGTCATGATTGGATCGCTGTTATAGCAGTTATTCTCTGCACAGTTTGTTCAGCCGCTTGGTCAGGGAGCGGATGTTTTCGCGTACGGCGCTCTTCGAGCTGCCGCCAGTCGCTTTGCGCGCTTCGACCGATTCGTTCACGCGCACTTTGCGCAGGATATCTTCGTCGAACAGGTCGCAGAAGGAGCGGTATGTCGCGAGATCCAGACGATCCAGCGATTTGTCGTTTTCGATGCAGTAGCGCACGATGCGTCCCGTCACGCCGTGTGCATCGCGGAAGGCCATTCCCTTCATCACGAGGTAGTCGGCGATGTCCGTTGCCGTCGAAAAACCGCCCGCCGCGGCGTTGTGCATTTTGCGGGTATGGAAGGTGACGTTGCGCAGCAATTCGGTGAAGATGGAGAGGCAGCTCTTGACGGTCTCTTCCGCGTTGAACAGCGCCTCTTTATCTTCCTGCAAGTCCTTGTTGTACGCCGTGGGGATGCCCTTGATGACCGTGAGGATCGCCGTCAGGCTGCCGTATACGCGGCCGGTCTTGCCGCGGATGAGTTCGGGGATATCGGGATTCTTTTTCTGCGGCATGATGGAGGAACCGGTCGAATAGTCGTCCGAGATCTCGATGAATCCGAATTCCCAGGTGGAGTAGAGGATCAGATCCTCGCAGAAGCGGGAAAGGTGCGCCATGACCGTCGAACAGCAGAAAATGTATTCTGCAACAAAATCGCGGTCCGATACGCCGTCCAGCGAGTTCTGCGAGATTTTAGAAAAGTTGAGCAGTTTGGCCGTGATCGTGCGGTCAATGGGGAAGTCCGTCCCGGCGAGCGCGCAGCTGCCGAGCGGCATCACATCCGTGCGCTTGTAGCAGTCGGTAAAGCGTTCGAGGTCGCGCAGCAACATCTCCGAATAGGCATTTAGGTATTGCGCGAGAGAAATGGGCTGTGCGCGCTGCAGATGGGTATAACCCGGCATGATGTGCCCGATGTGCGTGTTTGCCAGTTCGAGCAATGTCGAGATGAGCGCGTGCAGCTGACCGCAGATGCCCGAAATACTGTCCTTGACATACAGGCGGAAATCGGTCGCCACCTGGTCGTTGCGCGAGCGCGCGGTGTGCATGCGTTTGCCCATCACGCCGATGCGGCGCACGAGTTCCTCTTCCACAAAGGTATGGATGTCCTCCGCGCCTTCGAGTGCCAGTTTGCCGCTCTCGATGTCCGCAAGGATCTGTTGCAGCGTATCGCAGATCTTTTCAGCATCCGCTGCGGGCAGGATCTTGGTTTCGCCCAGCATTTTGACGTGTGCGATGCTCGCAAAGATGTCGTGCCAGTACAGCTTTTTGTCAAAGGACAGCGATTGGTTGAATGCGTCTGCGCTCTTCGCGCTCGGCTGGGCAAAGCGCCCTTCCCACAATTTCATAATTTCCTTCTCCGTATGCGTTTTTAAGCTTGTTTCGATTGACTTATCGCCCGAAAAACCGTAAAATAATAGAGTAGCGGCGCACTTGTTCGGCCGGTTTTACGGGCTGCAAGCGGCGATCGCCATTGTCTCTATTGTAATATATTTCACGAAAAAATTCAACTTATTTGTCCGGGAAGAGCATAAAATTGATTATTTTGGGAATTGATCCGGGGCTCGCCACGCTCGGTTATGGCATCCTGGAAAAAAACGCGCGCGGCGATGTCCGCACAGTCGATTACGGCGTCATATTGACGCCCAAAGAGGAGCGCCTTCCCACCCGCCTCGCGGTCTTGGAGGAGGGGATCGTTCGTCTGCTCGACCGATATCCGCCCGACGAAGTCGCCGTCGAGGAGCTGTTTTTTACCAAAAACGTGACCACGGGCATTGCCGTTGCACACGCGCGCGGCGTCGCGCTGCTCACGTGTGTCAAGCGGTGCGGCAGATTATTCGAGTATACGCCCATGCAGATCAAACAGGCGTTGACCGGTTACGGTAAGGCAGAAAAAAAGCAGATCCAGCTGGTTACGGCAAGTTTGCTTCGCCTGCCGGGGATCCCCCGCCCGGATGACGCCGCGGACGCGCTCGCCGTGGCGCTCTGCCATTCCTTCACTTCGCGCCTTTCCGGCATGTATACGATTTGAATCGCGCGGTACGGAGTTTCTATCATATGATCGGTTATATTCAGGGAAAAGTCCTTTATTCGGAAGAGGGGGTCGTGCTCCTCGAAAACAACGGGATCGGCTACGAGATCGTCTGTTCCGGTGCGCTCTTTGCCAAACTTGTGACGGACGGGCAGGGAGCCGCGTATACATATCTGCAGGTTCGCGATGACGGCGTTACCCTCTTCGGATTTGTTTCTCCGGAGGAGAAAAAGATGTTTTTGCAGCTCGTCTCCGTTTCCGGGGTCGGTGCCAAGATGGGAATCGCCGTGCTCTCGGCCATGAATGTCGGGGATATCGCCGTGGCGATCGCCTCTTCCGATGTCCGGCGATTGACTTCCGTCAAAGGGCTGGGAAAGAAGACTGCGGAGCGCATCATCCTGGAGCTGCGCGAAAAGGTGTCCGCGGCACAGCTTCCCGCAGAGCAGGGGGGCAAAAGCGCTGCCGCGCCGCAGCGCGTTTCCGATAAGGAGGAAGATGCGGTCGTCGGCCTCATGTCCCTCGGTTATACGCGGGCAGAGAGCGTGCGCGCGGTGCGCGGCGCCATAGAGGGCGGCGCGGACAGCATGGAAGAGATCATTATGACGGCGCTGCGCTCCATGTGATCGTAAGGTACAAATATGAATGATTTTAACGATTTTGACGAATATTCGGACGAGCGCCTCGTCATGAGTACGAAGGGGGAGTTCGATATCGAAGAGAACGCCCTTCGCCCCAAGACGATGTCCGACTATATCGGGCAGAAAAAGGTGAAAGATAACCTTTCCGTATTCATTTCTTCCGCAAAAATGCGCGGGGAGCCGCTCGACCATGTCCTCTTGTATGGCCCGCCCGGCCTCGGCAAGACGACGCTTGCCCACATCATCGCCAACGAACTGGGGGTGCAGATCAAGCTGACCAGCGGCCCCGCTATCGAGCGCGGCGGCGATCTCGCGGCGATCCTCACCAACCTGAATGACGGGGATGTCCTCTTTATCGATGAGATCCACCGGCTCAATCATTCGGTGGAGGAGATCTTGTATTCCGCCATGGAGGACTATGCGCTGGATATCATTGTCGGCAAGGGTCCTTCGGCGAAAAATTTGCGCTTTCCGCTGAAAAAATTTACGTTGGTCGGGGCGACTACGCGCGCAGGCATGCTGGCCTCGCCGTTGCGCGACCGTTTCGGCGTGCTCTGTCGGTTAGAGATGTATACGCCGGCGGAGCTGGCGCAGATCGTGACTCGTTCGGCGCAGGTGCTCGGGATCAGGATCGATGCGGATGCGGCGCAGGAGATCGCCCGCCGTTCGCGCGGCACGCCGCGCATCGCCAACCGTCTGTTGAAGAGAGTGCGCGATTTTTCTGCTGTGCACGGCAACGGAGAGATCGGCTGCGCAGACGCGCGCTATGCTCTGGAGAAGATGGATATCGATGAACTGGGCCTGGACGATACAGACCGCGGCTTGTTGCGCGCTCTCATCGAAAAATTCGGTGGCGGTCCGGCCGGATTGGAGACGCTGGCTGCGACCATCAATGAGGACGCGAATACCATTGAGGACGTTTACGAGCCCTATCTTATGCAGATCGGCTTTATTGCCCGCACGCCGCGGGGGCGGGTATGCCTGAAGGGCGCGTATGAGCATTTGGGGATCCGGATGAGCGAAAAGCAAAGATCACAGCTCTCGATGTTCGATGAAGACTGATGGCGGGCGGTCAAAACGAATGGGCGAGCGTCTCGCCGTCAAAGCTTTTAAGAGGGGTGGCTTCGGCGATACATGTGGACACATGACTTGATTTTTCGCCTTGCGGTAGAGCAATCGGCGGTCGATTTTTGTTGCGCGCCCGAGGATTTTTTTCGGGATGAAAACGTGATTACCATTTCTTGTTTTCGAGAGGGGAGGCGCGCCGACCTGGAGCCTCCGCATGTATTTGACTTGGTTTCCTACGGCAGCAATGTTGTCGCCTGCGTGCGGGAAGATTTGCAGGAGATCGCCTCTTCCCTTTTGGCGCGCTTTGCTCCGGCACACTGTTTCGGTGCGGCGGCGATCCATGCACTGGACGAATTGCTTCTCCCGCAAGGGATTCGGGTGGAGGCGCTGTCCGGTTTCTTTCTCCCTTGCCTGGAGGGCCGGCGCATCCCGGAGAGTCCGCTGGAGATCCGCATTTTAGAGCCGCCCGATTTTGCCTGGTTGTATCGTCCGGAATGGAGCAACGCCCTGTGCGCCCGGCGGAGGGAGCTCGATCGGCTGTGCGTCGGCGCCTATGCCGGAGAAACGCTGGTCGCACTCGCCGGTGCCAGTGCGGATAGCGAAAAGCTGTGGCAGATCGGTGTCGACGTTTTGCCCGCTTATCGGCGGAAGGGATTGGCAAAGGTCGTGACGGCACGCCTCGCGGCGGAAGTGTTCGCCCGCGGGAAAGTACCCTTTTACGGCGTGGCCTGGGCAAACATTCCGTCCGTGCGCAACGCGCTCGCCTGCGGTTTTGTTCCGGCATGGGCGCAACTTGAAGCGAAACCGATCCGGAAGGAAGGGTCAGCAGAGGTTTGATTGTATGTTAAAGAAATCCGATTATTATTATGAGCTCCCGGAAGAGCTGATCGCGCAGACTCCGGCGGAGCCGCGCGATTCATCGCGCCTGTTCGTCTATGACCGCGCGACCGGCAGGCGGGAGCATCGCATCTTTCGCGATATCAAAGAGTATTTGCGTCCGGGCGATGTGCTCGTGATCAACAATACAAAAGTTCTCCCCGCCCGCCTGTTTGCCTATACCGAAAACGGCGGCAAGGTCGAGGTGCTTTTGCTCAAGCGGCTCGATCTCAACGAGTGGGAAGTGCTCGTCCGCCCCGGCAAAAAGGCGAAAGCCGGTGCCGAGCTGGTCGTCTCCGATGAGCTGTCTCTGACGGTCGTCGACCGCACGGAGACGGGGGAGCGCATCGTGCAGTTTCATTTTGACGGTGTGTTCGAGGACATTTTGTCCCGCGTCGGGTCCATGCCGCTGCCGCCGTATATCCACGAAAAGCTCAAGGACAAAGACCGCTACCAGACTGTCTATTGCAAGACGGACGGTTCTGCGGCCGCCCCGACGGCCGGATTGCACTTCACGCAGGAGCTTTTGTCTGAGATCCGGGGGATGGGGGTCCAAATCGCCGAAGTGCTGCTGCATGTCGGCCTCGGCACCTTCCGCCCCGTCAAGGAGGAAGACCTGACGCACCACGTCATGCATTCCGAGTATTATCGCGTGGACGAGCGCGCCGCCGAGATCGTCAATGCGGCCAAACGGGAGGGGCGGCGCGTCATTGCCGTCGGCACAACGTCCGTCCGCACCTTGGAAACGGTTGCCGACGAGCAGGGGATGCTGCATCCGTGCAGCGGAGATACGTCCATTTTTATTTATCCGCCGTATCGTTTTAAATGCGTCGATGCGCTGATCACGAACTTTCATCTTCCGGAGTCGACGCTCATCATGCTCGTTTCCGCCTTCATGGGGCGCGAGCAGTGTCTTTCCCTGTACCGCGAGGCCGTAGAAAAAAAGTACCGCTTTTTCAGTTTCGGAGATGCCTGTCTGATCCTTTGAGTTCGGCGCCGAATATGGGCCGATCGACCTGCCATATTTTGATTTGCATAGTACTTTGTCACACAGAAAGTAATGTTTGATTGGGAATTTTGTTTACAGGAGATATGTTTTGGCTGAGCCTTTTTCCTTCGAAGTGATCAAAACTGACCCGGAAACGGGTGCGCGGGCGGGCATTTTTCATACCCCGCACGGCGATATCGAGACGCCCGTCTATATGTCCGTCGGTACGCAGGCGACAGTCAAAGGGGTGTTGCCGCGCGACCTGAAAGAGGCGGGCGCGCAGATCATCCTCGCCAATACCTATCACCTGTATATGCGCCCCGGCCACGAGCTGGTCAAAGCTGCGGGCGGGCTGCATACATTCATGAACTGGGACCGCCCCATTTTGACGGACAGCGGCGGGTTTCAGGTTTTTTCCCTCGCGAAGCTCAATCATATCAAGGACGAGGGCGTCTGGTTCCGTTCCCATATCGACGGCAGCAAGCATTTCTTTACGCCCGAAAAGGTGATGGAGATCGAAAACGCGCTGGGGGCGGATATCATCATGCAGTTTGACGAGTGCAGCGAATACGGCGTCGATTATCGATATGCCAAAGATGCGCTGGACCGCACCGTTCGTTGGCTGGAGCGCTGTGCTGCAGCGCATAAAAGGGAGGACCAGGCCCTCTTCCCCATCGTGCAGGGGAATTTTTATAAGGACTTGCGCCTCGAAAGCATCGCGGCGGCGAAGCCGTTTGCAAAGTACGGCCTCGGCATCGGCGGGCTGTCCGTCGGCGAACCGAAGCCGCTCATGTATGAGATCCTCGACGCGATGCAGCCCGCCCTTCCGGCGGATGTGCCCCGCTATCTGATGGGGGTGGGCAGTCCCGATTGTCTGGTCGAGGGCGTGATGCGCGGCATCGATATGTTCGATTGTGTCCTCGCCACGCGGATCGCCCGCAACGGTACGGCGCTCACTTCGGCGGGCAAAATCGTCGTCCGTAATGCCGCCTATAAGGAGGATTTGACTCCGCTGGACGCCGAATGCGATTGTTATTGCTGCCGCCATTATACCAAGGCATACCTGCGCCACCTGATCAATGCGGGAGAAATGCTCGGCGCCATGCTGTTGTCTCTGCACAATATCACATACCTCAACCGCCTCATGCGCGGCCTGCGCCGGGCTATTCTGGACGGGACGCTGCGCGATTTCCGCGAAGATTTTTATCGCCGTACGGGCTGGCAGTGATCTTTTTGTGCTTTCGTTTGTGTCGAAACAGCGAAAAGTGCGTCGCTTTCGCAGAATTTCTTTGCAAAGGTCTGCAAAACAGTTGCCAAAATTGCAAAAAAAAGGTATGATAGAAATCAGCGAAAGCGATTTTTCGGAAGGAGAATTTGCAAAATGAATTTTTATAATCTTTTGGAAGAGGCGGCCGATAACACGTCCGGTGGCTGGATGCAATGGGTCCCGATCATCATTATCGTCGTATTGCTCGTCGCGTTTTTGATTTGGTCTTTTGTTTCTCAGCGTAAAAAGCAGAAAAATTATAACGATGTTATCAATTCCGTGCGCCCCGGCAATAAGGTCAAGACCATCGGCGGTATCGTCGGCGAAGTGGTCGAAGTGGATGACGAAGAGAATACATTCGTGCTCCGCACCGGCGGCAGTGACGGCAATTATAGTTATATGAAGTTCGATAAACAGGCGATCTATCAGACGGACGCAGAGCCCGAAACGTCTGCGAAAACGGAAGAGGCTGCCAAAGAGGAGCCTGCCGCGCCCGCGGCAGAGGCGCCGGCTGAGCCTTTTGACGAAGAAAAAGACAAAAAGGACGGCGAATGATCGCCTTCGGTATGAATAAAAGCAACATGCCTCCGCATAGAGATAAAATACATCTCGTGCGGAGGTATTTTTTATGCAGGGAGAAGTGGGCCGCGCCGCGGCGGAGATCGGAAAAGGTATCTGTGTCGCATCGGTCGTAACGCTGGCGGCAGTCCTCGTTTTTGCGCTGTTGATCAAATTGTTTTCCATCGGATCGTCCGTGATCATGCCCGTCAACCAGCTCATCAAGATGGCGGCGATCTTTGTGGGCTGTTTTGTCTGCCTGCGCCCGAGCCGTGCCTTTCTAAAAGGGGCGATCTGCGGGGTCGCCGTCATCCTCGTAACTTATTTTTTGTTCGCCATCATCGCGGGAGAAATTTCCTTCGGGTGGAAGAATGTACTCGATTGGCTGTTCGGCGGCATCGCCGGGGCGATCAGCGGCATTGTCTGTACCGCGGTCAAGGGGAAATCCTGAGTCGGATCTGCAGAAAACGCTTGCATTTTTCGGGACAGTGTATTATAATAGTAAAAAAGCGAACAAAGGAGATCACATCATGAACAAGATCCAGACGATCGCCCGCCCCGCGGAGAGAAAGGTCACGGGCTGCGGCGAATGCAGAAGCACCTGTCAGTCCGCCTGCAAGACCAGCTGCACAGTCGGCAACCAGTCCTGCGAGAGGATTTCCAGAGAGAACGATCCCGAAAAGAATAACTGAAGTATTTTCTGATAAGGGGCAGTTTTACTGCTCCTTAAATTCTGCCTTCCTGCGCTCGGCCGATGCGGCTGCGCCGGAAGGTTTTGTCAGTCATAAAGGAGTTTATGGTCCACGTTTTTGAATGCCGCGGGCATTATTATATTTTTGATACGGGCAGTTCGTCCCTGCATGAGTGCGACGAAAAGGCCGCGCGTCTGCTGCGCGCACGTTTGGGCGAAGGGGTAGACGTTTCCGATATACCGACGGACGAGCGGCGTGCCTATGAGGAGGATTTCGCCGAATTGGAGCGCGGCGGCATGCTGTTTGCCCCGGAGACGCAGGCGCGCCCGATCAAATCGGATGAAGTCAAGGCGCTTTGCCTGCATATCTGTCATGACTGCAATCTGCGCTGCCGCTATTGTTTTGCGGATGAGGGCGCTTATCATTCCCGCCGCGAGTTCATGAGCTTGGAGACGGCAAAAAAGGCGATCGATTTTCTCATTGCCAACTCCGGCGATCGCCGCGTTCTCGAAACGGATTTTTTCGGCGGCGAACCGCTCATGAATTTTGACGTCGTCAAGGAGACAGTGTATTATGCCAAGGCGGAGGCGGCAAAGCGGGGCAAGGAATTTCGCTTTACCCTCACGACCAACGGCCTGCTGTTAAAAGACGATATTGCCGATTTTCTCAACCGGGAAATGGACAATGTCGTTCTCTCTCTCGACGGACGCAAAGAAGTACATGACGCTGTGCGCAAGACGGCGAACGGAAAGGGCAGCTTTGATCTCGTCATTGAAAACCTGAAAAATTTTGTCCGGATCCGCGGCGACAAGAGCTATTATGTGCGCGGCACTTTTACGGCAAAAAATCTTGATTTTGCGAAAGATGTTCTCTTTTTGGCGGACAGCGGCTTTGACAGCATCTCTCTCGAACCGGTAGTGACCGATATTGCGGATCTCGCCATCGGCAAAGAGCATCTGCCCCGCATCGGAGAGGAGTACGACAGGCTGTGCGACGCTTATCTTGCCCGCCTTGCGGCAGGAAAGGGCTTCAGCTTCTTCCATTTCAACGTCGATTTGGAGGGCGGTCCCTGTCTCGCCAAGCGCGTGAGCGCCTGCGGCGCCGGCAACGAATATTTTTCGGTCGTTCCCAACGGCGATATTTATCCCTGCCATCAATTCGCGGGCGACAGCGATTTTCGCATGGGCAGCGTGTACGAGGGGACTTTGGACCCCGCAATTCGGGAAAAGTTCCGCGATTCCTGTCTGTTCACCCGGGAAAAATGCAGTTCCTGTTTCGCCAAATACATTTGCAGCGGAGGGTGCAGCGCCAACAACTATCATTTCAACGGCAGCATCGACGAGCCGTATGAGATCACCTGTGCCATGATGCGCAAGCGCACCGAAGACGCGATGCATATCCTCGCCGAGCGCAAAAAGATGCAGGCAGGCAAAAAGGCATGAAAGCGGTCAAAAGGGGCAAAAATACCTTTGTGCATCGGCGCGCCTATGTTGCCGGCGACGTAACGCTGGGCGACGGCGCCAATATTTGGTGCGGCGCCTGCATCCGCGGGGATCTCGCTCCCGTCGTCATCGGCAGGAACAGCAATGTGCAGGACAATGCGACCATCCATGTCGGCTGCGGCGTCCCTGCGATCTTAGGGGACAATGTGACCGTCGGTCACAACGCCGTCGTGCACGGAGCTACGGTCGGCAACGGGGTCCTGATCGGTATGGGATCGGTCATCCTCGACGGGGCCAAGATCGGCGACGGCTGCATCATCGGCGCGGCAACGCTGATCCCGGGAGGCAAGGAGATCCCGCCCGGCAGCGTCGTTTTCGGGAATCCGTATCGCATCGTGCGGCAGGCCACGGAGGCGGACAGGCAGGGGGTCCTGCAAAACGCTGCGGCATACCTGCGCCTCGCGGAGGCGTTTGCGGCAGAAAACGACGAAACGGGCAATTGAGCGGCAAAAAAACTGTCTCGTCTGCGTCCCTGCGCGGGAGCCGGACCGCGTCGGCGGTTGAAACGGTGAAATTAGGGCAAAATTTCAAAAAACGGATAATTTGCACTTGACTAAATATCCGAACTTTATTATAATTAATAGGTATATTTCTTATTATCCGGGCGTTTGTCCGCGGCATCGTCTGCGTGCGGATCTCGGAAAACACTATTTAAGTTGCAGGAGGAGGCAATGGGCAAGAAGAAGTCGGTGGCGTTGATCGTGATCATGGTCATCGTGCTGGCGGGGCTCGCGTTTATCAGCGTGGCGTCGTTCGCACTTCCTTCACCGAATTATTTTACGCCGCTGCTCAGCCACATTCAGCTGAGTACCGATTTGGGCGGCGGTTACTACACCGTGTATTATCCGGAAGGGGTGATCTCGCAGGAAGAATATGACCTGCTCGTCAATTCCGAAACGGACAGCGACGCTGCCGAAACATACACGAAGCACAAAGGCGTCTATTATTCGGACGAGATCGCAGGGGATGACGGCTCTGTGAGCGAGAGCTTTTTGGAAGAGTTTGACATCGCTTTCCGGGCTTTGCAGGAACGGTTCGAATCCAAAAATTATCCCGGTTATTCTGTCAAGCTGCAGGATGATTACACCATCCGCGTCGAAGTCCCGTACACCGACGAGTCGGCTTCGACCCTGTTCGACACGTTAGGCAGCGACGGCGGCGCGTACTTTGCAGATGAATCCGGCAACGAACTGATGCGGCTGGATTCTGACTATGTCCGCGGTACGTCGGTCGGCATCGGTACGGACGGCAGTTACGGCGTGATCTTTGATTTTACTTCGGAAGGACAGGATGCGTTTGCCGACGTTACGACCGAGCTGATGAGTTCTTCCTCTTCGAGCAGCAGCTCGACGACGACGTCTGCGACACTGGCCCTCTACGTGGGCGACACGGCGCTCCTGCAGACGAGCATCAGCTCCGTTCTCAATCAGGCTTCCGTCTTTGTCGGGGGCGGGTTTGATACGCCGCAAGCGGTGGAGACGATCACCTCCCTCGTCAACTCTGTTTTGGACGAAGAAATGGTGTTCGATTTGCAGCTGGAAGCGCCGCAGTATTATGAGTTCGGCCCCACCATGGGCGCAAATGCCGGGCTGATCGTCGCGATCGTCTTTGGCGTTCTGACGCTGGTGATGGCGGTTTATTCGATCATTCGCTATCGCGGCATGGGCCTTGCGCACGTGTTCGGATTCATCACGTTCGCGCTGCTGATGATCCTGTGTCTCTCTTTGATCGAAACGGTCGTTCTCAATATGGCGGGCGTTCTCGCGATTTTGGCGACGGCAACGCTTCTGTGCGGGTTCGACTGGTATGCGTTTAAGAATATTGCCGACGAGTTTGCGACCGGCAAGACGCTGACCGCATCCATCAAGGCCGGTTATAAAAAGAGCCTCGCTCTGACCATCGATGTACATGTGGTGCTGTTCCTCGCCGCGCTGATCCTGTATTTTGCGGCGACGGGTGCCGTGTTCTATATGGCGACCATCCTTCTGTTCGGCACGGCTCTCTCTGCGGCCTGCTCTTTGGGTGTGACCCGTTTCTTCTTCTACGTGTTCCTCGCGCAGCCGAAGAATAAGATCGCCTTCTGCAATTTCAAACGGGAGGAAACGGAAGATGCGTAATCAGAAAACTGTCTTTTGGATCAACCTCATCGTGAGTATCGTGCTGATCGCGGCGGGCGCGTTCATTGCCGGATTTGTCGGGTTCAATACCGATTCGACCACGAGCGACACATACATTATCGAAGTGCGCGATATGCTCCGTCTCACCGACGATGCGCGCGATGCTCTGCAGGATTATTGCACCGACGAATTGAATGACAGCTGCTCGGTCAATACCGTCAAGGTTTCCGAGTCCTCTGCGACCGGTGCGACGGTCCTCGAGTTCGCCGTTACGGCGGGCAGCGATGAAGAGGCCTCTGCGGCGGCCGAGTCGCTGAGGAGCGCCATCTCCTCCGCTTCCATCGACGGAGTGGATGCGACTTTGATCACCGTATCCCATCATCAGTCGGAAAATGTTCCGTATTATACCTATATTTGGCGCACGGCGATCGGTATCGGCGCTTCGTTGGTCCTGCTGTTCCTGTATGCGGCGATTCGCTTCAAGCTGAGTGCCGGCATCTCCGTATTGGTCGCAGGCGTGCACGATGTGCTCCTGACCCTTGCGCTGGTCGCGCTCCTCCGCATCCCGGCAGGGGTCGGCCTCATCGGCGTGGCCGTATTCTCCTTCCTGCTCTCTGCATTCCTGAGCATGACTGTGTTCAGCAAGGTCCGCAGTCTGCGCAACGCGGAGGATACAAAGAGTTTGGCAGCCGGTGAAATGGCGGCTGTTTCTGTGCGCGATAATCGCAAGCTGATCGTCATGACGGCTATTTTTGCGGCTCTGTTCTGTGTCATCCTCGGGGTGATCGGGTTCTTTGTCGGCTTGGATTTGACCTGGATCATGCTCGCGACCTTGGTGGCGGTCGTGGTGTCGGTCTGCTCCTCGCTCTTCTTAGCGCCGTCGATGTACGTCGTGCTCAAGGGCTGAGCGCGTATCTTGCAGCGGCGCAGCTGTTCGCGCTGCATTACATTTCGTTTCAGGAAGGGCGGGGTCTTGTCTCCGCCCTTTTTATTCAAAATTGATTTATGCCGGCGCGGCGGCTGCCGGTTTCAGAAAAAATCGCTGTCAATCGGAAAGGGAGGCTGCGGCATGAAAAAGATCATACCTGAATACATCTTTACGCCCGAACAGGATAAAATCGTGCGTGCCATCGCCTCCGAATGCGGCCTGCATGAGGTCACGGCGCGCATTCTGTATGCAAGGGGGGTAGATACCTCCGATAAGGTTCGCCGCTTTTTGGCGCCCTCCCGAAAGCATTTCCTCTCGCCCTTTTTGATGCGCGGGATGCGCGAGCTCGTCGACCGGCTCGTTGCCGTGCGCCGTGCGGACGGATTGGTCGCTGTATTCGGCGACTATGATGCAGACGGTATCGGCGCCGCATCCATTTTGACGGCGGCGCTGCGCAAATACGGCGTGCGCTGTGTGACGCATATCCCCGAGCGCACAGAGGGCTACGGAATGTCGATCGCCGCGCTCGAAAAGATCATCGACGAGTATAAACCGTCCCTCATCGTCACGGTCGACTGCGGTGTATCCAACCGCGAAGAGGTCGAATATATCCGGTCGCGCGGTGTGGATATTGTCGTGACGGATCATCACGAATTGCCGGAGGTGTTGCCGGATTGCGTCGTCATCAATCCGAAATTGGCGGACGATTACCCGTACGACAATCTCTGCGGTGCGGGCGTAGCCTTTAAGGTCGCCTGCGCCTTGTTGGGCGAAAAGGCCTATTCGCTCCTGGATCTCGCGGCTGTATCCACCGTCGCAGACAGCGTGCCCCTGACGGGCGAAAATCGCGACATCGTTTTTGAAGGGCTGCGCCTGATCAATTCCCGCCCGCGCGAGGCTCTGCGCTGTTTATTGGCGACGAAAAAAGAGGAGATCACTGCGCAGACGCTTGCCTTTACGGTCGCGCCGCGCATCAACGCAGCGGGTCGTATGGGGGATGCGAATTGCGCGCTGCGCCTGTTTACGTCGCAGGATAAAGCGGAGATCTACGATCTTGCCTGCCGCCTCAATGCCTTTAACATCGAGCGGCAGCAGATCTGCGACGAAGTGTATCGCAGCGCAAAGGAAAAGATCGCTTCTGAAGGCGCTTACGGCAATATCATCATGCTCAGCGACGAGTCGTGGAATGCGGGCATCGTCGGCATCGTTGCGGCGCGCATCGCAGAGGAGTTCAACCGCCCGGCGATCCTCTTTGTCCCGCACGGCGAGTATCTGAAAGGCTCCGCGCGCACCATCGAAAATGTCAATATCTATGAAGCCTTAAAAGCTTGCAGCGAGCATATTGCCGAGTTTGGCGGGCATGCGCAGGCCGCGGGGGTGAATATCCGCAAAGAGTCGTTTGCAGCACTGCGTGCGGCGCTGGATACCTACATCGGAAAGACCTATTCCCGTTCCGATTTCGAGCCGACATTGGGCGTTTGCATGGGGGACGGCCTTACCTTCGACCTCGCGCTGGCGGAGGAATTGGAAAAGCTGGAGCCGTGCGGCGTCGGGAACCGCAAGCCGCTCTTTGCGGTCGAATGCGAGCGCACTTCGGCGCGCCGTTTGAAGGACGGCTCTCCCCATTTATCCGTTCGCGCCGATGCCCTCGATCTCGTTTGGTTCGGCGGAGAGGCCGCTCTGCCGTTGCTCGCGTCGGATGTGCGCAAGACCATCGTGTTTGAGTGCGGCGTTTCCCGTTTCCGCGGAGAAAAGAGCGCGCGCGGCGTCGTACGGGATATGGTTTGCAAGGGCGTGAAAGGGGACGTGGCGGCCCTGTACGGTTTTCGCAACGCGCTCCTGCGCATGAAGGAGCCGGCCGTTCCGATGGACATAGCGTGGGATACGACGGAAGGGATCTGCTCTCGCATCCGTGCGGCGCGCAGATCCTGCAGCTACGGCCTGCTCATGCTCTGTTCAGAAGGCGTGCCGGCCCCTCTGGCGGATTGTGTCGAGGGGTTAGAGTGCGATCTCTTTCGGCTCAGTTCGCACAATGTGGGCAATGCCGTGCTCGTCGCCCCCTCTTTGGACGCAGATATCGCCCTGTATCGCGACGTGATCTGGCTGGATACGCCGGCGGGCGGAGGACTGCGCGATTTGGCCGGGAAGCGTGTGATCATCAATCGTGAGATCGACGGTGCCCGTGCGATCGCCGGCTTGGATACATCGCACGAGGTGTTGAGTTCTGCATATCGCGCGGTGCGCAGCGGCTTGACGGGAGAGGACAGCGTTTCGGCCGCCCTTGGTGCAAACGCGGAGCTTCCCGTGCGCGAACTTATCTTTGCGATCGAAGTATTCGTCGAATTGGGATTGCTGCGCTTTGAGCGCGGCAGGTTGGTCGCGGTCCGCGGGAAAAAGTCTGACCTCAGCCGTTCGGCGCTCTATACGGCTGTATGCCGATGGAAGGAAAGAAAATGAACGACGTATTGCAAATGATCTATGACAATTATGCGGGCACCGAGCGGGAAACGCTGGTGCGCGCGTACCATTACGCAGAGCAGGCGCATAGCGGGCAAAAGCGCGCTTCGGGTGAGGCATACTTTATTCATCCCTGCGCCGTCGCAAAGATCCTCATGGAACTTGGTCTGGACTGCGCGACCGTAGCCGCCGCTTTTTTGCACGATGTCATTGAGGATACGCCCGTAACGGAAGAGGATATCCGCCGTGAATTCGGGGAAGAGATCCTGCGCCTCGTTGCGGGTGTCACCAAGCTGGATAAGATCGTCTTCAAGTCGCGCGAAGAGGAGGAGGCGGAAAATTTCCGCAAGATCTTCGTCGCAATGGCGAAAGATATTCGCGTCATTATTATCAAGCTCGCCGATCGCCTCCATAACATGCGCTCCCTCAATTTTCTCTCCAAAGAGCGTCAGATCAAAATGGCGCAGGAGACGCTGGATATCTATACGCCTCTCGCCGGCCGCCTCGGTATTTCGCAGATCAAATGTGAGCTGGAAGATCTGTGCCTCAAATATCTCGATCCGGAGGCGTACGAATTTTTGGTGGAGAATATCCACCAAAAGCTGTACGAGCGGCATAATTTCGTCGATTTTGTCGTCAAGGAAATCAAGAACATTCTCGACGAGAGCAAGATCGAAGGGGAGGTTTTCGGCCGCCCGAAGCATTTCTATTCCATCTATAAAAAGATGAAGACGCAGAATAAGACGCTCGATCAGATCTATGACCTGACTGCCGTGCGCGTCATCGTCGGCACGGTGGATGAGTGTTACGAGGTGTTCGGCAAGATCCATAAGCGCTGGAAGCCGATCCCGGGCCGCATCAAGGATTACATCGCCACCCCGAAGGCGAACATGTATCAGTCGCTGCATACCACGGTCGTCACCAATTTCGGTCAGCCCTTTGAGATCCAGATCCGCACGTTTGAGATGCACCGTACGGCCGAGTTCGGTATCGCGGCGCATTGGAAGTATAAGGAAAAGAGGACGGAGGACAGTTCCTTTACCGAGCGCCTCTCCTGGATCCGCGAAGTGCTCGATTGGGAAGGAGGCTTAAAGGATTCAAAGGACTTCATGGAGTCCTTAAAGACAGAACTGTATTCCAACGAATTGCTCGTCTTTACGCCGAAGGGCAAGGTCATCTCCCTTCCGAAGGATGCGACGCCGATCGACTTTGCGTATGCGATCCACAGCGAGATCGGCAATCGCTGCGTCGGTGCGCGCGTCAATTCCAAGATCGTACCGCTCAATTCGACGCTGCAGACGGGCGATGTGGTGGAGATCATCACCTCTTCCAATTCCAAGGGTCCGTCGTGGGACTGGCTGAAAATCGTCAAGTCTTCCAGCGCCCGTGCCAAGATCAAGCAGTTCTTCCGGCGGGAGATGAAGGATGAGAACGTCAAAATCGGCCGCAGCATGCTGGAGGCCGAGGCGAAGCACCGCGGTTACAATCTTTCCGATATCCTTACGGAAGAGAGCTTCGCTAAAATTTCTGAAAAGTTTTCCTTCTTTTCGCAGGACGAAATGTTCGCTTCGGTCGGTTACGGGGCGATTACCGTCAACCAGGTCCTCTTCAAACTGATCGACTTCTATAAAAAGGAAATCCCCAAAAAACCGGTCTATCACGGCGGAGCGGCGGATTCGAGCGGCGTCATCGTCAAGGGGATGAGCGGACTGCTGACTCGCTTTGCCGGTTGCTGCAATCCTGTCCCCGGCGACAAGATCGTCGGCTTTGTCTCGCGCGGCAGGGGCGTGGTCATTCACCGCGCAGACTGTCCGAATGTCAAAAACCTGGAAGCGGAAGAGGGGCGCATTCTTCCTGCCGAATGGGCGGAGACGCAGGGTGGCGGCCATTTCGTCGCGGGCATTGTCATGAAGGCGAAGGATCAGGGGCTTGCTCTCTCCGTGCTGACGAGCGTGGTCAGCGATATGCGCCTGATGATCACGGCGGTCAATTCCCGTTTCGATAAAAATAAAGACGCGGTCATTGAGGCAAATATCCGCCTCAACGGAAAGGGGGATATCGATCTTTTGATCCGTAAACTGCTCTCCGATGAGCGCATCAGTGAAGTGTATCGTACCGTTGCAAAATAATATTTTGCGAAAATATTCTTGTTTTGCACAGTACTATGTAAGACAGAAGCCGCCCGTATTCGGCGGAAAGGAGTCGGTGTTGCAAGTCATACCTGTTCCCGCAGGGCCGCTGCGGGCCAATTCGTACCTTCTGACGGAGGATGGCAGAGAGGCCGTCCTCATCGATTGCGGAGGCCGGGAGCCTCTCGCTGAGGCTGAACGCCGCGGACTGACTGTGCGCTGCGTGTTGCTCACGCACGGACATTTTGATCATATTCTCGGCTGTGCCGCCCTGCAGGGAGCCGGGGCGAAGATCGGCTGCTCCGCGGCGGAGCGTTCTCTCATCGGGTCAGACGCCAATCTTGCGGCAGAGATGGGGCTGCGCCTTTCCCCCTTTACCGTCGATTTTACGTTTGAAGACGGGGACGTGCTGGATCTGTGCGGCATGCGCTTTTCTGTCATCGCGACGCCGGGCCATACGCCGGGCGGAGTCTGTTTCCGTGCCGGCAATGTCCTGTTCTCGGGGGATACTCTCTTTTTGGAAAGTGTCGGCCGGACGGATTTTCCGGGCGGCAGCCTGTCGCAGCTGCGGCAGAGCGTGCGCCGTTTATTGGAGATCCCGGGAGATCTCACGGTTTATCCGGGGCACGATGACCCGACCTCGCTCGATCACGAGCGCAAATATAACCCGTTTGCCTGAGGCGTGCCATGTTGACAACAAATACCGATTTTTTATATCCGGAATTGATGGATGTCGTTCGGCTGTTCGGCGATGAGCAGCCCGATATCCGGCATGAATTTGTGTCGGAGGGGGACCGATTCCTCGATACGGTCGAAATTGGCGGCCATGTCGATCATTACGAAGAGCGGATGGTCTTTTCGGGCGATCTCGAATTTCGCCGATACGCAAAGCGCTTTTCCAAAATTGCCGTCTACGAGTCGCTGCGCCGCGTGACCGGGCGGTCCATGCCGTGGGGCGCGTTGACGGGTATCCGCCCGACCAAGCTCGCCTATGCCGAGATCGCGGCGGGCAGGGATTTCCGCGTTTTGTTCAAAAAATGCGGCGCTTCTTCTGAAAATATTGCGCTGATCGCCGATGTCCTGCATGCACAGGAGGGGATCTATGCGCATACAGAGGGGGCCGCCGATCTGTATATCGGGATTCCCTTCTGTCCCTCGAAATGCGAATATTGTTCCTTTATCACGGCTGATATCGGCAGGACGGGCCGGTATGTCGATGCCTATCTCGATGCGTTGGAAAAGGAGATTTCCGCCTGCCGCGGACTGTTCGGGAAGTTAAACAGCGTTTATATCGGCGGAGGGACGCCGCTCGTGCTCGAGCCGGCGCAGCTGCGCCGCGTGCTCGATGCGGCGGCACCCTTTGCCGAAGGCGTCGAATATACCGTCGAAGCCGGACGTCCGGACGTATTTACCGAAGAAAAACTGGATCTTCTGCGCGATTACGGCGTCACGCGCATCTGCGTCAATCCGCAGACGTTTTGCGATGAAACGCTCGTGCGGATCGGCCGCAGGCATACGGCGGCCGATGTCTATCGCGCCTATGAGATGGCGCGCCGCTATCCCTTTGCGGTCAATCTTGACCTCATTGCGGGCCTTACGGGAGAATCGGTCGACGATTTTTGTGCGAGCGTCGATGCGGCGATCGCCCTTGCTCCCGAAAACATCACAGTGCATACCCTTTGTCTCAAAAAAGGGGCGCGGCTGAAGGAGGAGGAAACGCGCCTTTGCGGGGCGGGTCTGCCGGAAATGATCGCCCATTCGCGCAGGGCGCTGTATGAGGCGGGATACCAACCCTACTACTTGTATCGCCAGAAGTACATGGCCGGGAACTGTGAAAATACGGGCTGGACCAAACCCGGGCGGGCATGCGTGTACAATGTGGACGTGATGGAAGAGATCACGGATAATATCGCCTTCGGTGCGAATGCCGTCGGCAAAAAACTCTTTGCCGCGGAGGCGCGCATCGAGCGGTTGGGGTCTCCGAAGGATATTCCCACGTATATCGGCAAAATCGACGAGATAATTGCGCGCAAACAGAAATTATACGGTCGAATCAGTTTACAATGAGCGCAAAATATGGTAAAATAAACTCATGCGTAGTCAAAGCCGAGCGGTTCTCCTCGCCGAGCTTTGTCTTCGTGAATATAATTTCCAAGGAGTAAAACAATGGAAAAGGAAAAGAAGGCTCAAATCATCAACGAGTACAAGAGACATGAAGGGGACACCGGTTCTTCCGAAGTGCAGATCGCTCTCCTTACCGAGCGGATCAACCACCTCAACGAACATCTGAAAGAGCATCCGCACGACAATCACAGCCGCCGCGGCCTTTTGAAGATGGTCGGCCAGCGCCGTGGTTTGCTCGATTACATCAAATCGAAGGACATTGAAAAATACAGGGATATCGTTGCCCGCCTCGATTTGAGAAAATAAGCATTTTAAGGGCGGAACAATCGTTCGGCCCTTATTAAATATTTGCGGCGGGCAGGTGTTCACCGCAAGAACAACGAGTCAAGGAGTAAAGAATGACAAACAATTTCAGACAGTTTGAGACGGTGGTCGGCGGTAAAAAGGTCATCGTCGAGACGGGCAAGTACGCTGAGCAGGCGAACGGTTCCTGCGTCGTCCGGTGCGGCGATACCGTCGTCATGGTCAACGTTACGATGTCCGAAAAGCCGCGTGAGGGGATGGATTTCTTCCCGTTGCAGGTCGACTTTGAGGAGAAGATGTATGCAGTCGGCAAGATCCCCGGCGGTTTCAAAAAGCGCGAGGGGCGCGCGAGCGATAAGGGGATCCTCACCTCCCGCCTCATCGACCGTCCGATCCGCCCGCTCTTTCCGAAGGGGCTGTTCAACGACGTCGTGGTCATCGCGACCGCGCTTTCGGTGGATACGAACATTCCCCCCGAACCGTTTGCAATGCTCGGCAGTTCCATCGCTCTGAGCATTTCCGATATCCCTTGGGCGGGGCCCACCGGTTCCGTGCAGGTCGGCATGGTAGACGGCGAATATGTCATCAATCCAGACAATGCGCAGCGGGAAAAGAGCCGTTTGGCGCTCAGCCTTTCGGGCACAAAAGATGCGATCATGATGGTCGAGGCGGGCGCAAAGGAGATCTCCGACGAGGAGATGGTCGGCGCGATCCTCTTCGGGCACGAAGAGATCAAAAAGCTGTGTGCCTTTATCGAAGGGATTCAGAAAGAGATCGGCAAACCCAAGCGTCAAATGGAGCTGTACCATGTTCCCGAGGATATCGACGCGGCTGTCCGCGCGTATGCTTCTGAAAAATTGGATGCCGCTCTCGAAGAATTCGACCGCACGGCGCGCGAAGAAAAGCAGGATGAAGTCGAAAAGGACGTGCTCGCTCATTTTGCCGATGTGTATCCCGGCAAAGAGCGTGAAATGAAGGACAGCCTCTATTATCTCACCAAAGAAAAGGTCCGCGCGAAAATCTTGGATAAAGGCGTCCGCCCGGACGGCCGTTCTCTCAAGGAGATCCGTCCGATTTGGTGCGAAACGGGCATTCTGCCCCGCGTCCATGGCTCCGCAGTATTTACCCGCGGACAGACGCAGGTCCTTTCCACTTGCACGCTCGGCACGCTGAGCGAGGTGCAGAAGCTGGACGGCTTGGACGACGAGGTTTCCAAGCGCTATATGCATCAGTACAATTTCCCCGGCTATTCGACGGGCGAGGCAAAGGGCCTCAAGAGTCCCGGCCGCCGCGAGATCGGCCACGGTGCCTTGGCGGAGCGCGCGTTGGAGCCGGTCGTTCCGAGTGCGGAAGAATTTCCGTACGCCATCCGTATGGTTTCGGATGTTCTCAGTTCCAACGGCTCGACTTCGCAGGCGAGCGTCTGCGGTTCCACATTGGCGCTGATGGACGCGGGCGTGCCCATCAAGGCGCCCGTTGCCGGCTGCGCGATGGGCCTCATTAAGGATACGGAGAGCGACCGCGTCGCGATCCTGACGGATATTCAGGGTCTGGAAGATTTCCTCGGCGATATGGACTTCAAAGTCGCCGGAACCGAAAAGGGGATCACGGCGATCCAGATGGATATCAAGATCAAGGGTATTTCCGAGGATATCCTCCGCCGTGCGATCTCACAGGCGAATGAGGGTCGCCAGTTCATCCTGCATAAGATGCTCGAAGTTCTGCCTGAACCCCGCCACGAGCTCTCCAAATATGCGCCGAAGATCATCTCCTTCAATATCCATCCGGATAAGATCCGTGAGGTCATCGGCAGCGGCGGAAAAGTTATCAACAAAATCATCGAGGAGACCAACGTCAAGATCGATATCGATGACGACGGCAAAGTCTGCATCGCGACATACGGCGAGAATACGGAAAATGCGGAGCGCGCCAAGGCGATCATTCTCTCCATCGCGCGCGATCCGGAAGTCGGCGATATGTTCATCGGCTCCGTCGTCCGCATCCTGTCCAAGGTCGGCGCGTTTGTCGAGCTGGCTCCCGGTAAGGACGGCATGATCCACATCTCCAAGCTGGGCGGGGACCGCCGCATCGGTCAGGTCGAAGATGTGCTCAATATCGGCGATACCGTCAAGGTCGAGATCATCAAGATCGGCGAAAAGGGCATCGATTTGAAGCTGCTCGAAAAGATGGACGTATAATCAGTGTATATGAGGTCGCGGGCGCCGTTCAACGGCGCCCGCTTTTTGTATAACGAAAACCCCGCGATAGTCGCGGGGTTCAAAGGAGGCTAAGCCGATGAGGATGACAAAAGAACTCCGATTGTGTAAAATAAGAACTGA
>CAJFTM010000017.1:0-4786 GCA_904419945.1 uncultured Clostridia bacterium
CGTCACTCATCCGCTCGCTTCTTTTGAAAGAGAAGATATATCCATTCTTCTGATCACCCACTATGAAAGCGACGAGCAAGGCATCGTCCGCCCGCGCGTTGCCGACTATCAATCCAGGTCGCAGCAGGCGGCAGAAGTCTCGGAACTTTTACAAAACCAGAAATTTCGCCGGGGCTTTACGTTCAAGCCATGTTATCCGGAGATCAGCATTTCTTTTTTGCTCGGCGAGGGTGGCGAACTGTACACCGTCAACATCGCTTACGACGGCATCGTGCAGGTCAATGAGATCCGTGGTATGTTGTCCGGCGGAGGAGAAGCTGCGGAGTCATTGATCGCTGCACTGCTGCCCTATATCCCGGCGGAAACGGCGCATAATACAGGAGGCTTTTGATGGTTCGGAAAATCGTTCATTGGGTCGTTGCGATCGTTCTGGTCGTCGGGATCGTCGGCGGGCTCGCGGCGTGGCTGACGGTCCGCCTCATTCCCCGCCCGCTCACCGAGGCGGACCTTTCCCAACTCTTCAGCCTCGATCTGCTCTATCATGAGATGGAGGAAGGCGGCACCCTCCGCTCGCAGTTCGTCGACTATCATCGGGAAGATCCGGAAGCGGAGGAGATCCTGGACCTGCTGGACGAATGCTCCTACCGCAAAGGGTTTGCGTGGCGCTCGGCGGATTCCGGCCTGACCGTGTTCGTCCTCGCGGGCGATACCTTTGCCGAGGCTCGGTTTGTCTCTCTTGCGATCGGGAGAGACGGCACCGTGCGTATCGGCAACGACATCTATGAACTGGTCGGCGGCGAAGAGACGTCGGCAAAGCTGCTCGAGGCGCTGCTGACCTATCTTCCGGCAGAGGCGGCGGCCGCAGCCGCAGCATAATACAGGAGGCTCTTTATGGTTCGGAAGATCGTTCGGGGGATCGTTGCGATCGTTTTGCTCGTCGGGATCGTTGGCGGGCTCGCGGCGTGGCTGACGGTCAACCTCGTCACTCATCCGCTCGCTTCTTTTGAAAGAGAAGATATATCCATTCTTCTGATCACCCACTATGAAGCAACAATATCGCAGAAATTTTACATTCAAAAGATGTTATCCGGAGATCAGCGTTTCCGTTTTGCTCGACGAGGGCGACGAACAGATGCTGTATACCGTCGACATTGCTTGCGACGGCATCGTGCAGGCCAACGAGACCCGCGGAACATTGATCGGCGGAGAAGAAGCGGCAGCAAAACTGATCGCGGCGCTGCTTCCCTATCTGTCCGCGGCATCCGAACCGATCGATCGCTGACAGGCGGATCGGCTCCGTGCCTGCGAGCCGTGGCGGGAAGTCGGAGTGGAGGAAGATTTTCTTTCGGCCGTATTTTCGCAAACAGAAATAGTTTCTATGTTCCCGCACAGTACATCGCCGCCCGCTCCGAATTGGAGCGGGCGGCAGATTTTTTCAACTCACGGAAAATCGCAGGCGTTAGCACGCCGAGATTTTCGTGAACCTAATTTATAAAATTTCGCAAAAGCCAAAATCACACTTTTGGCTTTTGCCCATTGCGCCGCGTGGGCGGCGAAAGGGGAAAGGTGAAGGCGCGGCATTCATCAAAGGCGTGCCCTGAAAAATGCCGCGCCGAGGAAAACCCCGCGGCCGGCGCTTGCGCGTGTCCGCGGGGTTGTCTTGTATGATCGGAGAATTTCGCAGGCAGCAGCCTGCCGAGAAATTCCCGAGGGGTCAAACATTAAACCGAAACAGCACCACGTCGCCGTCCTTGATGACGTAGTCCTTGCCTTCCGAGCGCACCTTGCCCTTTTCCTTGGCGGCGTTGTAGTTGCCGCACTCGAGCAGCGTCTCCCAGTCCACCACTTCAGCGCGGATAAAGCCCTTTTCGAAATCGGTATGGATCTTGCCGGCAGCCTGCGGCGCTTTGGTGCCCTTCGCGATCGTCCAGGCGCGCGTCTCCTTTTCGCCGGCGGTCAAATAGCTGATGAGGCCGAGCAGGGAATAGGATTTTTTGATGAGCCGGTCAAGCCCGCTCTCTTTCAGCCCCAACTCTTCGAGGAACATCTGCGCCTCGTCGGGCGGCAGCTGCGACAGCTCTTCCTCCGTCTTTGCACAGATGACGAGCACTTCGCTCCCTTCCTTGGCGGCAAAGTTTTCCACCTCTTTGACGAGGGGCAGCTCGGCGTCCGGCTTGCCCATATCCTTTTCGGAGATGTTCGCGGCATAAATGACCGGCTTTGCGGTCAGCAGGAACAGATCGCGCATCTGCTCCTTTTCCTCGTCCGTCAGAACCATGGTGCGCGCGCACTGCTCGTTGGAGAGGTGGTCGTACACCCGCTGCAAAAATTCCGCCTCGGCGAGGAACTTTTTGTCGCCCCCCTTGGCGGAGTTCTTCGCGCGGTCGAGGCGCTTTTGCACCGTCTCCATGTCGGCGAGGATGAGCTCTAAATTGATGGTCGTGATGTCGCGCACGGGGTCGACGGAATTTTCCACATGCGTCACGTTTTCGTCTTCAAAGCAGCGCACCACGTGCACGATGGCGTCCACCTCGCGGATGTGCGAGAGGAATTTGTTGCCGAGGCCCTCGCCGTGCGAGGCGCCCTTCACCAATCCCGCGATGTCGACAAATTCGATGACGGCGGGGGTGATCTTTTTGCTGTCGTACAGGGCGGCGAGCTTATCCAGCCGCTCGTCCGGCACGGCGACGACGCCCACATTGGGCTCGATGGTGCAGAAGGGGTAGTTCGCCGCCTCGGCGCCCGCGTGGGTGATGGCGTTGAACAGGGTGGATTTGCCGACGTTCGGCAGGCCTACAACTCCCAGTTTCATTGCATTGCTTCCTTTGTCTGGTTTCTATCAAAGTCCATTATAGTACAATTTTCGGAATAATCAAAATAAAAGGGCGGGCGAAAAGCGAAAAAGTTGTCAAAATCGCAAAAATGTGTTACACTGTTCCCGATAAGAAACGGACGAGGTAACTATGGACTTCAAACGCCACATCGCGGCCCGCCTGCATGCGGGCGAACTTTCAGAAGAGGAGATCTATTCGCTGATCGCCCTTCCCCCCAACACCGAAATGGGCGACTACGCCTTTCCCTGCTTTCGCCTGGCAAAGGCCATGCGCAAGGCTCCCGCCCTCATCGCGCAGGAACTGGCGGCGGCCTATCCCGCCGACGAGATCGTCACCGAGGCGGCGGCCGTCGGCGGATACGTCAATTTCCGCATCGACCGCGTATTCTGGGCCAAGCAGACGCTCTCGCGCGTGCTGACCGAACGGGAAAAGTACGGCTCTTCGGACGAGGGCATGGGCAAAACGGTCTGCATCGACTATTCGTCTGTGAACATCGCCAAGCCCTTTCATATCGGCCATCTCTCGACGACCGTCTTGGGCAGCGCTCTGTATAAGCTGCATAAATTCCTCGGCTATACGCCCGTCGGCATCAACCATCTGGGCGATTACGGCACGCAGTTCGGCAAGCTCATCTCCGCCTATAAGCGCTGGGGCAGCCGCGCCGTCATCGAGCAGGGGGGCCTGCGCGCCCTCAACGCGCTGTATGTGCGCTTCCATGAAGAGGCGGAAAAGGATCCCTCCCTCAACGACGAGGCGCGCGCCTTTTTCAAAAAGATCGAGGAAAAAGACCCCGAAAGCGTCGCCCTCTTCGAGTGGTTTAAGGAGCTGACCCTCAAGGATGTGGGCAAGATCTACGATATGCTGGACGTCCACTTTGACAGCTGGGCGGGCGAGAGCTTTTACAACGACAAGATGGCTCCCGTCGTCGAGGAACTGCGCGAAAAGGGGCTTTTGGTCGAGAGTGAGGGGGCGCAGATCGTCGA
Organism: uncultured Clostridia bacterium; assembly: GCA_904419945.1. Classification (GTDB taxonomy): domain Bacteria; phylum Bacillota; class Clostridia; order Christensenellales; family Borkfalkiaceae; genus Borkfalkia. The sequence goes on from CAJFTM010000017.1 coordinate 3,818, forward strand.
CCTCTCCGCCTACGATATGCCGCCCTGCATCATTTTGCGCTCAGACGGCGCCTCTCTGTACGCCACGCGCGATATTGCCGCCGCCATCTACCGCAAAAATACCTACGACTTCGATAAGTGCCTGTACGTCGTCGCCTACCAGCAGAACCTGCACTTCAAGCAATTTTTTAAGGTGCTCGAGCTGATGGGCAAGGAGTGGGCAAAAGATCTCGTCCACGTCGCCTACGGCATGGTCTCGCTGGAAGACGGCTCCATGTCCACCCGCAAGGGGCGCGTCGTCTATCTCGAAGACGTCATCCACAAGTGCATCGAAAAGGCTTCCGCCGTCATCGCAGAAAAGAATCCCGATCTCGAAAACCGCGAGGAAATCGCGAAGACGGTCGGCGTCGGCGCGGTCATCTTCGGCGCGCTGTACAACAACAAAATCAAAGATATCACCTTTTCGTACGACAAAGTGCTCAACTTTGAGGGGGAGACCTCCTGTTATGTACAGTACACCTGCGCCCGCGCGCACAGCGTGCTGGACAAGGCGGGAGAGTACGCGGCGCCGAACGTCACCGCCGTCTGCCCGCAGGAATTTGAACTGGTCAAGCGCCTCGCCGATTTTCCTGCGACTTTGCACGAAGCGCTGGAAAAATATGAGCCCTGCTATATCGCCCGGTATGCAGTCGATCTGGCGCAGATCTTCAATAAATTCTACTTTGATTGTTCCATCCTGAACGCGGAAGAGGAGGGCACGCGCGCATTCCGCCTCGCTCTGACGGAGGCGACGCTGATCACGCTGAAAAACGCGCTCGGGCTGCTGGGCATCGGCGTACCGGAGAAGATGTAGGGGGCTCGGAGATTTTGTTTTGAGCTGACAAAACAAAATCTTCCGAAGGGAGGGCGCTGCCCTCGGCGGTGCGCTTTTTAGGGGCACACCTTTGAGAGCGCGCACCGCTTTCACCCGCTGAGGCGCTTGCGCGCAAA
>CAJFTM010000017.1:4804-33149 GCA_904419945.1 uncultured Clostridia bacterium
TTCCGTGAGCCTTGCGGCAAACAGAGGGAAAAAGACAAAAATGCGATTTGCCTTTTTCAACTTTTTCAAAATAGGGATCAAATTGCAGGGGCTGTTGCCCGTGAGGCGCGGCCCAAGGGCCCGCAAGGAGGAGATATGGCAAAGTTTGAACGCGCGGTAGAAGGGGATTTTCAGACCATCGTCGATACGCTGCATGATGCCGTCATGAACGGCAGTTCTTCCGCTTCTTGGGAGGAGGAGAGCGACCTCAGCGGCGAGGGTTATCATTGCATCGTGCGCGTCTACGAGCGGTACAGCTGGTTTGGCGGAAACCGCGTCAGCATGGCGCTCGCTGTCGCCGGGGCAAACGGCAAATACAACGTCACCGCCATCACGTCCGGCGGCAGCCAGGCCGTCATCTTCAAGGTCAACACCGTCGGGGAGAACGCCTTTCTGGACACCATCATCGAGGCGATCGATCGGCTGTAACCACCGGCCGGAGAGGAAGGATCTATGCTGAAAGCTGTCATTTTTGACCTGGACGGCACCGTGCTCGATACGCTGCCCGACCTCAATGCCTGTATGAACGAGGCGCTCGCGCAGTTCGGCTGCCCCGCCATCACCTTGGAGCAGACCCGCCGCTACGTCGGCAACGGAGGGCTTCTCTACGCAACGCGCGCCCTTCCGCCAGAACGGCGCGCCGAGGCCGAACACTTTTATAAAGATATCTATTGCCCCGTGCACTTTCGCTGTAAAAACGAGCGTACCCGTCCCTTTGCGGGGGAAGGGGAGTGCTTGGCGGCGCTGCGGGCGGCGGGCATGCGCCTTGCCGTCGTCACCAATAAGAGCCAGCGCGCGGCGGACGAGCTGGGCGCAACGCTGCTCAAGCCGTTCGGCTTTTCCGTCATTTTCGGCAACCGCGACGGCGTCCCCGTCAAGCCGGACCCGACGCTCACCCTCCTCGCATTGAAAGAGCTGGGCGTCGCCCCCGCGGAGGCGGCCTTTGTCGGCGACGGCGAGACAGACGTACAGACGGCCAAAAACGCAGGCATGCGCTCGGTGAGCGTGCTTTGGGGGTATCGCGGCGAAGAGGAATTGCGCGCCGCCGGTGCAGAGCGGTTTGCCCGCAGCTATGCCGAATTGCAGAGCATACTGCTCGCAATGTAAAATCATTTTAATCTCAAATCAAAAAAACGGAGGATTTCCTCCGTTTTTGTTGTTTTTATCACAAAAAAGCTCCTTGCTATTGATGGATTTTCATGTGTATGATAAAATGCAGGTGAAAAAAGGAAAGGGGGAGGTAGAATCCGATGTGGCAATTCGATAACGGTGGCTCTTAGTTCAGTAAATAAATAGCGATAAGGAGAAAGAAAACGAATCCGTTGGGGGATTGAGCGATGAGTAAAACCACAAAAATTTGCCTGATCGTTACGGCCGCCGTTTGGGGGCTGTTGCTGCTTGCCGCGCTGGGATGGGGGATCGCTGTTTGGGTCGCCGCGGCTTTCGGACCGCCCGGCCTGCCCGATGCCGACCGCGTCCGCGTGCGCGATTATACGGGCGACTACGAGCTGACTCTGCAAATCGAGGCGCGGGAAGTATATGACGTCTACGGTTCGGTCGTCTTTTTCGACGCAGACGAATCGCTGGAAGAGATCGCCGCCCGCCTGCCGCAAACGGACGGGCAGTCCTCGGAGATCGTCAACGGATACCTCGTCATCGAACGCAATTACGGCGATCGGACCGGCTTCTATGCGGTGCATATCGGCGAGGACGGCCGCTATGCTCTTCTCAATATGAGCGCCGTCGTGGAAGGAGATGCGGAACGGCACTGCATCCCGCTGCCCTATTTTTTCATCGACTTCGAGGGGACGCAGATTTGGGATGCGAACGCTTATTTTAAGGCGGGGGAGAGCGCCCCGACGGGCGCATCCTATGCGGAGTGGAAAGAATTTTATGCGGTTGCCTGCAAGCAGCCCTGCTCCTTTGACGATGCCGCCGAGACGATCGCTTGTGAAGATGTTCTGATTTCTTTTGCGGCGGGGCAGGTGACTTTTTCGGAAATCTGAACCCGTGCCGCCCGCAGAGAGGGCAAACGGCTCGGCAAAAAGAGGTATGGCAAAAGCGTAAGAGAAAAACGGAGGACAAATCGTCCTCCGTTTTAGCTTGTTGTGGGGTTCAGCAGGTCTGCTCGCGGTGGCGGCCGGCGACGGCGTCCGCAAACATTTCCTCCATTTTATCGATGCACTTGTCGATCTGGAAGCGCTCGGCGTAGCGGATGTATTCCTCCCGCTGCTTCGCGCGGAATGCGGGGTTCTCGATCATAAAATCGATGGCGCGCGCCAGCGCCTTTATGTCGTTCGCGCGGCACAGGTTGTGCTCGTCCAGCGCAAAGTGTTTGGCTGCGGACATCTTGCTGTCCGAAATAATGGGGACCAGTCCGCAGGTGATCGCTTCGACGCAGGCGATGGACTCGATCTCTGCATACGAAGGGTGCACGTACAGATCGCAGAAGTTGATCATCTTTGCCAGCTCTTCCTTGGGGTGAAAGCCGATGACGGGCTGGTTTTTCAGCTTTGCTCCCGCCTTGCGCAGCTTATTTGCCAGGGGGCCTTCGCCCGCGATGAACAGCTGGATGCAGTCCGCGTATTTTGATTTGGCAATGGCGCGGATCAGATCGCCCTGGCACTTTTCCTTGACCAGCCGCCCCGTGGTGAGGATGCAGAATTTGTCTGCATACGGCTGCGGTTTCGGAGCAGCAGCCGGGGTAAAGATGGGGTCTACGCCGTTGGAAACGACGCGCAGATCCTGCGTATAGCCGTGTGCGCGCAGTTGCTGTGCAATGAACTGCGTGGGGCAGTGGATGTATTCGGCGTAGCGGTAGAATCCGTTGAGGAAATAAGTGTACAGCCAGCTGTTGACTTGGCGGCTGCGGAGCAGGCCGAAGTGGCTGCTCACATTTTCCGGCTGCACGTGGAAGGCCGTCGTGACCGGCCTGTGCAGCTCGGCGCAGAGTTTGATCGCCGTTTTTCCCAAAGAAAAGGGCATCAAAATATGGACGACGTCACTCTTTTCGATGCAGGTGCGCAAAACGGCCTCGTTGGGCTTTGCCAAAGAGATGCCGTTTTTTTCAAAATATTCGTTAAAGATTTTAAAGTCACGCTTGCCTACGGCGTAATATCCGTCCTCATCCCCTTTACCGGAAGAGACGACGTATACCTCGTGGCCGCGCTTTTTGAGGTTGGCGATCAGCCGCGTGACGGTAATGGATGTTCCGTTATTTTCTTCGCCGAGAACATCCGCGATGATGGCGATCTTCATATTGCTTTCTCCATGAGCCTCTCACAGTTTTGCTCTTCAGCGTACGGTGGGGAGGGGGTCGCGGATGATCCGCGAAAGGATGTCGAGCCCTGCGCGCACCATGGGCGTGCAGTGGTACATCACCGAAGTAAAGGGGGTCAGTCTCCGCGTTTTCAGCCATTCCGTGTATGAATCGAGGACCCCGCCGACAAGGAAGCGCAGCACATATTGCGCCGTTTCCGAACTGCGCCCGCAGTTCAGTTTATAGCGCTCAAACAGGCATTTGGAAAATTCGTTTTTCAGCCCGGTCAAAAACATATCGGCATCGGCCGACTGTTCTACGAACCCTCCCAGATACTCGTACGACTCCAGTACTTTTGTACAGACTTTTAAGAAGGGAAGCGGATCGGCAGGAACGGAAAAATCAAACTGAGCTTCGCTTTCGCGGCAGATGCGCTCCGTGATTTCATCGCGCAGCTCGTCCAGCACATCGCCGATGCGCGCATAGTGCAGATAAAAGGTGGTGCGGTTGATGTCCGCCGCCGTACAGAGGTCGACGATCTTGATCTCATCGATGCGTCGCTCGCACAGCAGCCGCAGCAGCGCATTTTGCACGGCGCGGGCAGTTTTGCGGCTTCGCTTGTCCTTTTTATTCATGCGATCTCTCCGGGCATTTTTTCAAGACTATCACCGCCATTATACAGGATTTGCGCTTGCCTGTCAATGGAAATTGGTCATTTACGCGACAAATGTCGAGCGATCGCAGCGCTCGGCGTATAGTTTGCACAAAAGTACCATAAAATTGTAAATTTTTTATTAAGGGGAGAGGCGCATCCGAAAAAATGTCGTTGCGCGGCATCCGGGCAGGCGAATGTGCATCGATCGGTTGCAAAATAGGCGCATTTTGGGTATAATATGGAAAAGGAAGAGGGTTTGCCATGAAATGTCTGTTCGTTTACAATCCGGTCAGCGGCCGAGGCAAAACGGGGAAGCGCCTGCAAAAAATCGTGCATGCCCTGCGCGAACGCTACGGCGACGTGTGCGTTGCCGCCACACATGCGCAGGGAGATATGACCCGCATCGTGCGCGAGTCGGCGCCGTTGTTCGATGCCATCGTCTTTTCGGGCGGAGACGGCACTTTCAATGAGGCGCTGCAGGGGGTGTGCGAGTCGGGCTGTTCGCCCGAGCTCGGCTATATTCCCAGCGGCACCGTCAACGACGTCGCCCATTCCCTCGGGATCCCAAAGCGGCTGCGCGGCGCGCTCAGGGTCATCCGCAGCGGCCGCGCAGTCCCGCTCGACTGTATGAAGATCAACGACCGCTACGCCATGTATATCGTCGCGGCGGGTGCCTTTACCAGCGCGCCGTATACCACTCCGCAGAGCCTGAAAAAGCAGATCGGCTTCGTCGCCTACGGCATCGAGGGGATCAAAAAAAATCTCAACTTCGATGTGTTCGGCGTCACCGTCAGCGACGGAGAGCGCTCTGTCCATGCAGACAGCGTCTTTGTCGTGCTGATGAACGGCCGGTATGTGGCGGGCATCCCGCTCAACCGCGGCAGCAGCATGGCAGACGGTAAGATCGAGGCCGCTCTCATCCATCAGCGCAAAAATCCGGGATTTTTCGGCAAAGTGCGCGCCTTTCTGGCGCTGGCACGCCTCTTTCTGCTGGGTTACCGCGTGCGCGAAAAACAGATCACCCGCTTTGAAGGCTCCCATTTTGAGATCGAGGCGGAAGAGAGCGTCGTGTGGAATTTTGACGGGGAAAAGGGCCTTTCGGGCAAGGTCACGGTGGATGTTGTGCCCGGCCGTATCCGCATGCTCGTGCCCCGCCACCGCGGCGTATAGAACGAGGTGCGGAGGCGGAATAAAAAAAGCAGAGCGGCGGTCTGCTCCGCAATATATGTCAGCGAAATTGCAGCTGCCGCACGCCGTCGATGTACAGCGTCAGCAGCGGCGCCAAAAGTCCGGGCTGGGCAGCGGCGTCGATCTGATGCCCGTTGACTGTGCCATGCAGGCGCAGGATCACGATGATGAGCGAGACGTACCGGTCGAGTATCTTTCCGTCGCAGAGCAAAAAGCAGGACCGCAGCCCGAGGTGTATTTCTATATGATGGTTTCCGAACGCGAAGGAGCGGCGTTGGAAGGAGGCGATCAGGCAGGCGGCGATCGCCGCAAAAAGGTCCAAAAAGACGCACGCGATAAACCGTCCTCCCGCGACGAGTGCGCCGAGCACAGTCGAGGCGGCGGCTGCCGCCAGGAGAAGGAGGGCGGCCGCGAGGCAGATACAGCGGTTGCGCCGGCAAACAGCATATAGGTTCAGATTCCCCTCCGGAAAGAAAAATCGTATATTCAGTATAAATATAGAGAGGTGGGATCGTTAAGCCCTTTGCGGAAAAGGTGCCGGCAGGCGGGCGGGAAGGCCCGCTTCAATGTGATAAAAAGCGGGAATTCTTTGCGAAATTTGTGAGAATCGGCAAAAGTGCTTGACGAGCCGCCCCTTTCCCGTTAAAATAAAATGGTAAACGTAAAATACTCTGTTGCGGCGCAGCATCGGCCTATGGGCGGGTGAGCCGTGCAGATCATTTTTTAGGAGGCAATATGATCAAAACATTGGGCGGAAAGCTCGCAAAGATCGCAGCGGTGGCGCTCTCGGCCGTATTCATGCTCGGCTGTGCACTCCTGTTCACCGGCTGTGAAAGCCGTTATCCGGAGATCACCATGCGCATTTCCTTCAACGGGGAAACGTACGAGCTGCGCTACCAGCTCTCCCGCGACCTGTATTCGCAGACGGTCGCTCACTACCTCGAGCTGATCGATCTCGACTTTTTTGACGGGACCGTCATCCATGACTATCAGGAAGACCGCATGATCGGCGGCGGCTATACGTATGAGGACATGGAAAACGGCGACGAGATGGAGGATCTGATCGCCCGCGATTACGATGCCGCCACGAAGGATGCGGATGGCAATATCACGTTGGACAACATCACCGTTTGGGAAGATGCCGATCGCACGCGGGCAACCAACCGTCTGCACGGCGAAACGAGCGCCAACGGCTTCAGTATCGAGAGCGGAAACGGCCTGCGCAACCGCTTCGGCGCGCTGGGCACTTACACTTACGTCAATACCCGCGAGCGCGACCTCGTCTATTACGCAAAGAGCAGCGACAACGGTTACGGTTCGAGCGAATATTATAAGAACAGCTTTACCAGCCTGTTCTACATTTACACGTCCACGACCAGCTCGACGGACAGCAGTTTCTGCGTATTCGCCGAATTGGCAGATGACGCCTCGCGCGATGCGCTCAATGCGTTGCTCGACGCCATCGAGGAATACGAGGCGGATATCGAGCCGGATACCTTTACCGAGACGAAAGAGGTCACCATTGCGGATGCCTATACGGACGGCGGCTCGTATGAAACGGAGTTTGCCGTTCCCGTCGAAAAGATCATCATTGAGGAAGTCACGGTCGATAAGTATTGATCGGCTGTATCCGACCGTTTCAAAAGCCGCGAGGGGCGCCCATATCGGGCGCCCCTCGCGGCTTTTGATGCGTATTTATTCGCTGTATTTGTTTCGGTGCCGATGATAAGGATGGCATTCAGTTGCGCTTCCGCCCGGACAGCATCAGTACATAGAGCAGGAACCGCAGGAAGTACACCAGGGAAGTCAGCAGAGAAGCGAAATATGTCATCGCTGCGGCGGAGAGCACTTTGGCGGCGGCGGATTTTTCTTCGTCGGTCACCAGCACGCCCGTTTCGGCAAGCATTCGTTTGGCGCGCGACGAGGCGTTCAGCTCTACGGGCAGCGTTACCAGCGTAAAGATCGTCGAGAGAGCGTACAGGCATACCCCCGTAAACACGATCGCGTTGCCGACCGTGGTCGTCGCGAGCGTCCATTCGAGGATGACGCCGATGATGACGAGGGGGAAGGCGAGGACGGAGCCGATATTGGTGAGGGGTACGAGTATCGTGCGCAGTTTATAGAAGGCATAGCCGCGCTGCCGCTGTACGACGTGCCCGATCTCGTGCGCACTCACCGCGACCGCGGCGACCGAGTTGGAGGCGTACGTGCTTTCAGAGAGCGTCACCGTCATCGTGCGGGGATTAAAGTTGTCTGTCAGTTTGCCCCTGCCCGCGGCGACGCGCACGTTGAAGATGCCGTTTTTTTCCAGCAGCATGCGCGCCGTATCGCTGCCCGTCCAGTCGGTGGAGGTGGGCAGCCGGCTGTATCGTCCGAACACTTTGTGTACGCGTGCGCTTGCCCAAACAGAGAGCAGCAGACAGGGCAGGATCAGGATGCCGGATGCGAGATAGATCAGATAGGGATTGTCGAAAAACATGATTTCCTCCGGGCGGGCACCGCCCGCTCTTCGGTATCAGTATACCACATTTCCCCCGCCGCAATCAACCGATCGAGAGGAAAAAATGATCGGATCATTCGATCGGCCGTACGTTGATCACTTTGTTCCCCTCTGTCTCCGCGAGGAAGAAGCGCATATCATAGGCATTTTCTGTGCGGCGGTATACGAGCCCTGCCGCATTGATTTCTCCGTGCACGCGGTAGAAGATCTCTTTGGGCGGCCGTACCGCGCAGAAGTCGCCGAGGTAGGCGCGCAGTTGATTTGCCCGTTCCGCCAGGGCCGGCGCAAGGTAGGGGGAGGGATCGTCGCCCGCGGCGATCGTCTCGAACAGCGCAAACGGCAGCCGCCGTTCGTCCACGGCATCGGGAGAAAATTCTTCCCGGATCGTCAGTTCCCGCTCCGTTTCGTGCAGTTTCCCGCCCCGTGCGCGGAAGGTGCGCGCGAGCGTATGCCCGCACAGGTCAAACAATCGGGTGCGCACCCGAAGGAGCGACCCGCATTCATAGCGGTCGGCATCCCCGTCAAAGGCGGGCTCGCCGTCCGGCGAGAGGAGCAGCAGCCGATCCGTCCTCCCTCCGCGGCACAGGGCCCGTGCGAACCGTTCGCCGCCGATGCGTTCTTCCCCCAGCTCGATGTCGCCCGGCGGCAGATCGCAGGAAAAAAAGCGGCTCCCCTCCGCGCACAGCCGCGGTCCGCCGCAGTCGAATGCGGTCAGCAGCATTCCGGCGGCGCGCGTTTGGGCGAGCACGCGCAGGGAGAGCGACCGCGGTGTAAAGCGAAAAGCGCGCACATCCGCGCCGCAGTCGTACAGGCAGCATTCCACTCCGGCGGGCGGATGAGCGAGGAATTCGCCGTTCCAAATAAAGCTGAGAGGAAAGTAATTCCCGTCGGCCGGTAAAAATTCGACCAGGATCTCTTCCCCGTCCGGCAGATCGGCAAACTTTTCCGCCTCGCCGCACATTCCCGCCGGCGCACCGCCCAGGCGCAGCGCGCAGGGGAGTGCGGAGGAAAAATGAACACGCATCGCCTCTCCCTCCCGATTTCAATATAGATCCGTTCATTGTATGAATAAAACAATGAAAATATGTCGATAACAGTGTCCACAAATCGACTGAAGGGAGGTTCGAGAGGATGGAAAAGATCAACGGATATGCGAAGTCGGAAGCGGAAGAGCTGGTCGGCTACATCGCGGAGGGCCGCCGCGCGGGCAAGACGCTGACAGCTCTGTTCGCAGGGTACGGCCGCGCGCACGGCAGGGCGGGCGGAAGCGTCCGCAACTACTATTACCGCTTGTTGAAGACGGACAGCCCCGCCGCGCGCGGCATTTTGGCCGGTACCCGCCTGCGCGCGGAGACGGTGCGCCCCTTTACGGCGGCGGAAAAGGAAGAGATGCTCCGCCTGATCCTGACGGAACGCGGCAAGGGAATGTCCGTGCGCCGAGCCATTGCCAACGTCTGCGGCGGCGATGAAAAAAAGATGCTCCGCTACCAAAACAAGTATCGCAATATGCTCAAAAAGCAGCCGGAAGAGGTGCGCGCGGCGGCAAAACAGCTGGGCGTCTCTGCCGAGCCGCTCACGGCTCGCCCGCCCCGCCTGCTTCAACGCCGGCTGGAAGGGGAGATCAATGCCCTGTATGACCGCATCGGCCGGGCCCTGCGCGCCGAAAACGAGCGCCTGCGCGAGGAGCTCGAGCGCCTGCGCGAGGAAAATGAGATCCTCCGGCGCGCCGCCGGCGGGGAAGAGCGCGAGGACACGGAGGAAAAAGAGAAGGCGGAGGAAAGTCCTCGCCGCATATAATCGGGCGGGGCGGCACATACTGTCACTGCGGTTTACCGCAAACGGAGGAAAAAATCAATGGAAAAATTTATTGTAGGGCTGGCAGTCGGTTCGGTCATGGGCGCATTGCTCGTCGCCAACAGCCGCAAAACGCGCGCTCTCTTGCAGCGCGGGCAGGAAGAGCTGAAGATGCGCATAGATGCCTATATCGATGAAAAGCTCGCCGCGATGGACAAGGCAGATGCTGCCTGCGGATCGGGGCAGAAGGGCTCCTGCTCCAACGACTAAAAATACGGTACGGACGGGCTCTGAAGAGAGGACGTCCGCGAAAAAGGCGCAAGGGGCGCGCCGCAAATTTGCGGCGCGCCCCTTTGCCGTTTTCCGGTGTTTTTGACGATATTACAAAATTTTTACATTTTCGTGAATCTTTTTCCCATCCTTTGCTCCCTGTCTGTGTTATAATAAATGACGGAGAAACGATTTATGCCTTCTACGTATGCACACCGCCTCTTCGGCGAAGAGATGCTCGGCTTATATCCGGAGTCCGTCGCGCAGGCGGCTCGGTCCCGCCGAGAATTGTTCGATATCGGCCTGCACGGCCCCGATATCCTCTTTTATTATAAGGTTTTAAAGGCGGATCCCGTCAATGCCGTCGGCTATAAACAGCACGGGCTGCCGGGGCGCGATTTTTTCGGCCCGGCAAAGGCCGCATGGGAGGCCGCGGCCGACCGCGGCGGCGCTTATGCCTATTTGCTGGGTTTTTTGTGCCACTTTGCGCTGGATGCCGCCTGCCACGGCTATATCGAGAATAAGATCGCCGTATCGCATGTCACGCACACGGAGATCGAGAGCGAGTTTGACCGGTTTCTGCTCGAGCGGCAGGGGATCGAACCGCTGTCAGCCCGCTTGGTCGGGCACATCCGCCCTACGGCGGAGAACGCCGCCGTGATCGCGCCTTTTTTTGAAGGGGTGAATGCAGAACAGGTACATCGGGCGCTGCGCTCGATGATCTTTTACAACGGGCTTTTGCGCGCTCCGCACCAACCCAAGCGCTTTTTCGTCAACTTTGTGCTCCGCCTGAGCGGCAATTACAAGGAAATGCACGGCATGATGATCGCCAAACGTCCCATCGCCGCCTGCGCGGACAGCAATCTGCGCCTCTTGAAGCTGTTTGCGCGCGCAAAGAGCGATTGCCTTTCCCTGACGCAGAATTTCATCGGCTACCTGCAAGGGAAAAACGGGCTGAACGGCGCGTTCGACCGCACTTTCGGGCCCCCGAAAGATTGGAGGGAGATCCCCGTACTTTCCCTGCAGGAGGAAGAGAGATATGAAATTTAAAATGACTTCACTCGAGCGCAAGTGGGTCTGGTATGACGTCGGCAATTCGGCGTTCACCCTGCTCGTCTCCACGCTTATCCCCATCTTTTTTTCGGCTATCGCCGGGAACGAAGCGGATTCTGCGACCGTCGCCCTCGGCTATGCGACGAGCATTTCCACCGCCGTGGTCGCCATCCTCGGGCCCATCCTCGGTTCGCTGTCCGATCTGCGCGGCATGCGCAAGCTCATCTTTTCGGCGGCCGTGCTCATCGGCGCTCTCGGCTGCGTCGTGCTCGGTTTTATGCAGCATTGGCTTTGGTTCCTCGTGCTGTTCGTGCTCGCCAAATCCGCCTATCAGCTCAGCCTCGTCGTGTACGATTCGATGCTGTGCGACGTGACGCAGCGCGAGCGCATGGATGAAGTTTCCTCCCGCGGGTATGCATGGGGCTATATCGGCAGCTGCCTTCCCTTTGTGGTGACCGTCGTCGTCTATGTCCTGTACGCAATGCCCGATCTCTTTGTGGAGGAGGGGCAGACCATTCTGTCCCTGCAGGCGGCGATGATCCTCGTCTTTCTCATCACGGCTGTGTGGTGGGTCGCCTGTACGCTGCCCTTGTGGAAGAGCTATAAGCAGATCCATTTTGTCGAGCGCGGCAGCCATCCCGTCCGCGAGGGTTTCCGCAGCCTTGGCCGTACGTTCAAGGAGATCGTCACGCAGAAACATATCCTGCTCTTCCTCATCGCCTTCTTTTTCTTTATCGACGGCGTCTATACCATCATCGATCTCGCCGTCGCCTACGGGCGCGATCTGGGCCTGGCGGATACAAGCCTTGTCCTCGCGCTGTTGGTCACGCAGATCGTCGCCTTTCCTTCGGCCATCCTGTTGGGGATGCTGTCGCGCAAGGTCAAACCGCAGTACCTCATCCTCGCGTGCATCGTCGCGTATTTCGCCATCACTGTCTACGCCGTCTTTCTCGATCAGGCGTATGAGTTCTGGATCCTTGCCGTCTGTGTCGGGCTGTTCCAGGGCACCATTCAGGCGATGTCCCGCTCCTATTTCGCAAAGATCATCCCGCAGAGCAAAGCGAGCGAATATTTCGGCATCTACGATATTTTCGGCAAAGGCGCCTCTTTCATGGGGACCTTCCTCGTCGCGCTCGTCGCCGATCTGACCGGCAGGGAAAACCTCGGCGTCGCGGCGCTGGCGGTGCTTTTCTTGATCGGCTTGGTGATCTTTATCTTCGCCATCCGCTGCAAGGTGCCGCAGGAGAGCGCGCCGAAGGCTGACGGCGGGCAGGAAAATTCATAAAAGAAGGGTATTAAGATATAAAAACGGGAGCCCCGCGGCAATTCTGCCGCGGGGCTCCCGTCCGTTGCGGAAACGGAAAAAAGCGGCGTCCCTCGGGACGCCGCCGTATTTACAGATAGCCCTGTCGAACTTATGCGCGCTCGACTTTGTCGCTCTTGAGGCAGCGGGCGCAAACGTAGGCGGATTCTACCTTGCCGTCTTTGACGATCTTCACTTTCTGCACGTTGGCTTTGAATGTTCTTCTCGTCTTGCGGTTGCTGTGGCTCACGTTGTTGCCGGAATTTTGGCCCTTATTGCAGACACTGCATACTCTCGACATATTTTCACACCTCCACGGTCATAATCAATGCATGAGCGCACAGGCGCTCCGCTCAAAGCGAGCATGCATACTATATCAAAATCGCAAAAAAAAAGCAATCGATTTTGCCTTGCTTTCCGCAAAAAATCGCGAAAAACAAAAAAATCGCGGCCTAAGTGAAAATTTCTCTTGCCAAATGCGGCAAAATGGTATAGAATATGTGTGATACGGGAGACAGCTTTTATGTCAGTAAATACGAGTAATGCCTACGGCAAAATTACAATTTCGGATATCGCGATCGCAAAGGTCGCATCCTTGGCGGCGATGGAGTGTTACGGCATCGTCGAAACCGTTTCGCGCCGTTTTACCGACAGCCTCAGCGAACTGTTCAAAAAAGATTCGCACGGCAAGGGGGTCAAAGTCATTACCGACGGAGACCGCATTTTTATCGACGTATACGTCATCATCAAGTTCGGCGTATCCATCAATGCCGTCGCGGAGTCGCTCAAGGAGAGCGTCAAATACCGGGTAGAAAAGTTCACGGGCATGATCGTGGATACGGTCAACGTCAACATCGTCGGCGTCAAGCTCTGAGCCCGGCCCGTTTTCGACAGAGAAGGAGAATCCAATGCCTAAAACGATCGGCGGCACCGAATTCCGAAAGATGATCGTATCCGGTGCCAAAATTTTGGAAATAAACAGGGCGAAGGTAGACTCGCTCAACGTGTTCCCCGTGCCGGACGGCGATACGGGTACGAACATGTCTTTGACCATACAGTCGGCGGTCAAAGAGCTGTCGCTCTGCTCGTCCAACCGTTTATCCGAGCTGTGCGACGCCGTTTCGAAGGGCGCGCTCAAAGGGGCGCGCGGCAATTCAGGCGTTATTTTGTCGCAGTTGTTCCGCGGGATCTGCGCGGAGATCAAAAACAGCGACCCGATCACGATCAAGGCGTTCGCCAAAGCGATGGAAAACGGTACAAAGGTCGCCTATTCCGCCGTTTCCAAGCCGAAAGAGGGCACGATGCTCACCGTCGCCCGCATGATGAGCGAATTTGCGCGGCAGGCGGCGCCCAAATATAAGGATTTTGCCGAATTCCTGACGGATGTCATACAGAAGGGCGAGGAAGCGCTCGCCAAGACGCCCGAGATGCTCCCCGTTCTCAAAAAAGCGGGCGTCGTCGATTCGGGCGGCATGGGCCTCATCTGTATCTACCGCGGATTTTTGGCGGTACTCAACGGAGAGGAGGTCGCAGAAGAGTATACGCTGCCCGAGGCGGCAAAGACGGATGAGGAGATCTTCGGCGATAATTCCGATATCATCAACCTCGATCTGGGCGAGATCGAATTTGCTTACTGTACCGAATTCTTCATCATCAATCTGAAAAAGTCCACGACGCTCGCCGATATCGACCGCTTGAAGGAAAAATTGCTCGCCATCGGCGACTGCGTCATCTGCATCGGCGACTTGGAGCTGGTCAAAGTACACGTGCATACGAACACTCCCGGCCTGGCGCTGCAATATGCCGTCGAACTGGGCGAGCTGGACCGCGTCAAGATCGAGAACATGCTCGAACAAAACCGCGCACTGCGCGCCAAGCGCGAGGCGGAAAAGAAGGAGATGGGCATGCTCGCCATCTGTGCGGGGCAGGGCATCGCGGATATTTTCAAGGATCTGCTCGTCGACCGCGTCATCGAGGGCGGCCAGACGATGAACCCGAGCGCCAACGACATCGCCAACGCGGTACAGAAGATCAATGCCGAACACGTATTCGTGTTCCCCAACAATAAAAATATCATTTTGGCGGCGGAACAGGCGAAAGCTCTGGTCGAAAACCGCACCATCCACGTCATCCCCACCAAAAACGTGCCGCAGGGCTTTGCGGCGGCGCTCGCCTTCAATCCGGAAGCGAGTGCAGAAGAGAACAAGACGGATATGATCCACGCCATCGACAACGTGCGCGCGGGGCAGGTCACCTACGCGGTGCGGTCGACGGACGTCAACGGATTCCACCTCGAAGAGGGGGATATCATCGGCCTGGACGACAAAAAGATCCTCGCCAAAGGAAACGATATCGAGAGCACGCTGCTCTCCCTCGTCGCGCGGCTCAAAGACAGCGCACACGAGATCATCACCCTCTATTACGGGCAGGACGTCTCGGAGGAGGATGCGGAGGAGCTTGCCGGCAAGCTCGCCGAAAAGTATCCCGACTGTGACGTCGACTTCCACTTCGGCGGCCAACCGATCTATTATTATATCGTGTCGCTCGAATAAAATCAGAAAGATCTGCGGCGGGAGAATTTCCCGCCGTTTTTTGATAAAGCGCGAACATTCGCGGCAAGAGCGCTGAGGGGCGCAAAAAGAGGGGAATATGGACAATCGCTATTTCATGATCGATTTGCCGGAAACGGAAGACGCGGCGTACGCCCGCATCGCCGAATACTGCGACGAGGTCGAGCTTTTGAGCGAAGATCACAGCGGCGGCGTGTACGATCAGGAGTGCCTTTGGGGCACCGAATTGGAACCGCTGCTTCCCGCTCTCGTCGGCGAGCGGGAAGGGAGCAGCTGGGGCATGCACGGGAAACTGTACCGTTTCCGTATGACGGAGGAAGTCGCCGCTCTTCTTAAAAAATACGGGCTGGATTCGGTGATCCGCTTTTTCGGGGATCGGTACCGCTTTGAAAACGTCGCACTGTACAGGCAGGGCAAAAGGGTCTATTCCTGCTGTTCGCACGAGGGCTTGGAAGATTGGGCGGACAAGGCGTTCGCTGCATCGCTCGCGCGCCTGTGCCGCCGCGAAATCGAAAGGTCCGACGCCTATACCGCCGCGCGCGATAAACTGAAAGTGCTCCCCGCAAAGGAGCGGAGCGCAGACAAAATCGGCTGGGTCTTTTCCGTTTTCACGCATTTTGAAAACTATGTGGAGGACGATATCGGCGCCACCATTCACGGCTGCTATGAGGAGGAGTGCGATTTTCCAACGTTCCGTCGCCTCGCGAATATGTTTTTATCCGATGCGACCGGCGCGCTGTTGGCGGGGGCAGGCCGCTTTGCCGATCTCGCCGCGCGCTTTGAAGAACCGTGCGAATGGACGGCGTCAAAAACGTTCGTTACCTGCGACGTCGCGGAGCGCCCGCTGGCGGGCCTCATCCGGCGCGAATTGAATTTTTTGGAACTTGCCGCCGACGGCATGAACATCCGGTGGCGGAAAGAGAGGGACGGGAATCCCTCGGTCATCATCCGCGAGTAAATAGCGGCGCACAAATTTTTGAGCGGGTACAGCATATACGCGGGCGGTTTTCGGCCGCGGGCAGGAAGGAGGAGAAACTTTGCAGCTCATCGATCTGCGGGGCATTTCCGAAAAGCGGGAAAAGGACCTCAACAAACTGAATATTTTTACCCCCGAAGACCTCGTGCGCTACTTTCCGCGCGCCTATCTCGACCTGACGCAGCAGCAGAAGATCTCGTCCTGTTATCACAACGATGTCGCTCTCGTCGCCTGCCGCGTCGCCTCGCCGCCGCAGGTGGTCTACGCGGGCAAGCGGCCCTTCGTCAAGGTCTGGTGCGATCAGGAGGGCGAGCGGTTTTCCGCCATTTGGTTCAATGCGCTCTACGTCAGGCAGCACCTGCATGCAGGGGAGGAATATCTCTTTTACGGCCGCGTCAGCAACCGCTGGGGGACGGGAACCCCTTCGATGGTCAATCCCTCCTTCGAGCCGCGCGAACGGAACGTCCGCCTCAAGGGGATCGTGCCCGTTTACGGCCTGAAAGGTTCGCTGACCCAGCGCGCCGTGCGCGAGGCCGTGCGCGAGGCGCTGCGCTATGCCGCTCCCTCTTCCGCTATACCGCCCTCTCTGGCCCGCCGCTACGCGCTGCAGCCGCTGGCGGAGGCGTACCGCCGCATCCACGCGCCCGCCGCGCAGGAGGAGATCGCGGCGGCGTCCGCCCGCATCGCGCTGGAGGAGTATTTTCTGCTCATTACCGCTTTCCGCTGCATCAAGGGAGGGAAAGAGGAGGCGCGCGCCTTCCGCTATACCTGTACCGCCGCAGACATGGAGGCGTTCATGGCGCGCTTTCCCTTTTCCTTTACAGAGGGGCAGAAGAAGGCGGTCGCAGAGATCATGGCGGATTGCAGCGGCCCGCACCGCATGAACCGGCTGCTGCAGGGGGATGTCGGCTGCGGCAAGACGGCGGTAGCGCTGTGCGGGGTGTATTTGGCGGTGAAGAGCGGCTTTCAGGCGGCAATGATCGCGCCGACGGAGGTGCTCGCCGCGCAGAACTGCGAGCTGGCCCGCCGCTATCTGCCCGAGTACCGCATTGCCTTTCTCGCCGGATCGACTCCCGCCAAGGAGAAGCGGGAGATCAAGCGCGCGCTCGCCGCGGGGGAACTGGACGTCGTCTGCGGAACGCACGCCGTTTTGCAGGAGGACGTGCAGCCCAGAGCGCTCGCCTTCTGCGTGTGCGACGAACAGCACCGCTTCGGCGTAGCGCAGCGCAGCGCGCTGAGCGAAAAGGGCGCCGGGGCGGATATGCTGGTCATGTCGGCGACGCCCATCCCGCGCACCCTCTCGCTCATCTTTTACGGCGATCTCGACATCTCCGAGATCCGCGATAAGCCGAGGGCCCGCGCCGAGATCGTCACGGCGGTCATTCCCCGCCATAAATACGACGATATGCTTGCCTATATCGCGGATGAGGCGCAGAAGGGAAATCAGAGCTATTTCGTCTGCCCCAAGATCGAGGGAGATGAAGAGGGCTCGCTCATGAGCGTGACGGAGCTGTTCGACGAGCTGCGCGCCCGCCTGCCCCGCGTGCGCTTCGCTTTGCTGCACGGCAGAATGAAGGAAAAGGACAAGGCGCAGGTCATGGCGGATTTCAAGGCAAAAAAATATGACTGCCTCGTCTCGACAACCGTCATCGAAGTAGGGGTAGACGTGCCGGACGCGACCATCATGGTCATTTACAACGCCGAACGGTTCGGCCTCTCGCAGCTGCACCAGCTGCGCGGCCGCGTGGGGCGCGGTGTCAAAAAGAGCTACTGTTTTCTGTTGCTCGGCGCCGATTCGCCGGAGGCGCGCGAGCGCCTGTCCGCCATCAAACACAGCGCAGACGGCTTCGCCATCGCGGAAAAGGACCTCGAAATGCGGGGAGGGGGCGACTTTTTCGGCACCCGCCAGAGCGGCAGGATGCTTTCGGATATCAAAAACCTGCATTATCCGGCATCTGTCATTTTCGAGGCGAAAAAGCTCGCCGACGAAGCGGTCCTCTGTGCGGATGCGGGCGATCTGCATGCGCTCGCCCTGCAAAAATACGAGAGCCTGCGCGAAGTGGTGCTCAACTGAAAGGGCTGTGTCAAAAATGTGGGCGGGATTTGTTTTTTGTACCGTCCAAGTGTTTTTCCGGTTCAATTATTGACAGAAACTTTGCAACATGGTACAATAACAATAGGGAATATCAATGCTACAGGAGCGGGCGAGCGGCCCGCCGGGCCGTCTGAAGGAAAGCGGGCGGCAGGAAGGAGGATATATGGAACACTTTAAGCTGCCCGCCGGCGTGCGCGACGTGCTGCCCGAAGAGAGCGGCGCTCTGGACGAGGCGGAGGCGTTGCTGCGCGAAAAATTTGCGCGCGCGGGTTTCCGTTCGGTGCGCACCGCGGGCCTTGAATATTATGATACCTTCACCCAGATCCGCAGCCCCGTCGAGCCGACCAAGATGTTCAAGATGACGGATAAGGACGGCAACCTGATCGTGCTGCGGCCGGATATGACGCTCGCCTGCGCGCGCATCGCCGCTACAAAGATGCACGGCGATCGGGCGCGGCTGAGTTACGTTTCCAATATTTACGATTTTTCGGGCGGCGGCAGCTCCGACCGCGAAGTCGCGCAGGCCGGCGTGGAGATCTTCGGCGAAGCGGGGGCGGAATCGGATGCCTATGCCGTCGCATTCGCCGTCGAATGCCTGCGCGCCATCGGGCTGGAGGATTTCGTCGTCGACATCGGCCACGTCGGCTTCTATAAGGGACTGCTGGAAGAGAGCGGCCTTACCCCCGGGCAGGCGGAGGAGCTGCGCGGTTACAGTAATGCCAAAGACTCCGTCAATATGGAGATCGCACTGCGCGCGAGCGGCGCGCCCGCGCGCGTGCAGGCCGCCATCCTTGCCTTGCCTTCTCTGTTCGGCGGGGTAGAGGTGCTGGATGCGGCGGAAAAACTTACCGACAACGCGCAGGCGCGCGCTTCGCTCGCACACCTCAAACAGGTGTACGCGCATCTGTGCAGGGCGGGCGTCGAAAAGTATGTTTCCTTTGACCTCGGTACGGTCAAGAGCCTCTCTTATTATTCCGGTATGGTCTTTACCGGCCTCGCGGCAGGGGTTGGGGCGCCCGTTCTTTCGGGCGGGCGGTACGACGGGCTGTGTGCCCAGTTCGGCCGCGATCTCTCGGCTGTTGGATTTGCCATCGGCATGATGCGTGCCCTGCGCGCGCGGGAGGCGCGCGCGTCCGCCGTGCGCGAGACGGGCGTCGTCAACGTCGCCCTCGCCAAGGGCAGGCTGGCCGCCGAGTGCGCGGATACCTTTATCCGCTGCGGCATCCGCGCGGAAATCCTCAAAGAGGAGACGCGCAAGCTGGTTTTGGAGACGCCGGATCAAAAGTTCCGCTTTTTCTTCGTCAAGCCCTCCGATGTGCCCACCTACGTCGAGTACGGCGTGGCGGATATCGGCATCGTCGGCAAAGATACTCTGTTGGAGGCGGACGCCGAATTGTACGAGATGCTCGACCTCGGCTTTGAAAAGTGCCGCCTGTGTCTGGCGGGCTTCCCTGAAAAGAGGGAGGAATTGGGCAAGCCGCATTTGCGCGTCGCCACAAAATACGTGCATACGGCGAAAAAGCTGTTTGCTTCCCGCGGGGAGGACGCCGAGATCATCCCGCTGCACGGCTCCATCGAGCTGGCGCCGCTCACCGGCTTATCCGACGTCATCTTTGACATCGTGCAGTCGGGCGGAACGCTGCGCGCCAACGGGCTGGTCGTACTGGAAGAGGTGTTCGATATCTCTGCGCGGCTCATTGCGAATAAAGTCAGCTTAAAAACCAAGGCGGCGATCCTGCCGCTCATCCGCGAGATCGGAAAATATATCGGAGATTGATCCATGAAACTGAAATTATATGCAGATGCGGAGGCGGCTGCTGGTATCCTGCAGCGCCGCAAAGAGGACGATGCGGCCATCGCCGAGAGCGTTCGCTCCATTCTGCAGGATGTGCGCGAAGACGGCGACCGCGCCCTCTTCGTCTACAGCGAGCGGTTTGACGGCAGTGTGCTCGACCATAGCTCGATGTTCGTCTCCCGAGACGAGATCGGCGCCGCCTATGCCGCGCTCGACCCCGCGCTCCTGGCTTCCATCAAAAAGGCGGCGGCAAACGTGCTCGCCTATCATAAGCGCGATCCCATGAAGGACGTCGTCTGCACGGAGGACGGCCGCACGACCGGCTTTGTCGTGCGCCCCGTCGAGCGGGCCGGCATCTATGTGCCGGGCGGCACGGCGCCCCTGTTCAGCTCGGTGCTGATGGGCGTGCTGCCGGCAAAAGCGGCCGGCGTCCCGCACATCTGGGTGGCGACGCCCGCCAAGAACGGGCAGGTGCACCCCGCCGTCATTGCGGCGGCGGATATCTGCGGTGCGGAAAGGATTTTAAAAGTGGGAGGCGCGCAGGCGATTGCAGCCTTTGCCTACGGCACCGAAAGCGTCCCGAAAGCGGACGTCATCGCCGGCCCCGGCAACATTTACGTCACCCTCGCCAAAAAGGAAGTGTACGGGCAGGTGGGCATCGATATGCTTGCCGGCCCTTCCGAGATCCTCATCATTGCCGACGGCAGGCAGGATCCCGCTTTTGTCGCGGCGGACGTGCTGTCGCAGGCGGAGCATGACCGCCGCGCCCGCGCCATCCTGCTCACGGACGATGCGGGCTTTGCCGTGCGCGTGCAGGCGGAGGTGGAAGAGCAGCTGGCAAAGCTGCCCCGCCGCGAGATCGCGGAGGAATCGCTCGGCCGTTCGGGCGGCATCATTTTGGTGCGCAGTTTGGATGAAGCGTGTGAGCTCGCCAACGAGATCGCGCCCGAGCATCTCGAACTGGCGACGGAAAATTGTGAGGAACTTCTGCCGAAGATCCGCAACGCAGGGGCCGTGTTCCTCGGCAAATGGACGAGCGAGCCGATCGGCGACTACTTTGCCGGGCCCAATCACACGCTGCCGACGGGCGGCACGGCGCGCTTTTTCCAGGTGCTCAACCAAAATACCTTCCTGCGCAAGATGAGCGTTATCCGCTATACGCGGGAAGCGGTGCATGCGGACGCGGCGGACATTATCCGCCTCGCCGAGGCGGAGGGGCTATCTGCCCATGCAAATGCCGTGCGCCTGCGCGCGGAGGAGGAGTGATATGCGCGTCGGAGTCATGACCCGCGACACGCGGGAAACTAAAATTTATCTTAAACTGGAGCTGGACGGAGAGGGGCTGCACGCCGTGGATACGGGCGTCGGCTTTCTCAATCATATGCTCGAACTCTTTTCCGTTCATGCGGGCGTCGACCTGACGGTGCGCTGTCAGGGAGATACCGACGTGGATTTTCATCACAGCGTGGAGGACGTCGGCATCTGTCTCGGACAGGCCTTTCAGGCGGCGTTGGGCGACAAAAAGGGCATTGCCCGCTTTGCCGACCGCATCGTACCCATGGACGACGTCGCCGCATTGGTCGCGCTGGATATCGGCGGCCGCCCTTACCTCAACTTCCGCAAGAAGATCGCCGGCAAGATCGGCGCTTTCGACGGGGAGCTCGTCGAAGAGTTTTTGCGCGCGTTTGCCTTCCATGCGGGGGTCAACTTGTACGTTGACCTGCTGTGCGAGGGGAATCTGCACCACGAGGCGGAAGCGATCTTCAAGGCGCTCGCCCGCTGCGTGCGCGATGCGGTAAAGGTCGTATCCGATACGATCCCCTCCTCCAAAGGGGTGCTGTGATGGTCGGCATCGTCGACTACGGCGCGGGCAACCTGCGCTCGGTGCAAAAGGCGCTGGAAGCGATCGGTGAGCGCGCCCTCATTTCGGGGGAGGCGGCCGTATTGGACGGGTGCGAGCGGCTCATCCTGCCGGGCGTCGGGTCCTTCGGCGCGGGCATGGCGGAGCTCCGTGCGCGGGGGCTGGATCGGTATGTCCTGGACCGCGTCGGGGCGGGCACAAAGCTGCTCGGCATCTGCCTCGGGATGCAGTTCCTGCTCGAAGAGAGCTACGAAGACGGCGTGTGGAAGGGCCTCGGCATCGTTCCCGGCAGAGTCGTGCGCTTTACGGAGGGGAAGATCCCGCAGATCGGCTGGAACCGCGTTTTCCGCCTGCGCACGCCGCTGTTCGACGGCATTGCGGAGGATTCCCGCTTCTATTTTGTGCATAGCTATCGCGCCGATTGCGCGGACGCATATGCGGCGGCCATGACAGACTATTTTGTCGACTATCCTTCGGCCGTGTGGTCCGGCAGCGCCTACGGCGTACAGTTCCACCCCGAAAAGAGCGGCGCTGCGGGGCTGCGGCTGCTGCAAAATTTCTGCCGCCTTTAAGCGGCAGGGCGCAACTTTCGTAATTTATGCCGCCGGATGGCGGCGCGCGGAAAAACCGCCAAAGGAGTAATATTATGATTCTGTTTCCTGCGATCGATATCCTGAATGGCAAGGCGGTCCGCCTGTACAGGGGGGATAAAAATCAGGTCACCGAATACGGCGACCCCATCGAATTTGCTGAAAAGTGGGTGGAGGCGGGCGCCGAATGGCTGCACGTCGTCGACCTTGCGGGCGCCTTTTCGGGCGAGAGCGGAATCGACACGATTCTGACCGAGATCAAAAAGCGCTTCCATGTGTTCGTGCAGAGCGGGGGAGGCCTGCGCCGCATCGTCGATATCCGCCGCCGTTTGGATGCGGGCGCGGACCGCGTCGTGCTCGGCACGATGGCGGCAATGCATCCGGATGAGTTTGCCCTCGCAACGTATCAGTTCCCGGAAAAGATCGTCGCCGGCATCGACGCGAAGGACGGCCGCTTTGCCGTGCAGGGCTGGACGCAGATGACGGACATCTCCGCTGTCGATTTCGGTAAAAAGTGCCACTGCATGGGCATTCGCTGTGCCCTGTTTACGGACATCGATAAGGATGGCGCCATGGAGGGCGCGAACGTGGAGGCGACGGTGCACATGCAGGAAGAGACGGGCCTCTCTATCATCGCCAGCGGCGGCATCTCTTCGATGGAGGATCTGCGCGCCCTGCAGGAGCGCGGCGTATACGGGGCGGTGCTCGGCAAGGCACTGTACGAGGGCACGATCGATCTCAAGGCAGCGATCGCCGCGTACGAAACGAAGTAATTTCTGTTGCGGGCGGTCGGCCCGCAAAATATAGGAGGAAGCCGCGTGCTGGCTAAACGCATCATTCCCTGCCTCGACATCGACCGCGGCAGGGTCGTCAAGGGCGTCAATTTCGTCAACCTGATCGACGCCGGCGACCCCGTCGAGATCGCCAAGGCATACGATCAGATCGGCGCAGATGAGATCGTCTTTTTGGACATCACCGCGTCCAGCGACGGGCGGGAGACCGCCGTCGATATCCTCAGCCGCGCGAGCGAGCAGGTATTCATCCCGCTCACCGTGGGCGGCGGCATCCGTTCGACGGAGGATTTCCGCCGCCTGCTCGCGGCAGGGGCGGACAAGATCGCCGTCAACTCGGCCGCCATCCGCGACCCTGCCCTCATCGGCGAGGCCGCGCGGAAATTCGGCGCGCAGTGCGTCGTGCTGGCGGTGGACGCCAAGCGCAACGAGCGCGGTTCGTGGGACGTCTATCTCAACGGCGGCCGGGTCAATACCGGGCTGGACGCCATCGAGTGGATCCGCCGTGCGGTCGGCATGGGTGCGGGCGAGGTGCTGCTCACCAGTATGGACCGAGACGGCACAAAGGCGGGCTATGACCTCGAGCTGACCCGCCGCGCGGCGGAAGCAGTCAACGTGCCCGTCATCGCGTCGGGCGGGGCGGGTTGCATGCGCGACTTTGCCGACGTCCTCACGGAGGGCGGGGCAGACGCGGCGCTCGCCGCATCTCTCTTCCATTTCGGCGAGATCGATATGGGGGAACTCAAAGAATATCTTGCGGGGCAGGGCATCCCCGTGCGGAGGATCTGACCATGGAAGAACTCAAATTTGACGGCCGCGGGCTGGTCTGCGCGATCGCGCAGGATTATGAAAGCGGCGAAGTGCTCATGCAGGCGTATATGAATGAAGAGGCGTACCGCAAGACGCTGGAAACGGGGTATGCCCATTATTGGAGCCGTTCCCGCCAAAAACTCTGGAAAAAGGGGGAAGAGAGCGGCCATTTGCAGCGGGTACGCGGCGTCTATATCGACTGCGATCGAGACTGCGTCCTGCTGAAGGTGGAACAGGTCGGGGCGGCTTGCCATACGGGCAATTATTCTTGCTTTTACACGCCCGTGCAGGAGTGCGGCGTCGGGGCGGAAATGCTCGGAAAGCTCCAGCGCATCGTCGAGGATCGTCGCGATCATCCTGCGGAGGGGAGCTACACCACCTACCTCTTTGAAAAGGGCGTGGACAAGATCGCCAAAAAGGCGGGCGAAGAGGCGGTCGAACTGGCGATCGCAGCCAAAGGCGGGGAGCGCGAAGAGATCGTCGGCGAGTGTGCCGATCTCTTCTATCACGTCATGGTCCTGCTCGCCAACGCGGGCATCAAGCTCTCGGATGTCTGTACGGAACTGAAGGAGCGGCACTGACAGAATTTGCCGCGCAAACCAAGGCCCCTTGCTGCGCATACTGATGGCGGAGGGATGCGATGGCTCGGTTTATCAAAGATGAAGACACGGCGGAGATCGCATGGAAGCTCTTCCGCCGTACGGGCAGCCTGTCTTACTACATGCTGTACCGTCAACTGAAAAAGTAAGAGAGGGGGAAGGGGCGCAGCGCCCCTTCCCGCATTTTGTGCGCCGCCTGTCGGCGGCCGGAGGAGCGGAATGGAGATCAAGGTGGATGCACTCGTGCTGCGCACGGCCGATTATGGGGAGAGCGACCGCATGCTCACCCTGTTTACGCTGCAGCGGGGCAAACTTTCCGCCGCCTGTAAAGGCGTGCGCAAGGCGGGGGCGAAGCTGCGGTTTGCGGCGCAGCCGTTCTGCTTTGCAGAATATGTGCTCGCCGTGCGCGGCGAGCGCGCCACCGTCATCTCCGCCGCCAATACCGACGGGTTCTACGGGCTGCGCGCCAGCGTGGAAAAACTGTATGCGGCCGCTTCGCTCGCCGGTATCTGCGACGCCCTCCTGTTTGACGGGATCGTCAACGAGGCGCTCTTCCTCTACGCGGTCGACGCACTGCGCTCGATGTGCGAGGGGAAGGAAGCGGAGGTGCTCATTACGTTTATTTTGAAAGCGCTCGATCTGTCCGGTTATCGGCCGGATTTTGTGACGTGCGCCGCCTGCGGAGCGCCCATCGAGGGGCGGGCGTATTTTGATATCGCCGGGGGCGGTTTTTACTGTGCCGAATGTGCGCGCGGGGCAGGCGTGAGCGAGGGGACGCTGCAGCTGCTGCGCAAGTGTGCGGGCTTGCCGTATGACGCCTCGGCGATCGCTTTCGACTCGGCAAAACGCGCTCTCAAACTGCTGGAAGCAGGCTTTCGTGCGCGCACGGAGGCAGAGGTGCGCGCCCTCGGCGAATACATAGCCATTTTATAGGGAGCGGCTTTGCGCACGGCATCGGTATTTCGGGGCGGAAAGCGTGTTTGTTGTAAAAACATTGCAAAAAATTCCAAAAATATCGGCGTTTCACTTGAATTTTGCTGGAAAGTGTATTAAAATAGAAGCGTTGGAACAGACTAAAAATTCCGAAATCTTATCAGGAGGAAAAATTTTCTATGGCAAAGAAGTATTGCTACCTCTTTACGGAGGGCAACGCGAAGATGCGCGAGTTGCTCGGCGGTAAGGGCGCGAACCTCGCGGAAATGACCAACATCGGTCTTCCCGTTCCGCAGGGCTTCACCATCTCCACCGAGGCCTGCACGCAGTATTATGAGGACGGCCGCCAGATCAATCCCGAGATCCAGGCCGAGATCATGGACTACATCGACAAGATGGAACAGGTCTGCGGCAAAAAATTCGGCGACAAGGAAAACCCGCTGCTCGTCTCCGTTCGTTCGGGTGCGCGCGCTTCCATGCCGGGCATGATGGACACCATCCTCAACCTCGGTCTGAACGAGGAAGTCGTGGAGACGCTCGCCGCCAAATCCGGCAACCCCCGTTGGGCATACGACTGCTATCGCCGCTTCATCCAGATGTATTCGGACGTCGTTATGGAAGTCGGCAAAAAATATTTCGAGCAGCTCATCGATAAGATGAAGGAAGAGAAGGGCGTCACGCAGGACGTCGAGCTGACCGCCGACGACCTGAAAAAGCTCGCCGAGCAGTTCAAGGCGGAGTACAAGGCGAAGATCGGTTCCGACTTCCCCTCCGACCCGAAGGAACAGCTCTTCGGCGCGATCAAGGCGGTGTTCCGTTCGTGGGACAACCCCCGCGCAAACGTCTACCGTATGGACCACGACATCCCGTACAGCTGGGGTACCGCGGTCAACGTGCAGATGATGGCGTTCGGCAACATGGGCGACAATTGCGGCACGGGCGTCGCGTTCACGCGTAACCCCGCGACCGGCGAAAAGGGCCTCATGGGCGAGTTCCTGACCAACGCCCAGGGCGAAGACGTCGTCGCAGGCGTCCGCACCCCGATGCCCATTTCTAAGATGGCAGACATCTTCCCGGATGTGTACAAGCAGTTCCAGGAAGTCTGCAAGATCCTCGAAAATCATTACCGCGACATGCAGGATATGGAGTTCACCGTCGAGAACGGCAAACTCTACATGCTGCAGACGCGTAACGGCAAGCGTACCGCTGCCGCGGCGATAAAGATCGCCTGCGACCTCATCGACGAGGGCATGATCACCGAGCAGGAAGCTCTCATGCAGATCGATGCGAAGTCGCTCGATATGCTCCTGCACCCGCAGTTCGACCCCAACGCCCTGAAAAAGGCGGACAAGGAGAACGTCGTCGGCAAGGGCATCGCGGCTTCCCCGGGCGCCGCTGCCGGCTCCATCGTCTTCACCGCAGAAGACGCCGTCGAAAAGGGCAAGAAGGGCGAAAAGGTCGTCCTCGTCCGCCTCGAGACCTCCCCGGAGGACATCGAGGGCATGAAGTATGCGCAGGGCATCCTGACCGTCCGCGGCGGCCAGACCTCCCACGCGGCCGTCGTTGCGCGCGGCATGGGCACCTGCTGCGTCTCCGGCTGCGGCGACATCAAGATGGATGAGGAGAACAAGCAGTTCAACCTCGCCGGCAAAGTGTACCACGAAGGCGACGGCATCTCGCTGGACGGCTCCACCGGCAACATCTACGACTGCCTCATTCCGACCGTTCCCGCAGATCCCAACAGCGGCTATTTCGGCCGTATCATGGATCTCGCCGACAAGTATAAGGCTTTGGGCGTCCGTACCAATGCAGACACCCCGAAGGATGCAAAGCAGGCCGCCGCGTTCGGCGCGCAGGGCATCGGCCTGTGCCGTACCGAGCACATGTTCTTTGGCGAAGGCCGCATCGACGCCTTCCGCGAAATGATCTGCTCGGAGACGGTCGAAGAGCGCGAAGCGGCTCTCGCCAAGATCGAGCCGATGCAGCAGGCAGACTTTGAAGGTCTGTTTGAAGCGCTGGGCGGCTACCCCGTCACCATCCGCTTCCTCGACCCGCCTCTGCATGAGTTCGTCCCGACCGAGGAGGCGGACATCGAGGCGCTCGCCAAGGCGCAGGGCAAGACGGTCGCACAGATCAAGCAGATCATCTCCGACCTGCACGAGTTCAACCCGATGATGGGTCACCGCGGCTGCCGCCTGTGCGTCACCTATCCGGAGATCGCCGTGATGCAGACCAACGCGGTCATCAAGGCAGCGATCGCCGTCAAGGGCCGTCATGCGGATTGGAACATCGTTCCCGAGATCATGATCCCGCTCACCGGCGAGGTCAAGGAAATGAAGTTCGTGAAGGATATCGTCGTCAAAACTGCAGACGAAGTGATCAAGGCTTCGGGCGTCGACCTCAAGTATGAAGTCGGCACGATGATCGAGATCCCGCGCGCGGCGCTCACCGCAGACGAGATCGCGAAAGAGGCAGAGTTCTTCTGCTTCGGCACGAACGACCTCACGCAGATGACCTTCGGCTTCTCCCGTGACGACGCCGGCAAGTTCCTGCCCGCCTACTACAAGAACAAGATCTACGAGTCCGATCCGTTCTCCCGTCTGGATACGGTCGGCGTCGGCAAACTGATGAAGATGGCCGTTCAGCTCGGCCGCGAGACCCGTCCGACCCTGCACTGCGGCATCTGCGGTGAGCACGGCGGCGATCCTTCCTCCATCGAGTTCTGCCACGAGATCGGCCTCAACTATGTTTCCTGCTCGCCGTTCCGCGTCCCGATCGCTCGTCTCGCGGCTGCGCAGGCAAATATTAAACGTCCGAGGTAAACATATATAGTGGTTTAACTAAATTGTACCACAAGATATTGTGTTTTTAGGGCTTACCCCGATAATGGGGTAAGCCCTTTTTGCATGTCAAAAACGCCTTGAAACGGGCTCGAAAAAGGGTATTTCCATATAAGTTGAACACTTGATTTTTTTCTCCATATGTGGTATAGTATGGACAAGGATGGTGCCGAAATGACCGATTATAAGTCAATACTTTTATATTATAGTAAAGGGAATACCAATACGCAGATAGCGACCATTTGTGGTTGCTCGCGTACTACTGTCATCAAGACGATAAAAAGAGCGAAGGAATTGAATTTGAAATTGCCTTTACCCGCTACGTTGCGCGATTCTGATTTGTATTTAATGCTTTACCCCAAAAGAGGTAAAAGAAAGGGATACTATATACCGGATATTCACAGCATAGAAAAAGACCGCAAAA